>NZ_CP146232.1:2104166-2725833 GCF_037040815.1 Pararoseomonas sp. SCSIO 73927
TCCTGCAGCTTCACCAGCTCGGACTGCAGGCGCAGCAGCTCGCGGAAGTAGAGGCCGCGGTCGATCGAGGCCTTCTTCCGGTGCTGGTGCAACTCCCGCAGCTCGGGCGGCAGGCGGGCGTCGTCCACCTCCTGTTCCAGCTCCTCGTCGAAGTCGTCCTCAAGCTCGAGCTTGAGCCAGGACGACTCCCCGTCCTCGGCCTGCACCGGCATGGCTGCCTCCGTTGATTGGCGGCGCCTTGATAAGGGGAACGTGGCGGCGTGCAATGTCGGAACGATGACATCAACACGGCGGCGGGGTCGGAAGAGGGTCTTCTCTCTCCCGGGGAGGGCTCAGAGCCCCATCGCCCGCCGTGTCGCCTCGAAGAGCGGGTTACCCCGCTCGCCGAGGTCGAAGACGATGTCGAAGTGGTTCGATCCCGGCCGTGCCGGCACCAGCGCGGCGTCGCAGCCCGCACCCCGCAGCGCCGCCGCGAAATCGGTCGTCTGCCGCTTGAACTCCGCCGTCTCCGTGTCGCCATAGGCCAGAAGCACGGGCAGGCCGGAGGGCAGGGGCAGCAGAGCCGGGCTGTTCCGCGCGGCGGAGGCCGCGTCCAGGCTCATCCAGGCGTTGATGTGGGTATGGGGCAGGGGCGTCAGGTCGAAGAGGCCGGAGAGCAGCGTGGCGCCCGCCACCGCGCGCTCCGGCAGGCCATAGCCCGCCTGCCATCCCCGGACGAGCAGCATCCCCGCCAAGTGCCCGCCCGCGCTGCTGCCGGAGAGGTGGACCCGCGCGGGATCGCCGCCGAAGCGCGCGATGTTGGCGTGTACCCAGGCCAGGGCGCGCCGGCACTCGTCCACGATCCGGTCCAGGGAGGCCGCCGGGGCGAGGGTGTAGTTCACCGACACCACGCAGGCCCCCGCCGCCACGAAGGCGGGCGCCATGGAGCCGCCATCCGCCGAATCCAGCGCCCGCCAGTAACCGCCATGGATGAAGACGAGCACGGGGGCACCCGGCCCGGCCGGGTACACGTCCAGCCGCTCCGGCTCCGTCGGGCCGTAGGCGTGGGTGGACCAGCTCAGCGCCGCCTTCGCCGCTTCCGTGCGCGTGCGGTAGCCCGCCACGATCGCCGGCATGTCCGGCGTCGTGGCGCGGGCGTTGTACTCCACGTCCAGCGCCGCGGCGTCCATGCCGCGGTAGAGGCTCACGCGCGCGCCGCCGACCCAGGGGCGGGAACGGGCGGCTCGAAGGCCTGGACCGGCGGCAGGTTGCCCTCGAAGCGCTCCACCTCCACCACCGTCAGCTGCCCCGTGCAGCCCTGGGCGAGGCGGGAGGTGCCCACGTCCCGCGTCAGCACGTTCGGGTTGCCGTGGACGCAGAGCGGCCGCTCCTCGGCGGCATCCACCGGGTCGTACCAGGCGCCGGTGGGCAGCTGCACCACGCCGGGCATCACGCTCTCCGTCAGCGCCGCGCTCGCCAGGCAGGCGCCGCGGTCGTTGAACAGGCGCACGATGTCGCCCTCCGCGATGCCGTGCGCGGCCGCGTCCGCCGGGTTCATCCGCGCCACCTCGCGCCCGCGCCGCTTCTCCCCCGCACTGTAGCCGCCGAAGTCGAGCTGGCTGTGCAGCTTCGTGTAGGGCTGGTTCGCCACCAGCCGCAGCCCGTGCCGCGCATCCGGCACCTCCACCGGCGGCAGCCAGGCGGGGTGGCCGGGGCAGTCGTCGTAGCCGAAGCCCGCGACGGTCTCGGAGAAGATCTCCAGCTTCCCGCTCGGCGTCGGCAGAGGCGCGCCGTCCGGATCGCGCCGGAAGCGCCCGACGATGCCGCCATCATCCTCCTCCTGCGGCAGGGTCAGCTCGCCCTCGCGGAAGAATGTGTCGAAATCCGGCGCGGGCAGCCCCTTGGCTTCCAGCGCTGCCTGCGTCCGCAGGTACAGGTGCCGCAGCCAGCCCGCCGCGTCCCGCCCCTCCGTGAAGGCCTCCTCGGCGCCCCGGCGCCGCGCCAGCCCGGCGAAGATCGCGTAGTCGTCCCGCGCCTCGCCGAAGGGCTCGGCCAGACGGTGCATCGCCACCATCAGCGGGTCCGTCGCGGCCGCGCCGATGTCCTCGCGCTCCAGCGTCATCGTGCAGGGCAGCACGATGTCCGCGTGGCGGGCGGTGGCCGTCCAGGCCGTCTCGTGCACCACCAGCGTTTCTACCCGCGCGAAGGCCTCGCGCAGCCGGTTCAGGTCCTGATGGTGATGGAAGGGATTCCCGCCGGCCCAGTAGACGAGCTTGATGTCGGCGTAGTGCATCCGCTTGCCGTTGTAGTCGAAGGCCGCGCCGGGGTTCAGCAGCATGTCACTGATCCGCGCCACGGGGATGAAGTTCTTCACCCCGTTGGTGCCCTGCGGCAGGGTCGGGATCGGCACCGCGTTCTGCTGCCGCCCATAATGCGCCAGCGCCCCGAGCGCGTAGGCGTAGCCCCCGCCCGGCAGCCCGATCTGCCCGAGCATCGCCGCCAGCACCGCGCCCATCCACACGGGCTGCTCGCCGTGCTCCGCCCGCTGCAGCGCGTGCGCCATGGCAATCAGCGTGCGCCCCTGCGCCGCGCGCCGTGCCAGCTCCACGATCGTGTCGGCGGGAACGCCGCAGATCGGCGCCGCCCAATCCGCGCTCTTCGGTTGCCCGTCCTCCGTGCCCATCAGGTAGCGCTCGAACTGCGGGAAGCCCACGCAGAAGCGGTCGAGGAAGGCCGTGTCGTGCAGCCCCTCCGCCACCAGCGTGTGCGCCATGCCCAGCATCATCGCCGTGTCGGTGCCCGGCACCACCGGCAGCCACTCCGCCCCAGCCTCCTCCGGCAGGTCGCTCCGCAGCGGGGAGATGTTGATGAACCGCGCGCCACGTTCCCGCGCCCGCCGCATCGAATCCCGCTCGATGTGCCTGCTCACGCCGCCGCTCGCCACCGCCGAGTTCTTCAGCGCCATGCCGCCGAAGGCCAGCACCGTGTCCGTGTGCGCCACCACCTGCGTCCAGGTCACGCCCCGCCGCGCCACCGCGTCGAAGGGCCCGATGAAGTGCGGCAGGATCACCGCCGAGGCCCCCGCGCTGTAGGAGTTCACCGAGCGCACGTAGCCGCCGATTGACGTGTTCAGGAACCGGTGCACCTGGCTCTGCGCGTGATGGAACCGCCCCGCCGAGGACCAGCCGTAGGAGCCGCCGAACACCGCCTCCGGCCCGTGCGCCTCCTTCACCCGGCGCAGCTCGCCGGCCAGCAGGTCCAGCACCTCGTCCCAGCCCATCTCCACGAACTCATCGCGCCCGCGGCGGCGGTCCGGCCCCGGCCCGTTCTCCAGCCAGCCCCGCCGCACCATCGGCCGCGCCACCCGGGCCCGGTGGTGCAGCGCATCGGCGAAGTTGCCGAGGATGGGGGAGGGGTCGGGATCGCCAGGATGGGGCTGCACCACCAGCCGCCCATCCGCCCAGCCCGCGCGGAACACCCCCCAATGGGCGCTGTGGTTCCGCAGATCGGTCCTCTCGGGCGCTTCGCTCATCGGGCTACCTCTCCCGGCGACGGGCGCAGCCCTCCGCCTTGCTTCATTGAATGAAATGCGTTTTATTGAATGAACTCTCCGGGACCGCTTCCGCGACGTCAAGCGGAGACCGAAAGGGACAACCCCGCCATCATGGCCAACCCGGCACCGGCCACCAAGCCCCCTTCCGGCGTGCTGGACCGCGCCCTCCTCGTCCTCGCCTGCCTCACCAACGACCGGCCGCGCCTGCACCTGCGCGAGCTCGCCGCCCTGACCGGCCTGGACAAGGCCACGCTCCTCCGCATCCTCGGGACCTACATCGCCCACGGCTATCTCCGGCGCGAACCCGACGGCCGCTACGCCCCTGGCCCCGCCCCCCTGCGCCTGGCCGCGCTCTACGCCGCCACCCGCGACATCACCGCCCGCCTCATGCCCGTCCTCCAGGCCGTGATGGAGCGCACCGGCGAGAGCGCCGCCTTCTACGAGCGCGACGGCGACGACCGCCTCTGCCTCTGCCGCGTCAACGCCCCCCGCTCGCTCCGCCACCAGGTCGAAACCGGCGAGCGCCTGCCCCTCTCCGCCGGCGGCGCCGCCGCCCACGTGCTGCTCGCCGGGACCGGAGGCGCCACGCCCCTGGCCGGGGAACTGCAACACCAGGGCTGGCTCTCCACCGCCGGGGAGCGCGACCCCGGCCTCGCCTCCATCGCCATCCCCGTCCGGGAGAACGACGGCACCTTCCTCGGCGCCCTCGTCGTCAGCGGCCCGATCAGCCGCCAGAGCGCGGAGGGCTTCGCCGAAGCGCGGGCGATCGCGTCGGCCTTGCTGCGGGAACAGGGATTCGGGGATTGAGCTGACGGTCCGTGGCCAGGGAGAGGAAGAAGGAATTCTTCCTCTCCCCGGACCCCTCACCATCATCTTCTTCTCGGCTTTGGGGAAGAACCCTGCTGACGGTGCGCCTCGGGTCCATGACCCGAGGCGACTGCAAGGGCAGGATCGGCCCCATACGCAGAGACACCATCGTAGAACGGCATGGCGGCAGCCCGATGGGAATCCAAGGGCCTCAGGCCCTTGGCGGGGGTTCCAGGGGGCGGCGCCCCCTGGTTCCGGACCGATCAGAACAGCCGCAGCAAGCGGTCGAGGTAGTCCAGCTCGGTCGTCGGCCGTTCCCGCTCCGCCAGCCGGCGGCGCAGCTCTTCCTGAAGGCGGCGGGTGCGCAGGATTTCCGCCTCGTCGGGCACGCGGGTGTCGCCGCCCTCCTCGGCCGTGCCCGTGCCCTCGCGCAGGCGGCGGCCCAGGGGATCGCGGCCCTCGCCGTTCTGGGCCATCTGGTCCTGGCCCTGGCCACCCTGCTCCCCGCCCTCGGCCATGGCGTCGCCCTGGCCCTCGCCCTCGCCTTCCTGGCCCTCGCCGGGCTCGCCCTGGTCGGGGCGGCCGAACTGGCGCTGCATGCGCTGGGCCATTTGGCGGCCGCCCTCGGAGAGCTCGCGGATGGCGCGCTCCTGGTGGGGGCGGGGATCGGTGCCGCCGGCCAGGGCCTCGGCGCTCTCGCGCATGGCCTGGTCGGCGCGGCCGAGCGGGGCGGGCACCTCGCCGGTCAGGTCGCCCTGCTGCTGCATCAGCTCGCCCAGGGCACGGCGCAGGGCGCGCTGGGTGCGGGCGTCGGCGGCGGGGGGCGGTGCGGCGGAGGGGGGCTCGGGCGGCGGCGGGTTGCGGTTCCAGGGATAGTTGGGGCGGCGCGCCTGCTCCCGCCGGGTGGCGTCGGATTCGGATCGCTGGTGGGCGCCGTCCAGCAGGCGTGATTCGCGGCGCACCATGTCCTGGATCACGCCCATCTGCTGCTGGCCGCGCTCGCGGCGCTGGCGGCGCTCCTCCCGCTGGTTCTCGGCCATGCGGCCGTTCTCCAGATCCTCCAGCATCCGCTCCAGCTCGGCCAACTCGCGCTCGGCGTCCTCGGGGCGGTCCTGGCGGTTCTGCTCGCGCATGCGGTCGGTGCGGCGCTCGGCCTCGCGCTGCTCCTGCTGGCGGGCGCGGGGGCGGGGGGCGGCGGGGTCCTCGCCGTTCTCGCGCTGCAGTCGCTCGGCCAGGGCGTCGAGGTGGCGGCGCACGGCCTCGCGCAGCTCCTGGATGCGGCGGTCCGTCTCCTCTCGCTGCGCATCGCGCTCGGTCTCGCGGCGCTCGGCCTCGCGTTGCGCCTGCTGCCTCTCCTGCTGGCGGGCCGCGTTGTCCCGGTTCTCGCCCGGGGGCTGCTGGCGGTTCTCGTCGCGGGCGGCGTCCTGCTGCCGCTGGGTCTCCTGCCGCTCGGCCTCGCGCCGGGCCTCCTCCTGCCGCTGGCTCTCCCGCTGGTTCTCCCGCTGGGCCTCGGCGCGCTCGCGCTCCTGCCGCTCCCGCTCGCGCAGGGCCTCGCGCAGGCGCTCGCGCGTCTCGGCCAGGGCGCGGGCCGTGCGGTCGGCGCGGCCCTCCTCCAGGGCCAGCGCCGTGTCCCACATGGTCTGCTGCGCCTCGCCCACCGCCTCGGGGCGCTGGTCCTCCAGCCGCCCGCGGGCGGAGCGCAGGGCCAGGGCAGTGGCCGTGTCGTTCTCGAAGGCCTGGGGCTGCTCGGAGAGCCGGTCCAGCCCCTCCATCGCCCGCCCGCGCGCGCCGGGATCGAGTGAGAGGCCCTTCCGCAGCAGCACCAGCCCGCGCGCCACGGGGTGGTTGAAGCCCCGCTCCGGCAGGGTGAGCGCCACCTCCTCGGACCGCCCCTCCTGCGCGGCGCCGTCCCGCGCCAGCAGGCGCATCCGCACGGGCAGCCCGGCCCAGGGATGGGCGGAGAGGTCGGGCTGCGCCACCCCGCGCGGCGCCTTCGGCGCGCCGGCCGGAACGGGAAGGTCGATGGAGAGGGCCGGCGCCTCGGGCCGGGCCGCCAACCGGATCTCCGCGAGGGCGGAGGCCACGCCCCAGTCATCCTCGGCGCGCCAGGGAATGCGCGTAGCGAGGCCGCGCGCCGCCCCGGCCGGGGGCTCGGCGAAGGCGATCCGCGGCGGGGCGTCCGCCTGTACGGTAACCGTCCAGCCCGCCACCTCCGCCCCGCCCTGGCGGATGAGGAGGCGGCCGCCCGCATCCAGCACCGCCTCCGCGCTGTGGCTGCCGGAGCCGAGGGGCTGGAAGGCGGCCAGCGGCGCGTCGTCGCGCAGCAGCTCCGGCGCCGTGCCCACGGCGGGGCCGCCGGAGAGCACGGCGCGCATCCGGCTGCCTGCCGGCACCGTCACGCCCCCACCGGCAGGGTCGAGGAAGACCGGCGGGGCACCGGTATAGGCGGGCGGGGTCACCCAGGCTTCCAGCTTCGCGGCCAGGGGCGGCACGGCGGCGGGGCCCTCGGGCCAGAGGGCGCGGCGGAGCCGCTCCGGCGCCTCGCCGCCCGCCATGACGCCCGCGGCGACGAGAGCGACGGCCAGCCCCGTGCGAAGGGCGCGGGGATCGCGCGCGGCCAGCCCCGGGCGGGGGGTTCCCACGCGCAGGGCCTTGATCCGCGCCGCCTCCCGCGCCTGATGGGCGCGCCAGAGGGCCTGGGCCGCGGCGTCGCCCCCGGCCGGGCGGTCCAGCAGCGTCGCGAGCGGACGGTGGGAAAGGCCGGAGCTGCGCTCCAGCCGACGGTCGGCCGCGTCGTTCCCGGGGCGGGTGAAGCCGCGCGCCCCGCGAATCAGCGCCAGCACCAGGGCCGCGATCAGCACCGCGAGAAGGGTGAGGTGCGCCAGCGGCGAGAGGAAAAGGAAGAGGCCCGAGAGGGCGAGGACGAGGAACACCCCCACCACGCCCAGCGCCGGCCAGGCGCGGGGCCAGAGGGATTCCCAGAGAAGGGCGGCCCGCGCCCTGGCGCGGAGGCGGCCGAGGCGGCGCAGCACGGGGCTGCCCGCCCCTGCTTTGCGATCGGGGCCCGTTGGTTCGGTCCGGCGGGGTCCGGGCCCGCTCAAGCGGTCGGCCCTAGCCAGTCCGGCACCACCTGGTGCGCCAGCAGCGCCTCCAGCGGCTGACGCGGCCGCGTCACCGCCCAGCGGTGCCCGTCCACCAGCACCTCCGCCGCCAGGGGGCGGGCGTTGTAGGTGGAGGACATGGTGGCGCCGTAGGCCCCGGCGTCGAGGAAGGCCACCAGCGCCCCCGGCGGCAGGTCCGGCAGGGCGCGGCCGCGCGCGAAGGTGTCCCCCGTCTCGCAGACCGGCCCCACCACGTCGGCGGGGGAGGCGGGGGCGTGCAGCGCATCGGGCGCCACGGGCAGGATGCCGTGCCAGGCCTCGTACATGGCCGGGCGCACCAGGTCGTTCATCGCCGCGTCCAGGATCACGAAGCGCCGGTTCGCCCCGCGCTTCTGCAGCACGACGGAGGCGAGCAGCACGCCCGCCGGTGCCGCGATCCAGCGCCCAGGCTCCAGCATCACGGGCAGGCCGAGCGGGCCGAGGGTGGCCCTGATGGCCCCTGCCAGCGCTGCGGGGGCAGGGGGCGCCTCGTCGCGGTAGGAGATGCCGAGGCCACCGCCGCAATCCAGCCGCTCCACCGGCAGGCCGCGGCCCATCAGCGCCTGCGCCATCTCCGCCACGCGCGCATAGGCGGCGCGGAAGCCCGCCATGCCCTCGGTGATCTGGCTGCCGATATGGACGGCCAGCCCCACCGGCCGGATGCCGGGCATCCCGGCCATGCGGGCGTAGAGGGCGGGGGCGTCCGTGTAGGGGATGCCGAACTTGTTCTCCGCCAGCCCCGTGGAGATCTTCGCGTGGGTGCGCGCGTCCACGTCCGGGTTGACGCGAAGGCAGACCGGGGCGGTGGCGCCCATCGCGTCGGCGACGGCGGAGATGCGCTCGATCTCCTCCGCGCTCTCCGCGTTGATTTGCAGGATGCCCTCGCGCAGGGCGAGGGCAATCTCCCGCTCCGTCTTGCCGACGCCGGAGAAGACGATGCGCCCCGCCGGGATGCCGGCGGCGCGGGCGGCGAGAAGCTCGCCCTCGCTCACCACGTCCGCGCCCGCGCCCTCGGCGCCGAGCACGCGCAGCACGGCCAGGCTGTCATTCGCCTTCGCCGCGAAGTGGATGGAGGCCGTCAGCCCGGCATCGGCCAGCGCGTCCCGCAGGGTGCCGTGGCGGCGTCGGAGCGTGGCGGCGGAATAGACCCAGGTCGGCGTGCCGACCTGCCGCGCGATCTCCGCCAGTGGCACGTCGTCCATCACCAGCCCGTCCAGCGCGTGCGCTTTCAGCTGCGGGCGCCGGGCGAGGAGGTCGGCGAAATCGGGGTCCGGCGTGTCGTGCGGGACGGGAACAGGGGAGGCCATTCCCCTATTTTGGGGTCGGCATGGCCGGGCGGGAAGCGTTACTTGCGCCTGCCCGGTCAGGCAGCCGGTCACGCGTCCCGGCGCGTCACCGGGCGTAGGCGTACTCCCCGCCCTTCTCCACCGCGCGCCGATAGGCCGGGCGCTCATGGATGCGCGCCAGGAAGGCCGCCGGGTGCGGCCGGTCTCCGAAGGGGGAGCGAGAGGAGGCGGCCTCCAGCGGGAAGCTCATCATGATGTCGGCGGCCGTCATCTCCGGCCCGGCGAACCAGCCCGTCCCCGCCAGGGCGGCGTTCCAGTAATCCTTCAGCCGCTCCAGGTTCGGCTCCACCATCGCGCCCTTCATGCCCTGGGCCAGCTTCTCCGCCACCGGCTGCGCCTCCGGCGGGGCGCGCCGGCCCATGGCGTTGAACAGCAGCGCCATCACCAGCGGCGGCATGGCCGAGCCCTCCGCGTGGTGCATCCAGTGGCGGTAGGTCCAGTGGTGCGGCCCGTCCTTCGCCGGCACCAGGCGCCCGTTGCCGTGGCGCTCCAGCACGTACTCCACGATCGCGCCCGTCTCGGCCAGCGTCAGCCCGCCCTCCGTCAGGACCGGGGACTTGCCCAGCGGGTGCACCGCCCGCAGCTCCGGCGGCGCCAGCATGGTCTGCGGGTCCCGCTGATAGCGCCGGATCTCGTAGGGGACTTCCAGCTCCTCCAGCAGCCAGAGCACCCGCTGGGAGCGGGAATTGTTCAGGTGGTGGATCGTGATCATGCGCGGACTCCGGCCGGGGCACGCGATCCTGGGGCAAGCCGCCCGGACCGGCCAAGGGCATCAGCCCGCGGCGCCCAGCGCCGGCATGATCGTCTCCGTCAGCAGCCCGTGCAGCCCCGCCATGTGCTCCGGGTCCCGCGGCGCGGCCGGGTCCGACAGCATCACCGCGCTCAGCCCCAGGGCGGGCACGAGGTAGAGCATCTGCCCGCCATAGCCCCAGGCGAAGTACACGGGCACCCCGCGCGCCGCCGCGATCCACCAGCCGTAGCCGTAGGACTGCCCGCTCCAGGCCGACCGCGTGCGGGGCACCCAGCTCTCCGCCAGCCAGGCGGCGGGGATCACCTGCGCCCCGTTCCAGGCGCCGCCCAGGCGGCAGCACTCCCCGAAGCGCAGCAGGGCGCGCGGTGTCAGCCGCATGTCGTTGCCGCCGTAGTACCGGCCCTGCGGGTCGCGCGGCCAGGGCGGCACGGAAATGCCCAGCGGCTCCCCCAGCCAGTCCCGCGCCAGCTCCAGCAGCGGCCGGCGCGCGGCGCGCGCCAGCGCCGCGCCGAGGATGTGGGTGGAGCCGGTGGAGTACTGCATCCCACCCCCCGGCTCGTCCACGAAGGGCCGGGTCAGGGCGTAGGCCACGGGATCCCGCGCGGCAGCCCAGCCGCCGTAATTCGCGCCGGAGGTCCGCTCCAGCCCCGCCCGCATGGTCAGCAGGTGCCCGATCGTGATCGCCTCCGCCCGCGGGTCCAGCCCCGGCGGGCGCGGGCCGAGCAGCGGCAGCACGGGCTGGTCCACCCCGCGCAGCACGCCGCGGTCGATCGCGATGCCCACCAGCGCGGCGAGCAGGGTCTTGGAGGCGGACTTGATGTTCTGCGGCGCGTCCGGCGCCGGGCCGCGCAGCCGCATCTCGGCCAGCAGCCGCCCCTCCCGCGCCACCGTCACGCTGTGCAGGCGCGGCAGGCCCGAAGCCGCTTCCCGCAGCGCATCGCCGAGCGCGTCCCCCGCCGACTGGGCAAGGGTGGACTGGGCAAGGGCCGGGTGCGCCAGGGCGCCCAGGGCGAGGCCGATCAGCGGCCGGCGCGGCAGAAGGATCATGCGCCGCAGATAGGGGCCCGTGCCCAGGCCCGAAGGGGGAGCGACGATCCGTTACGTGCCGGACCCAGATCGAAACGGCAGAACGAAATGGCAGGACGAAACGGCGCGCCGGCCACGGGGACCGGCGCGCCGCAGAAGGCCGAGGCCCCGCCGCGATCAGATGATGCGCAGGCGGCCCAGCAGCCAGCCGAAGCCCACCGCGATGGCGGCGGCCGTCAGCGGCTGGTCGCGGATGTAGTCCTCCAGCTGCCCGATCTGGTTCTGGGCCTCGCCCTGGGCCTGGTTCTTCCGGCCCTGGGCCTGGGTGCGGCTGTCGCCGATCAGGTTGCCCACGCCTTCCTGCACCTCGCCCGCCGCCTGCTTGCCGGCGCCGATGATCCGATCGCTGTCCATGTCTCTCTCCTCGATCCGGGGATGAACCCGCCACGGCGCCCCGTAGCGGCCCGCGCGGGTGGAAACGTGGCGAGGGGGCGCGGGTTGTCCCGGCAGAGGCGGGCACGACGCCCGGGCGGCAAAGAAGCCGCTGCACCCCACCCCGGCCGCTGTTTCCTGTAACCTTCGCTGGCCTCGCGGACGGACCCGGCCGAGGCTGGGCACCCCAGGACAGGATTCGAACGGTGGCGGAGCCGAGGCTGCTCGCGGGCGGGAACCCGCAGATCCCCAAAGGCGAGGGCGACGCGCCGGTCCAGGCCTATATCGCGGCCATGCCGGGCTGGAAGCGGCGGGTCGGTGCGGCGATCGACGAGGTGGTCGGGCGCACGGTCCCGGGGGTCCGCAAGGCCGTCAAGTGGAACACGCCGCTCTACGGGATGGAGCAGGGGGCCTGGTTCCTGGGCTTTCACGGGTTCGACCGCTTGGTGAAGGTGACCTTCTTCCGCGGAGCCTCGCTGGATCCGGTGCCGCCCGGCCGGTCGAAGCAGGCGGAGGTCCGCTACCTCGACATCCGCGAGGAGGACGGGGTCGACGAGGCCCGCCTCGCGGACTGGGTACGGCAGGCCAGCGCCCTGCCGGGCGCGCGCCTCTGAGGCGGGCCGTGTGAGGACCAGGGCGGGGAAGGGGCCAGGCCCTTCCCCCGGCCGCTCACCCCTCCGTCGCCGCCACCCGCCCGATGGCCCACTGCACCTGCCCGGACCCGGCCTCGGCGGCCACCGCCACCTGGGTCGCCGCCCGCGCCTCGCCGAAGACCTGCACGCTGTCCTCCACGGAGACTTTCCCGCCCCGCGCGCGCAGGCGCCAGGCCGTGCCGGAGGGGAGGCGCAGCATCACCGAGCCGCCATCCTCCGCGAGCGTCGCCGTCACGGCGGGGTGCAGGTGGAAGCGCACGGTGAAGGCGGGCAGGTCGTCGGCCTCCACGATGTCCTCGCCGCGCAGGTCGTCCCCGGACTCCGCGAGGTAGAGGCGGCGGCGGTGGATCGCGTTGAAGCCCTTCTTCCAGCCGTCATGGGTGGCTTCCAGCCACTGGGCGCCGCTCGCCTCGTGGCGCTCGGCCTCCACGTGCTCGGGGCGGCGTCCCAGCCCGTCCTCCGTCAGCTCGCTGCTGTTGGTGTCGGCGAGGGTGAGGGTGGAGTGGGCGGCGGTGGCGCGCAGCGCGTCGCGCCAGGCGCCCTCGGCCGCCGGCGCCGCGCCGCAGTTGATGATCAGGCGGTCCCGCCCGATCGACATCTCGAAGGAGAGGGTGCCGGCATGGTGCAGCCGGTCCGCCCCGCGCGGCAGGCCGCCCGGCGCCGTGGCGCCGTTGCGCGGGGGCGGCGTGCCGCAATCCGCGATCACCAGGGTGCGCCCGGCCTGCAGGCGCTGGAACCCGGCATCGCCGAGGATGAGCGGCGCCCGCCCGCGGGCCTGGGCCTGGGTGAGGACGAGGTCCAGCAGGCTCGCCGCCTCCTCCCGCGTGCCGTTGAAGGCGGCCAGTCCCCCGTCGCCGTGGCGGAACAGCCGCAGCGCGGGGGCGGCGCGGTCCAGGGCGTGGGCGAGGTGCGGCGGCGCCTCGATCCCCGCGCCGTGCAGCAGGTTGCGGATCTCGATCAGGTCCTGCAGCGCCAGCAGCAGGATGCCCGGGCTGCGCTCCACCTGGGCGCCGTCGGGCAGGATCTGGCGATCGATCTCCGCGGGCAGAAGCTTCAGGCAGCGGGTGAGCCAGGGCTCCTCCTCCAGCGCCACCGCGGCCGCCAGGGCGCCCTTGAGAGCGACGAGGGCCCCCCGGTGCCGCGCCTCGGCCGGCAGCCCGGCCACCAGCCCGCGCGCATCGGCGGCCAGCCGCGCCATCAGGGCCCGGCGCAGCCCGTCCTCGGCCGTGGCGGCCAGGAAGTCCCAGTGGCCGAGCCAGGCGGAGAGCCGCGCTCCCACCACCTCCGGCGCGATGGCCACGGGGTCCGTGGTGCCGGATTCCAGCCAGAGCCGGGTGATGTCCCGCGCGTGCATCCGCGCCGCATCCGTGCCCAGCGCCCGCAGGTCGCGCAGCCAGGCAAAGCCGTGCAGCGCCGCGCGCCAGGCCGGGCCGCCTGCGCCGGGCCCGAAGGCGGAGGGGTCGTCCGGCAGCGGCCGTACTGTGCCCGCCACCTCCAGCTCGCCCTCCATCAGCTTCCCCGCCCGGGCCACGTCGCCGGGCCAGAGGTCGCGGAAGGCGCGGGAGGGAGCCTCCGGCACGCGGATGGGCTTCAGGCCGGAGAGGGTGCGGCGCGCGCCGCGCAGCCAGCCGCTCATGCCCGGGCGTCCTCAATGTTGCGGGCGGCGCCGGCAGACATATTTCGGGCGGGGCCGCGAAGGGCGGCGATGGCGGCCGCGCGGTCCGGTGCCCCGAACACGGCGGTGCCGGCCACCAGCACGTCTGCCCCCGCCTCGATACACATCGACGCGGTCTTCGCCGTCACCCCGCCATCCACCTGCAGCCGGATGTCGCGGCCCGAGCGGTCGATTGTCGCCCGCAGCGCCGCGATCTTCGCCAGCTGACTGTCGATGAAGGACTGCCCGCCGAAGCCGGGGTTCACGGACATGACGAGGATCAGGTCCAGCAGGTCCAGCACCGGCGCCACGGCCTCCACCGGGGTGCCGGGGTTCAGCACCACCCCCGCCTTCTTCCCCAGCCCCCGGATGGTCTGGAGGGAGCGGTGCAGGTGCGGCCCCGCCTCCGGGTGGAGGGAGATCAGGTCCGCCCCGGCCTCCGCGAAGGCGGCCAGGTAGGGATCGGCCGGGGCGATCATCAGGTGCACGTCGAAGGGCATGCGGGTGAGGGGGCGGAGCGCCTTCACGACCGCGGGGCCGAAGGAGATGTTCGGCACGAAGTGGCCGTCCATGATGTCCAGGTGCAGCCAGTCGGCGCCGGCGGCCTCGATGGCGGCCACCTCCTCCGCGAGCCGCGTGAAGTCGGCGGCCAGGAGGGAGGGCGCGATCAGGACGGGGTGGGGGGCTGCGCGTGTCACGGGGGCGTTATGCGGCAGGCGTCCCAGGGCATCAACACGGCACGCTTCGTTACACCGGCAGCGCGGTGGTGGATTTCACCCGCTCCATGGCGAAGCGGCTGGTGACGTTGCGCAGCTGCGGCACCTCCGCCGTCAGCCGGCGGTAGAAGGCGTCGTAGGCCGCCATGTCCGCCACCGCCACGCGCAGCAGGTAGTCCACGTCCCCGCCCATCCGCCAGCACTCCAGCACCTCCGGCATGGCGGAAACCCTCCACGCGAAGGCCTCGATCCACCCGGCGGAATGGTCCCCGATCTCCAGCGAGACGAAGACGGAGAGCGGCAGGCCCACCCGGGCCGGGTCCAGCAGGGTGGCGCGGCCGGTGATCACTCCCGCCGCCTCCATCCGCCGGATGCGCTTCCAGCACGGGGTCGGGGTGAGCCCCACCGCCTCCGCGATGGCCGCGAGGGAGAGTGCCGCGTCCCGCTGGATCAGCCGGAGAATCGCGCGGTCGGTGGAGTCCAACTCCGGCGGAGACGGCATAGGCCAAATCCTTTCTCAAAGCGGGGCTATGATAGCAAGGAAATCTTTTTGTTGCCGGTATTTCATCCTTACCGGAGAAAAACCATCTCTGATGCCCTACCTTGTTGGTGCAACGACCGATGCGTGACCTCTCCCGCCGCAACCTCCTCGCCCTGGCGGCGGCGATTCCTGCTCCTCTGGCCTTCTCCGGCCCCGCTGCCGCCCGCCCGGCCTTCGCCCAGGGCGGCGAGGCCCCGGCCGCGCCCTGGCCCGACCGCCCCGTGAGGATCGTCGTGCCCGTCGCGCCCGGCGGCAGCCTGGACATCCTCGGCCGCAGCGTCGCCCGCGCCCTCACCGGCCCGCTCGGCCAGCCCGTGGTGGTGGAGAACCACACCGGCGCCGGCAGCAACATCGCCTTCGATCTCGTGGCCCGCGCCAGGCCGGACGGGCTGACGATCCTCGTCGGCTCCGACCCGCTGGCGATCAACCCCGCCCTCTACCCCCGGATCAGCTTTGACCCCGTCCGCGACTTCGCACCGATCGCCGAGCTCGTCCGCGCGCCCCAGGTGTTGGTGGTGAAGAACGGGCTGGAGGCGAGGACCCTCGCCGATTACCGGCGCCTGGGGCAGGAGGCGGAGGGCAAGCTCACCCTCGCCAGCCAGGGCAATGGTAGCATCGGGCACCTCGGCGGCATCCTCCTCGGCCAGACCCTGGGCTTCAACACCACCCACGTTCCCTACCGCGGCGGCGGCCCCGCCGTGGTGGACCTCGTGGCCGGCCACATCGACAGCCTTCTCGTCACGCTTCCCGCCGCCATCGAGCACATCCGCGGCGGCCGCATCCGGGCCCTGGCCGTGACCGGCTCCGCCCGCGCCGCCTCCCTTCCTGATGTTCCGACCGTGGCCGAGAGCGGCTTTCCCGGCTTCGAGGTGGTGACCTGGCAGGGCCTCCTCGCCCCCGCCGGCACGCCGGAGCCGGTGCTGGATCGGCTGCACGCCGAGACCCGCCGCGCTATGGCCACCCCGGAGGTCGCCGACAACCTGCGCGCCCAGGGCTTCGACCTGGCCACTGGCAGCCGGGCGGAGTTCGCGGCGCTGGTGAAGGCCGAGGCCGCCCGCTGGCCGGGCATCGTGAGGGCGTCCGGCGCGCGGATCGACTGACGGGCGGGCGACGCTTGCGGGCGTTGCGGGGAAGGCGCATGGCCCGGCCGCGCGGCATTTGATATGTCGCGACCGCCGAAACAGCCGAGCCGGACGTGAACACCACTGCCCAAACCGACGCGCCAGGGTCTCGCGCGCCAGCCATCCTCACCTACGGCATCGCGCTGGCCCTCGGCTTGGTCCTCGCGCTGTACGTGTTCCCGTTGCCCTTCCTCTTCCCGCACGGCGAAGTCGTGATGAACGAGAGCGATGCCACGCAGCACGCCGTGGGGCAGCGCTACTTCATCGCGGAGCCGTGGGGCTGGCCGCTGCTGCAGATCCGCACGCTGCTCCCGCCCGATGGCCTGCCGCTGGGCTTCATGGACGGCATCCCGATTCTCGCCCTGGTGTTGAAGGCGGTGCGCGGCATCCTGCCGCAGGGCTTCCACGGGGTCGGGCTGTGGTACGGCCTGGCCTGGGTGCTGCAGCCCGTGGCCGCCGTGTTCTGCCTTCGTGCGGCAGGGGAGAAGCGGCTGCTCCCCGCCCTGGCCTTCATGATGCTGGCGGTCGCCATGCCCGCCTGGTGGGCGCGCTACGGCCATGCGGCGCTGAGCGGGCACTTCATCCTGCTGCTCGGCCTTGGCACCTACTTCCACCTGCTGTCGCCCCGCCCGGCCGGGACCATGCTGTGGCGCTGGCTGGGCGCGGTGGCCCTCGTCCTCGGGGCGTTGCTCACCCATCCCTATCTTGCGGTGATGACGATGGCGCTGGTGCTGGCAGCGCCCGCCACGCTGGTCTGGCGTGGCCTCTCCTCCTTGCGGGCTGCTGCCCCCGCCGGACGCCTCGCGGCGTGGCGGCCGGCCCTCCTGGCGGCCGCGGGCGGGATCGGCACGGTGGTGGCGGCGCAGCTCCTGATCAGCGCGCTGGGCTACGATCAGGCCATTGGCGGTGGGGGATACGGCCTCTACGCCATGAACCTGCTCTCGCCCGTCTGGCCGTTCTGGTCGGGCCTGCTGCCGAACCCCAGCAGCTTCGCGGAGCTTCCGAACGCCGCGGGATGGGAGAGCTACAATTGGCTGGGCCTCGGCGTCATCGCGGCCGTTCCCCTGGGGGTGCTGCTGCATCCCAGGGCGGCGGCGCTGGGGATGCGGCGGCATCTCGGCCTTGTCCTCGCCCTGCTCGGACTCACCGCCATGGCGGTGAGCACGAAGGTCGGCCTGGGCAGCCGGCTGGTGCTCGACCTCGGCGATCCGCCGAAGGCGCTGGAGAGCTTCCGCGCCAGCGGGCGCCTCTTCTGGCCTGTCGCCTACGCGCTGGCCCTCGCCGGGGTGCTCCTGCTCGCCCGGCTGCGGCCCGTGGCGCTGCGGGCCGCGGCGCTGGCGGCCGTGGTGGCGGTGCAGTGGATGGACGTCGCCCCGGTGCGCGACCGCCTGATCGCCTCGGTGGAGCACGTGCCCGCGCTGGCGCCGGAGACGAGGGCGTTGCGCCAGATCCTGCCCACCGCCACGGCGATCACGATGCTCCCCTCCTGGTTCTGCTGGAGTTCGGAGGTCACCGCGACGGCGCACCCGATGATGATGGAGTTCCTCGGCCTCGCCTCGGAACGGGCGCTGCCGGTGAACACCGTCTTTCCCGCCCGCCTGCCGCGGCCCGTGCCGTGCAGCGACGACATCCCCAGGGCCACCGCGCCGCTGAGGGCTGGCGAGGTGCGTATCTTCACCAATCCCGGCGACGGCGACTGGATCACGCTCCGCCCGGAGGGGCCGCACCGCTGCGAGAAGGTGGAGCGGGTGGTCTTCTGCCGCCGGCCCGACGAGGTCTTTCCCCGGGTCGAGTCCGCGCCGCTGTCGGGCGGCCTGGACTTCCGCCTGAACGGCAACGGCGCCTCCTCCATGGAGGCGGGCTGGCGCGTCTTGGGAGAGGGCTGGACCTGGTCGGGCGGCTCGGACGCCGCGCTGCTCCTGCGGCGGGACGCCGGGGCCGCCGGGCCGCTCCGGCTCGTGTTCGAAGCGATCGGCTTCGCCCCGCCCGGGCGGGCCAGTCAGCGCGTCACCGTGCGGACCGAGGACGGGGCGGTGCAGGGCGAGTGGGAGCTGCCGCACATGACCTTCACGCAGCCCGTGCTGGACGTGCCGGCGGGCGCGGGGCCGTTGCGCCTGCTCTTCCACTTCGAGCGCCCGTCCTCCCCCGTCGAGATCGGCATGAGCGCGGATCCGCGCATCTACGCGATGGGGCTGCGGGGCCTGCGGGCGGAGCCGCGCTGAACCCGGCCTCATCTCGTTCACGCGCTGAGCGGCGGGCCCTGGTCCAGAGCCGGCCCTGCGCCGCGCGGGCCCGCGGCGTTCAGCGGCCGGGAAGTGCCCCCGACCGCTCGGCGACGAGATAGCGCGGGCGCTGCTTGGAGGCGTCGTAGACGCGCGCCAGGTACTCGCCGACGATCCCGATCGAGAGCAGCTGCAGGCCGCCCAGGCCGAGCAGCAGCACCACGGTCGTGGCGTAGCCCGGGATGTTCCGGCCGAACACCGCCGTCTGCACGACGACGAGCGCGAGGTAGAGGACGGCGAGCAGCGCGGAGACCATGCCGATGGCCGACCAGGCCCGCAGCGGCCATGAGCTGAAGGACAGGATGGCACCGAAGGCGAGCTTCAGCATGCGCCGCGTCGAGGATTTCGCCTGCCCGCCCGCCCGTTCCGCGATGCTGATGGGAATCAGCCTCTTCCTGAAGCCCACCCATCCGACGAGCCCCTTCATGAAGGGGTGTTCCTCCCGCAGGCTGCGCAGCGCCGCCACGACGGGCGGCTTCAGCACGTTGAAGTCGCCCGCTCCCTCGTCGATGGGGGCATCGCTGAGCTTGCGGAACAGGGCGTAGAAGAGCCTCGCCATGCGCTGCTGTGACGCTGTCTGGTAGTTCCGGCTGTCGCGCACGCCGCAGACCAGGTCCACCTCGGGGCTCTGTGCGACCCCGATCATCCGCACCAGGTCGGTGCACCTGTGCTGTCCGTCGCTGTCCATGTAGGCGAGCGCGTCGAAATCGTCGCCGCACTCGAGGAGCCCCGCCATGAGGGCGGTCTCCTTCCCGAAGTTGCGGGAGAAGGATATGTAGCGGACCTCCGGATGATCGCCGACAAGCGCCCGCACCTCCTGCATCGAGTTGTCGGTGCTGCCGTCATTGACGAGGAAAACGTCGGGCCGCAGCCCCTCGGACGCCAGTCCCCGAATGAGCTCCTCCACCACGAAGCGAAGGTTCTCGGCCTCATTATGAAAAGGCAGGATGACGGTGATCTTCTCGATGGTCCGATGCGCCGGCGAATGGAATGGCTCGGAACGGCTCTCCGCTACGGAGTGGTCGGCATCGCCTCCGTGGTCCTTTACGTGGCCGTCTCGAGTCTGCTGCATCGTGTCCTCAGCATCGAACCGGTGCTTGCTAATGCAGCTGGCTACGCGGTTGCAACCGTCGCCAACTACCTCGGGCACTACTACTGGTCGTTCGACACGAAGCGCTCGCACGCGGACGCGTCATGGCGCTTCCTGGCGGTTGTCGTTGCGGGTCTGGTCCTCAATTCCGTGTACGCGGCCATGCTCGTCAACCTGACCGACCTGCCGGTCGAAGTGATTGCCCTGTCCTTCGCAGTCCTGTGGCCGATGGTCTCCTTCGTGGCCCTCCGCCTCTGGGCCTTCCGGTGAGGTGACGATGCGCCGCGCCTCCGTTCCGCCGGATCCTTCGCCTGACCGGCACTCGCAGGCGTGGAAGGCAACGCCCGGAACGGCGCCCTTGCTGCCGGTGAGCGCGGTCACCATCGCCACAGAGGTGCCGGGCACACCGTCAGGCCCTGACGGATGATGCGCCGCGGGTCCGATCCGGGCCCGACGACCGGATGCCGGGGCCTCCGGAACCGCCGGGGCCTACTCCCCGCCTCCGAGCAGCCCCTCGACGATCCCGCGCAGCAGCGCCACGCCCTCGGAGAGGCGTTCCAGCGCCAGCGGGCGGCCGCGCGCCTCGCCCCCGGTCGCGAGCACGGCGCGGTCCTGCGCCAGCTCGCGGGCGGAGAGGCGGCCGTCCCCGTCATAGTCCAGGCTCTCCACCATCAGCCGCGCCCCGGCCACGGCGCCGAGCGTCCCCGCGGCGCCGGCGAGGCCCGAGAGCTCCGGCGAGACCTCGGCCTGGAGGGAGAGGAGCCAGGAGGCGCCGCGGAACAGCCGCGCCAGCTCCGCCGGGCCGAGGAGGCTGTCGCCGGAGACGTCGCCGACGCGGACGAGGGCGGCGGCGCAATCCGTCACGCCCCCTGTTCCGGGCCCGCAGGCGGCCTCCAGCACCTCGATGGCACCGAGGAAGGCCAGGCCCTCGCCCTGCGCCGCGAAGGCCAGGGGGGTGCCGGGGCAGCGGCGCCAAGCGGTGACGGGGGCATCGCCGGGCAGGCGGTCGTCGCGGATCTTGTTGGAGGGCTCGGCGGTCTCCAGCCCGTTGCCCGCCGCGCCACCCGATGCCCGCAGCATCAGGCGCGGGGCCTCCGGGCCACGGGCGGTGGCCACGGACCAGCCGGACTCCAGCGCACGGGTCTCCGTGAAGCGCAGCAGCCGGCCGGCCCCGCCCGCCGGGATGCGGGCCGCGCCGCGGACGGAGAGGGCGAGCATCGCCGTTGGCGCGACGCACTCCCCCTGGAACCAGGCGCCGCGCAGGGCGGCGGGCAGGGCAATCTCCTGCGCGCGCGCGGCCGGGATGGCAGCGCCCAGCAGCAGGAGGGTGGCAAGGAACCCGGTGGAGAGAAGGGAGCGGGGGGTCATGGCAGGGGCACCTCGATCCCGGCGCAGAGGTCCAGCGGGTCGCGCGTCACCTCCCGCCCGTCACGGAACACGGCGGTCAGGCGGGCGGGGCAGGCCTCGCCCTCGGGCGGGGCCACGTCCAGCGTCTCGTTGGCGCCGAGCACGGTGGCGCCCAGCCGGTCCTCGCCGCGCGGGGCGCCGGGGGCGTCGATGTAGAGCTCCACGATCGGCAGGCGGGCGGTGTTGCGCAGCCGCACGCTGCCCGGGCGGGGGGCGGCGTCCGCCTCGTCCTCGCCCTCGTCCAGCCGGGCCGCAACCGTCCAGCCCGGGCGGACCACGACGGTGGGGTTCTCGCAGATGTTCACCTCGCGCCGCTCCTCCGCGCCGCCGGTGGGGAAGACCATGCGGAGGTCCGCCACGCAGTCCACGGGCACGGAGAGGGTCTGGCGATCCCCGCGGTCCAGCCCGTCCGGCAGGCGCTCCGGCCCCCAATCGCCCTCGGAGGAGGAGGAGACGTAGATCTCGTCGATCTTGGCGAGGTGGCGGTTCACCAGGGTGAGCTGCCGCTCCGGCGGGCGGGGGATGCCGCTGCCATCGAAGGTGACGGGGCCCGTGCAGATATTCGCGGCCCGCTTCGCCTCCGCCGCGCCGTCCTCGTAGGTGGCGCGCAGGTCGGCCTCGCAGCCCGGCAGGCGGAGGCGCAGGCGGAAGGTGCTGCCGTCCGGCGCCGTCTCCGTGCCCATGCGGTCCACGCCCCAGCCCTCCTCGGACCCGAGCTCGCCGCCACGCCCGGCGGGGACGACGTGCAGCCCGTGGAGCACGCGGCCGGAGCGGTTGGCCACCGTGAGGTCGCGCCAGATCAGGCCGGGGTCGGAGAGGGCGATGCGCGGGTTGCGGCAGGCATCCACGCGCGGGCGGAGGACGGTGGAGCCGTCCGCCATCACGGCCGTGACGTCGAAGACGCAGTCCCGCCGCCGGCCCAGGCGCAGCCGGTGGGTGCGGCCGGCCGGGACGAGTTCCGCCCCCAGCCGGTCCGGCCCGCGGGCGGCCGCGCCCGGCGGGGCGGCGTAGAGCTCCCGCAGGTCGAGGTCGGTGTCGTTGTTGACCGTGATCTCCCGCGCCGGGGCGGAGGCGTCGCCGAGCATGACGCGCGAGGAGCGGCAGAGGTCGAGGCGCCGTTCCTCCACTGTCTCGTCCGCAAGGACGGCGCGGAGCTGCCAGGCGCAGGGCTGGTTCCGGCCGAGGCGGAGGCGGAGGCTGCCGCCGGCGGGCAGCGTGTCCGCGCCCAGCCGGTCCGGGCCGGGATCGGTCTGCGTCGTCGGGGCCAGGTAGAGCTCGCGCACGGCGAGGCCGGTCTCGTTGGCAACCACCGCCTCCCGTTCGCCCCCCCGCTCGCTTCCGGGGCGGGTCTGGGCGAGGGCGGGCGAGGCGAGCAGGAAGGGCGCCACTCCCAGCCCCGTCAGCACTCCCGTCCAGAGCCCGGCCGCGAGCCGAACCCCGGGCATCGCCAAGTTCCCCCGCATCCGCAACCCCGATCCCGTTCCGCCGCGCCGCCAGGATCGTCGCCGGAAAGCCACGGCGCAATTGCAGGAAGGACACAGGTGGCATGCCGCTTGGCCCGTGCTGCGGAACCTGGCTTCAAGCCGCCGCGAGCGGGGCGGCGCGTGGCGGAATACCCGGGCAAGGCGGATTCTGCGCGGCGCGAAGTCGGGCTAGGATCGGGGGGACGAGTCCATGGGAGGACCGACCGATGACCCACACGACCACCCGCCGCGGCCTTCTGGCCGGGGCCGCCGCCCTCGCGGCCCTGCCCGCAACCCTGCCCGCGGGCGCGCGGGCCCAGGGCGCGCCGCGCTACGGCAACCTCAGCATGTTCATCCCCGCCGCGCCCGGCGGCGGCTGGGACGGTCTGGGCCGCGCCATCGAGCAGGTGGCGCGCGCCGCTGGCCTCGTCGGCTCCATACAGTTCGAGAACGTGGGCGGCGCCGGTGGCGCCGTGGGCCTGCCGCGCTTCGTCGGCCAGCGCCGCGGGCGGCCGGACGCGCTGATGGTGGCCGGGGCCGTCATGGTCGGCTCCACCATCACCAACAAGAGCCCGGTGGGCGTGCGGGACGTGACCCCGATCGCCAAGCTGACGGACGAGGCGAGCGTGATCGTGGTGCCCGCCAGCTCGGACATCCGCGACATCAAGGGCCTGATGGACGCGCTGAAGGCCGGCCCGCGGGCCGTCTCCGTAGGCGGCGGCTCGGCGGGCGGCATCGACCACATCCTGCTGGGGCTGCTGATCAAGTCCGTAGGCGGCAACGCGCGCGACGCCTCCTATGTCGGCTTCGCCGGCGGCGGCCCGGCCCAGGCGGCCATCCTCGGCGGGCAGGTGAGGGCGGGCATCTCCGGCCTCTCCGAGTTCTCCGAGCAGATCAAGGCCGGGCGGATGCGCGCGCTGGCCACCAGCAGCGAGGCGCGCATCGACCCGAATATCCCGACCCTGAAGGAGAGCGGGATCGACCTGGTGATGGGCAACTGGCGTGGCCTCTTCGCCCCGCCCGGCATCAGCGCGCAGGTGCGGGAAACGCACCAGCGCTTCGCGGCCGACCTGAACGCCCTGCCGGCCTGGAAGGAGTTGCTGAAGACCCGCGACTGGGCCGATGCCTATGTGGATGGCCCGGCCTTCGAGGAGTTCCTGAAGAGGGACGTGGAGGCCACCACGGCGGTGCTGAAGGATATCGGCCTGGCCTGACGGTCCGCCCCGGGAAGGGGAGGGAGCTCGTCCTCTCCCCGGACCCGTCCTCCTCCGGACCCGGGAACGATCCGGCCAAGGGGGGAGGCTCGGGGCAGGGTCACCCGTACCTCGTCATCCCAGGATATGGATGTCGCCGGCCGAGAGGGCGGCGCCGGGCAGGGTGGCGATCAGGACCGCCGCGCTGCCGCCGGCACCATCCGCGTCCCACCACAGCCGGGCCGCATCGGTCTCGAAGATGAACTGGCCGGTGCCGGAGGAGGAATCGGCGCGCGCGGCGGTGTTGGCGGTGAAGTGGCCGGTGGCGTCGCCCCCTGCGACGAGGCCGCCGCCGAAGCCCGCCGCCGAGACCTCCAGGATGTCGGTGCCGGGCGCGAAATCGGTGGTCGTGTCGCCGCCCTCCGCGGGGGCGGCGTAGCGGAAGCGGTCGGCGCCCGCGCCGCCGGTCATGCAGTCCGCGTCCTCGCCGCCGGAGAGGGTGTCGTCTCCGGCGCCGCCGTAGAGGAGATCCGCGCCCGCCCCGCCCCAGAGACGGTCGTTTCCGGCACCGCCGAGGAGCCTGTCCTCCCCGCCGGCGGCGTGAAGGATGTCGTTCCCGGCACCGCCCGCGAGGGTGTCCGCGCCCGCGCCGGTGGCGGCGAGGAGGGCGGTGCCGGCGCCCAGTGCCGTCCCGTCGATGCTGGCGGAGAGGGCGGCATCGGCGAGGACGGCGATCGTGCCCCCGGTAAAGGCGGCCGCCGCGCGGGGGCCGAGGACGAGGCTCTGCGCGCCCGTGCCGCCGAGCATCAGGCCTTCCATGTTCCGCAGCCCGGCGAAGTGGGCGTCCGTCAGCGCGGCGTCGGAGAGGAGGATCACGGCGTCCAGGCCGCGGCCGCCATCCAGGGCGCCGGCCGCGGCCAGGCCGGCCGCATCGTGCAGCAGGAAGAGGTCGGTACCGCGCGTGCCGGTGATCGCGGAGGTCGGGTTCAGGTAGACTGCCACGCGCGGCTCCTCGGTCTTCCCGGGCGCCGGGTGCGGGTCCTTCGAGCGGCACGGTGGCAGGGGCGGGTGAAGGAAAGGTAAGGACCGCGCGGGCCGGAGAGGGGCGGGCGCCGCTTCCGCTTCCGGCGGGGCCATGCCATGCAGGCGGCGAAACGCCGGGCGTCGTACCCCGTGGGACGGCGCGGCGGAAGAGGGAGTGGGAAGGCCATGATCGAACCCCCGGCCGCGGAGCCCTTGCGCGCGCGCCCCGGCACGCCGGGGGCCGATCTCGGCGTCGGGCTCTTCGTCGTCGCGATCGGCCTGCTGACGCTCTACGCGGCCTGGGCCATTCCGGACTCTCCGATCTACGCGCAGGTGGGCGCGACGGCCGTGCCCATCCTCGTCGGCGCCGCGCTGGTTCTGCTGGGGATCGCGCTCTGCGTCTCCGCCTCGCGCGGCGGGTGGAGCGGGGGGCTGGAGGAGGAGATGGCCGCCCCGCCGACGAACTGGCGGGCGCTCGGGCTGCTCGGGGCGGGGCTGGCGGTCCAGCTCGCGCTCATCGACTGGCTGGGCTTCGTGATCGCGGCCACCATCCAGTACGTGCTGGTCTGCGCCGCCTTCGGTTCGCGAAAGCCGCTGCGGGACCTGGCGATCGGCATCGTCGTCACCCTCGGCGCCTTCCTCGGCTTCTCGCGGCTGCTGGGCGTGAACATCGGCGCGGGCGTGCTGGAGGGAATTCTCTGATGGAAACCTTCGCCAACCTCGCCGCCGGCTTCGGCAATGCGCTGACGCCGATCAACCTGGCCTGGGCGCTGCTGGGCTGCTTTCTCGGCACCGCCATCGGCGTGCTGCCGGGGATCGGGCCGGCGCTGACCATCGCGCTGCTGCTGCCCGTGACCTTCAAGGTGGAGGCGACGGGCGCCTTCATCCTGTTCTGCGGCGTCTTCTACGGCGCGATGTACGGGGGATCGACCACCTCCATCCTGCTGAACACGCCGGGAGAGAGCGGGTCGATCATCACCGCGCTCGAAGGGGCGAAGATGGCGCGGAACGGGCGCGCCGGGCCCGCCCTCGTCACCGCCGCCGTGGGGTCCTTCGTGGCGGGCACCGTCGGCACGCTCGGCATCTCCTTCGTCGGGCCGCTGGTGGTGGAGGTAGCCCTGAAGCTCGGGCCGGCCGAGTACTTCTCCCTGATGATGCTCTGCTTCGTCACCGTCTCCGCCGTGCTCGGCGGTTCGGCGCTGCGCGGCCTGACCTCGCTCGGCTTCGGGCTGATGCTCGGGCTGGTGGGGATCGACCTGCAGACCGGGCAGCCGCGCCTGACCTTCGGCGTGCCGGAGCTGCTGGACGGGGTGAACGTCGTGCTCGTCGCCGTCGCGCTCTTCGCGGTGGGCGAGACGATGTACCTGGCCTGGCGCCACGTGGAGGGCGGGCAGGTGGTGCGGCCCATCGGCAAGCTCTGGATGAGCGCGTCCGACTGGCGCCGCAGCATCGGGCCCTGGATCCGCGGCTCCTTCCTCGGCTTCCCCTTCGGCGTGCTGCCGGCGGGCGGCACGGAGATGCCGACGATGCTGAGCTACTACGCCGAGCGCAAGCTGGTCCGCCCGGAGCACCGCGAGGAGTTCGGCACCACCGGCGCCATCGAGGGCGTGGCCGGGCCGGAGGCGGCGAACAACGCGGCGGCCGCCGGCATCCTGGTGCCGATGCTGACCCTGGGCCTGCCCACATCGGCCACGGCCGCGATCATGCTCTCCGCCTTCCAGTCCTACGGCATCCAGCCCGGGCCGATGCTGTTCACGCAGCAGGCCGCGCTGGTCTGGACGCTGATCGCCAGCCTCTACATCGCCAACGTCATGCTGGTGGTGCTGAACCTGCCGCTCGTCGGCCTCTGGGCGCGCATCCTGAAGATCCCGACGCCGCAGCTCTACGCGGGCATCCTCGTCTTCGCGACGATCGGCACCTACGGGATCAGCAACTCGGTCATTGACCTCGTCCTGCTCTACGGGATCGGGATCATCGCCATGTTCATGCGGCGCTTCGACTTCCCCACCGCGCCGGTGGTGATCGGGATGATCCTCGGGCCGATGGCGGAGCAGAACCTGCGGCAGGCGCTGACGATCAGCCAGGGGGACTGGTCCACCTTCCTCACCCGGCCGATCTCCCTCTTCATCCTCGTCCTCGCCGCGCTCGCGCTGCTCGGGCCGCGGCTCTGGGGCGTTTGGCGGGCACGTCGGGCGGGCTGATCCTGCCGCGTCCGGTCCGTGGCCAGGGAGAGGAAGAAGGAATTCTTCCTCTCCCCGGACCCCTCACCATCATCTTCTTCTTCTAGTAGCTGGTCTCTCTCGGTTGACGGTGCGCCTCGGGTCGATGACCCGAGGCGACTGCAAGGGCAGGAAGGGGCCCGTCACGCGGAGACCCCGTCGCAGGACGGCGTGGCGGCAGCCAGACGGGGGTCCAGGGGCCTCAGGCCCTTGGCGGGGGTTCCAGGGGGCAGCGCCCCCTGGTTCCGGACAGATCCGATGGAGCCCGCTGGTGGCGGAGGCGCGGGGGGTGACCTATATCGGCCCGGTCCTCATCCTGGTTGCTGCCTTGCCCTCACTCCCTCCCGAGAGCGCCGGTCGGCCCGGCGGTGACGCTTGATCCCGGTTGATTTCGAGGCCCTGTTCGGCGCCTCGCCCAACCCTTACGTCCTGCTTGATCCGGGTCTCGTCATCGTCGCCATGAACGAGGCCTATCTCGGCGTGACCATGCGGACCCGGGAGTCGCTTCTCGGGCAGAACATGTTCGAGGCCTTCCCGAGCGATCCCGGCTCGGAGGGCCATCGCCTGCTGCGGGCCTCGCTGGACCGGGCGACGCGGCTGGGAGAGCGGGACCACCTGCCGCTGATCCGGTACGACATCTCCCGGCCCGATGGCGGGGGGATGGACCAGCGGTTCTGGAGCGCTACCCACTCGCCGCTGCGCGGGCCGGATGGGGCGGTTGCCTTCGTCCTGCAGCACACGGTGGACGTGACCGAGCTGCACCGGCTGCGGGAGATGGCGCGCCGGATCGGGGTGGCGGGCCCGGCGGCCGGGATCGAGAGCGACGTGATCCGCCGGGCCGAGGCGGTGCAGCAGGCGAACTCCGCGCTGGAGGAGGAGCGGCGCTGGCTGGAGAGCCTGTTCGAACAGGCGCCGGGCTTCATGGCCGTGCTGGAGGGGCCGGAGCACCGCTTCGCCATGACCAACGCCGCCTATCAGGGGCTGGTCGGCGGGCGCGAGGTGCTGGGGCTGCCCGTGGCCGAGGCGCTGCCGGAGGTGGTGGGGCAGGGCTTCGTGGAGCTGCTGGACCGGGTGCGGGAGAGCCGGGAGCCCTTTGTTGGCCGCGGGTATCCCGTGCGGCTGGTGCAAAGCGTAGGCGGGGAGCCGGAAGAGCGGTTCATCGACTTCATCTTCCAGCCGATTCTGGAGGAGGGTGCCGTGACCGGCGTCTTCGTCCAGGGCCACGACGTGACGGAGACGAAGCGCGCGGAGGACGCGCTGCGCGAGAGCGAGGGCCGCTTCCGGCTGGTGGCGGACAGCGCGCCGGTGAAGCTGTGGATGAGCGGGCCGGACGGGACGTTCGCCTATCTCAACCGCGCGCACCGCATCTTCTGGGGCCTGCCGGAGGAGGCGGTGGCCGGGTTCGACTGGTTCGAGATGGTGCACCCCGAGGACCGCGCCGCCTTCCGCGCCGCGCACGACCTCTCGCTTCGCGACCGGACCGGCTTCACGGCCATCACCCGCTTCCGCCGGCATGATGGCGCCTGGCGCACGCTCCGGACGGAGGCGCAGCCGCGCTTCACGCCCGATGGCGGCTTCCTCGGCCTGATCGGCGTGAACGTGGACATCACCGAGATGCAGGAGGCGGAGGACGCGCTGCGCCGGGAGAAGCGCGTGCCGGAGGTGCTGAACGCCACCGGCGCCGCCATCGCGGCCGAGCTGGACCTGGACCGCGTGGTGCAGATGGTGACGGATGCGGGGGTGGAGCTCTCCGGCGCCAAGTTCGGCGCGTTCTTCTACAACGTGCTGGACGACAAGGGCGGCAGCTACATGCTCTACGCCCTCTCCGGCGTGCCGCGCTCGGCTTTCGAGAGCTTTCCCATGCCGCGGGCCACGGCGGTGTTCCAGCCCACCTTCAAGGGCGAGGGTGTCATCCGCTCGGACGACATCATGGCCGACCCGCGCTATGGCAGAACGGTGCCCTATGGCGGAATGCCGCCGGGGCACCTGCCCGTGCGGAGCTACCTGGCGGTGCCCGTCACCTCGCGCTCCGGCGAGGTGCTGGGCGGGCTCTTCTTCGGCCACCCGGAGACGGCGCGCTTCAAGCCGGAGCACGAGGCGCTGCTGCGCGGCATCGCCGGCCAGGCCGCCATCGCGATCGACAACGCCCGCCTCTACCAGTCCGCCCAGCGCGACATCCGCCACCGCCGCCGCGCGGAGGAGCAGCTGCGCCAGCTGAACGAGACGCTGGAGGCCCGCGTCGTCACCGAGATCGCGGAGCGGCGGCAGGCCGAGGCCGCGCTGGCCCAGGCCCAGAAGATGGAGTCCATCGGCAAGCTCACCGGCGGCGTCGCGCACGACTTCAACAACCTGCTCCAGGTCGTCTCCGGCAACCTCCAGCTCCTCACGCGGGACGTGGCGGGGAACGAGAAGGCGGAGCGGCGGCTCTCCAACGCCATGGCGGGGGTCACGCGCGGGGCGAAGCTGGCGGCGCAGCTGCTGGCCTTCGGGCGGCGCCAGGCGCTGGAGCCGAAGGTGGTGAACATCGGCCGCCTGCTGGCGGGGATGGAGGACCTGCTGCGCCGCTCCATCGGAGAGGCGGTGGAGATCGAGACGGTCGTCTCCGGCGGGCTGTGGAACACGCTGATCGATCCCGCGCAGATCGAGAACGCCATGCTAAACCTGGCCATCAACGCGCGGGACGCGATGGACGGGACGGGGCGGCTGACGATCGAGGTGGGCAACGCCTTCATCGACGACGCCTATGCCCGCGCCCACCCGGAGGTGAACCCCGGCCAGTACGTCATGCTGGCCGTGACGGACACGGGCTGCGGCATGCCGCCCTAGGTGCAGGAGATGGTCTTCGAGCCCTTCTTCTCCACCAAGGCGGAGGGGAAGGGCTCCGGCCTCGGCCTCTCCATGGTCTACGGCTTCGTCAAGCAGTCCGGCGGCCACGTGAAGATCTACTCCGAGGTCGGGCAGGGCACGACGGTCAAGCTCTACCTGCCCCGCGCGCGGAAGGCGGAGGACGTGGTCGTCTCCGTCGAGGGCGGCCCCGTGACGGGCGGCACCGAGACGGTGCTGGTGGCCGAGGACGACGACGCCGTGCGCGCCACCGTGGTGGAGCTGCTGACCGAGCTCGGCTACCGCGTGCTGAAGGCGCGGGACGCCGCCAGCGCGCTGAGCGTGGTGGAGAGCGGCGTTCCCATCGATCTCCTCTTCACCGATGTGGTGATGCCCGGGCCGATGAAGAGCACGGAGCTCGCCCGGCGCGCGCGGGAACGCCTGCCCGGCCTCGCGGTGCTCTTCACCTCCGGCTACACGGAGAACTCCATTGTCCATGGCGGCCGGTTGGACGAGGGAGTGGAACTTCTCTCCAAGCCCT
This sequence comes from Pararoseomonas sp. SCSIO 73927, assembly GCF_037040815.1. NCBI lineage: Bacteria > Pseudomonadati > Pseudomonadota > Alphaproteobacteria > Acetobacterales > Acetobacteraceae > Pararoseomonas > Pararoseomonas sp. SCSIO 73927. The sequence continues at coordinate 2,133,927 of NZ_CP146232.1, forward strand.
ACACGCGGGAAGCGATGGCGCGGAAGCTGCGCCAGGTGCTGGCGGGCGCCGTGCGGGGAGCCGCATCCGGGCCCGCCGCCCCGGCGCGCGTGCTGCTGGTGGAGGACGACCCGCTGATCCGCGCCAGCACGGCGGAGATGCTGCGCACCGCCGGGCACGAGGTGGCGGAGGCCGGGAGCGCGGAGGAGGCCCTGGCCCGGCTGCGCGAGGCGGAGGTGGGGGTGATCGTCACCGACCTTGGCCTGCCCGGCACGTTAGGTGACGCCTTTGCCCGACAGGCGCGCGCCCTGCGGCCAGGAGTCGGGATCGTCTTTGCCACGGGGCAGGACGGGGCGCCGGAGAACGCGCCGGACGACGCGCTGCTGCTGCGGAAGCCCTACGATGCGGCGGGGCTTCTGGAGGCGGTGCGGCGGGCTGGGATGGGCGCCGGCTGACGGGATGTCCCGGGGAGAGGAAGAAGTAATTCTGCCTCTCCCCGGACCCCTCACCATCATCTTTTTCTAGGCTTCGGAATTACCCGGCTGATAGTGCGCCTCGGGTCCACGACCCGAGGCGACTGTAAGGGCAGGACTAGTCCCGCTGAGCAGAAACCTCGTGTCAGGAAGGCTCGGCGGCAGCCCGATGGGGATCCAAGGGCCTCAGGCCCTTGGCGGGGGGCCAGGGGGCGGAGCCCCCTGGTTCCGTCTCAGCCGACGATCTCGGAGCCGGCGAAGAAGAAGGCGATCTCGGTCGCTGCGTTCTCGGCGCTGTCGGAGCCGTGGACGGAGTTCGCCTCGATGCTCTCGGCGAAGAGCTTGCGGATCGTGCCCTCGGCCGCGTTGGCGGGGTTGGTGGCGCCCATGATCTCGCGGTGGGCGAGCACGGCGTTCTCACCCTCGAGCACCTGCACGACCACGGGGCCGGAGGTCATGAAGGAGACGAGGTCCTTGAAGAAGGGGCGCTCCTTGTGGACGCCGTAGAAGGTCTCGGCCATGTGCTGGCTCATCAGGATGCGCTTCTGGGCGACGATGCGGAGGCCCTTCTCCTCGAACACGGCGTTGATCTTGCCGGTGAGGTTCCGGCGGGTCGCGTCGGGCTTGAGGATGGAGAAGGTGCGCTCGGTGGCCATGGCGGCGGATTCCTTGTTTCGAGTCGGGGGCCGGGTAGCCGTGCCGGGGCCGTTCGGCAAGGGGGACGGCGGCGGGGGCGCCAAAACGTAACCGGGCGGCCCTAGCGGGAGGGGCTGCCCGGCCAGTCGCCCGGGGCCACGCGGAGCAGGGCGTAGCCCAGCAGGCCGGAGACGAGGGACCCGGCGAGGATGCCGATCTTCGCCTCTGACTGGAGGAGCGGATCCCCCGGGAAGGCGAGAAGGGTGATGAAGAGGCTCATGGTGAAGCCGATGCCGCAGAGCAGGGCGGTGCCGAAGAGCTGGGTGCGGCTGGCATAGGCGGGGAGGTCGGCGAGGCCGAGCCGGATGGTGAGCATGGCGGCGCCGAAGACGCCGACGGCCTTCCCGACGAGGAGGCCGAGGCCGACGCCGAGGGTGACGGGGGCGGCGAAGGCCTCGGCGGGCAGACCCAGGAAGGGCACGCCGGCGTTCGCCAGGCCGAAGATCGGCACGATGAGGAACCCGACGGGGAGATGGAGGGCGTGCTCCACCTGGTGGAGGGGGCTGGCGGCTTCGTGGTCGGGGGCGGCCGGGGTGGCCCGCAGCGGGATGGCCAGCGCCAGGAAGACGCCGGCGAGGGTGGCGTGGACGCCGGAGCGGAGCACGAGGACCCAGAGGACGAGGCCGAGGAGGAGGTAGGGCCACAGGCGCAGGACGCCCATGCGGTTGAGGCCGAAGAGCAGGGCGAGCACCAAGGCCGCCCCGGCCAGGTCCGGCAGGGAGAGGCCGGAGGTGTAGAACAGCGCGATGATCACCACGGCGCCGAGGTCGTCGATGATGGCGAGCGCCGCGAGGAAGACGCGGAGCGACGCCGGGACGCGCTTGCCGAGGAGCGAGATGACGCCGAGCGCGAAGGCGATGTCCGTGGCGGCCGGGATGGCCCAGCCATGGGCGGATTCCCCGGGGTTGAAGGCGAGGAAGACCAGGGCGGGCACGGCCATGCCGCCGGCCGCGGCGATGCCGGGCAGGGCGCGGCGGGGCCAGGTGGAGAGCTGGCCGTCCAGGGCTTCGCGTTTGATCTCCAGGCCGACGAGCAGGAAGAAGACCGCCATCAGGCCATCATTGATCCAGTGCTCGACCGAGAGGGGGCCGAGATAGGCGTGCAGCACGCCCTGGTAGGCGGTGTTGAGCGGGGTGTTCGCGATGACCAGGGCGAGGGCGGCGGCCCCCATCAGCACCAGCCCGGCGGAGGACTGCCCTTCGAGGAAGCGGCGCAGGGCGCTGGGCCGGGTATCGTGGTGGGCGGCCTGGACCATCGGGACTCCGTTTCGTGGCGGGGGATGGCCCCTAGCACGGGCGGCGGCGGGGGGAAGGAACATTCCAGGGTTCCTCCTGAAATGATGCGGCGCATCATCAGCGTTCCGTTGCCGGGGGCGGCGCGGTAGAAGCCGGGCATGACGGTGCTTGCCCTTCGCGACCTGACCATCCGCATGGCCGGGCGCACCCTTCTCGACGGCGCGAACCTGCAGCTGGACCCCGGGCGCAAGCTGGGGCTGGTGGGGCGGAACGGGACGGGGAAATCCACCCTGTTCCGGGTGGTGACCGGCACCTTGCAGCCCGATGGCGGTGAGGTGCGGATCGCCGCCCGCGCCCGCATGGCGCATGTGGCGCAGGAGCAGCCGGGGACGGAGGTGTCGCTGCTGGAGACGGTGCTGGCGGCGGACACGGAGCGGTCCGAACTGCTGCACGAGATGGAGAACGGCGATCCCACCCGGCTGGCGGAGGTGCAGGAGCGGTTGATCGCGATCGGGGCCGATGCGGCGCCGGCGCGGGCGGCCACCGTTCTCGCGGGGCTGGGGTTCGACGCGGAGGCGCAGCAGCGCACCGTGCGCGAGTTCTCCGGCGGCTGGCGGATGCGCGTGGCGCTGGCCTGCGCGCTGTCCCTGGAGCCGGACCTGCTGCTGCTGGACGAGCCGACGAACCACCTGGACCTGGAGGCCACGATCTGGCTGGAGGGGTGGCTCCGCCGCTTCCCGGGTGCGGCCATCATCATCTCCCACGACCGGGAGGTGCTGGACGAGTGCGTGGACAGCATCGCGCACCTGGACCGGGGCAAGATCACCACCTACCCCGGCGGGTACTCGGAGTTCGTGCGGATCCGCGGGGAGCGGATGGCGCAGCAGGCCGCGCTGAACGAGAAGGTGCTGGCCCAGCGCGCGCACATGCAGGCCTTCGTGGACCGGTTCCGCGCCAAGGCGACGAAGGCGCGGCAGGCTCAGTCCCGTCTGAAGGCGATCGAGAAGCTGCCGCCGGTGATCGAGGTGGCGGAGGACGGGTCCACGCGGTTCGAGTTCCCGGACCCGCCGGAGGTGCCGCCGCCGATCCTGACGATGTACGACGCGAGCGTGGGCTACGGGAACCGCACCATCCTCTCCGGCCTTGGGCTGCGGCTGGACCAGGATGACCGGATCGCGCTGCTCGGCGCCAACGGCAACGGCAAGTCCACTCTCGCGAAGCTCATCGCCGGGAAGCTGGAGGCGCGCTCCGGCGAGGTGAAGCGCACCCAGCGGCTGAAGATCGGCTACTTCGACCAGCACCAGGCGGAGGCGCTGGACCCGGAGGGCACGCCGCTGTCCCACATGCAGGCGGCGATGCCACCGCAGGCGACGGTGACGCAGGCGCGGTCCCAGCTGGCGCGCTTCGGGCTGGACGAGGACCGGGCCACCACCCTCATCCGCAACTGCTCGGGCGGGGAGAAGGCGCGGCTAATGCTGGCCATCACCACGCGGGACGCACCGCAGCTGCTGATCCTGGACGAGCCGACGAACCACCTGGACATCGACGCGCGCGAGGCGATGGTCCGGGCCCTGGCGGACTACAAGGGCGCCGTGGTGCTGATCACCCACGACCCGCACATGGTGGAGCTGGCGGCCGACCGGCTCTGGCTGGTGGCAGACGGCAAGGTCTCGCCCTTCGACGGAGACCTGAACGACTACCGGGCCTGGCTGGCGAACCGCGCGCGGGACGACCGGCGCGAGGCGCGGGCCGCCAAGGGCGACCCCGCCGCGCCGGCCAAGCCCACCGCCGCGAGCCGGGCGGCGGCACGCGCCGCCCTGGCCCCGATCCGGGAGCGGGTGAAGGAGATCGAGGCGCGAATGGAGAAGCTGCGCCTGGAGGACGGGCTGCTGGAGAGGAAGCTCTCCGACACCGGGACCTATGCCCGCTTCAAGCCCTCCGACATCGCCTGGGCCAATACCCGCCGCGCCGCCATCGCCGCCACGGTGGCGAAGCTGGAGGAGGAGTGGCTGGAGTTGAGCGAGAAGCTGGAAGCCGCCTGACCCGGCATGGCAGGCTGGGCGCATGGACGCCCCGTCTCTGCACCATGCTGCCCTGCCCTATCGCGCCATGGCCCGAAACAACGCCTGGGCCAACCACCGCCTGCTGACGGCCTGCGAGGGACTGTCGCAGGCGGAGTTCGTGGCGCCGCGAACCGGCTTCTTCCCGAGCCTGCGGGCGACGCTGAACCACATCCTGGTCATCGACCGCTTCTACGTGGACGCGATGGAGGGCGGCACGCTGGGGCCGGCCGCCTGGGCGGACCCGGAGCCCTGCGCCACCGTGGCCGCGCTGAAGGCGGCGCAGGCGGCGGTGGATGCGCGGCTGATCGCGATCGCCGAGGCGCTGGACGCGGCGGGGCTGGCACGGATCGTGGCCGTGCACCGCGGCAGCCGGGTCCAGCACGAGCGGATGGACCGGCTGCTGCTGCACCTGTTCCAGCACGACATCCACCATCGCGGCCAGGCACACGCCATGCTCAGCGGCACGCGCGTGGCACCGCCGCAGCTGGACGAGTTCTACGCCGCCGAGGAGGCGCCCCTGCGCGCCGCCGAGTTCTCGGCGCTGGGCTGGACGGAGAGGACCGTCTGGGACCGATCCGACACCCTTCCGGAATGATTGCGGCCTGACGCGCCGCCGCGGCACTGTCCTTCCCGGGAGGGTAGGGCCATGACCGAGGACGAGACGGGCGCACGCAACGTGGCGATGGTGCAGGGCGTGTACGAGCGCTTTGCCAGGGGCGACCGGCAGGCGCTCTACGACGCCCTCTCGCCGGAGGTCCACTGGACCTCGGCCGGCGACGAGACGGTGCCCTGGGCCGGAACCCGCCATGGCCATGACGGCGTCCGGGACTATTTCGCGCGCCTCGACAGGGAGTCGGAGGCGGTGGGCTACGAGGTGGAGCAGGTGATCGCCCAGGGCGAGTGGATCGCCATTCTCGCCAGGGTCCGTCGCCGCGCGCACGCGACCGGGACGATCGGGGATTATGCCAAGGCCGACTTCATGCGGATCGTGGATGGCCGTGTGGTGGACTTCCGCGAATTCTACGACACCGGTCGGGTCTGCCGTGACTTCCGCCTGGGCTGAGGGCGCTCAGGCGCCCTGTCGCAACCCGGCAAGCTTCTCCGCCCTCACGCGGTTCACCACCATCCGGTCGTGCAGCTGCGTGACCGTGGCGGAACCCGTGCGCGTGAAGAGGAAGGGCAGCAGGGCATGGACGAAGCAGGCCATGGACCCCAGCAGCATCCGCCAGCCGAACCAGGCCGCCGTGTGCATGTGCTCCCCGTAGCTCTCGCCAACGGCGGCCGGGTGTTCCGTGAAGGAGGGCAGCGCCATGTCCAATCCCCTGCAATGACGGCGGCATCGTAGTGGCGCGAACGGGGTAAGTTCTTGCGTTCGTGTGCTCCGTTTCCCAGGATAGCGGCACGCCATGCCCGGGATCGGGCCAGTTCTGGAATACCATGCCCCTGGACAGCTTCGACCGTAAGATCCTCGACCTCCTCCAGGCGGATTCGACCCTCCCCGTCGCCGAGATCGCGGAGCGGGTGGGGCTGTCGCCCTCCCCCTGCTGGCGGCGCATCCGGCGGCTGGAGGAGGAAGGGGTGATCCGCCGCCGCGTGGCGCTGCTGGACGCGGCGAAGATGCGGGTGGGGGTCACGGTCTTCGTCACCATCCGCACCAACCGCCACTCCATGGACTGGGCGGAGCGCTTCTGCCGCGCGGTGAGCGAGATCCCGGAGGTGCTGGAATTCCACCGCATGAGCGGCAGCGTGGACTACCTGCTGCGCGTGGTGGTGCCGGACATCGCGGCCTATGATGGCGTGTACAAGCGGCTGATCGAGATGGCGGACCTGTTCGACGTGTCCTCCAGCTTCTCGATGGAGCAGATCAAGTACACAACAGCCCTGCCGACGGGATACGCGGGCTAACGGACGGGTTCTGCGCTTCCGGTCTGTCCCGGGGAGAGGAAGAAGGAATTCTTCCTCTCCCCGAACCCCTCACCATCATCTTCTTCTAGGCTTCAAGTCGTCCGGCCGACGGTGCACCTCGGCTCCATGAGCCGAGGCGATTGCAAGGGCAGCAAAAGAGCAGCGGCAGCCAGACGGGGTTCCAAGGGCCTCAGGCCCTTGGCGGGAGAGGTCCGGAGAGGGCAGAGCCCTCTTCGGGACAGACCGCCTTCAGATCATCCCGGGCTCGCGGATCGGCGAGCCGTCCACCAGCCGGTCCAGCCGGAAGGGCGCGGGGTCCACGAGCGGCGTGCGGCCGAGGATGAGGTCGGCCGCCAGGTGCCCCGCCCCAGGGCCGATGCCGAAGCCGTGGCCGCTGTAGCCGGTGGAGACGAAGAGGCCGGGGATGGCGTCGATGGGAGCGATCACCGGCACCGCGTCCGGGGTGGAATCGATCCAGCCGGCCCAGGTGGAGTCGGCCTGCGTGCCGGCGAGGGCGGGCCAGGACTTCGCGAGCTGGGCGAGGGCGGGCTCGGCCACGCCGTTGGCGGGGGCGGGGTCCAGGGTGCGCATGTCCTCCGCCTCGAAGGGGGAGGGGCGGTCGAGGGACCACTTGCCGTGCCAGGCGTCCGGGCCGCGCAGGAAGGAGGAGCCGATGCCGAAGGCCACGCTGTTCCAGCGGCTGCGGAGGGTGGGCCAGAACAGGCGGGCCTGGCGGATGCCGGCCGGGGTCAACTCGATCCGGCCGCGGTTGTTGGCGGCCACGATGTAGCCGCCGTTGCTGCGGCGGCTGATGGTGATGTCCGGCGTGTAGATACCGCCCTTCGTCACCTCGGGCGCCGCCTTCGTCAGGAAGACGGTGGAGAGGACGCTGGCCTGGGGCAGGAAGACCCCGTGACGCCGCAGCATCATGGCGGACCAGGCGCCGCCAGCCACCAGCACGGCATCGGCCTTCACGCGGCCATGCTCCGTGACCACGCCGGCCACGCGGCCGGCGGTGATGTCCAGCCCGCGCACGGCGCAGCGCTGGTGCAGGGTGGCACCGAGGGCGCGGGCAGCTTCAGCGAGGCGAGGGACGGCGACGAAGGGCTCAGCCATGCCGTCGCGCGGGGAGGAGACGCCACCGATCCAGGCGCCTTCGTTGCCGGGCGTCGCGGCGCGGGCCTCGGCGGCGGAGAGCATCGTGCTGTGCTGCTGGTAGCCGCGGGCCATCGTCACCCAGCGATCCCACTTGGCCAGCTCCGCCTCGCTGCGGGTGACGTAGGTCAGGCCGTCGCGGCGGAAGCCGAGATCGGCGCCGGTCCTGGCGGGCAGGTCGGCCCAGAGCTCGAGGCTGCGCTGCATCAGCGGGATCTCGCGCTCATCCCGGTTCTGCACGCGGCACCAGCCCCAGTTGCGGCTGGACTGCTCCCCGGCGACGACGCCCTTCTCGATCAGCGCGACGGAGCGGCCAGCGGCGGCAAGGTAGTAGGCCGCCATGGTGCCGGCGATGCCGCCGCCGATCACGGCCACGTCCACCTGGGACGGAAGGGCGGCGTCGCTCTGCACGCGGGCGATGGGGGGCATGGGGACGTCCTGTGGCTTCTAGGCGGGGGTGTGCCTGCCGTTTCCCCGGGTCTAGGCTTCGTGCTGCGTTGCGGCAACCGGGGGATGGGCATTGCGGGGCAGGTGGGACATCGGCACCGACATCGGCGGAACCTTCACCGACATCATCGCGGTTCGGCCGGATGGCGGGGAGACGCGGATCGCCAAGGTGCCGTCCCGCCCCGCGGAGCCGGTGCGGGCGATGCTGGAGGCGCTGGCGGCGGTGGGGCTCTCCGCCGCCGATGTGCGGCGCTTCGTGCACGGCACCACGCGCGTGACGAACGCGCTGGTGGAGGAGCGCCTGCCGAAGGTGGCGCTGGTGGCCACCGAGGGCTTCGAGGACGTGCTGGAGATCGGGCGCTATCGGCGGCGGGAGCTGTACCGGCTGGACGTGCCGCCGAAGGCGCCGCCGCTGGTGCCGGCGATCCTGTGCTTCGGGCTGCGGGAGCGGCTGGACCACACGGGCAAGGTGCTGCGGCCGCTGGACGGGGCGGAGCTGGACCGGCTGGCGGCCTGGCTGAAGGGCAGTGGCGTGGAGAGCGTGGCGGTCTCGCTCCTGCACGCCTACGCCAATCCCGTGCACGAGCGGATGGTGGCGGAGCGGCTGCGGGAGGTGGTGCCGCATCTCTGCGTCTCGCACGAGGTGAATCCGGAGGCGCGGGAGTATGAGCGCGCCTCCTCCACCGCCTTCAACGCGGCGGCGATGCCGATCGCGGTGGAGTACCTGACGGAGCTGGAGGGGCGGCTGCCGATCGGGGCGGGTCTGCAGGTGTTCCACTCGGCAGGCGCCATGGTGCCGGTGCCGGCGGCGAAGCGGCGGCCGCTGGTCATGGCGGCCTCCGGCCCGGCGGCGGGCGTCTCGGCCTCCGCGCGGCTGGCGCGGGAACTGGGGCGGGACCGCGTGCTGACCTTCGACATGGGCGGCACCACCACGGATGTCTGCCTTGTCGTCGACGGGCAGGCGGAGATGACGGATACGCGCATGATCGGCGGGCGGCCGATGCGGCAGCCGATGCTGGCGGTGCACTCCATCGGCGCGGGCGGCGGCTCCATCGTGAGGCTCGGGCCGGGCGGGCTCTCCGTGGGGCCGGAGAGCGCGGGATCGGAACCCGGCCCGGCCTGCTACGGGCGGGGGGGCACGAAGGCGACGATCACGGACGCCAACGCGGTGCTCGGCTACCTCGATCCGGAGGCGCGGCTGGGCGACACGATCCAGCTCGACATAGGGGCGGCGCGGCGGGTTGTGGCGCCGGTCGGCGAGGCGCTGGGGATGGGCGTGGAGCAGGCGGCGCTGGGCATCCTGCGCGTGGCGAACGCCGCCATGGCGCGGGCGCTGCGGCGGGTGACGGTGGAGCGCGGCGTGGACGGGCGGGACTGCGCGCTGCTGGCCTTTGGCGGCGGCGGGCCGATGCACGCGGCGGGGCTGGCGGAAATGTACGGGCTGCGGGAGGTGATCGTGCCCGCCGCCTCCTCCGCCTTCTCCGCGCTGGGCTGCCTGACGGCGGATTTCTCCTTCCTGCAGCAGCGCACGGTGCGGCTGGCGCTGGCGGGGCTGGACGCCGCCGGCTTCGCCGCGCGCGTGGAGGAGATGGAGGCGGAGGCCCGCGGCCCGCTGATCGCCAATGGCGTGGAGCCGGAGGGGATCGCGATGGAGCACGTGGCCCTGATGCGCTACGCCGCGCAGAGCGAGGCGACGCCGGTGCCCTTCGCCTTGCCGCTGGACCCGGCGGTGCTGGAAGCGGATTTCCACGCGCGGCACCGGCAGCTCTACGGCTACGCGACGAACGAGCCCTGCGTGATCGAGGGGCTGCGGGTACAGGCGCGCAAGCCCTCCACGGTGGCGCTGGCGCGGCCGGATGTGGGGCGGCCGGCGCGGCCATCCCGCGTGCGGGACTGCGTGTTTCCCGGGTTGGGGAAAGTCTCCACGGTGATCCTGCCGCGCGAGACGCTGTCCGGCGCGGTGGCGGGGCCGGCGATCATCGAGGATGCCTGGTCCACTACCGTGGTGCCGCCCGGGTGGCGGGCACGGGGGGATGCGATGAGGAACCTGTTCCTGACCGGGAGCGACGCATGAGCGCCCTCGACCCCTTCGCGGTGGAGGTGATCCGCCACGGGCTCTCCGCAGCGGCGGAGGAGATGAGCCTCGTCGTCGTGCGCTCCGCCCGCTCTCCCCTGCTGCGGGAGGCGGGGGATCTCTCCTCCGCCATCACCGATGCGGAGGGCGGGCTGGTCGGGCAGGGGCGGGACATTCCCGTCCATCTCGGCGCCATGGCCTACACGGTGAAGGAGCTGCTGAAGGCCTGCCCGGCGGAGACGCTGAAGGAGGGCGATTCCCTCATCTACAACCTCGGCATTCTCGGCGGGAACCACCTGAACGACGTGAAGGTGGCGCGGCCGATTTTCGTGGAGGGACGGCTGGTGGCCTGGGCGCTGTCGCTGGCGCACTGGCCCGATGTCGGCGGCACCTGGCCGGGCAGCTACCTCGCGAAGGCGGTGGACACCTTCCAGGAGGCGATGCGGATCCCGCCCGTGCCGATCACCACGGCGGCGGGCGTGAACCGGGGCGTGCTGGCGATGATCCTGCACAACGTGCGCGACCCCGTCTCCTGCGAGGGCGACCTGCTGGCGCAGATCGCGGCGACGCAGGCGGCGGAGCGGCGCATCCGCGAGCTCTGCGCCACCCACGGCACGCAGGGCTTCGTGGACGCGATGGCGCGGCTGCACGACCTCTCGGAAGCGGAGATGCGGGAGGCGATCCGTGGGATCCCCGACGGGGCCTACGAGGGCGAGGACTTCCTTGACGACGGCCGCCCCGATGGCGGCCCGGCGCGCATCCACGCGCGCATCCTCATCAACGGGGAGGAGGCGGTGATCGACCTCTCCGGCAGCGACGACCGGGTGGCGAATTTCTGCAACACCACGCCCTACATCGCGCGCTCCGCCGTCGCCTACGCCATGCGGGTGATGAGCGGGCGGGAGATGCAGCAGAACGCGGGCGCGCTGCGGCCGCTGACAATCGTGACGCGCCCCGGTTCCATGCTGGAGCCGGGCTGGAACGCGGCGGTGGCGGCGGGGAACCACGAGACGGCTGCGCGGATCGTGGACGCCATGTTCCGCGCGATGGAGCGGGTGATCCCGGAGCGGCTCTCGGCGGGCGGCCCCACCACCTCCGGCCTGCTCTCCTTCGCGGAGCCGATGCCGGATGGCGGCTGGCGGATGCTCTACGAGGTGCATGGCGGCGGCGAGGGCGCGCGGCACGATCGCGACGGCTCGCCCGCCACGCGCGTGCACCTGACCAACACCTCCAACACTCCTGCCGAGATGATCGAGGCGAACTACGCCATCCGGCTGGAGCGGCAGGCGATCCGGCGCGGCTCGGGCGGCGCAGGCGCGCACCGGGGCGGGGACGGGATCATCCGCAGCTACCGCATCCTGTGCGAGGAGATGTGGCTGACCACCTGCGTGGAGCGGACGAAGATACGGCCCTACGGCATGGCGGGTGGGGAGCCGGGGCAGCCCTTCCGCATCGTGCTGGAGCGCGCGGGCGTGCAGACGGAACTGCAGGGCAAGGCGAACCTGCTGCTGAAGCGCGGCGACGTGGTGACGCTGGAGGGCTGCGGCGGTGGCGGCTTCGGCGCGGCGTGATCGGGCCCCCGCGCCTCTCCATTATGGGGCTGGCGCCGGGCGGGGTTCAGGCATGATCCTTGCGATCCCCCGCCCGGCCTGAACGGAGACGCCCACCTTGCCCCACCCCTTCCATCTCGGCTGGTTCCTGCAGGGATCGAGCGTGCAGGCCTGGGGCGAGCCCTGGACCGGGAATATCGGGCAGGAATGGATGCAGCCCGACCTCTTTGTGGATATGGCGCGGGCGCTGGAGCGGGCCTGCTTCGACTACATCCTGCTGGAGGACAGCTCCTATGTCGGCGAGGCCTATGGCGGCTCGCGCGAGATCTACCTGAAGAACGGCCTCTCCGTGCCGCGGCAGGACCCGTCGGTCGTCGCCACCCTGCTCTTCGCGGCCACGAAGCGGATCGGCGTCTGCACCACCCTCGCCACCTTCACCCACCACCCCTACCTGCTGGCGCGGATCATCGCCTCGCTGGACCAGGTCTCCGCCGGGCGCGCGGGGTGGAACATGGTGACGGGCAGCAGCGACATGGCCGCCCGGAACTACGGCCTGGACGGCCTGCCCGAGCACGACCTGCGCTACGACATGGCCGACGAGTACATGGCCTGCGTGAACGCGCTGTGGGACAGCTGGGAACCGGGCGCGATCGTGGCGGACCGCGAGGGCGGCGTGCTGGTGGACCACACGAAGGTCCACGCGGTGGACTTCAAGGGCAAGTGGTACGCCTCCCGCGGGCCGCTGAACTCCGGCCCCTGCGTGCAGGGGCGGCCGGTGATCGCGCAGGCCGGCGGATCGCCGCGCGGGCGGCAGTTCGCGGCCACCCATGGCGAGACGATCGTGGCGAACCCCAAGGGCATCGCGTCGATGAAGGCCTATCGCGAGGACGTGCGGGCGCGCGCCGCGGCGGTGGGGCGCGACCCCGACGGCATCAAGGTGCTGTTCCTCGTGAACCCGATCATCGGCGAGAGCGCGGAGCACGCGGAGATGCGGCGGCTGGAGCGCATCGCGAACGCGGACCGCAAGATCGTCCAACGCCTGGCGCACTTCAGCAAGGTGACGAACATCGATTTCGGCAGCATGGACCTGGACAAGCCGATCGACGAGAACCTCCGCACCAACGGCCACCAGCAGAACCTGGACACGCTGAAGCGCCTGGGCGCCGGCGGGAAGACCCTGCGCCAGGCCTTCACGGACTACAGCGGCACGGGCCTCTCCGTGGATCTCTGCGGCACGGTGGACACCATCGCCGGCCAGATGGCGGAGGCGATGCAGGAGGTGGGGGGAGACGGCTTCCTCCTCTCCATGGGCGACGTCTCCCGCCGCGTGGTGGCGGAGGTGGCGGACGGGCTGGTGCCCGCCCTGCAGGCGCGCGGGCTGGTGCGGCGCGGGTACGACCACGCGACGCTGCGGGAGAACCTGCTGGCCTTCTGAGGCGCCGGGCTTTCCGCTAGACAGGCCCGGCAACGGAGGGCCTGCGCCATGATGCGGATCGGAATCGTCGGCCTCGGCCGCATGGGCGCGAACATCGCCCGCCGCCTGATGCGGGCCGGGCACGCGGCCACGGTGTGGGACCTGAACGCCGAATCCGTCTCCGCCCTGGCGGGCGAGGGCGCGCAGGGCGCCGCCGACCTCGCCGGGCTGGTGGCGGGGCTGGAGGCGCCGCGCACCGTGTGGGTGATGCTGCCCGCGGGCACCCCGACCGAGGCGACGCTGGAGACCCTGGCCGGCCTCCTCTCCCCCGGGGACTGCGTGATCGAGGGCGGGAACTCCAACTGGCAGGACAGCGTGCGGCGCGCCAATGCCATGCGGGAGAAGGGCATCGACTACCTGGATGTCGGCACCTCCGGCGGCGTCTGGGGCCTGGAGCGGGGCTACTGCCTGATGATCGGCGGGCCCGCGGCGCAGGTGGAGCGGCTGGACCCGATCTTCGCCGCGCTCGCCCCCGGCGAGGGCACGGCCCTTCCCACCCCGGGCCGCAGCGGCGACCCGCGCCCACCCCAGGGCTACGTCCATGCCGGGCCGAACGGGGCCGGGCACTACTCCAAGATGGTCCATAACGGCATCGAGTACGGGATGATGCAGGCCTTCGCGGAGGGCTTCGACCTGATGCGCGCCGCGAACGAGGTGCACGGGCTGGACATGCCCCTGCCGGACATCGCGGAGGCCTGGCGCCGCGGCTCCGTCGTCGCCTCCTGGCTGCTGGACCTGACCGCCCAGGCGCTGGCGGGCGACCCGGAGCTCTCCCACTACGCCGGGCGCGTGGGCGACAGCGGGGAGGGGCGGTGGACGGTGCAGGAGGCGGTGGCGACGGCCACCCCGGCCCCGGTTCTGACGGCCGCCCTCTACGCGCGCTTCCGGTCACGGCAGGAAGCGTCCTACGCGGACCGGATGCTCTCCGCGATGCGGCACGGCTTCGGCGGCCATGTGGAGCCGCCCAAAGCGGGGTAGGTGAGGGCGGCCCCGGGGGATACCCCCGTGGGCCTCTCAGTGCAGGCTGCTCTCGGACCGGAGAACCATGCCTTGATGCCCGGCCGTTTCCGGCAGGACCGGGCGGATGAGGGCGTTGAGGGTGCTTCCGCCGGCGGCGTCGTACAGCAACGAGACGTAGTTCTGCACCCAGACGATAGTCCCGTCCCCGCGGAGGTAGCGCTTCACGATCGTGAAGGCCTCGCCCCCGTGGCGCAGGCGGTGCAGCAGCGCCGAGTTGTCCGACCAGTCGGCGGGATGGGTGATGTCGCGGATGGAGCGGGTGAGCAGCACCTGCGCATCCATCCTCAGCAGTTCGCAGACGGTACGGTTCACCTGGAGGAAGCGCCCCGCCTCATTGCTCAGGACTTGCCCAAAGGGCTGTTCGAACACCTTCCCGCTGCCTCCTTCCCGCGCCGGACGTCCCGGGAACCCGGTAAGCGCGATTTGTGACCATTCGGTGGTCCGTCAAGCCGGGGCGAGCGGGAACCTCCGGGCCCCCTGCCGGTTAAGGGCCGGTCAGGCGGAGGAGAGGGCCATGCCCCGGATCCAGGGTTCGGTGGTGGTGATCGCGGGCGCGTCCAGCGGCATCGGTCGGGCGACGGCGCAGCACCTGGCGCGACACGGCGCGCATCTCGTCCTCGCCTCCCGCCGGGCGGAGACGCTGGAGGTGGTGCGGGGCGAATGCGAGCGGCTGGGGGCCGACGCCATCGCCGTTCCGACAGACGTGACGGACGCGGCGGCGGTGCGCGCCCTGGCGGAGGCGGCGCGGGCGCGCTTCGGCCGGATCGACGTGTGGATCAACAATGCCGGCGTGGGCACGGTGGGGCCCTTCGACGAGGTGCCGATCGAGGAGCACGAGCAGACGATCCGCACCAACCTGCTGGGCCAGGTGAACGGGGCGCACGCCGTGCTGCCCGTGTTCAAGCGGCAGGGGGCCGGGGTGCTGATCAACCTTCTCTCCATCGGCACCTGGGTGCCCACGCCCTACGCCTCCTCCTACGCCGCCTCCAAGTCCGGCCTGCGCGGCTTCACGGAATCGCTGCGGGCGGAGCTGCAGGACAGGCCCGACCTCCATGTCTGCGACGTCTTCCCGAGCGTGGTGGACACGCCGGGCCTGCGGCACGGGGCGAACCACACGGGCCAGAAGATTGAGGTGGCCGGCCCCATGACCTCGCCCTTCGAGGTGGCGGAGACCGTGGCCTCCCTCATCCGCCGGCCGCGGGATTCGGCGGTGATCGGCGTGGCGGCCTGGGCCTCCCGCCTCGCCGCCGCCGTGGCGCCGAAGCCGCTGCGCTGGGCGGTGGGCGTGGTGATGAAGCGCGGCCTCTCCATAGGGGAGAAGGGGAGCAGGGCGAGGCCGGGCGAGGCCCAGGGCGGATCTGCGGGCAACCTGTTCGCGCCGCCGGAGGACCACGCGGTGTATGGCGGCTTCCGGAAAGGAGCGGCCGTGAGGATCCCGACCAAGGCCTGGATGGCGGCCGCGGGGATCATCGGCTTCTGGCTGGCCCGCCGCCGCTAGGGCAGCATCTCCTCCTCACGCCGTTGAGGAGAGCGCGCTTGGAAATCGACATCCCCGAGGTGAGGGCGGAGGTGGAAGCCGCCTTCGCCCGCTACGAGCGGGCCCTGGTGACGAACGACGTGCCCGTGCTGGAGGAGCTGTTCCGCGACGCGCCGGAGACCATCCGCTACGGCGCCGCGGAGAACCTCTACGGCATGGAGGAGATCCGCGCCTTCCGCCGCGCCCGCCCCTCCGTGGGGCTGGAGCGCAGGCTGGAGCGGACGGTGATCACCACCTATGGCCGCGACTTCGCCACCGCCAGCACGATGTTTCGGCGCGAGGGGCAGCCGGGGAAGGTGGGGCGGCAAAGCCAGGCCTGGGCGCGCTTCCCCGAGGGATGGCGGGTGGTGGCAGCCCATGTGAGCGTGGTTGCGGAATAAAATGGAAGATCCGGCCCGATCCCCGCGCCGCAACGGGTGCGCATAACTTTTGAGGGGCAGGTTCGTTAGCCCTGCCCGGGGGCCGCGGTGCGATGGGCCGGGTCTCCCTCTCAACGCGCAGGAGGCAGGATCATGGACGAGGATCGGGTTGGCGGGATGGCCGACAAGGCGACCGGGAGCATCAAGTCGGCGGCCGGGAACGTGACCGGCGATGCCAAGCTCCAGGCGGAGGGAACGGCGGAGAAGGTTGCGGGGACCGTCCGGAACGCGGTGGGCGGTGCGAAGGACGCGGTGCGCGACGCCGCCAGCGACGTGTCGGAGAAGGCGTCCGACCTCGGCCAGCGCGCCAGCCGCGCCCTGGACGAGGGCGCGGGCCCGCTGCTCGACCAGGTCGGGCGCAAGGCCTCGGCCTATGGCCGTGAGGCGCGGGACGTCGTGGCCGCCGGCGCGGAGAGCGCCTCCAGCGTGGTGCGGGGCTACCCGATGGCGACGGTCGGCCTTGTCGCCGTGCTCGCCTTCCTCGTGGGGCGCGTCACCGCCCCGGAGCCGAAGCCCTGGTACCAGCGCGACTGGGTCTGACCGGCCCTTCGTGAACACGTCGCCGCGGGGCTCCGTGCCCCGCGGCGACGGCCCGCCGATCGGCGGTGTCTAGCTTCCGGCGACCATGCGCTGCCGCTGCTCGCCGAGACCGGCGATGCCGAGCCGCACCTCCTGGCCGGGCTTCAGGTAAGTGGGAGGCTTCATGCCCATGCCCACGCCGGGCGGGGTGCCCGTGGTGATGACGTCGCCGGGGTGGAGCGTGACGAAGCGGCTGACGTAGGAGACGATCGTCCGCACGTCGAAGATCATGGTGCGGGTGGAGCCGTCCTGGCGGCGCTCGCCGTCCACCTCCAGCCACATGGCGAGGTCCTGCGGGTCCGGGATCTCGTCGGCGGTGACGAGCCAGGGGCCGAGGGGGCCGAAGCCGTCCGCGCTCTTGCCCTTCGTCCACTGGCCGCCGCGCTCGATCTGCCATTCCCGCTCGGAGACGTCGTTGCAGACGGCGTAGCCGGCGACGTGGTCCAGCGCGGATTCCAGCGGCACGCGCCGCGCGGTGGTGCCGATGATGACGGCCAGCTCCACCTCCCAGTCCGTCTTGCGGCTGTCCGGCGGGATGGCGACCTCGTCATCCGGTCCGGCGAGGGAGTTGAGCGACTTCATGAAGATGATCGGCTCCTTCGGCACCGGCGCGCCGCTCTCCGCCGCGTGGTCGGCGTAGTTCAGGCCGATGGCGACGAAGTTGCGGGTGCCGGCGACGGGCGGGCCGAGGCGGGTGGTGCCGGGCACGGCGGGCAGGGTGGAGGGGTCCAGCGCCCGGAGCCGCGCCAGGCCTTCGTTCGAGAGGATGTCGCCCGCCAGGTCGGGGACGATGCCGGAGAGGTCGCGGATGGTGCCCTCCGCGTCCAGCAGCCCGGGTCGCTCGGCGCCGGGGGCGCCGTGTCGCAGCAGCTTCATCGTTTTATCCTTCTAGCCCTGGCCTTCCGATGCCCCGCCCGCTCAGGCGAAGGCTTCCTCCAGGAAGACCTGCACGGCCTGGAAGAGGGCGCCGCGGTTGCGCTCCAGCATGATGGAGTGCGTGCCCTCCGCCAGCAGCACCAGCCGCTTGCCGGGGGAGGCGGTGAGGAGGGGGAAGAGGGTGGTGGCCATGGCGGGCGGCGTGTCCCGGTCCCACTCGCCGAGGACGAGCAGGGCGGGAACGGTGATCTTCGCCGGGTCGTAGAAAGGCTTCCCGGCGTCCCAGTGGTCGCGCAGGTCCTGCAGCACGCCGTTGGGCGCGCGGAGGACGGAGGGGACCTGGCGGGAGCCCTCCGGATCGGTCGCGAAGGTCGCGTCGGCCCAGTACTCATACCAGCCGGGCGGCAGGAGGGAGCCGCGCCGCTCGGCGGGAACCCCGGCCAGCCAGCGCTCCCGCGCCGCGGCGCGGGTCACGGTGCGATAGGGAGCCAGCGGCCCCTCCGGCACCGGCACGGCGCCGCGGCTGGCGGGATCGCGCAGCCAGAGCGGGGCGTAGAGGACGAGGCGGTCCACCAGGGCCGGGTTGTCGGCCGCGAAGCGGGAGACGAGGGTGGTGCCCCAGGACCAGCCGATCAGCCCGCACTTCGCCACGCCGCGCGCCCCCCGGATATGGGCGAGGGCGGCGCCGATCTGTGCCACCGCCGCCTCGCCGTTGGTTGGCGGGCTGCCGGGCGCCCCGGCGGGGCGGGTGGAGCGGCCGTAGCCCGCGAGGTCCAGGCACCAGACATCGAAGCCGCGCCCGGCCATGTAGTCCATCCAGGACACGCCGGAGAGCGGCAGGTCGAAGGCGGTGCTGGCGGGGTAGGTGGCGCCGTGGACGAGAAGGAGGGTGCGGTCCGGGCGGGCGGGGGTGGCGGCTTCCGGGCGCTTGTTGCGAAGGTAGAGCTGCACGCCGTCCGGGCCGGGGATCAGCACCTCGTCCATGGTGACTCCGGCGGGCTGGGCGGACGCGGCGCTGATGAAACCCGCGCCGATTGAACCCACGACGGGCAGCGCCGCCGGGGCGGCGAGCACGCTGCGACGGGCGATGGTGCCTGGACCGGCCATGGGTTTCTCCCTCAGGACCGGCAGGTTAGCACCGCCGGGGCGGGGCCGGCCAGAATGTGGCTTCGGGGTGCCGCCGGGCCCCGCCCGCGCTACAAGCCCGCCCATGAATGGGATGTCATCGCGCGCGGGCTGGTGGGCGGAGGCGCGGGCGATGGTCCTGCTCGCCTGGCCGCTGGCGCTGACCAACCTCTCCCAGATGGCGCTGCTGGCGACGGACTCCGTCTACCTCGGCCACCTGTCGACGAATGCGCTGGCCGCCGTCACCCTCTCCGGCGCGCTGTTCTGGACAGTGCTGGCGCCGGGCTTCGGCCTCTCCTTCGCCGCCGCCGCCATGATGGCGCAGGAGCGGGGGCGGCGCGTGGGCCATGTGCGGGCCATGCGCCGCACGCTGCGGGCCGGGCTGCTCGGCGCCGTGCTGGCGGCGCTGCCGGGCATGGTCCTGCTGTGGAACGGCGGCGCGGTCCTGCTCGCGCTGGGCCAGGAGCCGGCGCTGGCCGCGGCGGCGCAGGACTTCCTGCGCTGCATCCTCTGGGGCGTCCCCTCCTTCGGCATGTTCCTGACCCTCCGCGGGCTGATGGCGGCGATGGAGCGCCCCTGGCCGCCCCTGGTCATCGGGCTGCTCGCCGTGCCGCTGAACGCGCTGCTGGGCTGGATGCTGATCTTCGGCAACCTCGGCGCGCCGGCCCTCGGCGTGCGCGGGGCCGGGATCGCGGGGGCGGTGGCGGACGGGTTCATGTTCGCCGCCCTCGCCGTCTTTGTCGCGCGGGACCGGCGCCTCCGCCGCTACCGCTTCTTCGGGCGCATTTGGCGGGTGGAGATGGCGCGGCTGGGGCGGGTGGTGCGGCTGGGCCTGCCGATCGCCGCGCAGATGCTGCTGGAGATCGGCCTGTTCAGCGCCGTGGGGCTGGTAATGGGGAGCTTCGGAGCCCAGGCCGTGGCGGCGCACGCCATCGCCCTGCAGGTCGCCAGCACCACCTTCGCCATCCCCCTCGGGCTGGGCCAGGCCGCCACGGCCCGGGTAGGGCTTGCCATCGGCGCCGCCCTCCCGCGGGAGGCGTGGCGCGCCGGCTGGGTGGCCGTGATGCTGGCCGTGGCCTTCATGATCCCGATGGCGCTGGGCATGATGCTGGCCCCCGCCACGCTGGCCCGGCTCTTCCTCGACCCCGCCGCGCCGGGCGCGACGGAGACGGTGGCAATGGCCACCACGCTGCTCTTCCTCGCCGGCCTGTTCCAGGTGAGCGACGGCGTGCAGGTGGTGGGCGCCGGCGCCCTGCGCGGCCTGCACGACACGCGCGCACCCATGCTGATCGCGGCCGCCGGCTACTGGGGGCTGGGCTTCCTGGCGGCCCTGGTGCTGGCCTTCCCGGCCGGGCTGGGACCGGCAGGCATCTGGGCCGGGCTGGTCCTGGGACTGGCGGCGGTGGCGGGCGCCATGACCTGGCGCTGGGCGCGCCTCTCCCGCCAGGGCGGGGCGGCGGTGGCGGCCGGGTGAGGCGGGGGCGGTCCTGCGATGGCGGTCTGTGGTCAGGGAGAGGAAGAAGGAATTCTTCCTCTCCCCGGACCCCTCACCATCATCTTTCTCTAGGAGTTGGTCTCTCTCGGCTGACGGTGCGCCTCGGGTCGATAACCCGAGGCGACTGCAAGGGCAGGAGCAGATCCGTCGCGGGGTGACCCCGTCCCAGGACGGCGCGGCGGCAGCCCGGAGCAGGTCCAGGAGGCTCAGCCTCCTGGCGGGGGTTTCAGGGGGCGGAGCCCCCTGGTTCCGGACAATGCAGGCACCAGGGCGTCTTGACGGCCCGGGTCGGCCGGGCGCCCATCCCGCCCCATGAGCACACCCATCTGGAAGAAGTCCGCAACCCCCGAGATTCTGTCGGGGCGGGCGGCGAACACCGCCATCAGCCTCCTCGGGATCCAGTTCACGGAAGTAGGGCCGGACTTCCTGCGCGCCACCATGCCCGTGGATCATCGGCACGTGCAGCCCTGGCGGGTGCTGCACGGCGGGATTTCCGTGGTGCTGTCGGAGACGCTGGGGAGCGCGGCCTGCTACATGGCCGTGCCGGAGGGGTTCCACTGCGTAGGGCTCGAGATCAACGCCAACCATATCGCCGCCGTGCCGGAGGGGCAGGTGGTGGTGGCGGAGTGCCGGCCCTTTCACATCGGCCGCTCCACCCAGGTCTGGCAGACGGAGATCCGCCGCGCGGACGGGCGGCTGGCCTGCGTCTCCCGCATCACCTGCGCCGTGCTGCCGGACTGAGCGGCGGCGGCGTGTTGTGAGGGCGGGCAGGGCCGGCCGATGCGGGGATGGCCCGCCCTGTCCTCCCCGCGTTCCGCCGAATGGTTCGTACGGGCGGAGGAGGCGCGGCGCTTCGCCGGGCTTTCATGAAGCCGACGGGGTTACCATCCGTTTCCTGCCGCGCCGGACAAGCAATCGGGGCCGCGGGCAGGATGGCCCGGCCGGACCCGCCGGCAAAGGAGGTCACCCCATGCACAAGCCCCTGTTCCTGGCTGCCGCCCTGGCCCTGACCGGCGCCGCCGGCCTCGCGGCCGCCCAGCCCGCGCCGCCCGCCCCGCCCGTCCCCGCCACCCCCGCCCCGCCGCCCGCCGCGGCCCAGGCGCCCACCCCGCCGCTGCCGCCAGGGCCCGGCCCGCAGGCCCAGCTGCCCGGTGGCCCCCGTGGTGCGATGGGCGGCCCGGTGGGCGGCCCCGGCTTCGACGGGCCGCGCGGCCGTATGGGCGGGCCGGAGGGCCACATGCACCGCGGGCGCCGCGGCCCGCGCTCCGAGGCGGCGAGCTTCTTCTTCCAGAAGGACGACTCGGTGATCCACATCCACTGCGCCGAGGACGAGCCGACGCGGGCCTGCGTGGACGCGGCCTCCGCCCTGCTCGACAAGCTGGGCAGCCTGCCCAACCGCTGATCGGGATGGCGGGGTCCGGCGCCTGGAAGGGTCGGCCCCGCCGCTCCATCAACAAAGTTTCGCTGGACGCCGCGCGTGCCCCGGCCCACCCCTGCACGGCCTGTCAGGGGGGATTCCCATGCGCCGCAGCCCGGTTCTTGCTTTCGCGCTCATGGCCGCCCTGCCGGCGGCGGCGCAGGAGGCGCGGCCCGACGGGCTCCGCTGGGACGGCATCGCGCCGACCCTGCAATTGGCCGAGGGCAACTTCACCGTCAGGCCCCTGGTGCGGCTCGACGCCGATCTCGGCTCCTTCTTCGGGCAGGACGAGCCGGGCGGCTTCCGCAGCGGCGTGAACCTGCGGCGCGGCCGGCTCGGGCTCGGCGGCACGGTGCTGCGAGACTTCACCTACACCTTCGTGTGGGAGTTCGGCGGCTCCGCGCCGAACGACTACAACAACATCTACGAGGCGCAGATCGCCTATACCGGGCTGGGCTGGGCCACGATCCGCGCCGGCCTCTTCACGCCCCAGCACATGCCGGAATACGCCGGCTCCTCCTTCGACCTGCCCTTCATGGAACGGGCGGCGATCACCAACCTCGCCGCCTCGCTTGCCACCGGCGACACGCGGGAGGCGGCGGGGATCGAGGGCAGGGGAGAGCTCGGCGGCGGGGGCGCGCGCTGGAACGCCAGCGCCTACGTCACCGGCGGTGTCGGCTCCACCCCGCATGACGGGCGGCAGCGCGGCGCGGCCGGGCGGGCGGTGGTGCTGCTGCCGCCGATGGGCCCCGTGCAGTTCCAGATCGGGGCGGACGTGGCGGCGCAGTTCCACCCCGGCACCGATCCCGGCCCCCAGGCCGTCCGCCTCCGCGACTATCCGGAGCTGCGCGTGGATTCCCGCCGCTTCCTCGACAGCGGCTCCATCCGGGCGGGCCAGGCTTGGGCGGTGGGGCCGGAGGCCGCCGGGCGAGTCGGCCCCCTCTACCTCGAGGCCGTGTGGCAGCGCCTGACCGTGGAGCCGACGGACGGGCCGACCCGGCGCTTCGATGGATGGTACGTGGAAGGGCTGCTGACCGTGATCGGCCCGGCGCGGGAGCGGTCCAACGAGACCGGCACCTGGCGGCGGCCCAAGGCGGAGGGGCGGTTCGGCAGCGTGGAGGTCGGGCTGCGCTACAGCACGGCGGATCTGGGCGCGACCAGGCAGTCCATCTGGACGGCGGGGGTGAACTGGTACCTTACGGACCGGTTCCGGCTGCAGGCGCAGTACGAGAACGGGCGCACGGGCGAGAGCCGGGATTTCCAGGCGATCGGGATGCGGGCCTCTTTCAATTTGTAAGAGGCAGTCTGTAAGAGCCCCGGGAGGCTCCGCCTCCCGGGACCGCCCGCTCAGCACCCGCCGGGCAGGGCGTCCAGCGTCTCCAGCCGGCCGTTCACCGCGAACTCGCCGAAATCCATGTTCAGCTCGTCCGCCACGCCATTGGCGTAGTAGCGCAGCCCCACCTCGTAGTCGGGGGAGGAGGCGCCGCCGCCATTGTTGTCTTTGCCGAAGAAGGCGATCCGCATCCGGCCGCTCTCCTGGGACGCCAGCAGCGGGAAGCGTGGGCTGGCCTCGGCCTCCCGGCGCCAGGCGGACAGGACCGTGGTGCTCTCCTGCGCGCCGTCGTCGCTGGTGCCGTCCATCAGGGGCGCGTTGAGGATCCTCTCCCCGGCGCGGGCGGCGGCGATGGCGCGGATCGTGTGGGCCATGGGCAGCAGGGTGCCGGCGGGCAGCGCCTCCTGAGAGGGACGGGGCTGCTCGTAGCGGGCGCTGCCCGTGCCGTCCGGCTGGAGGGTGGCCTCGCCGGTGATGCGGTTGCTGACCGCGCCGCCCGTCATCTGGGTGAGGGAGTACCGCAGGCGGCGCCCGTCCTTGCTCTCCCAGGTGGAGTAGTCGGAGGCGGTCTCCACCGTCTGCCCGTCGCGGTCCTGCAGCCGCATGGTCAGGCGCTGGCGGCTGGCCCAGCCGTCGCAGGCGTCCAGCACCTCGAAGAGCATGACGCCCTCGGCTCGGGCGATGTCGGCATTGTCCCGCGCGCGGTCGAAGCTCAGGCGGTAGGCGGCGCGGTGGGCCGCCATCGCCTCCGTGCCCGGCAGGGCGGCGGGGGTGGGCGCCTGCCCGCCGGGGGCGGCGGGCTGCGCCGGCGCGGGGGCCGCGAGGACCAGGGCCGCGCCGAGCGTGAGCGTGGTGGCGAGAAGAGAGCGCAGGCGCATCGAGGAGCCTTTCCGGAAGGGTCCAGACTTAGGTGGTCTTGGCCCCGCTTGCACCCTTTGCGTCGTCTTTGTTGCTCTTCGCCGCAGCGTCCTTCGCGGGCGGCAGGTCGGGCTTGATGTGCAGCTCCTTCCAGCGGCCGGGCTCCACCGTGCTGGGGGCGCCCATCATCAGGTCCTCGCCCTGCTGGTTCATGGGGTACATGTTGACCTCGCGGAGGTTAGGCTCCTCCGCCAGCAGCATGACGATCCGGTCGATGCCGGCGGCCATGCCGCCGTGGGGCGGGGCGCCGTAGCGGAAGGCGTTCAGCATGCCGCCGAACCGCTCCTCCACCGCGCTCTCCGGGTAGCCGGCCATCCCGAAGGCCTTCACCATGATCTCGGCCTTGTGGTTCCGGATCGCGCCGGAGGCCATCTCGTAGCCGTTGCAGACGATGTCGTACTGGAAGGCCGGGATGGTCAGCGGATCCTGGTTCTCCAGCGCCTCCATCTCGCCCTGGGGCATGGAGAAGGGGTTGTGGCTGAAGTCCACCTTCCCCGTCTCCTCGTTCAGCTCGAACATCGGGAAGTCCACGATCCAGCAGAAGCGGAAGGCGTCCTTCTCGATCAGGTCCAGCTCCCCGCCGATGCGGGTGCGGACGGTGCCGGCGAACTTCGCGGCCTCGTCCGCCTTGCCGGCGGCGAAGAACACGGCGTCCCCCGGGCCGATGCCGCAGGCGGCGCGGATGGCCTCCACCCGCTCCGGCTCCAGGTTCTTGGCGATCGGGCCCTTCGCGCCGTCGGCGTCGAAGGCAATGTAGCCGAGGCCGCCGGCGCCTTGGCTCCGGGCCCACTCGTTCAGCTTGTCGAAGAAGCCGCGGGGCTTGCCACCCGCGCCCGGGGCCGGGATGGCCCGGACCACGCCCCCGCCCGCCGCGATCTTGGCGAAGAGGCCGAAGCCGGAACCCGCGAAGCTCTCCGTCACGTCCCGGATGATCAGGGGGTTCCGCAGGTCCGGCTTGTCGGAGCCGTAGTCCAGCATCGCCTGGGCGTAGGGGATGTGGCGCCACGGCCCGGCATCCACGGGACGGTGGCCCGCGAAGCGCTCGAAGGTGCCGCGGATCACCGGCTCCATTGTGTCGAACACGTCCTGCTGCGTGACGAAGCTCATCTCGACGTCGAGCTGGTAGAACATCAGCGTGCGGTCGGCACGCCCCGCCTCGTCCCGGAAGCAGGGGGCGATCTGGAAGTAGCGATCGAAGCCCGCCACCATCGTCAGCTGCTTGAACTGCTGCGGGGCCTGGGGCAGCGCGTAGAACTTGCCGGGGTGCAGGCGGGCGGGGACGAGGAAGTCCCGTGCCCCCTCCGGGCTGCTGCTCGTCAGGATCGGCGTCTGGAACTCGTTGAAGCCCTCCGCGATCATCCGCTCGCGGATGTCGTGGATGATCTGGGCCCGCAGGATCATGTTCCGCTGCAGCCGCTCCCGCCGCAGGTCGAGGAAGCGGTAGCGCAGCCGCATCTCCTCCGGCGCGTCGTCGTCTGCGGCCACCTGGAAGGGCAGCACCTCCGCACGGGACTGCACGGTCAGCTCGCGCACGCGCAGCTCCACCTCGCCCGTGGCCAGGCGCGGGTTCACGGTGGCGGGCTCCCGCGCCACCACCTCGCCGGTCACGGTGATCACGCTCTCCGGCCGGATGTCGTCGGCCGCCGCGAAGACCTCGGACCCCTGCGGGATCACGCACTGGGTCAGGCCGTAATGGTCGCGCAGGTCGATGAAGAGCAGGCCGCCATGGTCCCGCTTGCGGTGCACCCAGCCGGAGAGCCGGACGGTCTGGCCGGCATCGGCGGCGCGGAGAACGCCGCAGGTGTGGGTGCGGTAGGCGTGCATGGGGCGGTGCTCAGTTTGATATCCGGGGTTGGGCGGCAAGAGCGGCAGGGGGCGGGTTCGTGTCAACCCCGCTAGCCCATGTCCCGAGCGGGCGGTGCGGGCGGCCCCAGGGGGAGAGAAAGAATTCTCTCCCCCTGGACCCCCACTCATCTTTCTTTTCAGGGCTGCCGCGCAATGCTTCGCTGAAGCCCGCCTGAGGTCGATGACCTCAGGCGACCGACACGGCGGCCCGGGCCGACACGGCGTTAGAAAGCCTTCGGCAACGCCCTTCGATCATCGCAACCGCGGCAGCCCGATCGCGGGGTCCGGGGTGGCCGTTGCCACCCCGGCGGAGGGTTCCAGGGAGGCGGCGCCTCCCTGGGGCGAGCGGATCAGGCCCGACCGGCCGTTCCCACCAGCAGCAGCGGGTCCACCTTCAGCTTCGCCAGGGCCCGGCGCCACTTCGCGTCCTGGTCCTCCTCGGTGAAGAGGATGGCCTCGTCCGGGGAGACGGAGAGCCAGGCGTTGCCCGCGATCTCGCTCTCCAGCTGTCCCGGCCCCCAGCCGGCGTAGCCCAGCGCCAGCAGGCCCTGGCGCGGCCCCTCGCCACCCGCGATGGCCTTCAGGATGTCCACGCTGGCCGTGAGCGCGAAGCCGCCCTCGATGGTGAGGCTGCCCTCGCTCGACCAGTCCTGGGTGTGGAGGACGAAGCCGCGCCCGCCCTCCACCGGGCCGCCGGCGTGCAGCCGGATGCGGCGCTGGGGCGGGACAGGGGTGACCTCCAGCTGCTTCAGCAGGTCGTCGAAGGTCAGGTTCTCGATCGTCCGGTTCAGCACGATGCCCATGGCCCCTTCCGGGGAGTGGGCGCAGAGGCAGATCACGCTCCGGGCGAAGCGCGGGTCCTCCATGCTGGGCATGGCGATGAGGATCTGCCCGCCGAGCCAGCCCTCCTCGGAAGGGCCGGGCCTGGCCATGCGGGTGAGCTGGATGGGGGTGGTCTGGCCCTCCGCCTCCTCCAGCTCGTCCTCATCCTCGATGGGCGGCGGGGGCGGGGCCTTGTCCTTCGGGCGCCGTGTCATGACGGAAAGATGGCGCCGGGGGCGGGGGGCTGCAAGCCGCCCCCGGCCTGTTGCAGGACCGCTTCCGGGGAGGGTTGCCGCGCCGCAGCGAAACATGCGCCGCCCCCGCCCGTTGACAGCGGCACGAGACGGGGGCCGTAACTGCGGCAAGACCCCTTCCGAGGATTTCAGATGCCCATCCAGCCCGGCGACGCCATCCCCTCCGTCAAGGTCATGCAGGCCGGTGCCGAAGGACCGAAGGAGGTGGACACGGCCGCCCTCCTCGGCCACGGCACGGTGGTGCTGTTCGGCGTGCCCGGCGCCTTCACCCCCACCTGCTCCGCCCGCCACCTGCCGGGTTTCGTGCAGCAGGCGGCCGCACTGAAGGCGAAGGGCGTGGACACCGTGGCCTGCGTGGCCGTGAACGACGCCTTCGTGATGGCGGCCTGGGCCAAGGACCAGGGCGTGACGGACCAGGTGGTGATGCTGGCCGACGGCGCCGCGGCCTTCACGAAGGCGCTGGGCCTGGAGATGGACCTGACGGCGCGCGGCATGGGCGTGCGGTCTCAGCGCTTCGCCCTCATCGCCAAGGGCGGCAAGGTGACGCATCTCGGCGTGGAGCAGGCCGGCGCCTTCGAGGTGAGCAGCGCCGACGCCATCCTGGCCCAGCTGTGACCGATCCGGCCCGCTGGGGACTCCTCGCCTGGCAGGCGGGATGGGTCTTCACCCTGCGCAGCATGGATCTCTGGGCCAAGCCCGACGGGGCGGGGGCGGAGCTGACCCGGATGGCGCTGGAGAAGCAGAAGGCCTTCTCCGACGGCCTCTTCGCCGCCGGCCGCGCCGCCATGGCGGGCGCGGGGCCGGAGGCGGTGATGGCCGCCGCCGCACGGCCCGCCCAACGGCGGGTTTCGGCCAACCTGCGCACGCTGAGGCGCGGGAAAGGCTGACCGGCCGTTCCTGACGGGGCCGTGACAAGGCCCCTGTGACAAGGCTGGCGGACGGGGCAACCTGCCTCCTCCGCCCGCGCTTGATGGGTTCTGCAAAATGGAACGGACGACAATGCTTCAGGGCAAGGTTGCCTTCGTCACGGGGGCGGATTCTGGGATCGGGCAGGCGATCGCCGTGGCCTATGCGCGGGCCGGGGCGGACGTCGCCATCACCTGGCACACGGACGAGGCCGGCGCGGCCGAGACGGCGCGGCGGGTGGAGGCGGCGGGCCGCAAGGCCTTCGTGACCCAGCTGGACGTGATGGATTCGCGCGCCGTGGACGCGGGTTTCGAGGCGGCGCGGTCGGCGCTGGGCCCCATCGACATCCTTGTGAACAACGCCGGCAAGGGCATGGGCGGCAAGAAGCCCGTGGCGGAGCTGGAGGACGAGGACGCAGAGGTGGTCATCCGCACCAACCTTCTCGGGCCGCTCTGGTGCATCCGGGCCTTCTTGCGCGGGAAGCCGCGGGAGGGGAGCAAGGTCATCAACGTCTCCTCCGTCGCCCAGCACCTGCCCACGGCCGAGAGCGCGCCCTACGGCATGTCCAAGGCCGGGCTGGGATCGCTGGTCCGCAGCCTCTCCGTCGAGCTGGCGCCGAGGAAGATCAACGTGACCGGCATCGCCCCCGGCCTGATTCAGACGCCCATGACACAGGAGCGGCTGGACGATCCGGCGAAGCGCGAGGCCTCCTTCAAGGAGATCCCCTGGCACCGCGCGGGGCAGCCGGAGGAGATCGCCAAGTTGGCCCTGTTCCTGGCGAGCCCGGACGCGGAATACATCACAGGGCAGACCGTGGTGATGGATGGCGGGCTGACGATGAACTGGGGCGGGGCCTAACCGGCCGCCGCAGAAAAGTCCGGTTGCAGCTTTGATGCAATAATGCAACGATCTGCTCTGGGAACCGCAACGGTCCGGAGCGCGCCAGGGTGGCCGACAGTGAGGAGACCTCAGCAAAAATCCAGATCAGCCCGGACGAGTTCCGACGCATCCTGTCCGGGCAGTTCCGCGCCGAGGTCACGGACACGATCTGGAAGCGCGTGAAGGCGTTCTCGACGCTCGGCGGCACCCTGTCCGTCGGCGTCCTGGTCGCGACGGCCACCTTCGCGATCAACTGGCTCAGCGGCACCGTCCAGGACCGGGTGAAGGTCGAGCTCGACACCAGGATGCCGGCCATCCAGCAGGCGAACGCCGTGGCGGCCCAGAAGGCCGCCCAGGAGGCGGTGCAGACCGACATCGCCCGGGTGGACAAGGTGCGCGAGCGCGTGACCGAGCAGCTTCCCGAGATGATGCGGCAATCCCTGGACAGCGAGGCCATCCGCCAGATCATCCGCGAGCAGGCCGAGCAGCAGACCGCGCAGCAGCTTCGCGATCCGGTGTGGCGGCGCGGCATCGAGCGCTCGGTGATGACGCAGCAGGCCGGGGACACGATGCTCCCCCCCCTGGTCCGGCTGTTCGCGTTCACCGACCTGCTGCGCGACACGGAGGGGGAGGCCATCGCCGTCCGGCTGCTCGGCGAGAGCGCGGGCCGGGTTCCGGCGGGCGGGCTGGCCCGTGACCTGGAGGAGGCCCGCTTCCTCGGCCAGGCGGTCACCACCTATGTCGGCCACCTGTCACGCAGCGATCCGTCCGACCGCTTCGCCGCGCACGAGGCCCTGGCACGCCGGCTGGCGGCGCTGCTGCCCGACCCCGTGCAGCCCGGCAACCCATTCGAGGCCCTGGTGCAGCGCTTCGGGCACCCCCTCACCGTCAACTTCCTCATCCGCCTCGCGAGGGAGTCCGGCGGCACCCAGCGCCAGGCCGCGCTGCAGGCCCTCCTCACCTACCCGCAGGCGGAGGCGCGGGAGCGGCTGGAAGGGCTGCTCTGCACCTCGGACCCGCGGTTGCGGGCGGACCTCCTCCAAGCTGTCTCCTTCCGGCCGGGCAGTCTCGTGGGCGACGACGCGGGGGAGAGGTTCACCCAGATTCTGCGCTGCACGGAGGAGGCGCTCGCGGCCCGCCGCGTGCCCGCCGTCGAAACCTCCTGCCTGCCCGGCCGCGACCTCTCCGTCCCGTGGCAGCTCTCCCGGCTCCCGGGCGCGGGCGACAGGGCGGCCGGAACCCCGCTGCAGCGGAGCCGGCGCGCTGGGCTGGAGCGGCAGCTCACGGAGGCTGCCGACCGCTGCCCCGCGGCCGAGGCGCTGTCCCGCGGCAGCGCGGCGCAGCTGAGGGCGCCCGGAGGCTGGAGCACGCTGCTCGCCTTGCCACAGGAGGGGGAGCGGTCCGTCCCGCTGCTCGGCCTCGCGGCCCTGCTGCCCGCCGGCGAGGAGGGCGCCGCCCCTCGATGGCTGGCCGACATGCTCGAGGGGCGCGGACCCATGGCCGCCCTGCTCGAGGCGCCGGAGCGGATGCCGGCCCAGGTCTCCCTTCTCCTGGAGCGCCTCTCCGGACTGCCGGACGACATGCAGGGCGTGCGGGAGGCCAGGCTGCGCCTGGCGGGCGCCCTCGCGCGCGCGCGCCCCACGGCGGGCCGGATCGGGGAGCGCCTCCTGCTCGAAAGCCTCGCGGCCGGCGGCGCTCCGCTCTGCGCCGCCGTCCTCCGCCATTTCGCGGAGACGCCGCCGGCCGAGGTGAACCTGGCGGTGGCCGAGAGCGTCGCCTGCCTCCGCGGCACGCGCCCGCTGGCAGCGGAGCACCACCGCCCCGTGCTGGCCCTCATCGCCCTGACGGCCGGTCGCGCGACGCCCGATCAGGACACCTCCCGGCGCGCCCTCGCCATGCTGGCCACCTCGCTCAACCTCGGCAATTCGGCCGAGCGCGCCCCGGCGGTCCTGATCAGCTGGATTCTGGAGCTCCTGAAGCGGGGCAGGCCCAGTCCGGCAGAGGAGCCCGCGATGGCCGACGCGCTGGAGGCGCTGGCCACGCTCGGCGGCACGGCCGTGCTGGCGGATGTCTTCGAGACCTCCGACCAGGAGGTGCTGGAGGGGTTCCGCGGGCAGCTCAGGAACCACTCCATCGCCCTGGCGCCCCTGGCCCGCCGCGCCCCCTACCTCGAGCCGGGCTTCCCGGCCCGCGTGTCGGGCGGAACCGCCCCGCTGGAGGCCGGGGGGCGGTTCTGGACAACCCTGCCGGTCCGGGCGCCGTCGCAGTTTGTCCTGGAACCGGACACTGCCCTGATCGTCGTCCGCTCGCAGCCCCTCGCGATCGAGACGATCCGGACCTTCGAGGGCGCCTCCGTGACCAACATGCTTCGGGTGGGCACCTACCTCCTCGGCGCGAGCCGGCCGGAGGCCCTGGCGACGCTGCGGCCGCGCGACCTCCCGGCCCTGGTCGAGGGGTTCAGCGCCGTGACCGCGGCCGAGCCCCTGGCCGTTGGCGGGGCCCTGCGCGGCAGGATCGGGCCGGCTGGTCCCCGGCTGTACCCCTACGCGCTGGAGGCGGATCGCTCCTACACCTTCGCCACCGCCTGGCTGGAGGACAGGCTGGACACCATGATCACCCTGCTCGACCCCTCGGGGCAGGCGGTTGCCGGGGCGAGCAACGACGACTCCGGGGCCGGCCTCGAATCCGGCATCTGCGTGAGGGTGCCCGCGGGGGGCGTGTACTGGCTGCAGGTCGAGAGCTTCGATCGCAACATCCCCGCGCCGCGGGGCTTCGAACTGCACGCCGGCGCCGTCGAGACCTGCCCCGAGCCCTGAGCCCGAGGCCTGAGCCCCACACTCTGGACTCCAGCCCTGGGCCTGGAGCGCGCCCCCTAGCGAAGCGGCGTATCCGCCGGCACGCCCTCCGGCCTGTTGCTGCCCGTGCGCCAGCGATGGGTGCCCGATCCGAAGGCGACGAGCTTGCCGTCCGGCCCGAACACCTCGGTCCGGGTGAAGAAGATGCTATTCCCCGCCGTGACCACGCGCCCTTCCGCGGTGATGCGCCCTTCCGTGACCTGGCCGGTGAAGTGGGTGTTCAGGTCCACCGTGACCGCGCGGCGGACATTGCCGGGCACGGTGCAGAACAGCCCGGAATAGCCCCCGGCCTGGTCGATGAGAGAGAGCAGCACGCCCCCGTGCAGCACGCCGCTGCGGTTGTGGTGCCGCTGGTCCACGAGAAGGGCGAGGCGGGCGAAGCCGTCCCGCCACTCGTCCACGGTCAGGCCGATGAGGTCGTGAAAGGGGGCGGTGTCGTCCATGGGGGCAGGTAGCCGCGGATCAGGCGATCTGCAAATCCTGCAGCGCCCCCTCCAGTTCCTGAAAGCTCGGCATGTGAGAGGAAGGGGCCATCTTGCGCCCCGTCTCCACGGATACCTGGGGCGCGTTGCCGTGCAGATGGGCCACCAGAACGGCGCGGATCACCTCGAAGTACTTGGCCTCCTCCACCACGCCCTTCAGCCGGGCCGCGATCGGGCCCATCAGCCCGTAGGCGAGCAGCACGCCGAGAAAGGTCCCCACCAGCGCGCCGCCGATCATGCCGCCCAGCACGGTGGGGGGCTGGTCGATGGACGCCATGGTCTTGATGACGCCGAGCACGGCCGCGACGATGCCCAGCGCCGGCAGCGCGTCCGCCACGTTCTGGATGGCATGGGAGGGGTGCATCTCCTCCTCCTTCCGCTTCTTCAGCTCCCGCGCCATCACGTCCTCGATCTGGTGCGGGTCGTCGGCGTTCATGCCGACCATGCGGAGGTAGTCGCAGATCAGCGCCACCGCGTGCTGGTCCGCCCTGATCTTCGGGAACCGCGCGAAGGCCGGGCTGTCCTCGGGCTTCTCGATATGCGCCTCCAGCGCCATGGCGCCCTTGGTCTGCACCAGCCGCACGAACCAGTAGAGGAGGGAGAGCATGTCCACGTAGTCGGTCTTGTGGAAGCGCGCGCCCTTGAAGACCTTTCCGAAGCCGCCGAGCGTGTGCTTCACGTCGTGCATCGAATTGGACATGACGAAGGCGCCGATGGCCGCCCCGCCGATCATCAGCGCCTCGTAGGGCAGCGACTTCAGGATGATCCCGAACTTCCCGCCGGCGATGGTGTAGCCGCCGAAGACGGTGACGAGCAGGAAGACGAACCCGGCAATCGTCGTCATGGGGCGGGAGTCCTGGGGGCGGAGGTCCTGCCCGGGGCCTCGCGCAGCAGCAGCACGGAGACGCGGCGGTTGGCGGCGTTCTGCGGATCGTCCGCCAGCATCGGCTCACGCTCGGCCATGCCGGCGACGCTGCGGATGCGGCCCTCGGCCACCCCGCCCTCGGTGAGGAGGCGACGCGTGGCGTTGGCGCGCTCCGCCGAGAGGTCCCAGTTGGAGCGTCCCCCGGGCCGGAAGGGCGTGGCGTCCGTGTGGCCGGTCACCGCCACCGCGTTCGGCACCCGGTTGATTACCGCCCCCACCTTCGCCATCAGCGCGCGGGTGCGCTCGGACGGCGCGCTGCCGCCGAGGGCGAACATTGGCTGCCGCTCCGCGTCCAGGATCTGGATCCGCAGCCCTTCCGGCACCTGCTCCACCTGCAGCTGCCTCGCGAGGTCGGCCAGGGCCGGGTCATCCCGCACGGCGGCGCGGACCTGCTCCGCCAGGCGGTCCAGCGCCTCGCGCTCGCGGCGCTCCAGCTCCTCCCGCAGCGCCTCGGCGGAGGCCTTCGCGACGTCGGTGCCGCTGCCGCCCGTCCTGTCCCCGGGGCCGGTCCCGGCCTCGGCGCGCGCCGCCTGCAGCCGGGCGGGGGTGGCCTCCTCGTCGTCGCCCTTGGGGCCCTCCCGCCGCTCCAGGGGCTGGGCGGGCCTGTCGCTGTCATCCTCCTCGATGTCGAAGATGACGGGGCGCGGGCCGGTTTCCACCCGCAGGGCGGAGGCGTTGGAGGCGGCCTCGCCCGATTCGCTGGGCGTCCTGCCCCCGAAGGGCTGGCCGGAGCCGGTGCTGTTCCGGCCCATGACGTTGGTGGGGTTGAAGTAGTCGGCGAGGCCCCGCCGCTGCTCCTCCGTGGTGGCGTTCAGCAGCCACATCAGGAGGAAGAAGGCCATCATGGCCGTCACGAAGTCGGCGTAGGCCACCTTCCAGGCGCCGCCGTGATGGCCGCCCTCCCCGCCCTCCACCCGTCTGACGACGATGGTGGCGCCCTCGCCCCTGCCTTTTGCCACGGCCCCGCACCCGCTGATCGGGAGGAGGGTGACTCCGGAGGGTTAAGGCCGGGTTGACCGTCCGGGTGCGAGGAAGGGAAAGCTCCTGGGAGAAACCGGGGAGGGGAGGCGCCGCCCCTCTCCCCGGGGTGCCGCCTCAGCGATTGCTGCTACGGCTGCTGCTGCTGCGGCCCGTGCTGCCGCGGCGGTTCGTCGGCGCCGGGGCGGGCTCGGCGGCCGGGGGCGCGGCGGGGGCGCTGGCCGGGGTCACGCCGCGGGAGCGGTCCAACTCCTCCAGCATGCACTTCTTCAGGCCGAACTCGGTCGCGCTCGGCAGGCGCTGCTGGCAGGCCGGGCGGAAGGCCTCCTCCGGCGGGGGCGCCACGGTGGGGGCCGGCGGCGGCGGGGTGGTGCACGCGGCCATCAGCGCCAGCGACGGGAGCAGGGCGGCCTTGAGGATCGTCTTGGTCACTGGTTCGTCCTTGGAATAAGGGCCCCGCAGGACCGTTCCACGGGCGGGGCGCTGGCCCTTCTAGGGCGCCGCGCGGCGCGCGTCACCGGGCTTTTCCGGACCTTGCAGTGCGGAATTGCGGCAGAGGATGAGGAGTGTGGCCGCCCGGCGCCGGTCCCCTTCCGGCGCGGGCGCCGGGATCGGGCCAGCCTAGCGCGTGCTGCCGTCCCGCAGGGCGTCGTAGGCCGCCCGCACCCGGTCCGCCCCGTAGATCCGCTCGAACTTCCGCACGGTGAAGTGGGCGTGGGCGACCCCCCGGAAGTGCTCAAGGAAGGCGAGGTTGATGGCCGCCCCCGCCGCCGCGCCGATCACCGGCACCGCCTGGGCCGATATCTTCAACCCCACCGTGCCCGTGAAGCGGGCCGCGATGGCCCCCAGGAACCCCGGCACGAGGCCCGAGACGAGGCTGGAGGCCGCGTTGGGCAGCATCTGGGCCAGCGCGATGCGGGCGGCGAAGTAGCCCGTCTCCGCCACGTCGTCCTCCTCGGTGGAGGGGCTGCCGAGGGCGAAGACGGCCATGCACTCCGCGGCGGTGGCGGCCACCTTCGGGTCCTCCCCGGCGGCGGCGGCCTCGGCGGCGATCTGGCGCAGCAGGATGGTGGTGGAGACCGGCAGTTCCGCCATGGTGCCCAGCAGGCCCAGCGCCCCGCCCGCCGCCCCGCTGGCCATGGCGATACCCCGGTGGAACCAGGCCACATCCATGCCGAAGGGCGTGCGCCGGGGCTCCGATCCCACCGCGGTGGCCCAGGCCTTCTCCAACGCGCGGCGCACGGCGTTGTCCACCTGGTCCCGCACCGATTCGGGCAGCTTCTGCTTCAACGCCTCGATCGGCGTGCCCGCGATGGCGGCCAGCCGCGCGGCGAAGGAGGGACCCTCCAGCGTGGCCACGGCCTTGGCCAGCTCCGTCTGGGCGTCCTCGGGCAGGGTCAGCAGGGCGGGCAGGGTGCTGCCCTCGGACGAGGTGGTGCTCATGGCGGGAGAAATGGCGAGGCGGCGCCG
Organism: Pararoseomonas sp. SCSIO 73927; assembly: GCF_037040815.1. NCBI lineage: Bacteria > Pseudomonadati > Pseudomonadota > Alphaproteobacteria > Acetobacterales > Acetobacteraceae > Pararoseomonas > Pararoseomonas sp. SCSIO 73927. Next base: position 2,169,113 of record NZ_CP146232.1, read on the forward strand.
GGGTTGCATCGCCGCGGCCGGGTTGCGTCCCCGGGGCACGGCCTCGCGCGCCGCGACGTTGATCCGCCGGGGGGATGGCCCTATCCCGGCGCGGGGGCCGGAGAGGGGCTGAGGATTTGACGACGCTGGCGGTGCTGGTCGTGCTCGCCCTGCTCGGGGGGCTCGGCTGGCGAATCTGGTCCGTGCGCGAGGGACGGAAGAAGGCCGTCGAGGCGCTGATCCATGAGTGCCCCGGGCTGGACGACCGGCTCGAGGGACGGGACACCACCCTTCTCTTCAGCACCGCGGAGGAGATGGTCGGCCTCGCCTCCCACCGGCAAACGAAGCTCCTGCCCTTCTCCATCATCCGCAAGTGGCGGACGGAACCGGTCTACAAGTCCGACAAGCGCGTGGGCTGGAACTTCATCATCGAGACCGGCGACCCGCTGGAACCGATCTGGACGGTCCGCATGAAATCCGGGCCGGGGAGCGAGGTGCCGAACTTCTGGATGGCGAAATTCAGCGCGCACCTGAACGGGTGAGCGGGTACCCCCAAGGGGCTCCGCCCCCTGGACCCCCGCCAAGGGCCTGAGGCCCTTGGATCCCCTTCTGGCTGCTGCCGCGCCGTCCTGAGACGGTGTCTCTGCCTGACGGGCCTTCTCCTGCCCGTGCAGTCGCCTCGGGTCATCGACCCGAGGCACACCGCCGGCCGAGAAAGACCAACTCCTAGAAAAAGATGATGGTGAGGGGTCCGGGGAGAGGAAGAATTCCTTCTTCCTCCTCCCCGGGACATCCCGTCAGCCGAGGATCAGAGGATGAACCGCGACAGGTCCGTGCTGGAGGCGAGCGGCCCCACCTTCTCCCGCACGTAGCCGGCGTCCACGCGCACCGTCTCGCCGCGGCGGTCGGAGGCGGTGAAGGAGACCTCCTCCAGCAGCCGCTCCAGCACGGTGGCTAGGCGGCGGGCGCCGATGTTCTCCACGCGATCGTTGATGTCGGCCGCCAGTTCCGCCACGGCGTCCACGGCGTCCGGCGCGAAGTCCAGCGTCACGCCTTCCGTGCCGAGCAGGGCGGTGTACTGGCTGGTCAGCGCGTGCTCCGGCTCCGTCAGGATGCGGCGGAAGTCGTCGCGGGTCAGGCCCTTCAGCTCCACGCGGATGGGCAGGCGGCCCTGCAGCTCCGGCAGCAGGTCGCTCGGCTTGGCGATGTGGAAGGCGCCGCTGGCGATGAAGAGGATGTGGTCCGTCTTCACCGGGCCGTGCTTCGTGTTCACCGTGGTGCCCTCGATCAGCGGCAGCAGGTCGCGCTGCACGCCCTCGCGGGATACATCGCCGCCGCGGAAGCCGTTCTCCGTGCGGGCGCAGACCTTGTCGATCTCGTCGATGAAGACGATGCCGTTCTGCTCGGCGTGGTGCACGGCGTCGCGGGTCAGCTTCTCCTGGTCCAGCAGCTTGTCCGCCTCCTCGCGCTGGAGGGTGGTGCGGGCCTCGGCCACGCTCATCTTGCGAGCACGGGTGCGGCCGCCGAACATCTTGCCCATCATCTCCTGGATGTTCCCGGCGCCGGGCGGCATGCCCGGGATGTCCATGGCGCCGATGGGCGTCGCCTGCTCGGCCACCTGGACCTCGACCTCCTTCGTGTCGAGGCCTCCCTCGCGCAGCATGCGGCGGAACTTCATGCGGGTCTCGCCGTTCGCGCCCTCGCCCACCAGGGCGGTGATCAGGCGCTCCTCCGCGTTCAGCTCGGCCTTGGCCTGCACCTCGGCGCGGCCGGCGTCGCGCAGCTGCACGATGCTGGCCTCCACCAGGTCGCGCACGATCTGCTCCACGTCGCGGCCGACATAGCCGACCTCGGTGAACTTCGTGGCCTCGACCTTCAGGAAGGGGGCGTTGGCGAGGCGGGCGAGGCGGCGGGCGATCTCGGTCTTGCCGCAGCCGGTGGGGCCGATCATCAGGATGTTCTTCGGCACCACCTCCTCGCGCATCCCGTCCGGGAGCTGCTGGCGGCGCCAGCGGTTGCGGAGCGCGATGGCCACCGCGCGCTTCGCGTCGTGCTGGCCGACGATGTAGCGGTCCAGCTCCGAGACGATCTCGCGCGGGGAGAGGTTGACGGCTTCCGCGGGGGTGGGGGTGTTCATTCCGGTGCTTCATCCGGGCGCAGGGCGCGCCCATAGGGTGTAGAGGATGTCGTCAGGCGTCTTCGACAAGCCGCGCGAGAGGCGGATCCTGCCGCGCGCCGGCGAGGATGGCGCCCAGCAGGCCAGGAAAGCGCCGGTCCAGCTCGTCCCGGCGCAGGGACACGATCCGCGAGGGCCCCTCGATCCGGACACGGACCACGCCGGCCTCCCGCAGTCGGGCGACGTGGTAGGTCAGGTTCGTCTTGGTCGTGCAGCCGAGGAAGGAGGAGCAGCGCTTCTCGCCCCCTTCCGCGACCATGAGCACGATGGCCCGGCGGATCGGATCCCGCAGCGCGTCCAGCACCGCGGAGAGGTCGATCGCCTCCGCCTCGGGATGGGAAAGCGCCTTGGACATGCCCACGAGATAGGCAACTCACCCGCCATCTCCAAGGGGCTAGGTCCAACGCCTATTGAACTGCCTTGACGCAGTGCGATACGAGGCCTAGTTCAAGATTCATTGGACTACGGAGGGCGCCATGCCCCGCACGATCCTCTGGCTCACCCTCGGCGCCTTCGCCGTGGGGACCGGCACCTTCTCCATCGCGGGGCTGCTGCCCGTCATCGCCGCGGATCTGGGCGTCTCCGTCCCGGCCGCGGGCTACCTCTCCATGGCTTTCGCGCTGGCCTATGCCGTCGCCTCCCCCGTGCTGGCCGCCGCCACCGCCTCCATGGAGCGGCGGCGCACGCTGGTGCTCGTCATGGGGGCCTATGCCCTGGCCTCGGCCGCCTGCGCGGTCGTGCCGGGCTATGCGGGGCTGATGGGGCTGCGTGTCCTGGCCGCCCTCGCCGCCGCGCTGTTCACGCCGATGGCCGGTGCCTGCGCCGTGGCGCTGGTGGAGCCGCACCACCGCGGCCGCGCCATGGCCCTGGTGATCGGGGGCATGACCCTCTCCACCGTGCTCGGCGCGCCCCTGGGCACGCTGATCGGGGAGTACCTGGGCTGGCGGGCCACCTTCCTCGTCGTCGCGGCCCTGGGCCTCGTCTCCGCCCTCGGCGCCCTCGCCTTCCTGCCCCGCCTGCCGGTAGCCGCGAGGCCGGGATCGGTGCGCGCTTGGCACTGATCACGCGCCCGGCCGTTGCCACGCTCCTGGTGCAGACGGTGGTGGTCTTCACCGGCGCCTTCACCCTCTTCTCCTACCTCGCCCCCTTCGTGCGGGGCACGCTGGGCTTCGTGGGTGAGGGAACGGCCCTCGCCCTCCTCCTCTCCGGCCTGGGCGGGCTGATCGGCGTCTCCCTCGGTGGCTGGGCATCGGACCGGCAGGACCCGCGCCGCTTTCTCGTTCTCTCCAACACCGTGCTGGGGGAGCCCTCATCGGCATCTCCCTCTGCGTGGAATGCCTCACCCCCGGCGCGGCGGTGCCGACGGTGCTCGTCCTCCTCGTCGTCTGGGGCGCCTCCGGCTGGTGCTTCCCGGCCGTGCAGCAGGCCCGCCTCGTCGCCCTCTCCCCCGCCCTCGCGCCCGTGCTCCCTCCCTCAACGCCTCCGCCACCTATGTCGGCACCTCGCTCGGCGCCCTCTTCGGCGGGCTGGTGATCGCGGCGCGGGCTGCAGGAAATCGGGCTGGTGGCGGGCGGGATCGTCGCGCTGGGGGCGGTGATGATCGGCGGGATGCGGGTGCGCGCGGCCTGACCGGGGCGACGCTCTGCCATCCGCTCCGTCGCGCGGGTGGCCCCAAGGGGCGCCGCCCCTTGGATCCCCGCCGGGGAGCCGGCGGGCTCCCCGGACCCCGCGTCCGGGCTGCCGCGGATGCGATGCCCAAAGGGCACCCCGATCCCGTCGCGACCGTCCGGCGCTGTCGGTCGCCTCGGGGCCAGGCCCCGAGGCGTGGGTCAGTGAAGCCGGGGCCAAACCGCTAGAAGAAGATGATGGTGGGAGGTCCGGAGGGAGGAAGAATTCCTTCTTCCTCCCACTCTTCCTCCCTCTGGCCACGGCGGGCCGGCGAAGGACCCGCCCGTCTCAGGCCTTCTCCAGCCAGGTCGCCGGCCGTCGCCGCGCCGCGAGGGCATCGATCACCGCCAATTGGCGGGGCAGGCAGACGCGCCGGAGGTCGTAGCGCTCCCTGATCGTCTCGCGGCCCGCGCGGCGGAGGGGGTCGAACCGCTTCGGATCGGCCAGCACCTCCGTGATGCGGCGGGCGAGGGCCTCGTGGTCGAAGAAGTCGGTCAGCAGCCCGTTCTTCCCGTCCTCGATCACCTCCTGCACGGGCGGGGTGGCGGAGCCGAGGATCAGGGTGCCGCACCCCATCGCTTCCAGCACGCTCCAGGAGAGGACGAAGGGCATGGTGAGGTAGACGTGGACGGCGGCCACGCGGAACAGCGCGTGCAGGGACGGGTGCGGGATCTGGCCGAGGAAGTGGACGCGCGCGGGGTCCAGCGGGCCGGTCTCGGCCAGCATCGCCTCCCGCCAGGTGGCGGCGCTGGCGGGCGGGCTGCCGTAGCTGGTCCCGTTCCCTCCCACGATCACCACGCGCGCGTTCGGGCGGGCGGCCAGCAGGGCGGGCAGGGCGCGCATGAAGGTGGGGAAGCCGCGATAGGGCTCCATGTTGCGGGCCACGTAGGTCACCACCTCGTCGCCGGGCTTCAGCACGGTGCCGTCGGGCAGGGTGAAGCGCGCGGCGGGATCGGGGCGGCAGACCGCCGTGTCGATGCCCTCGTGCACCACGCTCATCCGGTCCTGGAACCACTCCGGGAAGCGGGCGCGCTGCCAGCGGGTGGGGGTCATGCCCCAGTCCGAGGCCTGCACGGCGGCGAGGATCGGCATGTTCAGGCCGCGCACGCGGATGGCGTCCTGCACCGTAGTGGGCTTGCCCGGCTCGAACCCCACATCGGCGCCGGCCGGGCTGTAGAAGAACTCCGCGTAGAGGAGCAGGGCGGAGGAGGGGAAGACGTCCTTCAGGAACAGGGTGTCGCCCCAGCCGATATGGCTGAACATCACGTCCGGCACGAAGCCGGACCGGCGCAGTTCCAGCGCGTGCGCCGCCACCTTCTCCGCACGGGCGGTTGCGGCGTGGGTGGGGCGGGCGGAGCGGTGGACCGCATCCGGCGCCGCCGGGGGCGGCTCGTACACGCGCAGCGTCACGCCATCGGGCACGGGGGCGTTGCGGGCGCCGATCCCGACCACCTGCGTGCCCTTGCGGGCGGCGAGGGCGGGCAGCAGGTGGGCGTACTGGCCCGGGAAGTTCGGATGGACGAGCAGGACCCTCATGGAATCCCGTATTCCCGGCCCGCCAGGGGCTGGCAAGGCTTTGTTCCCCGGCCGTGCCGTTCGGGCGCGGGCCCCTGCGGGCCGATGAGGGATGCGCCTTGATTCGGGACCGCCCGGCGGGCGAGCAGGGACCGCCGGCAGCCTGGCAGGAGAGGGGGAAGCAGGATGCGCGGGCCGAGGTGGCCGAGGCCGGGCCGCCGACCGGCTGAGCCCCCATCTGCCCTTCCCTGACCCTGCAAAGCGCCTTCCGCGGGCGGGCCACGCCGTGGTCGCGCTTGGCGGCGCTTCCAGGGGGGGCGCCCCTGGTCCGGACAGCTCAGTCCGACGAGACCCGGCAGCCCCGAAGAAAGATCCGGACGGAGGTGCGGATGCGGCGGGCGAGGGCGTCTTCCGGCACCCGTGCCTCGAGGCCGGCGAGAAGTTCGTGGTGGAAGGCACCGAGGGCCATGCCGATGAGCATGCGGGCGGCCTCGGCCGGGTCGGGCATGTCGTACTCGCCGCTCCGGCCCAGTTCGGCCAGGTACTCGTCCAGGGCGAGGCGGGCGATCTCCGGCTCCCCGGCGGGGCCGGGCAGGGGGCGGGGGAGCTGCCCGGCCTCCGCCACGGCGATGCGGGTCAGGGCGATGTGGCTGTCCCGCAGGATCATGGCGGCAAGCTCGGCCAGGAAGTCTTCCAGCGCCCGCTCGGGCGGTAGGGCGGCGTCCACGGGCAGGCGCTCGAAGGCGCGGCGGGAGGTGCTCAAGAGCTCCTGGAAAAGCTCCTCCTTCGAGTTGAAGAGCTTGTAGAGCGTTTTCTTCGAGCAGCCGGCGCCGCGGGCCACCATGTCCATCGTGGTCAGGCGGAAGCCCTGGGCGACGAAGGCGGCCTCGGCCGCCGTCACGATGCGGGCCCGCGGATCGCTTCGCTCCGCCTCCAGGACCGGGGCCAGGGCCAGGCCGCTGGTCATCACGTGAACTCCATTTCACCTTAAGCTGCTGCACTGCAACAAGAGAGCTTGACGAGAGCGGGGAAACGAACAAGTTTCCCCGACGAGGAAACTAGAAAGTTTCCTTCTGTTACGCAAGGGACGGCGAGGCCTGTCATGACGAGTTCCCGGAACGCGCCCCGCCATCCCCTCCAGGCCCGGCGGCAAACCCTGCTGGGCGGGCTTGGGGTCATCGTGGCCCTGGCGGTGGCCGGCTGTGACGACAAGGCGGAAGGCCAGGGCGCGAACCAGGGCCCGCCCCCGACCGTCTCTGTGGTGAGCCTCCGGCCGGAGCCGGTGACCCTCAACACCACCCTGCCCGGGCGCACCGCGGCCTTCGAGGTGGCGGAGATCCGGCCCCAGGTGGGCGGGGTGGTCCGCGAGCGGAGATTCCGCGAGGGCCAGGCGGTGAAGGCCGGGGACCCCCTCTTCCAGATCGACCCCGCGCCCTACCGGGCGGCGCTGGCGAGCGCGGAGGCGGCGCTGGACCGGGCGGAGGCGGCGCTGGGCCAGGCGCGGGTGACGGTGACGCGCTACCGCCCCCTGGTGCAGCAGAACGCGGTGAGCCGGCTGGACTACGACAACGCGGTGGCCACCCAGCGGCAGGCGGAGGCGGACGTCGCCTCCGGCCGGGCCTCGGTCCAGACCGCGCGGATCAACCTCGGCTACACCAACATCACCTCTCCCATCGAGGGGCGGACCGGGCGCGCGGCGGTGACGGTGGGCGCGCTGGTGACGGCGGACCAGACCGCCTCCCTGATGACCGTGACGCGGCTGGACCCGATCTACGTGGACGTGACCCAGCCCTCCTCCACCCTGCTGCGGCTGCGGCGGGACATGGAGTCCGGCCGCCTGCGCCGGGCGAGCGACACGGCGGCCGAGGTGCGGCTGCTGATGGAGGACGGCACGGAGTACGCCCGCCCCGGCCAGCTCCAGGTTTCCGAGGTGACGGTGGAGCCGACCACAGGCGCGGTGACGCTGCGCGCGGTGTTCCCCAACCCCGACGGCCTGCTGATGCCCGGCATGTTCGTCCGCGCGCGCCTAGCCGAGGGCGTGTCCGACGCGCTCCTCGTGCCGCAGCAGGCGGTGACGCGGAACTACCGCGGCCGGGCGGTGGCGAAGGTGGTGGTGGCGGACGGCACGGTGCAGGAGCGCGTGCTGGAGGCCGGCCAGGCCCTCGGCACGCGCTGGGTGGTGAATGCCGGGCTGCAGCCAAACGACAGGGTGATCGTGCAGGGCGGGCAGAACGTGCAGCCCGGCGCGAAGCCGGGGATCGAGGAGATCACGCTGGAGGAGCTGGACCGCCGCTCCCGCCGGCCGGCGCCGGGACAGCAGCCCCAGGGCCAAGGCCAGGGCCAGGGTGAAGGCGGCGGGGAGGGCACCGGGGACCAGCCCCAGGCACGGGAGGGGGCCCCGGCGGCACCCCGTCAGGGCTGAGGGCGCAGCATGGCACGCTTCTTCATCGACCGGCCGGTCTTCGCCTGGGTCATCGCGCTCGCGATCATGCTGGCCGGCCTGATCTGCCTGCGGGCCCTGCCGGTCTCGCAGTACCCGAACATCGCGCCGCCCACGATCCGCATCACGCTCAACTACTCCGGCGCCTCGGCCGAGACGGTGCAGAACACGGTGGTGCAGCCGATCGAGCAGCAGATGACGGGCCTGGACGGGCTGCTCTACTTCACCTCCACCAGCAACCGGGACGGCAGCGCCAGTATCGAGCTGACCTTCGCCCAGGGCACGGACGCCGACACGGCCCAGGTGCAGGTGCAGAACAAGCTCTCCCTCGCCGAGCCGCGCCTGCCGGAGACCGTGCGCCAGCAGGGCATCCGCGTGGCCAAGGCCAGCCGCGCCAACCTCATGGTCATCGGCTTCGTCTCCAAGGACGGGACGATGACGAGCAGCGACCTGGCGGACTTCATCGCCAGCAACGTGCAGGACCCGATCACCCGCACCACGGGGGTGGGCGACTACAACCTGTTCGGTTCCCAGTACGCCATGCGGATCTGGCTGGATCCGGCGAAGCTGACGGCCTTCAACATGATCCCGTCGGATATCCAGGCGGCCGTGCAGTCGCAGAACGTCCAGGTCGCCTCCGGCGAGCTCGGCGCCCGCCCGGCCCTGCCCGGCCAGCAGCTGAACGCCACCCTGATCGGCCCGAGCTACCTGAACACGCCGGAGCAGTTCGGCGCCATCCTGCTGCGGGTGAACCAGGACGGGTCCCAGGTGCGGCTGCGCGACGTGGCGCGGGTGGAGCTGGGGGCGCAGAGCTTCGCCGTCAGCGCCCAGTTCAACGGCCGCGATTCCGCCGCCATCAGCGTGCAGCTCGCCAGCGGCGCCAACGCCGTCTCCACCGCCAACGCGGTGCGCGCGACGATCGAGCGGCTGCGCCCGACCTTCCCCTCCAACATCGAGGTGGTCTATCCCTTCGACACCACCCCCTTCGTCGAGATCTCCATCAAGGAGGTGCTGAAGGCGCTGGCCGAGGCGATGGTCCTCGTCTTCGTCGTCATGTTTGTCTTCCTGCAGAACTTCCGGGCGACGCTGATCCCGACGCTGGCGATCCCGGTGGTGCTGCTCGGCACCCTCGCGGTGCTGTCGGTCGCGGGCTACTCCATCAACACGCTGACCATGTTCGCCATGGTGCTCGCCATCGGCCTGCTGGTGGACGACGCCATCGTGGTGGTGGAGAACGTGGAGCGCGTGATGGAGACGGATGGCGTCTCCCCGCTCGAGGCCACGCGCCGGTCCATGGACCAGATCTCCGGCGCGCTGGTGGGCATCGGCCTCGTGCTCTCGGCCGTGTTCCTGCCGATGTTCTTCTTCGCCGGCTCCGCGGGCGTGATCTACCGGCAGTTCTCCCTCACCATCGTCACCGCCATGACCCTCTCGGTCATCGTGGCGCTCGTCTTCACCCCCGCCCTCTGCGCCACGCTGCTGAAGCGGCCGAAGAACCACGGGCCGAAGCGCGGCGTCTTCGGGTGGTTCAACCGCGGCTTCGACCGCATGACGAACGGCTATGTCGGCGGCGTCGGCGTCATGGCGCGGCGGCCCTGGCGCTTCATGATCGTCTGGGTGGCGGTCTTCGCCGGTTTCGCCCTGCTCTTCGTCCGCCTGCCCTCCTCCTTCCTCCCGGGCGAGGATCAGGGCGTGTTCTACGTGCAGATCGCCGGCCCCCCGGGCGCGACGGTGGAGCGCACGCAGAACGCCCTGGACGAGGTGACGCGCTACCTGCTGAACGACGAGAAGGCCGACGTCGAATCCGTCTACGGCATCACCGGCTTCAGCTTCGCCGGGCGCGGCCAGAACTCCGGCATGGCTTTCGTCCGCCTCCGCCACTGGGAAGACCGCAAGGGGTCGGAACACACGGCCCAGGCGATCGCCAACCGCGTGATCCGGCGCTTCGCGGGGTACCGGGACGCGCGGATCCTCGCCTTCTCCCCGCCCGCCGTGTCCGAGCTGGGCAACGCCACGGGTTTCGAGATGCAGCTGGTGGCCCGCGCCGGCCAGGGCCAGGCGGAGCTGAACGCGGCGCGCGATAGGCTGCTGGGCGCGGCCGCCGGCAGCCCCCTGCTGGTCGGCGTACGCCCGAACAGCCAGCCGGACGAGCCCCAGTACAGGCTGGAGATCGACTGGGAGCGGGCGAGCGCGCTCGGCCTCTCCGTCACCGACATCAACAACACCCTCTCGGCCGCCTTCGGCTCCAACTACGCCGGGGACTTCCTGGACCGCGGGCGCATCAAGCGCGTCTACATCCAGTCCGAGGCCGCCTACCGCATGCTGCCGACCGACCTCTCCCAGTGGTTCGTCCGCAACGGCGCGGGCACGATGGTGCCCTTCAACACCTTCGCCAGGGCGACCTGGGAGATCGGCGCCCCCGGCCTCGCGCGGTTCAACGGCATCAACGCGATCGAGATCGCGGGCGACGCCGCACCGGGGCAGAGCACGGGCGCGGCGATGGCGGAGATGGAGCGGCTGGCGCAGGAGCTGCCCCAGGGCTTCGGCGTGGAGTGGAGCGGCCTCTCCTACGAGGAGCGCGCCTCCGGCGCCCAGGCCGGCCCGCTCTACGCCATCTCGCTCATCGTGGTGTTCCTCTGCCTCGCGGCCCTCTACGAGAGCTGGGCCATCCCGGTCTCCGTGCTGCTGGTCGTCCCGCTCGGCGTCTTCGGCACGGTGGCGGCCACGGAGCTGCGCGGCCTCTCGAACGACGTGTACTTCCAGGTGGGCCTGCTCACCACCGTCGGCCTCTCGGCGAAGAACGCGATCCTGATCGTGGAATTCGCCAAGGAGCACTTCGAGACGGGCGAGAACCTGCTGGACTCGGCGCTGCACGCGGCGCGGGAGCGCCTGCGGCCGATCATCATGACCTCGCTCGCCTTCGTGCTCGGCGTCGTGCCGCTGGCGATCTCCACCGGCGCCGGCGCCGGCGGCCGCGTGGCGATCGGCACGGGCATCATCGGCGGCGTGGTCACGGGCACGGTGCTGGCGGTGTTCTTCGTGCCGCTCTTCTTCGTGCTGGTGCTGGGCCTGTTCCGCACGAAGCGGGCGATCGACGTGGAGAAGGAGCGCCAGGCCGAGCAGGAGGCCCAAACCGACCATCGTGCGGACCATCGGGCCGGCCCCCAGCCGGCGGCGGGCGACTGAGGACCGGGGATAGAGACCATGCGTAACCTTCTCTCCCTGGGCCTGGGCGCCGTGGCGCTCGCGGGCTGCTCGCTCATCCCCGACTACGAGCGCCCGGCGGCGCCGGTCCCCGGCAGCTTCCCGAGCGGCGGCGCCTACGGCGAGGTGCGCCCGGGCGCGGGCACGGTGGACGGGCTGGGCTGGCAGGACGTGTTCCTGGACCCGGCGCTGAAGCGGCTGATCGACATCGCGCTGCGCAACAACCGCGACCTCCGGGTGGCGGCGCTGAACGTGCAGTCGGCGGAGGCGCAGTTCCGCGCCCAGCGCGGCGAGCTCTTCCCCCAGGTCGGCGCGACCGGCAGCGTGGACTACGCCCAGACCCCGGCCGATCTCGGCGGCGGGGCGCGGCTCGGGCGCACGAACCCCATCACCTCCCGCAGCTGGGGCATCCAGGGCGGCTTCACCGCCTGGGAGATTGACCTCTTCGGCCGCATCCGCAGCCTCAGCGAGGCGGCGCTGCAGACGGCCTTCGCCCAGGCGGAGACGCGGCGGGCGACGCAGATCAGCCTCGTCGCCTCCGTCGCGGACGCCTACCTCACCGTGCTGGCCAACCGTCAGCTCCTGGAGCTGACGCGCCAGACCCTCTCCAGCCAGGAGCAGTCCTACCGGCTGACCCAGGCCACCGTCGCGGGCGGCACCTCCACCGCGCTGGTGCTGCGCCAGGCGCAGACCCAGGTGGAGCAGGCCCGCGCCAACCTCGCCCTCTACACCCGCCAGCTGGCGCAGGCGGAGAACGCGCTGGCCCTGCTGCTCGGCCAGCCCGTGCCGGCGGACCTGCCGCAGGACGTCAACCTGGCCTCCCCCCTCGTCGTCGGCGACCTGCCCGCCGGCCTCTCCTCCGAGGTGCTGCTGCGGCGCCCGGACGTGCTGGCGGCGGAGCGCCTGCTGCTCGCGGCCAATGCCAACATCGGCGCGGCGCGTGCGGCCTTCTTCCCGAGCATCTCCCTCACCGCCTCCTACGGCACGGCGGGCGCCTCCCTCTCCCGCCTGTTCCAGCCGGGCTCGGGCATCTGGGCCTTCTCGCCGCAGATCAACGTCCCGATCTTCACCGGCGGCATCAACGAGGCGAACCTGGACTTCGCGCGGATCCGCAGCCGCATCGAGGTGGCCAACTACGAGGGGGCGATCCAGACCGCCTTCCGCGAGGTGTCCGACTCCCTCGCTGCACGCGGCACCTACGGGGACCAGCTGCGCGCCCAGCAATCCCTGACGGACGCCTACGCGGAGAGCTACCGCCTCTCCGAGGCGCGGTTCCGGGCCGGGGTGGACAACTATCTCACCGTCCTCGTCTCCCAGCGCGACCTCTACGGCGCGCAGCAGCTCCTCATCGGGCTGCAGCGGGACCGGCTCTCGGCGCAGGTCACGCTCTACCGCGTGCTCGGCGGCGGCTGGCTGGCGAACTCCGTGGCACCCCCGCCCGCGCCGGTGCCGCCGGCCGGCGCCCCCGAACCGCAGGCGCCGCCGCCGCGGCGGAGTGGTTCCTGACCCTGCGCTGACGATCCGTCCCGGGGAGAGGAGGAAAGACTCTCCTCCTCCCGGGCCCGCCGGCGCCTCTTGCGGCCCGCCCCGGCATGAACGAAGCATCGGGGCGTGAGAGACGAAGCCCTCAGCTTCCTGGCCGGCGGTGGCGCCATGGCGGAGGCCATCGCGCGCCACGACTGGTCACGCACCCCGCTCGGCCCCATCGAGGCCTGGCCCGAGGCGCTCAGGACCAGCGTGGCCCTCATGCTCGGCACCCGCTTCCCGCAGGCGGTGGTCTGGGGTTCCGATCTCGTCACCCTCTACAACGATGCCTTCGTGCCGATCCTCGGGAACAAGCCGGCGCCCCTCGGCCGCTCCTTCCGGGAGATCTGGAGTGAGGCCTGGGGCGAGATCGGCCCGATCGCCGAGGCGGCCTATGCCGGCCGGGCGACCTACATCGAGGATTTTCCCCTCCTCGTGGAGCGGGGCAGCCGGCCGGAGCGGGCCTACTTCACCTTCTGCTACAGCCCCATCCGCGACGGCGCGGGCCGGATCCTCGGCATGCTGGACACGGTGACGGAGAACACCGCGAAGGTCCTGGCGAACCGGCGCCTGGGCTTCCTCGACGTGCTCGGCCGCACCATCGCCGGGGAGCGCGAGGCGGATGCGGTGATGGCCGCCACCACGCGCCTCGTCGCCGCGCATCTCGGCCTGTCCAACTGCGCCTATGCCGACATGGACCCGGACGAGGACGGCTTCACCATCCGCGGCGACTGGGCGGCGGAGGGATCGCCCAGCATCGTCGGCCACTACAGCCTGGCGGATTTCGGGGAGCTGGCCGTCCGCAGGCTCTCGGCCGGGGAGCCGCTGATCGTCAACGACAACCTGGCCGAGCTGGCGCCGCACGAGGCGGCGACCTTCCAGGCCATCGGCATCGCCGCCACGATCTGCATGCCCCTGATCCGGCAGGGGCGGCTGACCGCGCTGATGGCGATCCACGACCGCGTCCCCCGCCGCTGGACCGAGGACGAGCTGGCCCTGCTGCGCGACGTGACCGAGCGCTCCTGGGCCTATATCGAGCGCGTGCGCGCCGAGGCGGGGCTGCGCCGGGCCGCCCTGGCCCTGGAGGAGCTGAACGTCACCCTGGAGGCGCGCGTGGCGGAGCGCACGCGCCAGCTGCAGGAGGCCGAGGCGGCGCTGCGCCAGAGCCAGAAGATGGAGGCGATCGGCCAGCTCACGGGCGGCATCGCCCACGATTTCAACAACCTGCTCGGCGCCGTGGTGGGCAGCTTCGACCTGATCCGCCGCCGCCCCGGGGAGACCGACCGGGTGCTGCGCTACGCCGAGGCGGGGCTGCAGGCCGCGGAGCGCGGTACGAAGCTGACGGGGCAGCTCCTCGCCTTCTCCCGCGCGCAGAAGATCGAGCTGCGGCCGCTCGCCCTGTCCGGGCTGGTGGAGGGGATGACGGAGCTGCTCCGGCGCACCCTCGGCCCGATGATCCGCCTGCGGCTGGACCTGGGCTGCGGGGGCGTCGGCGTGCTCTCCGACGCCACGCAGCTGGAGATGGCCGTGCTGAACCTGGCCATCAACGCTCGGGACGCCATGCCGGAGGGCGGGGAGCTGGTGATCGCCACCTCCGTCGCGCCCGTCCCGGCCGACACCCTCCTCCGCCCCGGCAACTACGCCGTGCTCTCCGTGACGGATACGGGGGAGGGGATGGCGCCCGAGGTCCTCGCGCGCGCCTTCGACCCCTTCTTCACCACCAAGGGCGTGGGCAAGGGCACGGGGCTGGGCCTGAGCCAGGTCTACGGCATCGCGCACCAGGCGGGCGGCACGGTGCGGATCGAGAGCCGGCCCGGCGCGGGCACCACCGTGCGCCTGTTCCTGCCGGTCGCCGAACTCGGACCCGGCCCCGACCCGGCGCCCCCCGAGGCCGAGCCCCGGCCCGGTGAGGCGACGATCCTGCTCGTGGACGACGACCCCGACCTCCGCGGCGTGCTCACCGCCGCGCTGGGGGCCCTGGGCTACACCGTGCTGGCGGCGGCGGACGGCGCGGCCGGGCTGGCGGCGCTGGAGGCCGGCTGCCCGGACCTGATGATCCTCGACTACGCCATGCCCGGACTGACGGGCGCCGAGGTGGCGCGCCTGGCCTGGGCGCGGCGGCCCGGCCTGCCGATCATCTTCTCCAGCGGCTACGCGGACACGGCCAGCATCGAGGCGGTGGCCGGGGAGGGGGCCGTTGTGCTGCGCAAGCCGTTCCGCATCGCCGATCTCAGGGCCGCCATCGCGGCGGCGCTGGGCTGACCGCGGCGCGTCAGCCGCCGTCCCGCGCCGCGCCGTTGCGCCGCGGCGCCTCCGCCGGCCGGTCCTCTCGCCGGGCGGGGCCGCCATCGCTCCCGTCGTGCAGCATCACGATCCGCGTGGGGAAGGCCAGCTCCACCCCGGCCTCGCGCAGCGCCCTGCGGATCGCCGCGATGGCGCGCCCCTGCCCGGTCACCACCTTGTTCCGCACGCTCTCCGTCCACCAGCGCACGCGCAGCGTCACGCCGGCCTCGTTGAACTCCCAGGCGCGGGCGTCGGGCGGCGGGTCCTTCGCAATGCCGTCCACGGCGGAGAGGGCGCGCACGGCGGCCTTCGCCACCGCGTCGGGGTCGTCCGCGTAGCCGATGGTCACGTCGGCCTCGCTGCGGCGGGTGGGGAAGTGGGTCCGCACGATGATGCTGCGCGTGTAGAGGTTGCTGTTGGGGATCAGCACGCGCTGCCCGTCATAGGTCTTGATGATCGTGGCCCGCGCCTCGACGTGCTCCACCGTGCCCTCGTGCGCGCCGGAGACGATCTGGTCTCCCACGCGGAAGGGCTGGCTGTAGAGGATCATCACCCCGGAGAACCAGTTCTGCAGGATGTCGCGGAAAGCCAGCCCGACCGCGAGCGAGCCGAGGCCGAGGGTGGCCAGCAGGTCGGAGGGCTTCACCGAAGGGAAGACGATCGTCGCGAAGACGAGGACCCCGGCGAGGATCAGGGCCCATCGCGCGAAGCCGCCCAGCAGCTCGCCCAGGTCGGCCCGGCGCCGGCGCGCGAAGGCGAAGAGCAGGGCCCGCCGCGCGGCCAGCCCGCCGATCCAGAACCCCGCCAGCACGACCAGCCCGATCCCGATGTTCGGCAGGACCCAGAAGAAGCCCTCCACCATGCTTTGCAGCTTGCTCGTGGTGAGCTGCTCCGGCTGTTGCATGATCCGTCCCGACCCTGGCGCAGCGGGTCAACGCGCCTTGGCCGGGCCGGTTCGGGCGGGCTGGCGCCGTCTCAGCCGGGTTCCGGCCCTCGGAAGGCGTCCAGCCTCCCCTTGGGCCCCTCCACCGGCGGGATCGCCACCGGCCCGCCCTCGCGCGCGGAGCGGTAGAGCGCCTCCATCAGCACGTGGTCCTGCAGCCCCTCCTCGCCGGGCGTGCGCGGCTCTCGGCCCTCCAGGATGCACCTGGCGAAGTGGTCAATCTCCAGCGCGAACTGGTTCTTCGCGCCGATCCGCAGCTCCTCCACCGCCTCGTTCTCGTCCTTCCGCTGCGCGACCCGCAGGCGCTGGCCGCGATAGGCGAAGGCGTTCTCCAGGTCGATCCAGCCCTTTTCGAGGCGAACCCGCAGGTCCTTGCTCTCATGCGCCCCGTAGCTGGTGGCGCAGTTGGCGATCGCGCCGGAGGGGAAGCGCAGCATGAACACCGTCGTCTCGTCGATGTCGGCGTAGCGCGCGTCGCCGGCCGGGTTCACGATCCGCGCGAAGACCTCCACCGGCTCTTCGCCCAGCACCGCCCGCACGCCGTTCAGGCAGTAGAGGCCGATATCCGGCAGCGCGCCGCCCCCCGCCAGCGGCGCCTTCAGCCGCCACTGGTCCGCCGGCCCCTGCACCTGGGTGTTCGTCGCCTCCAGCACGCGCGGCCGCCCCAGGTCGCCGGAGCGGACCAGGCGCACCACCTCGCGGTTGAAGGGCTCGTACTGGCAGCGATAGGCGATCATCAGCCGCACGCCCGCCGCGCGGCACGCCTCCACCATCTCCCGCGCCTCGGCGGAGGTGTTGGCCATCGGCTTCTCGCAGAGCACGTGCTTGCCCGCCTTCGCCACCGCCAGCACGTTGTCGCGGTGCATCCCGTTCGGCGTGACGACGTAGACCGCCTGCACCTCCGGGTTTTCCGCCAGGCGGTGCACCTCGTCGTAGCCGTACACGCCCTCCGGCGCGATTCCGTACTGCGCGGCCACCGCCCGCGCCTTCTCCGGGCTGCCGGAGATCAGGGCGACCGCCTTCGCCGCCTTGCACGCGGCGAAGGCGGGCAGGATCTCCTCCAGCGTCAGCCGCCCAAGCCCCATGATCGCGAAGCCCACGCGCTCCCCGGGCGGCATCGGCGCGGGTGGCGGCGGCGCCGGCTTGTCCGCCTCTCCCTTCCAGTTCTCGAATTCCACCGCCCCGTCCCGCACGTGGCCGCGGTCGATGGAGGAGGGCGGGGGCAGCGCGCCGGGCGCCACCGCGGGAAGGGCAGGGCCCTCCGGCGTGCCGGGGCCGGTGGGGCGGATCGGGTGCTCGGTGTCGCTCAAGCCGGTTGCTCCTTCGTGGTCGGGTGGGGGCGCAGCGCCAGGACGGCGCCCGCCAGCAGGGTGGCGGCGGCCGGAAGGGCCAGGGAGTAGGGGCCCGCAAGGCCGTGCGTCAGCGCGGAAGCCGCCGCGCCGGCGACCAGCGACGCCCAGCGCAGGGCGTCCCGCCCCGCCCTCGCCATCTCCCCGGCCGCCAGGGACCGGGCCGTGCGGACGAGCGCGCCGGTGATGAAGGTCACGCCGGGATCGCCGGCCAGGACCTGGTTCACCGCCCCCATGCCGGCGGAGACCGCCAGCAGCAGCCCGAGCGGCCAGCGCCCCTCCGGCGTGCCGAGCCCGAGCGCCATCCCCAGCAGCAGCATCGCCCCGGTCAGCAGCAGGGCAGGGGCCGGGCGCCCCGCCATCCGAACGAGCCGCGCGGCCAGGGTGGAACTTGCCAGGAAAGCCAGGATCACGGCGGCCAGCGGCCAAGCCTTCATCCAGGCCCCGTCCGCCAGGGACTCCGCCATCTTCGCCGAGTTCCCGGTCATGTAGACCGGCAGGATCTCGCTCCCGCGTAGCACGACGAGCGCGTCCACCCACCCGGCCAGGGCCGTCAGGGCACATGCCGCCGGCAGGGAGGAGGCGTTCCCGCCTGCCCCCGATCGTGTCGCCCCTGCCGAATCATCCGCTGTCACGCCGGGTTCCTCGTCCGTCCCGCCTCACAACGGCACTCCGGGCCCGGGGATGACTGGGGGAATTGCAACGCTGTATTTCCAGCTCCGGCGAGTGCCCTCGGCGCTGTCTCTCGAACCAGGGGGCGCCGCCCCCTGGACCCCCGCCAAGGGCCTAAGGCCCTTGGATCCCCATCGGGCTGCCGCCGTGCCGTCCTGAGACGGGGTCTCTGCGTGAGAGGCTTCTTCCTGCCCTTGCAGTCGCCTCGGGTCGTCGACCCAAGGCGCACCGCCGGCCGAGAAAGAACAACTATTAGAAGAAGATGATGGAGAGGGGTCCGGGGAGAGGAAGAATTCCTTCTTCCTCTCCCCGGGACCGACCGGAAGCACAGAACTCGAGCGAGGGACGCTCAGGCCACTGGCAGCCGCACCACGAAGCGCGCCCCGGCGACGGACCCGTCGGGGTTGCGCCGGTTCTCGGCCGAGATGCGGCCGCCCAGCCCTTCCACGATCTGGCGGGAGATGGAGAGGCCGAGGCCGGAGTGCTGGCCGAAGCGCTCGCCGCTCGGGCGCTCCGTGTAGAAGCGGTCGAAGATGCCCTCGAGCTTGGCCTCGGGGATGCCGGGACCTTCGTCCTCGATCGCGATCTCCGCCATGGCGCCCGTGGTCCTGGCCCGCACCCGCACGGCGCCGTTGGGCGGGGAGAAGGAGAGGGCGTTGCCCAGCAGGTTGCGGAACACCTGAACCAGCCGCCCCTCCACGCCACGCACCACCAGGTGGGCGGGGGAGTCGATCTCCATGGCCGGGTCGCCCTCGCCCCGCGTGGCGCCGTGCAGCTCCACCAGGGTGGAGAGGATGGGGCCGACATCCACCGGCTCGGCCACGGAGCGGGAGAGCTCGGCGTCCACGCGGGAACTGTCGGAGATGTCGCCGATGAGGCGGTCCATCCGCACCGCGTCCTCGGCGATGATGGCGAGAAGCCGCTTCTGCTGGTCCGGGTTCTCCACCCGGCGCAGGGTCTCAATGGCGGAGCGGACGGAGGTGAGGGGGTTCCGCAGCTCGTGCGCCACGTCGGCCGCGAAGCGCTCGTTGGCGTCCACCCGCGCCCAGAGGGCGTTGGCGCCGGATTGCAGCGCGCGGGCGAGGGTGCCGATCTCGTCCTGCCGGCCCATCAGCGGCGCCGGAACCGACCCGCCCCGCCCCTTGCCCTGGCGCATGGAGGCGGCCGAGGCCGCCAGTTCCAGCATCGGTGAGGCGAGGGTGCGGGCGAGATAGACGGAGAGCGCGACGGTCAGCGCCAGCGCCATGGCGAATAGGGCGAGGACGGAGCCGCGGATCTCCATCACGCGCTCGTCCACCTCCCGCGCCTCGCGGGTCAGCAGCACGATGCCCACGGGCTGGTTGGCCCGCCGGGCGGGCTCGGCCACCGAGACGAGAAGGCGGCCATCCCCGGTGCGGCGGACGTAGGGGTTCACGCCGCCTTCCAGCGCCAGGCGCAGCTCCTCCCGCCGGTCCGGGCCGAGATCGGGTTGCCAGTCGAAGGAGGCGGCGCCCGCGCTCTCATCGACCACCACGGCCGGGCCGCGCACGCGGGGGCGGGGGAACCAGTCCAGCACCCGCTCGTAGAGGCGGCCGATGAAGCCGGCCACCGGTCCCGGCTGCTCCGGCGGGGGCAGGGGCTCGGTCACGATCGCGCCGCCCGGCCCCTCCCGCACGCGGCTGTCGGCCACCAGCAGGCCGTTGTTGTCGAAGAGCTTCGCCTGGGTGCCCGGGCTCGGCTCCGTCAGGCGGCGCAGCAGGGGGCGGGCGGTGTCGGGCACCAGGGTCGCGCGGTCGTCCTGGATCCGCACCCCGGCCTCGGCGATGCCGTTGGCGTAGATGCGGGCCTGGGTCCGCAGCCCCTGCACCTCGGCGGCCAGGAGGCCGTCCTGATACTGGTCCAGGTAGAGGAGGGTGGCCGCCAGCAGGAAGGGCGGCAGCATGTTCACCAGCAGGATGCGCCGGAGCAGCGGCGAGACGCGCCGGTTCCGGCCGCGCCGCTCCAGCGGAACGGCGGGGGGAATTTCGGTCAGGATCGGGCCGCTGGCGTCCGGCATGGGGCGCAGCCTACAGCAGTTCCGCGGCCGAGGGTGAGGCCGGGGCGTGGCATTCCCGGGGCGGCGCGCACGAAAAAGGGCCGCCGGACGAACCGGCGGCCCCCTTCAGCCGCCCCAAGGGGCGAAGCGGCGGCTCAGTTCTGCTGGCCGGCGCCGCCCGTCGCGCCGGTGCGCTCCAGGAAGCTCTGCCCGGCGCCGGCGAGCGGGGTGCGGCTGTTGGGCGCCGAGACCCAGGCGCCGGAGGCGGTGGCGCCCTCGGGCACGCGGTCCTGGTCGGCGAAGGCGGGGGCGGAGGCCAGCGCGCCGCCGATCAGGGCGGCGGCGAGGGCGAGGTTGCGAAGGTTGAACATGAAATCATGCCTTGAGTGTTAGGCGGCGGCACTATGTCGTCGTCTGTTGCGAGCGATATGCGCTCGCCCCCCGTCGCCTTCCACTCGAGCGAGCGGATACCAGCCATCCACCCAGCGGATGGATCCTCACGCTTCCTTGTAGCGGTACCCGATTCCGTAGAGCGTCTCGATCTGCCCGAAGCTGTCGTCCACGGCCCGGAACTTCTTGCGCACGCGCTTCACGTGGCTGTCGATGGTGCGGTCATCCACGTAGATGTTCTCGCCATAGGCGGCGTCGATGAGCTGGTCGCGGTTCTTCACCATGCCCGGGCGCACGGCCAGCGCCTTCACGAGCAGGAACTCCGTCACTGTCAGCTGCACCGGCTTCGCCTTCCAGGTGCAGGTGTGCTTCGTCTCATCGAGCACGAGGTCGCCGCGGGCGATCACGCCGCCCTGGGGGGTGCCGCTGCCCTCCGCCCGGCTCGCCTCGTTCCGGCGCAGCAGGGTGCGGATGCGCTCCAGCAGCAGGCGCTGGGAAAAGGGCTTGGTGATGTAGTCGTCCGCCCCCAGCCTCAGGCCCATCAGCTCGTCCAGCTCGTCGTCTTTGCTGGTGAGGAAGATCACGGGCATCCCGCTGCGCTGGCGCAGGCGCTGCAGAAGCTCCATCCCGTCCATGCGGGGCATCTTGATGTCCAGCACCGCGAGGTCCACGGGGCGGGCCATCAGCCCCTGCAGCGCGCTCTCGCCATCCGTGTAGGTGCGGACGGTGAAGCCCTCCTGCTCCAGCGTCATGGAGACGGAGGTGAGGATGTTGCGGTCGTCATCGACGAGGGCGATGGTATGGGGCATCGGGCGTCCCTGAAGGCCTGGTCGCGGCGGCGCGACAGGATGGCGGCCAAATATGGCGGCCAGATGGAGCGGAGGATGCCATGGCAGAGGACAAACCGGGAGAGGCAGGCGGCCCCGCCGTTAATCGGGAGGCCGATCCGGCCCCCGACTTGGCCCCCGACTTGGCCTCCGACCCGGCTCTCCAGGCCCGCCGCCTGATGCGCGGCGCCGCCTCCGCCACCCTCGCCACGGTGGGGGAGGGCGGGCAGCCCTTCGCCTCCCTCGTCACCCCCGCCGTCGCGCCGGACGGGGCGGTGCTGCTCTTCCTCTCCGCCCTCTCGGAGCACACGCGCCAGCTCCGCCGCGACGGCCGCTGCGCGGTTCTCTTCCAGGGCGCGGCGGATGGCCCCAACCCCCAGACCACCCCGCGGGTGAGCGTGACGGGGGTGGCCGAGCCCGTGGACGACCCGGAGCTGAAGGCGGTCTGGCTGGCCCGCCACCCCTATGCCGAGCCCTACGCCGATTTCGCGGATTTCTCCCTCTGGCGGGTCGAGTCGGGTGGCGCGCTGCTGGTGCTCGGCTTCGGCCGGGCGCACCGGCTGCGCGCCGCGGCCCTGCGGCCTGAGGCGGGGGAGGCGTAACGACACGAATCCGGTGCCATGCTGCACTTGCTAAGTAACCGGACGGTTATTTTGCCGGGCCCCTATCATCCAGCCTTAATTTTGACCCCCTGTCGAGGCTACAATCCTCTGAGGGACGCGGATCAGCCCCTCCCCGGTCCGGTCCATCAGAGGCAAAGCGCTTAGCATGAACGAGATTTCCCACGCCCGGGCGCTCTCCGGCACCGGCGTCCAGTCGGGTTTCGAGATCCACGCCAACCTGACCGCCCCCGGCCTCGTGCAGCACGCCATGCGCCGGGGCGAGGGCCGCCTCTCCGCCGATGGCGCCTTCATGGGCGTTACGGGCGTGCACACCGGCCGCTCCGTCGCCGACAAGTTCGTGGCCGACGATCCGGAGGTCACGAAGGAGATCTGGTGGGGCAAGGTCAACCAGAAGCTCGACCCCGCGAAGTTCGAGGCCTTCACCGCCGACGTCCGCGCCTATCTCGGCAAGCAGCCCGAGCTCTTCACCGAGGACCTCTACGCCGGCGCCGACCCCGCCTACCGCATCAAGGTGCGGCTGGTGACGACGAACGCCTGGCACGCCCTCTTCGCCCGCAACATGTTCATCCGCCCCCCGGCGGAGGACCTGGCCGGCTTCGAGCCGGACTACGTGATCCTGCACGCCCCGGAGATGGAGGCGAAGCCCGAGCACGGCGGCCGCCCGAACTCCACCACGCTGATCGCCCTCTCCTTCGCGAAGAAGATCATCGCGATCGCCGGCACCTCCTACGCCGGCGAGATCAAGAAGAGCATCTTCACCGTGATGAACTGGCTGCTGCCCGCGCAGGGCGTGCTGCCGATGCACTGCTCCGCCAACGTGGGCAAGGGCGGCGACACGGCCCTCTTCTTCGGCCTCTCCGGCACCGGCAAGACCACCCTGTCTTCCGACCCCGAGCGCGCGCTGATCGGCGATGACGAGCACGGCTGGACGAAGACGGGCGTCTTCAACTTCGAGGGCGGCTGCTACGCCAAGGTCATCAAGCTCTCCCGCGAGGCCGAGCCGCAGATCTGGGACGCCTCCCACCGCTTCGGTGCCGTGCTGGAGAACGTGATCGGCGACGAGCGCGGGAACCTCGACCTCGAGAACGGCTCGCTGACCGAGAACACCCGCTCCTGCTACCCGATCGAGTTCATCCCGAACACGGTCCCGGGCGGGCAGGCCGGCCTGCCGAAGAACGTGGTGATGCTGACGGCCGACGCCTTCGGCGTGCTGCCGCCGATTGCGAAGCTGACCCCGGCGCAGGCCATGTACCACTTCATGTCCGGCTACACCGCGAAGGTGGCGGGCACGGAGAAGGGCCTGGGCAAGGAGCCGCAGGCCACCTTCTCCACCTGTTTCGGCGCCCCCTTCCTGCCGCGCCACCCCGAGACCTACGGCAAGATGCTGGCGGAGCTGATCGAGCGCGACGGCGCCCAGGTGTGGCTGGTGAACACCGGCTGGACCGGCGGCAGCTACGGCACCGGCCACCGCATGTCGATCAAGCACACCCGCGCCCTGCTGCGCGCCGCGCTGGACGGCAGCCTGGCGAAGGTGGAGTTCGAGACGGAGCCCTTCTTCGGCCTCTCGATCCCGAAGGCGCTGGAGGGCGTGCCCGCCGAGGTGCTGAACCCCCGCGGCAGCTGGGCCGACAAGGCCGGCTACGACGCCACGGCGAAGAAGCTGCAGGGCCTGTTCGAGGGCAACTTCGAGACCTTCGCCGGCACCGTCAGCGAGGACGTGAAGAAGGCCGCCATCAAGGCCGCGGCCTGACGCGAATGGGGGAGGGCTTCTCGGCCCTCCCCCATCTCTTTCCCTGGGTTGCGCGGCCCGGCGGGTCTATATTCCCGGCATGTCCCGCGCCCTCATCCTCGACACCGAGACCACCGGCCTAGACCCCGCCACCGGCGACCGCGTGCTGGAAGTGGCGGCCATCGAGGTGGTCAACCTCATGCCGACGGGCAGGCACTTCCACAAGCTGATCAACCCCGAGCGCGACGTGCCCCCCGAGGCCACGAAGGTGCACGGCTTCACCGCCTCCATGCTGGCGGACAAGCCCCTTTTTGCCGCGATCCTGCCGGAGCTGCTGGAGTTCCTGGGGGACGATCCCGTGATCGCCCACAATGCCCCCTTCGACTTCAAGTTCCTGGACTACGAGTTCGACCGCTGCGAGACGCCGCGCATCCCCCGCAGCCGCATGGTGGACACGCTGGAGATGGCGAAGAAGCGCTTCCCCGGCCTGCCCAACAGCCTCGACGCCCTCTGCCGCCGCTTTGGCATCGACCTCTCGGCCCGCACCACCCACAACGCGCTGCTGGACGTGCAGCTCCTCGGCCAGGTCTATCTGGAGCTGATGGGCGGCAAGCAGCCCGGCCTGGCGCTGGCCACCGCCCTCGGCGGCAACCGCAGCGGCCTCGCGACCACGGCCGGCCCCATCGCCCGCACGCCGCGCCCCATCGCCAACACGCCGGAGGAGATGGAGCGCCACGCGGCCTTCACCAGCAAGCTGAAGGATCCGGTCTGGGCCGGCCTGGACGCGGCGTCCTAGCACCCGTCCCCGCACTGGACATCCCCGCCCGCCCGTCGCATGGCATCCGCTCCGCGAGGGGATACGGCAGATGGTCGAGAGCGTGATGAAGAGCCCCGTCTATCAGGAGGCGCTGCGCCACCTGGCGGCGAACCACGAGCGCTTCGTCGAGGAGACCATCCGGCTCACGGAGATCCCTGCCCCCTTCTTCGGCGAAGCCGAGCGCGGTGCCGCCTACCTGGAGATGCTGCGGGAGGCCGGGCTGGAGGAGTGCGAGACCGACGAGGAGGGCAACGTGATGGGCCTTCGCCGCGGGCTCGGCAACGGTCAACTCATCGTCGTCGCCGCTCACCTCGACACGGTCTTCCCCCCTGGCACCGACCTGAAGGTGCGGCGCGAGGGCACGCGCCTCTACGCCCCCGGCATCGGCGACGACACGCGCAGCCTCGCGATGAACCTTGCCTTCCTCCGCGCCATGGACGCCGCCAGCATCCAGACGCGCCACGACATCCTCTTCGTCGGCAATGTGGGCGAGGAAGGGCTGGGGGACCTGCGCGGCATCCGCCACCTCTTCCAGAAAGGGCGCTACGCCGGCCGCATCGCCGCCTTCATCTCGGTGGAAGGCCCGATGGGCATGGGAACCATCGTCTCCGGCGCCACCGGCTCGCTCCGCTACCGCGTCACCTTCCGCGGGCCGGGCGGGCACAGCTTCATGGATTTCGGCCTCGTCAGCCCCTCCTTCGCGCTCGCCGAGGCGATGGCCGGCCTCTCCCGCATGCCGGTCCCGGCCTCGCCCCGCACCACCTTCAGCGCCAGCGTCCTCGGCGGCGGCACCTCTGTGAACTCCATCCCGAACGAGGTGTGGCTGGAGGTGGACCTGCGCTCGGACTCCGCGCAGGAGCTCGCCCGCATCGACGCCGCTTTCAAGGCGATCGTGGGGAAGGCCGTGGACGCGGAGAACGCCGCCCGCAGCACCGCCAAGGGCGCCATCACCGCCGAGTGGAAGAAGATCGGCGACCGCCCCGCCGGCGCCATCGACCGCGACAGCGCCCTGGTGGCCAACGCCACCGCCGCCGCGAAGGCGCTGGGCTTCACGCCCAAGGCCGTCGCCAGCTCCACCGATGCCAGCATCCCCATCTCCATGGGCGTTCCCGGGATCGCCCTCAGCGCCGGTGCCGGCGCCGGTGCGCACTCGCTCGACGAGTGGGTGGACGTGGAGCCGGGGCAGACCCTGCACGACATGCAGCTCGCCTTCGCCACCCTGCTGAAGACGGCCGACATGGAGGCCTAGGGCCCGGGCCTCCTCGATGCCGGGGAGGGCGGTGCTGGCGGGGAGGAGGACGCGGGCGCATCGGTCGCGGCGCATCGCCGTGCGCGGCCTGTCCTCGGCCTGGGCAGGTCAGCCATCCCCGCACCTCCGGCCGCCCTGCCATCGGCCGATCACATCGGGCGCTGCCCTGGACTCAGCGGGCCTGGGCCTGGTGGCCGCACGCGGCGGGCGGCGACGAGGTCCAGGAACGCCCTCATCGCGGCGCTGGGGTGCCGCCGGCTCGGGTAGTAGAGGAACCACCCCGGCAGGTCCTGGCTCCAGTCCCGGAGGATTTCGACGAGCGAGCCCTCCGCGAGGGAGGGCCGCACGTAGTCCTCCAGCAGGTGGGCAATTCCCTGTCCCGCGAGGGCGGCGCCCAGTTCCTGGTGCGCGGAGCTCAGCGTCAGGCGGCCGCTGGGGACGATCTCCACCGCCTCCCCGCCCCTCTCGAACTTCCAGCGGGCCAGCGTGCCGCCCGGGAAGCGCCGGCGGATGCACGCGTGCCCGACCAGGTCCTGCGGGCTGCCCGGCTCGCCGTTCCGCCGCAGGTAGGACGGCGCCGCGACGATCGCGTAGCGCAGCGGCGGCCCCAGCGGGACGGCCACCATGTCCTGGTCCAGCTGCTGCCCGAAGCGCACCCCGGCGTCGAAGCCCTGGGCCACGATGTCCACGATGGCCGCGTCGCTCATGATCTCGACCCGGACTTCCGGGTGGATCTCCATGAACTCGAAGGCCAGCGGGCACAGCACGTGATCCACGGCCGGGCCGGGCGCGTTGATCCGCAGCGTGCCCGATGGCCTCTCCCGCAGCCCGTCGAGCTCGTCGATCGCCGTCCTGATCTCCTGCAGCGCCGGCACGAGGCGCTCGAGCAGCCGCGCGCCCGCCTCCGTGGGCGCGACGCTCCGCGTCGTCCGGTTCAGCAGGCGGATTCCCAGCCCGTCCTCCAGGGCGCGGATCGTCTGGCTCAGCGCGGTGGAGGAGACGCCCCGCTCCGCCGCGGCGGCGCGGAAGCCGCCGTGCCGGATGATGGCCGCGAGGACGTCCAGGCTGTCGAGGCGGAGCGGCTTCATTGGGAAGCCAGGGTTATCAGGCCTGGCATCCATTGCCAGCTTATTCGGGCGCCGGTGGGGTGTCATTTCCGGGGGCAGGCGCCGCACGCCGCGGCCGCCGGGATCGAGGACGGCAACCCCGTGACACGCCTGACCATCAACCGTCGCACCATCATGCTGACGGCGGCCGCCGCCTCGGGAGCGGCGCTGACCGGCAGACCCGGCCGGCCCGCCCTGGCGCAGGGCGCCGTGGCCCCGATCGGCAACGCCGCGCACTACCGCTTCCGGGTGGGGGAGGTCGCCGCGACGGTGCTGAGCGACGGCGTGATCGGCGGGCCGCCCCGGGTCTACGCCAGCGACGCGCCGGAGGCCGAGCTGGGTGCGGTGCTGCGGAACGCCTTTCTCCCCGCCGACCACATGACGCTGAACCTCAACACGCTGCTGATCGAGACGGGCGGGCGCCGCATCCTGCTCGAGGCGGGGGCCGGGCAGAGCATGGGGCCGAATGGCGGGCGCCTTTTCGCCAACCTCGCCGCGGTCGGGCTGACGCCGGGCGACATCGACGCCGTCGTCGTCTCCCACGCCCATCCCGACCATGTCGGCAACCTGCGCGCGCCGGATGGCGGCCGCGCCTTCCCGCGGGCCGCGGTCTTCGTGCCCCGCGCAGACTGGGACTTCTTCGTCCGCGGCGAGCCCGACCTGTCCTACATGCCCGTGCCGGCGGAGTTCCGGCGCAACTTCGCCGCCGCCATCAAGCGCGGCCTGGAGCCCGTCTCGCGCGACGTGCGGCTCTACGAGGCCGGGCAGGAGATCGTGCCGGGCCTCACCACCATCGCCGCCTCCGGCCACACGCCGGGCATGGCCGCCCTCCTGGTCCATTCCGGGCGCGACCAGCTGCTGCTGACGGCGGACCTCGCCTACCTCCCCGTCATCAACATCGACCGCAACTGGCGGCCGGGGCCGGACCGCGACAAGGACGCCGCGCTGGAGGCGCGCCGCCGGATCTTCGACCGGGCGGCGGCCGACCGGCTCCTCGTCCTCGGCTTCCACTACCCCTTTCCCGGCCTGGGGCGGATGCTGAGGACGGACACGGGCTACGCCTGGGTCCCCGCCCCCTGGCAGTTCTGACCGCCCGCCGGCTGCCGTGAGGCCCCGGACCTCGCCCGGTCCGGTGGGGCGGGACACGGGCCGGCCGCGCCATCGGGCAGGGATGGGACGGAGGCGTCCGGGAGCGGCGCCGGGGTCACCGGGGTGCCTCCCGGCGCAGCTGCTGCTCGCGCAGGAAGATGAAGAGCCCGGCGCCGATGATGATGGCGGCCCCGGCCAGGGTCAGCGGCCCGATCACCTCGCCGAAGAAGAGGTAGCCGAAGAGCATGCCCCAGAGGATCAGCGTGTACTGGTAGGGCACCACCACGGAGGCCGGCGCGATCCGCAGCGCCTGGTTCACGCAGAGATTGCCGCCCAGCGAGCCGATGCCGAGGAACAGCATGAGCACGAAGTCCGTGATCCCGGGCGGCGTCCAGCCCTGCGTCAGGACGAGCACGGCGCCGAAGAGGAGCGCGGCCAGGAGCTGTGCCGTCATCAGCACCGTCCCCGGCACGCCCGCCAGCTGGCGGGTGGTGATGAGGAAGAGGGCGTAGCTGAAGCTGCCCGCCAGGGCGCAGACCGCGCCGAAGGAGAGGGAGGAGGGCGAGGGGTGCAGCGCGAGCACGACGCCGCCGAACCCCACCGCCACGGCCGTCCAGCGGCGCCAGCCGACCCGCTCCCCCAGCAGGAAGGGAGAGAGGGCGGTCACGTAGATCGGGCCGGCCATGTAGTAGGTCATGACCTCCGCCAGGGGCAGCTCCGTGAGCGCCCAGAAGAAGAGCGAGGATTCCAGGGTGGAGAAGGCCACGCGCAAGAGTTGCAGCCCCGGGCGCGGCGCCCGGAGGAAGGCGGGGGAACCGGCCGCCCGGATCGAGGGCGCCATGGCGCAGAGCCCGGCGACGCTGCGCACCAGCAGCAGCTGCCCCACCGTGTAGGAGCCGACCAGCCATTTGCCGAGCGTGTCGTTGACGGCGAAGAGGAGCACGCCGAGCAGCATCATGACGACGCCGCCGGTGGCGCCCGCGGGCAGGCTGCCCGGGCGCGGAGATGAGAGCACGGCCGTTTTCCACCCCTTGCGGCCCTTTCCGCCCGCGACGGGGGCCGGGCCGCAGCACTAGCGACGCGGGGTGATCCTGAAAAGCCCGGGGTGGCGCGGCCGCCGCGATGCCGGCAGCCCTCCTGCCCTGGGCTCCTCCTCCATGTGGCGGGAGGGATGGCTGGGGAACCGCGCGGGCGCCGGGGAGGGCGGCGCCGGGCGGTGGCGGCCTGGACCCCTGCGGCGGTTGCGCGCCTAATGCGCGGGCGGGGGTAGGACGAGCGCCGCACCTGCGCGAGGTGAAGGGTGGAAACGATGCGGAACCCCGGTGCAACCAACCCCGGTATGGGGAACCCCGGTATCTGGACCGTGGTGGTGGCCGCCGCGGTCGCGGCCTCCATGGCCATGGGAATCCGCCAGACCCTCGGCCTTTTCCTCCTGCCCCTGAGCGCGGAGACGGGCGTCTCCGTCGTCACGCTCGGGCTCGCCGTCGCGCTGCACAACCTGACCTGGGGGATCGCCCAGCCGGTGACCGGCGCGCTCGGCGACCGCTACGGCGCCGGGCGGGTCGCCGCCGTCGGCGGGCTGCTCTACGCGGCCGGCCTCGGCCTTGTCGTGCTGCACCCATCCCCCCTCACGGCCGTGCTGGGGATCGGGGTCCTGACGGGGCTGGGCGTGGGGTGCGCGGGGACCGGCAGCGTCATCGCGGCCGTGGGGCGAGCGGCCCCGCCGGAGCGCCGGGGCAGCATGCTCGGCCTGGCCGCCGCCGGCGGATCGGTCGGGCAGGCGATGCTGGTGCCCTACGCGCAGCTGGGCATGGGCTGGTTCGGCGCGGTCGCGGCGCTGGGCGCGATGGCCGCCATGGCGCTGCTCATCGTGCCGGCCGCGCGCGCCATGGAGTGGTCGCCGCGCAATCCGCTGGCGCCGCGGCGCGCCCTGTCCGAGCTGCCCGGCCTCGCCCGGACCGCCCTGCGGGAGCGGGACTTCGCCCTGCTGACGCTCGGCTTCTTCGCCTGCGGCTTTCAGCTGGCCTTCCTGACCACCCACCTGCCGACGCATCTCGCGCTCTGCGGCATGCCGCCCTGGCTCGGCGCCACCGCGCTGATGCTGGTGGGGCTGTTCAACATCCCGGGGTCCTGGCTCTGCGGCCGGCTCGGCGGCGTCATCCGGCCGGAGGTGGCACTGGGCGCGATCTACCTCGTCCGCAGCCTCGCGATCGCGCTCTTTGCCACCCTGCCCGTGACGGAATGGGGCACGCTGCTCTTCGCCGCGGTGCTCGGCTCCATCTGGCTCGGTTCCGTGCCGCTGACGGCCGCGGCCATCTCCCGGCGATTCGGGGTGGCTGACCTCGGGGCGCTCTACGGCGTCTGCTTCTTCAGCCACCAGATCGGTGGCTTCCTCGGGGCGGGCGCGGCGGCGATCCTGGTGGAGAGGACGGGCAGCTACGCGGCCTTCTGGCCGGTGATGATCCTCGTCGGGTTCGGCGCGGTCGCCGCCAACTGGACCACGCGCGGGCCGATCCGCGCGGCCGCGGCCGCCTAGGCGTGCCGGGGGCGGCGGAAGGGCCGGCCGGGGTGTGGCGGGTCCGGACGCGACCCGCGCCATTGTCTTGCCGCGTGTTCATAAACTAGCCTCCCTGGGGATGGCGCACGAAGCGCCGCCGAGGAGGAAATCATGACGTCCCACCCCGCGTGGCGTCCGGCGCTGGCCGGTGTTCTCTCCCTTGCCCTCTCGCTCCCGGCCCTGGCCCAGCAGCCCGCGGCGCCGCCGGCCTGGGCGCAGGGCCGCACGGGAGACCAGGCGAACTCCCCCCTAGCCCCCCACGCGCCGCGGCTGACGGCGACGCCGGCCGACCGCATCCCGCTGGACTCCCTCCGCCTGCCCGAGGGCTTCCGGGCGGAGGTCTGGGCCTCCGGCATGCCGGGTGCGCGCATGATGGCGCGGGGCGAGGACGGGACGGTCTATGTCGGCACGCGCGCCATCGGCCGCGTCTACGCCGTGAAGGAGGAGGGCGGGAACCGGACCTCGCGCGTCCTGGCGCAGCGGCTGGACAACCCGAACGGCGTGGCGGTGCGGGACGGCGCGCTCTACGTCATCGCGATCAACCGCGTGCTGCGCTACGACAACATCGCGGCGAACCCGAACGCCGAGCCGGTGGACATGACTGCGGCCTTCAACCTGCCGACGGAAGCGCATCACGGCTGGAAGTTCGCGGCCTTCGGCCCGGACGGCAAGCTGTACATGAACATCGGCGTGCCCTGTAACACCTGCACCTTCGATGAGAACCGGCACGCACTGATCGTGCGCTACAACCCCGATGGCTCGGGCCGCGAGGTGATGGGCCACGGTGTGCGCAACTCCGTGGGCTTCGACTGGCGGCCGGGCACGAACGTGCTCTACGCCAGCAACAACGGGCGTGACTGGGCGGGGAACGACACGCCCGACGACACGCTGCACCGCCTCTCCCGCCCCGGCGAGCATCACGGCTTCCCCTACTGCTCCGGCAACGCCTGGCAGGATCCCGGGCACACCGGCCGCAGGTGCTCGGAGTTCCCCGCCCCCGTCGCGCTGCTCGGGCCGCACACGGCGGCGCTGGGGATGCGCTTCTACAACGGCACCATGTTCCCCGAGGCTTATCGCGGCCGCGCCTTCATCGCCCGCCACGGTTCCTGGAACCGCGACGCGAAGAGCGGCTTCGACGTGGTGACGGTGGCGCTGAACGAGGACGGATCGCAGGGCCGGGTGGAGCCCTTCCTGACGGGGCTGCTCGACACGGGCGACAACAGCTTCAAGGGCCGGCCGACCGACGTGCTGGTGATGCCCGACGGGTCGCTCCTCGTCTCCGACGAGCAGAACGGCGCCATCTACCGCATCACCTACCAGCGGTGACGGGCTTGCGGGCTCTGTTGCTGGGGCTGGCGCTGATGGCGCCCGCCCTTCCCGCCGCGGCGCAGGGAAGCGCGCCCGAGAATGCCGCGCCCCAGAATGCCGCCGTCGCGCGGGGCGAGAGGCTGGCGGCGGAGCGCAGCTGCGGCGCCTGCCACGGCGAGCGGGGCGTCTCCGCCACGCCCTCCATCCCGTCCCTGGCCGGGCAGCAGCGCGAGTTCATCGCGCTGCAGCTCGTGCTGTTCCGCGAGGGGCTGCGCGACGTGGCGGCGATGAAGGAGCCCTCGGAAGGCCTCTCCGACGAGGCGGTGGAGGATCTGGGCGCCTACTTCGCTTCCCTGCGCCACGCCCCGCCGCCGGACCGGGCGCGGCGGAACGTGCCCGCCTACAACAACGGCGCGGCCCTCTCGAACCGGTTGCGCTGCGGCGTCTGCCACCTGCCGAACCTGGTCGGGCAGAACCAGGTGCCGCACATCGCCGGGCAGCGGGAGGAGTACCTGGCGGACACGCTGAAGGCCTATCGCGACAACAACCGGCACGGGACGGACACGCAGATGAACGCCGTGGTCCAGGGGCTGACGGACGCGCAGATCAGCCAGATCGCGCACTACGTCTCGCAGCGCTAGCCCGGCCCGACGCACCCTTCCTGAGCTGTCGTTGCGGGTGGCCGCAGGGGAGGCGTCGCCTCCCCTGAAATCCCTCCACCGGGGTGGCAACGGCCACCCCGGACCCCGCGATCGGGCTGCCGCGGATGCGATGATCGAAGGTGTTTCCGATCTCGGTCCCGCAGATCCTGCCCTTGCAGTCGCTTCGGGTCGATGACCCGAAGCGCACCGTCAGCGGAGTGACTCCAGCTCGAAGAAGAAGATGATGGTGGGAGGTCCGGAGGGAGGAAGAATTCCTTCTTCCTCCCTCTGGCCACGGTGGGCCGCCGAAGGATCAGGACAAGGGAGGCGTCACCCCGGCACGGGCGCGCGGGCCATCTCGCGGTAGGTGAAATCCCCCCCGGCTCCGGCCGCGTCCTGCACCGCCAGATCCAGCAGGTGGTGGTGCGGGGAGCGGGAGCAGGCGGGGTCGGTCGCGGCCGCCTCTCCGGTCAGCGCGAAGGCCTGGCAGCGGCAGCCGCCCCAGTCGCGCTCGCGGTGCTCGCAGCCCTGGCAGGGGCTGGGCATCCAGCCGGTGCCGCGGAAGCGGTTGAAGGCCTCGGAGTGCGTCCAGATCTCGGCCAGGGAGTGATCGCGGACGTTTGGGAAGCTGAAGCCGGGCAGGCTCTCGGCGGCGTGGCAGGGCAGGGCGAGCCCGGCCGGGGAGACGGCGATGAAGGACCGGCCCCAGCCCCCCATGCAGGCCTTGGGCCGGTGCGCGTGGTAGTCCGGCACCACGTAGTCGATGACGAGGCGGCCCTGCAGCCGCGCGCGGGCCTCCGCCACGACGGCGGTCGCGGCGTCGAGCTGGGTGCGGCTGGGCAGCAGGGCGTCGCGGTTCCGCAGCGCCCAGCCGTAGTATTGGACATGCGCCACCTCCAGCCGCCCGGCGCCGAGGTGCAGCGCGAGGTCGATCAGCGCGGGCAGGCGGTCCAGGTTCTGGCGGTGGACGACGGCGTTGAGGGTCAGTGGAAGGCCGGCCTCATGGACGGCCCCGGCGAAGAGGAGCTTGCGGGCGTGGCCGCCGCGCAGCCCGCCGATCCGGTCGGCGGAGGCCTCCTCGGCGTCCTGGACGGAGAGTTGGACGTGGTCCAGCCCCGCATCGGCCAGGGCCCGCAGCTTCGCCGCGTCCAGCAGCACGCCGGACGTGATGAGGTTGGAGTAGAGGCCGGCGCGGGCGGCGTGGGCGACGATCTCCGGCAGGTCGCGCCGCGCCGCGGGCTCTCCGCCGGAGAGGTGGAGCTGGAGCACGCCGAGCGCGGCCGCCTCATGGAACACGCGGCCCCAGGTCTCGGTATCCAGCTCCGCCGAGGCGCGGGAGAGCTCGACGGGGTTGGAGCAGTAGGGGCAGCGCAGGGGGCAGCGGTGGGTGAGTTCCGCGAGCAGACCCAAGGGCTTCAAGGGTGGGGGTGGGGGAGGGGTCATGCCGTGACCACCCCCTTGGCGTGCAGGTCGCTCAGCAGGGCGAGCACGTCGGCGGCGATCGCCTCGCGCGGGGCGTCGTACCGGGCGGCGAGGTCGTCCACGATCGCGTCCACGCTGCGGGCGCCATCCATCAGGCGGAGGACCTCCAGCGCGATCTCGTCCGGCACGAAGAGGCGCTCCGGCCCCACCACCACCCAGCGGGCGCGCGCCGCGTCCTCGCGCAGGCGCATGCCGCGGGCGAAGCGGGGGATGCTGGCGGGCGCGACCGTCACGGCACGTCCGGGACGAAGGCGCCCGGCGGCGGCAGGCCCGGGGCGACATAGGCGTGGTGCAGGGCGTCGAGCTGCGCCCAGAGGAGGTCGCACTTGAAGCGCAGCGCGGCCAGCACCGCCTCCTGCTGCGGGCGCGTCCGCGCCTCCCGCGTCACGTAGTCCAGGGCGAAGGCGACGTCCTGGGGCGCCTGGGTCAGACGCGGGGTGAAGTAGGCCAGAGTCGCCTCGTCCACGAAGGGGTAGGCGCGGAGCATGCCGCTGACGCGCTCGGAGATGATGGCCGGGGAGAACATCTCCGTCAGCGAGGAGGCGACCGCCTCCAGCACGCTGCGCTCCCGCACGAAGTGGACATAGGCGTCCACCGCGAAGCGGGTGGCTGGGAGGAGGCCGCGGAGGGAGGTGACGTAGGCGTCCTCCAGCCCGAGGCCGCGGGTGAGGACGAGCCACCGCTCCACCCCGCCGGGCTTGCTGCCGTCGCCGTCATGGTCCTCCAGCCGGCGCCGCCACTCCCGGCGCAGCGCCGTGGTGGAGAGGCGCGCGAGGAGGGAGGCATCCTTCGCGGGGATGCTGGCCTGGTAGTAGTAGCGGTTGAGCGCCCAGGCCTGCACCTGGCCCTTCGTCAGCTTCCCGTCGTGCAGCAGCCGGTGGAAGGGGTGCAGGTTGTGGTAGCGCTCCGCGCCGATGGCGCGCAGCCGCGCCTCCAGTTCTCCGGGCGGGAGGAGCTCGTCCCCGGTCTCGGCCAGCAGCGCGCTCACGCGGTGATCTCCATGCCGTCCTCGGCCACTTCCCAGCCCGCGGCGGCGACCCTCGCGCGCTCCGGGCTGTCCTCCAGCAGAACGGGGTTTGTGTTGTTCAGGTGGACGAAGATGCGGCGCCGCACGCCCAGGCCCTCGAAGGCGGCGAGGGTGCCCCTCTCCCCGGAGACAGACATGTGCCCCATGCGGGCGCCCGTCTTGGGGCCGGCACCCGCGAGGATCATCTCGTCATCCCGCCAGAGCGTGCCATCGAAGAGCACGGTCGCGGCGCCGCGGAGGCGGTCGCGGAGGGCGTCTGTCATCGCCGCGCAGCCCGGGATGAAGTGGACCGCCTCCCCTCCCTCCGCGCGGATAGCGAGGCCGATCGTGGTGCCCGGCTCGCCCGGCTCCGCCTCGTCCCGGCTCTCCTGGTACAGGGGAACCTTGCCCGGGACGGGATAGGCCTCGACGAGGAGGCCGAGCGGCCCTCCCTCGGCGTCCCGCAGCGCCAGCGGCATTCCCAGCGGAAGCTCCCGGCGGGGGACGATGGCGGGGTTCAGGGCGCCGAAGATCGGGTTGGCGGCGAGCACGGCGTGGGTGGAGGCGGTCGCGTAGAGGGCGAAGGGGTGGCGCTCACGCAGGGAGAGGAGGCCGGCCACCGTGTCCACCTCACCCCCGGTGAGGACGGCCGCCGCGAGGGGGGAGTGCCGGACAGCGCCCCGTGCGGGGCGCGGGTGCAGGGCGGGGGTCGCGGCGATCTGCGCCGTCAACTCCGGTGCGGCGTTGATGAGGACCCAGCGCTCGCCATCGGCGCTCACGGCCAGGGCGCATTGGGTGCGGGGGCGGGCGGCCGGATCGCCGGCGCGCGCACGCAGGCAGCCAGGGCCGGCGGAGTTCCACTGCGGGAAACCACCGCCGGCGGCGGCACCGAGCACGATCAGCTTCAGCATCGGTGTCCTGCTCCCCCCGGCTGGGCCGGGGGGCGGCGAATCAGACCTCGGCGCAGGCGTAGGAGTTGATTTCCATCGCGACGGAGATCTCGACGATCTTGGGGGTCTTCCAGGCCATGCTCATCTCTCCTCAGGGGTGCCTTGCGGCAGCCCGGTATTCCTGCTGATCGGGTTGCGGGCGTCAACCGGTCTTTTCGAAGGGCGGCCGGCGGGCAGGCCGGGGCCGCCACAGGAACGGTCCGTACCGGAGCGGGTTGCGGGCGCCCGGCCGGGCCCGGCCGGGAGGCGACCGTGGCATGGGGTCTGGGCTGGCACGAAAATGGCTAAATGGCTCAGGAAATGGGCCGGTGCTAGGCTCCGGCCCCCGGATTTCCCTGCTTTCACCCCTGAGTTCAGGACCTGCAATGCTTTCACGCCGCGTGCTTCTTGGCTCCGCCGCTGCCGTCGCCGCCGCCGGCACGGCCCGGGCCCAGCCCTCCTACCCGGACCGCCCCATCCGCCTGATCTGCCCCTACCCCGCCGGCGGCGCGACGGATGTCCTGACGCGCATCCTGGCCGATGGCATGCGCGAGCGTCTGGGCCAGCCGGTGGTGGTGGAGAACCGCTCCGGCGCGGGCGGGAATATCGGCGTGGACGCGGTCGCGAAGTCCACCCCGGACGGCTACGTGCTGGGAACGGCCCCGGTGGGCAACTTTGTCATCAACCCCTTCCTCTACGCCACCATGCCCTACGACCCCGTGCGCGACCTCACCCCCGTCTCGCTGACCTGGGAGGTGCCGAACGTCGCCGTGGTGGCCGGGAAGTTCGTGCCGGCGCGCAGCTTCCAGGAGTTCCTGACCTGGGCGAAGGCCAAGCCGGGAGGGGTGGTCTACGGCACCTCCGGGGTGGGCACCTCGGCGCATCTCTGCTCGGAGCTGCTGTTCAAGCGCGCGGGCGTGGCCTGCACCCACATCCCCTTCCGCAGCGCGGCGCAGGTAATCCCGGCGATGCTATCGGGCGACGTGGACTTCGCGATCGACAACCTCGCCTCCTACGCCGGCGTGATCCAGCAGGGGGCGATGACCGCCCTGGGCATCACGACGGAGAGGCGCTGGCCGACGATGCCGCAGGTCCCCACCATGGCGGAAGCGGGGATCCCCGATTTCGTGGTCACGGCCTGGTCCGCGCTGATCGGCCCGGCGGGGCTGCCCGGGCCCGTCCAGGAGCGGCTGGCGGCGGCGGTGCAGGGCGTGGCGGCGGACCCGGCGGTCCTGCAGCGTTTCCTCGTCGCGGGGGGGCAGGCCCTGGCATCCACGCCGGCCGGCGCGCGGGAGCGCATGGACCGGGAACGCCCGATGTGGAAGGAGATGGTGGAGCTGTCCGGCGCCCGCATGGAGTAGGAGCAGCAGCAATCGGCGCGCCCGGCCCCCGGACCTGCCAAAGCTGGACGCGCCGAAGCTGGACGCGCCGAAGCTGGACATGCCGGAGCTGGAGCCGCCGGAGCTGGGCGCGCCGGAGCGGCCGCGCCGCCTGCCGGAGAGGGGTCGCGGAAACCCGTGGAACGCCCGCGCCGTTGCGGCTTCCAGGACGTTGAACACGGCGTCCGGCGACAGGCGAGGGTGGACACATGGCCAGCAAGGCAAGCGCGGCGAACGCCAAGAAGGATGGCGAGGAGAAGGTGAAGGGGACCAAGGTCGCCAAGCCGGCCAAGGGCAACAAGCCGAACGCGCTGCAGCAGCCGCTCCAGCCGTCGGACGCCCTCGCGGAGATCGTGGGCAAGGAGAAGCTCGCCCGGGGCGAGGTGGTCAGCAAGGTCTGGGAATACATCAAGACCAACAAGCTGCAGAACCCGAAGGACGGGCGCGAGATCCTGGCGGACGACAAGCTCCGCGAGGTGTTCGGCAAGGACAAGGTGACGATGTTCGAGATGAACAAGCACCTCGCCCAGCACCTGAAGTAGCGCCCCGCCGCGGCCGGGGGCTCTGCGCCCCCGGTTGGTGGCGCGGGGGGGGGGGGCCGGGCACCGCCGCACGCGGCCTCGGGCGAGCAGCCGGCCGGCATCACGCGTAGACCTGCTGACCCGACCACCCGCTCTCCCCGGAATCTCATCCCGGTCCGAAGCCTTGCGGCGCGAGCCGTCCGTGCGGGAGGGCGCCACGGGAAAGGGCGCGTTCGGTCCCGCGCGGAAAGGTTCCTGCCCGGAGGGGAGCGGGCGAAGGCTGCCCGCCCCGCGTCAGGCGGGCTTCCGCGTCCAGGTGAGGCAGCCGCCGCCGAGGCTGGATCGGCCGACCATAAGTGCCCCGTTCCGGTAGAGGCCCATGACCGAGCCGCCCCCGCTCAGGTCCACCGCCAGCAGCTCGCCGGACGGATCGCTCCAGGCCACGCGGCCACCGCTGGCGGTGGCCGCCGCGAAGCTCGCCTCCACGCCGTGGCCGGCGGGGTAGAGCACCATCGTCACCGGCATCCCCGCCGGCGGCAGGGCCGCGACCGGGCCGGCGAGGAGGATGAGGGCGGCGAGCAGGCTGGCCAGGACGGTGCCCCCGCGGGATGGCCCAAGGGGTGTTCCAGGGGGCGGATCGGGCCGGCGCATCAGCCACAGCGCGGCGCCGAGCGGCGGCAGCCCCGTGGCGAGCAGCCAGCCGACATCCCAGGCCAGGGGATCCGGCACGTCCACGCGGACGCGGTGGATGCCGATGATCCAGTGGAAGACGACCACGTCCACCGCCTGCCACAGGGCGAAGCCGAGGCAGATGCTGCCCAGCAGCCGCGGGCCCGCCAGCGGCAGGCCTCCTCTCGTGCGCCAGAGGCCGAGGAGCCCGAGCGCGGCGAGGAGGTACACCGCCACGTGGAACAGCCCGTCCGCCAGGATCTGGGTGCGGATGTCCTGCATGGACTCGCCGGGGACCAGGGAGAGGAAGTGGTGCCACTGAAGCACCTGGTGCAGCAGAATGCCGTCGAAGAAGCCGCCGAGGCAGAAGCCGAGAAGGCCGGCCGAGAGGAACAGGCCGCGGGACGGCCTCGACCCGGGCGCTCCGCGCGCCGTGCCGCCGGAGGGGATGGAGGCGGCGCTCATTCTGCTCTCCCGCAGCTCTGCGAGAACCCTTGTGCTGCACGGGGCGCGATCGCCCCCTAACCTGGGCTACCTGCGGGAGAGGCGGCGGCCGGTCTCCCCAAGGCGTGACCGGGAAGCCGCCGGATGCCCGCGCACCTCGCTGATCCGGAGAAGGTCCCGGTCATCGTCCGGACTGCCCCATCGGATCACCCCCGATGCAGGGTGCTGCGGAGTTCCGCGCCGAGGATGCCGTGAGCCCCGCCACGCGCCGGAGGGGCCCAGGGCATGCCCGGATGTCAGGCGCGCATGGCGCCGGCTCGCGCGGGTTCCTGCCCGGCCGCACGGATGAGCCCGGCCATCTCGCCCCAGGTCTTGTCCCAGGAGATCTGGGACAGATGTTGGTCCACCTTGCCCAGCCAGGCCTCGCGGGGGCGCAGGAGCACGCGCTCCAGCGCCGTGACGGCCTCCTCCGCGGTCCCGGCGATCTCGACCAGCCCCGCCTCGCCCCAGGGCCTGACGACGTCGGCGATGGGGGTGGAGACGGCGGGCACGCCGGCCGCCAGGTATTCGGGCGTCTTCGTCGGGCTGATGAAGCGCGTGGCCTCGTTGATCGCGAAGGGCATAAGGCCCGCATCCCAGTGGGCGAGATGGGCGGGGAGCTCCGCATAGGCGCGGCCACCCAGCCAGTGGATGTTCGCCCGCCTCGGCAGCGACGCGGGGTCGATCTTCACGACGGGGCCGATCATGATGAAGGACCAGTCGGGCCGGCGCTCCGCGCAGGCCGCCAGCAGTTCCAGGTCGAGCCGCTCGTCCACCACGCCGAACCAGCCGATCCGGGGGCCGGGGATGCCCTGTAGCCCGGACGGCTCCGGGAGGCCTCCGGCGCGCGCCTGCACGAAGTGGTGCCTGTCGATCGAGGAGGGAAAGCAGTGGACATCCGGCCGGATGGCGCGCTTCGCCTCGTAAAGGGACTGCCCGCCGGTGAAGACAAGGTCGGCGCGGCGCATGAGGCGCCGCTCCTCGATCAGCATCTGCGGCGAGGCGCCCTTGAACGCGGAGAGCTCGTCCATGCAGTCATAGACTGTCAGTCCCGGCGACAGGTGGCCCGCCACGGCCTGGGCCAGCGGGGTGTAGTACCACAGCACGTCGGGCTGGCCGGCCTCGGCGACCAGGGCATCGAGGAGCGAGCGCTGCACCCGCTCGACGCTGCCGGGAACGCCGTCCCAGTAGGGGAGGACCGGCGTGGCGATCTCGATGCCCTCCGCCGCGCGGCGGCGCGCCAGCCGCGGCAGGTCGGGGCCGGGCGGCTCGAAGCGCGGCTCCTCGAAATAGATCACGCGCCAGTCCCGCGCGGCGCGGGAGAGCAGGTGTTGCGGGCGCTGAAGCACCAAATCCCATGGCAGGTGCGACATGCAGAGGAGAAGAGGGGGGCGCGGCGTTCCGCTAAGTCGAATCATAGGGTCGTAAGTACGGGAGGGGCCGTTGCGTCACCCGCTCCTATGATACCGGCGCGATGAACGCTGCGTGATGAGGGGCGCGGCGCACCCCTCCGCCCCGTCGCTCACGGCGCCCCGCAGAGGGCGCGGAACAGCCCGCGCTGCGCGGAGAGCTCGGCAGAGAGCGGCTCGTGGACGGGCCGCTCGCCCTCTCCGTCCCGGAGCTCCAGCAGGCCGTTCGGGCAGTAGCGGTCGTCGTCCCAGCCGGGATGCGACAGGACGGGGTAGAGGCAGATCCCCTCCATCGGCACGCCGGCGCGCATGGCGGCGCGCACCTCCTCCCCGACGTAGCGGAACCAGGGGGCGCGCCTCTCCCCCTCGATGCTCGTCTCGGCCATGAAGACAGGCCGGCCGTAGCGCGCGTGGACGGCCACCAGCAGGTCGCGGAGCGGCGTGTGCCGGGGATCGCCGGGCAGCAGCGGCTCGCGCTCGCCGCCATGGAGCCACTGGTTGTTCCAGTAGTAGTTGACCCCGAGCACGTCGAGCATGTCGGGCGAGCCGCCCAGCCCCGGGGCCAGGCGGCCGGCGATCATGTCCCAGGCGTGAAACTGCCCCTCGTTGCGGCCCCTCGCATCGGTAGGGTCCTGGCCCGGGCGCGGGACGATGCTGATGATCGGGTCGATCGCCAGGATCCGCGCGCCCGGCGCCGCCTCCCGCACGGCACGGGTGCCGGCCAGGGCGGCGCGCACCAGCTGGCACTTCAGGTCTCCGGCGCGCTCGGGGTCGGTGTCGCACGGGTTCATCAGCCCGGCCTCCCCGCCGGCCCAGGCGAAGAAGGAGATCTCGTTCACCGGGCACACCATGGGCGCCTCGCCGGTCTCCTCCAGGTGCAGCCTGGCGAAGGCGCGGGAATAGGCGGCGAAACGGTCCACGAAGGCCGCGGAATAGACGTCCAGCCCGTCGGGCCAGCCGTAGTGGCAGAGGTCCCAGGCCACCTGCGTCCCCGTCTCCCGCGCCGCCCGGATCGCGGGCAGGGCGGAGGACCAGTCGTAATGGCCGGGCGCCGTCTCGATCAGGTGCCAGCGCACGCCGTCGCGCACCGAGCGGATCCCGTGGCCGGCCAGCTGCCGGTAGTCCGCGGCGACGAGGGCGTCGTGCCGCGTGCTCCGCAGCAGGTCCAGCCGCTGCCCGTCCCGGCGGCGATGGGTGGAGCACTCGAAGCCGCCGAGGAAGAAGCTGCGGAAGAGGCTCGGCCGGAAGGCCAGTTCCGGCGCGGTGCCAGTAGGGGCGGGGGCAGGGGCGGGGGCAGGGCTGCCGCCCTCCGGGAAGCTCCGGTCGGCGGTGCGGGCGTCGTCGGGGCTGGGCTGCATCGGGGGCTTCGTCAGGCTATGGGTCAGGCTGGGGGTTCAGGCTGTGGCGGCGCGGCGCTTCGCGCCGGTCTCGAGGATGATCCGGGCGGCCGCGTCCACGCCGCCCCCGCCCGTGATGAGGGCTTTCGCGCGGTCGCGCATGATCCCCGTCTCGCCGGGCCTGTCGAGCACGGCGCGGAAGGCGCCCTCCAGCGCCTCCGGGGTCACGGCATCCGGGAGGAAGCTGTGCGCGGCCCCCTGCCGCCCGAGGGCCTCGCCGAGCAGAAGGGTCTCGGAGATCGGGCCGGGCACGAGCACCATGGGCGTGCCGAGGGCGGCGGCCTCGTGCATCGTGCTCGTCCCCTCGCCGATGACGATGTCGGCCGCGCTGATGTGCCGCAGGGCCTCGGCCTGGGGCACCACGCCCTCCAGCCGCACCCAGTCCGGGAAGGCCTCCAGCCCGAGGATGCCGCGCAGCTCCTCGCGGTCGTGCACGGCCAGCAGGTGCAGCCGCAGCCCGGGATGGGGGCCCCTCTGCAGCCGCTCCGCCGCCCGGTAGACGGCCGTGAGGACGCGGATGCCGAATTCCCTGGTGAAGGGGAAGTTCCGGACCGCGTAGAGGATCATCGGGCTTCCCGGCTCCGCACCGAGGCCCGCCCGCGCCTCCTCCCGCCCCGGCACAGCGGCCAGGTCCAGGAAGGGGCCGGTCCTCGTGATCAGGTCCTCGACCAGCGACATCTCCTCGGGCAGGGCCACGAGAGGGGCATAGGCCCAGATGATGGCATCCATCTGGCGCATCATCGGCCAGTCGCCGAAGAGCTCGTCGCCCACCGGCGGGATGGGGATGGAGACCCAGGCGGCCCGGGGGACGCAGGCGCGCAGCGGGAAGAGGTAGCGCGCCGTATCGTCCACGATGACGTCCGCGTCCCCGAAGCAGGCGGTGGTGACGGCGTTCCGGTTCTGCCGGGAGATCGGGGGCAGCAGGCGGGGCTGGTAGCCCATCCGCATCGTCATCTCGATGTTGGGCGGCCGCAGCCGGACGGTGTCGATCACGTACTCGACCTGCACGGAAGGATCCGCGCGCTTGAGGGCACGGGCCAGGGTCGCCGTCCGGGAGACATGGCCGATGCCGCCCTCCACGCAGGGCAGCATGATCACCTTCATGGAAGCGGTCCTGTCCGAGATTTCATAAATTCCCCGCTCTGTCGCCCAGACCTTGACGCACCGCTGACGGAAAAGTTCCGGACTCCCTGCCCCGTCCCATGGGGGAACGGAAAGAGCAAGGCGGCCCGGGAACAAGGCCGATCCACGGCCGTTCCCAGCACCGGGGCACGACTAACGAATGTTGGAGAGCATGCAACTTTCACCGATTGCCGGGAAACGAAGCCTTCCGAGCGGCGCTTAGGCGGGAGTGTGCGGTGCGAGCACGGCCTGAACCGGGCGGGATTGGAGACGCATGAGCGGGCTGGAACTGTGGGGCGGCATCGAATGCACGGTCCTTCGCGTCGGGGATGAGTGGCGGGACCAGACCCGGGAGACCGGCCACCACGACCGCGCGGAGGACCTGGATCTCATCGCCGGCCTTGGGATCCGCAAGCTGCGCTACCCCGTGCTCTGGGAGAGGGTGGCGCCGGACAGTCTCTCCGGCACGGACTGGAGCTGGTCCGATGCGCGCCTCGCGCGGCTGCGCGCGCTCGGCTGCGACCCGATCGTCGGCCTGGTTCACCACGGGGCCGGCCCCGCCTACACGAGCCTGCTCGACCCGGAATTCCCGGAGAAGCTGGCCGCCTACGCCGCGCAGGTCGCGGCCCGCTATCCCTGGGTGCAGGACTGGACCCCGGTGAACGAGCCGCTGACCACGGCGCGCTTCTCCGGCCTTTACGGGCATTGGTTCCCGCACGGCACGGACATGCGCAGCTTCCTGACGGCGCTGATGAACGAGTGCCGGGGCACCGCCCTGGCAATGCGCGCCATCCGCCGGGTCAACCCGGCCGCGCGGCTGGTGCAGACGGAGGATCTCGGCCGGGTCTTCTCCACGAAGCCGCTGGCGGGGCAGGCGGCGCATGAGAACGAGCGCCGCTGGCTCAGCCTGGACCTGCTCTGCGGCCGGGTGGACCGGCACCATCCCTGGTACGCGATCATGCTGGCCGAGGGCGTACCGCAGGCGGGGCTGGACGCGCTGGTGGCCGAGCCCTGCCCGCCGGACATCATCGGCATCAACCACTACGTCACGAGCGACCGCTTCCTGGATCACCGCGTCACGCTCTACCCGGAGCAGGCCGTCGGCGGGAACGGCGACCTCGTCTACGCGGACATGGAGGCCGTGAGGGTGCCGCTGCCGCCGGACATCCATATCGGCCCCGAGGCGCGGCTGCGGGAGGCGTGGGAGCGCTACCGGCTGCCCGTGGCCGTCACTGAGGCGCATCTCGGCTGCCGTGAGCCGGAGGAGTGCGTCCGCTGGCTGCTGGAGGTGTGGAACGCCGCGGATCGGCTGAGGCAGGAGGGCGCGGACCTGCGGGCCGTCACGGTCTGGTCGATCTTCGGCGCGATGGACTGGTGCTCCCTCCTGCGCCAACGCAACGGCCGGTACGAGCCGGGAGTCTTCGACGTGCGCCATTCCCCGCCGCGGCCGATGCCGATCGCCGGGGCCGTCCGCGCCCTTGCCAGGGGCGAGCGCTACGAGGCGCCGATCGTGCAGGAGCCGGGCTGGTGGCGGCGCGAGGATCGCTTCGTGGTCGAGCCCGGGGCCATGGCCGGGCAGGGCTGAAGGCGAGACGGCCTGCGGGCGGGATGACCGGCGCGGCGGGGTTCCGCGCAGCCGGAAGCGGTCCAAACCCTGGCACCGGAAGCGGCGCGGGCCTCAGCGCTCCACCATGCCGCGCGTCTCGGGCATGATCAGCCAGAACAGCGCGCCCCCCAACGCGGCCACCCCGGCCAGGGCCAGGAAGGTGGCATTGTAGCCCACCTGGACCACCATCGCCCCCGCGATCCCCGCGCTGAGCACGCCCCCGACGCCGTGCACCGTGCCAACCACGCCCTGCGCCGCCGCGAAGTGCCCGCTGCCCCGGGTGAGATCCGCGACCACCACCGGGAAGAGCGCGCCGATCAGCCCCGCGC
Source organism: Pararoseomonas sp. SCSIO 73927 (assembly GCF_037040815.1). Classification (NCBI taxonomy): domain Bacteria; kingdom Pseudomonadati; phylum Pseudomonadota; class Alphaproteobacteria; order Acetobacterales; family Acetobacteraceae; genus Pararoseomonas; species Pararoseomonas sp. SCSIO 73927. Next base: position 2,213,548 of record NZ_CP146232.1, read on the forward strand.
CCACCCCGTCCAGCAGCTGCACGGCGATGAGCCAGGCGGTGTTGTCGGACAGCGTGAAGAGCGCCCCGCGCAGCGCCAGCGCGGCGAAGGCGGCCAGCAGCAGCGGCCGCCTCCCCCATGCATCGGCGCGCGCCCCGGCCAGCGCCGCGACGGGGACCATCACGGACTGGGCAGCGATGGCCGAGGCCGCGGTCAGGGTGATCCCCTGCCCGAGATTCCCCAGCGCGAGCTTCTGCGAGACGAGGCCGAGCATGGACGCGTTGGCGAGGTGGAACAGGGCGCCGCAGAAGGCGAAGGCGAGGAGCGGGCGCGAGCCGAGCAGCAGCCGCCAGGCGGACGGGCCTGGTGCCGGCGCGGCACCGGGCGGCAGGCCGCGCGCGACGGCGTGGTCGATGGCGCGGCCGGGCACGGCGGCGGCGGCCAGCACGCTCGCGACCATGGTGAAGCCCATGCTCCAGAACAGGACGCTGCTGCCGAAGAAGGGCGCGGTGAGCAGGATGACGAGGCAGATCGCGCCGTCCCCGAGATGGAACAGGGCCTCGTTGCGCCCCGCGCGCCGGGCGAAGCGCCGGGGGCCGACCACGCCGAGGGAGATGGCGGACAGCGTGGGCCCGATCGTCACGCCGGCCAGGGCCCCGACCACCCCGGCCAGCGCCACCGGCCAGAAGCGCGGCGCGAGCGGGATGAAGAGGCAGGTCGCCGTGACGAGCACGGTGGCGCCGGCGATCAGGGCGCGCTTGGCGCGGACGGCATCCACCAGCGCCCCCATGGGGGCCTGCGACACCAGGCCGGTCAGGCCGCCGATGGAGAGCGCGGCGCCGATGCTTCCCGCATCCCAGCCGTGTTCTGTGATCAGGTACACACCGAGGAAGGCGCCCAGGCCGTAGCGCGCGTCGGAGACGAAGAAGCTCAGCGCGTCCAGGCGGCGTTCGGCACGCGTCTCCGTGATCATGGGCTCTCCTCCGCCTCGGGCAGGCGCCGGGGGCTAACCGGTCACGGCCCGTCCCGTTTCGGCCGCCCGCTGCGGCGTACTCGGTAGGGCAGAGCCGTCGGGGGCGAACCCCTGGCTGACTCCGGCACCCATCGGGCATTCGCCCGACCTGTCAGGCGGCTTAGGATCGCGGTCGGGCCGGATCCGAGGGTGTGTCGATGAAGGTGTTCTGGAGCAGTTGCGGCGACGGGCTCCCCTCCGAGGAGGCCAGGGAGGTCGATCTTCGGGAGGCCTGCCTGATCTGGTCCGATGAGGTCCGGGGCGTAGAGGGCAACTTCCTTGGCCTGATCGACAGCCAGGACAGGACGGTCCAGTTCTACTTCGAGGACGGCATTCCCGACGACGTCGATGATGCCCGCCATCTCCGGATCGTCCTGATGGACTTCCCGCAGCCGGACCGGGGCGGCTCCTATGGAAAGCGGGTCGCCATCGGCGAGGTCCACGGGCTGATCGAGACGGCCTTCACGGGCGGAGCGGACCATCGCCGCTTCGGCGAGCTCACCTTCACGGCCTGGTAGCGCGCCGGTCATATGGGGACGCGGGCGGCCCCATCCCATCGGTCAGCGGGGGATTGCTGCCCACCTTTGCGACAATGGTCCTGGACAGGGCGGCTCTCGCGCCCAGCGAGGCAGTCGTGGACGAGCCAGTGAGGGGACGATCTTCACATGAGCGACAACGGCCCGCAGGCCCCCGCGCCCAGGAGGCCGATAGGTGGGGAGCGCCACGCGATCGACCTGACCGGTCCGCGCAGCCACACGCTCATCAGGGAGCCCGGTGTCGGCAGCCTTGTGATTGGCTCACCTGCCCAGGGCAGGAAGGTGGACCTCTGTGTTGGCGCGGGGGAATGCATCGACTGGAGCGTGCTCGATCCGTTCACCGTGCCCGATGGGTCACCCTGGCCGCGCTTCCTGCACTACACCGGAAGCGACGCGGGATTCTTCGACTGGGCGCGCCGGCGCCCGATCGAGAGGATGTCGTGGGCCGCGGTCCTGCCGGTGGACCGGACGGTCGATGCGAGCCGGTCCCGGGTGCATGACCTGTCGATCGCCCTGGACGAACCCGGCGGGCGCCTGCACTTGGTGCTGCCCGCACGATCGGTCTCGCCTCATCTCAGCCTGACCCTGGGGGGCGACCTGTCGCGCATCTCCGTCGAGGGCGACGTTCCTCCCTACCTGGATCTGGCACCGCGCACCGGCCGGCGCAGGACGGATTCGCCCTTTCAGCTGCCCGATATGGGCGTCCTGCAAGGGGCCGAGCGCCTGTCGCTGCACAACGGCCCGCTGGCGCAGCCGGTGTCGCTGCGCTGCCTCGGCCGTTTTCCCAACCTGCGCTCGCTGAATCTTCGGGGCAATTTCTGCGATCTGGACGAGCTGGCCCTTCAGCCGCGGCTGAAGGGCCTGGAGCTGCGCGCCATGCCCGATCTGGGCGGCCTGCCGGCGCTCGGCAGCTGGCCGGAACTGGACACGTTCATCGCCTTCAATGTCGAGGAGGCGGCAGGTAAGCGCCTGCGCCAGCAGCTGAAGGTGCGCGCTGCCCTTCGCCCATTCGGCGGCCATGCCTCGGTCAGCGGACTGCGCAAGCCCGCCTGGTGGGAGGCGGAGTTCGGCCGGCCGTTCTCGTCCTGGCCGGGGCGGCTCGCGAGGATGGCGAACGAGGTGTTCGACACCGCGCTGGCAGCGCTGTCGGGCGCGCGCGACCTTGCGGAGGCCGAGGCGGCGATCACGGCGTTTACTGTCCGCTTCAACGACGTGAAGGGGATCGAGACGACGGAGCGCGAGGCCCTGGCGGAGGCCGTGTGGCAGTTGAGCCGGAGCGACGCCATGGCACGGCTGGGCGGCACGGAGGACGATGCCCAGCGATGGTTCGACGACGCGCGCCGCTACTGAGGGCGGGCTGGCAGGGCGGCGGGGTCCGGCATCAGCACTCGACCGCGTTGACGGCAAGGCCGCCCTCGGAGGTCTCCTTGTACTTGGACAGCATGTCGCGGCCGGTGTCGCGCATGGTGCGGATCACCTGGTCCAGGCTGACGTGATGGGTGCCGTCCCCGTGCAGGGCCAGCCGCGCGGCGTTGATCGCCTTGACGGCCCCGATGGCGTTCCGCTCGATGCAGGGGATCTGGACGAGGCCGCCGATCGGGTCGCAGGTCAGGCCCAGATTGTGCTCCAGCCCGATCTCCGCGGCATTCTCGACCTGCCGGTTGCTGCCGCCCAGCGCCGCGGCCAGCCCTGCGGCCGCCATGGCCGAGGCGGAGCCGACCTCGCCCTGGCAACCGACCTCCGCGCCGGAGATGGAGGCGTTCCGCTTGATGAGGGAGCCGATGGCGGCGGCCGCGAGCAGGAAGGTCTCGACCCCCGCCTCGTCCGCGCCGGTGACGAAGCGGGTGTAGTAGTGCAGCACCGCGGGAACGATGCCGGCCGCGCCGTTGGTGGGCGCGGTCACCACCCGCCCGCCGGCCGCGTTCTCCTCGTTCACGGCAAGGGCGTAGAGGTTCACCCAATCCATCCCGTGCAGGGGGTCGGCGGTGTTGGCGGACTCGCGCCGGAGGAGGCGATCGTGCAGGCCGGGCGCGCGCCGGCGCACCCGGAGGCCGCCGGGAAGTTCGCCGTCCTGGCCGAGGCCGCGGTCCACGCAGTCCCGCATCGCCGACCAGATGCGCCGGATACCCTCGGTGATCGCCGCATCGCTGCGGAGGCTGCGCTCGTTCTCCCGCTGCAGCTCCGCGATCGAGCACCCGGCGGCCTCGGCGAGGGCGAGAAGCTCGGCGGAGGTGCCGAAAGGGTAGGGTACGGAGGGCGTCGCGGGAGCCGAACCCTGCTCCGCCTCCCCGTCCTCGACGATGAAGCCGCCGCCGACCGAGTAGAACGTCCGGCGGATTTCCGCACCGCCCTCCGCCCGCGCGCGGAAGGTGAGCCCGTTGGGGTGACGCGGCAGGGATGTTCCCTTGTGGAAGAGGATGTCGGCCTCCGGATCGAAGGGCACGGTGCGTCCCCGGCCGAGGGGGAGGGAGCGGGTGGCCCTGAGATCCGCCAGCAAGGCCGGAACGGCATCGAGGTCCACCGTCTCCGGCCTCTCGCGGAGAAGGCCCAGCAGGATGGCCCGATCCGTCGCGTGGCCTTTCCCGGTCGAGGCGAGGGAGCCGTAGAGGTCGACCGCGAGGGAGAGGAGCGGGAGGTCCGGAAGTTCCGAGACGAAGCGCGCGGCGGCGATCATCGGCCCGACCGTGTGAGAGCTGGACGGGCCTATGCCGATCCGGAACAGGTCGAAGAGCCCGGCCCAAGGGGGCGTCGGGGCAGCGGCATCCTCGGCCATCACAACGTTCTCCCGGCCACGTGCCCGGCAGGTCAGTGCATGCCGAGCTGCGCGTAGATCCGCTTCACGTACACCCCGAAGGCCTCGGTCGTCTTGATGTCGAGGCCGCGCTGCGCCGGCAGGTCGATGGTGAAGGTGTCGGCCATCCGCGCCGGGCCGGCCGTCAGCACGGCGCAGCGCGATCCCAGGAACACGGCCTCCTGGATGGAGTGCGTGACGAAGAGGATGGTCTTCCCGCTCTCCTGCCAGATGCGCAGCATCTCCAGGTTCATCTTCTCCCGCGTCAGCGCGTCCAGCGCGCCGAAGGGCTCGTCCATCAGGATGAGCTTGGGGTCGTGCACGAGGGCGCGGGCGATGGCGGCCCGCTGCTGCATGCCGCCGGAGAGCTGGTAGGGGAACTTCTCCTCGAAGCCGCGCAGGCCCACCATGGCCAGCAGGTGGCGCGCGCGCTCGCGCGCCTCCCTCTTCGGCAGGCCGAGGATCTCGGCCGGCAGGGTCACGTTCTCCAGGATGGTCCGCCACTTCAGGAGGAGGGCTTGCTGGAACACCATGCCGACATCGCGCCCGGGCACGAAGCCGGAGGCCGCGTTGCCGATGCGAACGAGGCCGTCGCTCGCCTCGTGCAGCCCGGCCAGGATCTTCAGCACCGTGGTCTTGCCGCAGCCCGAGGGGCCGACGAGGGAGACGAGGTCGCCCTCGTTCACGGTCATGGTGACGTCGGAGACGGCGGTGAAGTCCCCCCCGTCCGTGCGGTAGACCTTGCGGACCTTGTCCAGCGTGATCAGCGGCTCGGTCACGACAGCCAGCGCTCCCGGTTCGCGGCGACGAAGGCGTCGTCAGAGAATTCGGGGTAGAGGCGGCAGACGCGGTCGATCGCCTCCGCCTGCCCCGGGCTCAGCCCCTCCGCCGGGTTGAGGCACCAGGTGCCCTCCAGCAGGCCCTGGCGGCGCAGGATCTCGTGGCAGCCGGCGATGCAGCCGTGGAAGTCGTTTGCCACGTCGAAGAAGGCGGCGTTGCAGTCGGTCACGGCGGAATCCAGGGCGAGGATACCCGGCGGGAGCGGACCCTCCGCCACCGCGGCTTTCAGCCTCTCCAGCAGCCGCACCGCGCCCTGGGTCCAGACCGACCAGTGGCCGAGCAGGCCGCCCTGAAAGCGCAGCGTCACCGCCTCGTCGTCCCGCTTCACGGTGAAGGGGGTGACGAGGTCGAGCACGATGTGGTCGTCATTGCCGGTGTAGAGGGTCACGCGGTCCTCGGCCCGCGCCTCCGCCAGGCCGCGCACCACATCCAGGGTGCGGTAGCGGTTGAAGGGGGCCACCTTCACCGCGACGACATTGTCGATGGCGCAGAAGGCGCGCCAGAAATCCACGCCGAGCGGGATGCCGCCCACGGAGGGCTGCAGGTAGAAGCCCACCAGCGGGATCTCCGCCGCGACGGTGCGGCAGTGCTCCAGGATATCCTCCGGGGAGGCGCCCTTCATCGCGGCGAGGCTGAGCAGGCCGGCATGGTAGCCGAGCGACACGGCGGTGCGCGCCTCCGCCACCGCCTGGGCGGTGCGGCCGGCCAGCCCGGCCACCATCACCATCGGCCGATCCGTCCAGGCGCGCGAGTCCTCCATCGCCGCCTCCAGCACGGGGGCGTAGAGGCCGACGTCGCGGATTTCGAACTGCGTGGTGTGGACGCCGACGGCGAGGCCGCCCGAGCCGGCATCCACGTAGTAGCGCGTCAGGGCGCGCTGGCGGCGGCGGTCGAACCCCCGCCGCGCGTCCAGCGCGAGGGGGTGGGCGGGGATGGCGACGCCCTGCCGCAGCAGGGCGAGGGTTTCGGGCGGCAGGTCCGTCCGGTGCAGGGGGCGGTGCAGCGGCATCGTGGTCCTCTCAGCCCAGTTCGGGCCCCGCCACCGCCATGAGGCGGGACGGATCCCCGAAGGGTTCGGCATGGCCCAGCGCCATGCGGGTGTAGGGGCGCTCCGGCGCGAAGCCGCGGGCGCGGAGGGCATCGGCCAGGCCGGTGCAGCGATCGGCGAGGTCGATGATCACCTCGCCCCGCGCCTGGGCCAGCGCGGATTGCAGCAGGGGCAGCGCCGCCGCCTCGTCGGGCGCGACGAGCGGGCCGATCTGAGTGGCGCGGGCGCCATCCCTGCCGAGGACGAAACCGTTATCCCCCACGAAGCCGAGTGCCGGGGCACGCCGCAGCAGCTCCCGGAGAACGGTGGGGCGGGCGGCGCCGAAAGCGGCGGCATCGAGCGACGCCATGGCGGAAAGGTCCCCCGCCGCCGCCGGGCGCGGGCCGACCGGGGCTTCGCCGCCGGCGGGACCCCGCCAGCGCGTCAGGCCGAGCTGCGCGACGAAGCCGAGGGGGCGGTAGATGCGCGCCCCGGCCGGCGTGGCATCCAGCACGGGGAGGAGGCCCGCCTCCTCCAGCAGGGCGAGGCCGTGGCGCAGGATGCGGGTTCCCAACCCGCGGCCGCGCATGGAGGCGGTGACGAGCACCATGCCGATCCAGGCGAAGCCGCCTTCACGGTACGGCAGGACCGCCCCGGTCGCGACCGGCCTGTCGCCGCCGATGCCGAAGACGGTGCCGCCCTCGAAGAACAGCCGCCAGTCCGCCTCCGCCTGGTTCCAGCCGGCCTCGCGCGAGAGGGCGAGGCAGCCGGCCATGGCGGACGTGCTCAGCGCGGCGACGGGAACGGCGACGGGCGCGGCCTCAGTAGGCTCCATCCCGCACCTCGAAATGCGTAGGCTTGCCCAGTGCCTTGCCGCCGCGCGCGACCCAGTCCGCCACCCAGTCGATCATCCGCGCCAGCGGCACGACGGGATAGCCGAAGAGGCGCGCCGCCTCCGCGGCGTTGTTGAGCCAGGCGGTCGGCGCCTCCTGGCCGGTGATCGTCACGGGCTTGCCCAGCCGCTCCCCGAAGGCCTTGGCGAGCCAGCGGACCGGGATGGTCTCCGGCCCTGTCACGTTGAGAGGGGCGGCGGGCACGGTGGCGTGCGCCAGGCAGCGCAGCGCCTGGGCGTTGGCGTCGCCCTGCCAGATGACGTTGACGTGGCCCATGGTCACGTCCACCGGCTCGCCGCGCATGACCTTGGTGGCCACGTCGAACAGCACGCCGTAGCGCAGGTCGATGGCGTAGTTCAGGCGGAAGAGGCGGCCCGGCGTGCCGTGCTGGGCGGAGAAGTGCTGGATCATCCGCTCCCGCCCGATGCAGGAGAAGGCGTACTCGCCGGGCGGATCGAGCGGGCTGTCCTCGGTGGAGCCGGGGCCGGTGACGGGCACGAAGGGGTACACGCAGCCCGTGGAGAAGGCGACGATGCGGGAGGCGCGGAAGGATTCCGCCACCAGGGCCGGTACATGGGTGTTCATCGCCCAGGTCAGGGACTGGTCCCCGCTGGCGCCGAACTTCCGCCCGGCCATGAGGACCACGTTGCGCGCGCGCGGCAGCCCTTCCAGGGCCGCGCGGTCCAGCAGGTCGCAGGCGATCGTCTCGACGCCGTGCCGCTCCAGCTCCTGCTGCAGCCCCGCCTCGCTGAAACGGGCCACGCCGAAGACGCGTTTGTCCGGCGCCGCGTTGCGGGCGAGGCGCGCGAGGGTGGGGCCCATCTTCCCGCCGACGCCGAGGACCATGATGTCCCCCTCCAGCGAGGCCAGGTCGGCGGCGAGCGCCCGGCTGGGGCGGGAGAGGAACTCGTCCAGCTCGGCCTCGTCCGTGATGCGGTCGGGCAGGTCGGCGGCGTCCAGCCAGCGCTGGCCGGCGGCACTCTCAATGGCGTGGGCGGACATGGCCTATCCCTTCCTGGCGTCCTTCGGGACGAAGCGGTGCTCGAGCCCCAGCACGAGGAGGTAGAGGGCGAGGCCGAGCAGGGTGAGGATGATGACGGCCATGAACATGGCCGCCGTGTCGAGCGAGGTCTGCACCTGGATCATGAGGTAGGCGAGGCCGCGCTCGGAGGCGACGAACTCGCCCACCACGGCGCCCGCGACAGCCAGGATCGACGCCACCTTCATGCCGGAGAAGATGTAGGGCAGGGCGCCGGGAAGCTGGATGTAGCGGAACACCTGCCAGCGCGAGCCCTTCAGCGAGTGCACGAGGTCCAGCAGGTCCGGCTCCACCTCCTGCAGGCCGCGCACGGTGGTGAGCAGGATGGGAAAGAAGCAGAGGCTGAAGGTGATGAGGGTGTTGGTGAGGATGCCGTAGCTCATCCACACGATCATGATCGGCCCGAGGGCCACCTTCGGGATCATGTTGAGCGTGACAAGGAGCGGGAAGACCAGCAGCGACAGGGTGCGCGACCAGGTGAAGAGAAGCGCGCCCGCGACGCCGAGCACGATCGCCAGCAGGTAGCCGCCCCCGATCTCGGCGAGGGTGACGAGCGTGTTCGAGAGCCAGGCGTGGTTCGGATTGCCGAGGGTGGCCACCACCGCGCTCGGCGCCGGCAGGAGGAAGGCGGGCAGGCCGGCCATCCGCGCCAGCCCTTCCCACAGCGCGATGGCGGCGAAATGCACGAGCAGGATGATGCCCCAGCGCCTCCGCGCGGCCCTGGCGGCGGCGTCCCGGCGCGGGTCGCGCGCGGCCACGGCCCCGTCGGCTGCCAAACCGGTGCTCGCCTCCGCTGTCATGCCCACCTTCCTTGTCGTGCCGAAACGCTAGAGGCGCGCGAGGAAAGGTGTCAACCGTTTAGTTGATACCGGCTTTCATGGGCGGAGAGCGGCCAGGACGAAGCCGATGACGTGGCTCCGGTGCCGCGAGACGGCGGGGCGGGTGTCCAGGCGCTTGCCGAAGATGGCGGAGAGGGTCCGGTTGTTCGAGAAGAAGAAGTACGAGATGCCGGCGATGGTGATGTAGAGGTCGACGGCGTCCAGCTCGGCCCGGAAGAGCCCTTCCCGGGCGCCGCGGTTGAGCGTCTCCTCCACCATCCCGATCAGCGGGGAGTGCATCTGCCGCAGCCGCGCGGAGGCGCGCACATGGCGGCCGCCATGCCCGTTCTCGTCGTTGAGGAGGGCCACGAACTCCGGGTGGGCGCTCAGATAGTCGAAGGAGAAGCCGACCAGCCGCTCCATCGCTTCCCACGGGGGCAGGTCGTCCAGGTGCAGCGCCTGCTCCTCCTGGCGGATGGCGGCGTACACCTCCTCCAGCGCCACGGTGTACAGGTCCTCCTTCGTGCCGAAGTGGTGATAGACGAGCTGCTTGTTCACCTCCGCGCGCGCCGCGATCTCGTCCACGCGCGCCCCCGCGAGGCCTTTCTCCGCGAACTCGCCGATCGCGGCCTCCAGCAGGGCGCGGCGCGTGCTCTCCGGATCCCGCTTGCCGGGCTCGCGGCGCGGGGCCGGCCGGCGGGCGGTGGCTCGGTTCGGCATGGCGGCACCCCTACCAACTGTTTGGTTGGAAAAATGTTGCGGCCCGATCTTAGCGTGATAGCCTTCCCGTGACAGCCCGCGGAGCCGGGCCCGGAAGAGGATCACCGCGCATGCCCAGCGACTTCGCTGCCGTCAGGCGCCGCGGGCTTTTGCTCGCGGGCCTTGCCTCTCCCCTCGCCACGCCGGGCATCGCCCGCGCCCAGGCGAAGGAGAGGCTGACCTTCGTGCTGAACTGGACGCCGTATGCGGACCACGCGCCCTACTACCTGGCCAAGGCGAATGGCTGGTACGAGGGGGCCGGCCTGGACGTGACCATCGAAGCCGGGCGCGGATCCGGCCTCTCCTCCCAACGCGTGGTGGCCGGCACGGCGCAGCTCGGCATCTCCGACATGGCGACCGCGCTGCTCGCCCGCGGGCGCGGCGGCAACCTCGTCGCGGTGATGACGATCTTCGCCAATTCGCCGCAGACCTTCTACTGGCTGAAGAGCAACGGCATCGCCGGGCCGAGGGACTTCGTGGGCCGCTCCATCGGGAACCCGCCGGGCGATGCGTCCCGCATCATGTGGCCGATCTTCGCCCGCCGGGTCGGGATCGACCCCTCCTCCGTTCGCTTCGTGAACGTGGCGCCGCCCGCCAAGATTCCCTCGCTGAAGAACAAGGTGATCGACATCACCTCGGACTTTTGGAACGAGCACGACCTGAAGGTGCGCGAGTTCGGCGCCGATCTCGGCTTCCAGCGCTGGATGGACCTCGGCATCAATCCCTACGGCAACTCCGTCGTCGTGAACGGGGACTTCCTGGCCCGGCAGCCGGACACGGTCCGCCGGTTCGTGCAGGTGTCCCAGCGCGCCTTCGCGGCCTCCGTGGCCGATCCGCAGCCGGCCATCCGGGCGCTGTTCGCGGCGGCTTCCGGCCTGGATGACTGGACGCAGCAGCACGTCTGGGAGCGGGTGGTCGAGCTGCAGCGCGATCCCACGACGACAGGCGTGGCCCTGGGCGCCTTCAGCGCGGAACGGATGAAGGCTGACTACGAGCTGATCCAGAACAACTTCGAGGGCGCCCAGCCCTTTGATGTGGAGAAGGCCTATACCAACGCCTTCCTCGACAATTCCGTACGAATGACGCCGGGCTGAGTGGCGGCAGGCGGGGCGAGGGGCCTCCCTGTCTCTGGCAGGCGTGGCGTGCGATGCCCTGGAGGACGGGGCTGTCCTCCGCCTGGACCCCTCCGGGATGCCCAGTGGAGAGGTGCGCCACGGCGCGCGACCGGGGTGTGGCACCTTCATGATCGTGGCGCGCGGCGATCCCGGGGCTGAACGGTCGGGCGATCGAGCGATTCATCGAGGAAGGGGCTCGCCAGGTCCTGGCCGCTGCGGGAACCTGCGTGACGGGCAGATGAGCGGCCCATGAGCGACCAAGCCTGTCACGGGAGGAAAGCCATGATCACCCGACGCACCCTGTTCGGTGCCTGCCTCGGCCCTGCCCTGGCCCATCTGGTCCTGGCCCCTTCCGTCCTGGCGCAGCCTGCCTGGCCGGGCGCCCGTCCGATCGAGGTGATCGTGCCCTATCCGCCCTCGGGCGGCATCGATGTCATGGCGCGCCTCCTTACGAAGTACCTGCCGGACCGCCTGGGCGGCGCGAGCTTCGTCGTGAGCAATCGCGCGGGTGCGGGCGGCCAGATCGGCAACGAGGCGATCTTCGCCGCCCGGCCGGACGGCTATACTCTCGGCGCCGTCGCCACCCAGGGCTTCATCACGCGCTCGCTGGAGCGGCCGGTGCGGTTCAGGACGGGCGAGTTCACCTACATCGCCAACGTGGTGGACGATCCGGCCGCCTTCTGGGTCCGGTCGGACTCGCCGCTCCGCAACCTCGCCGAGCTGCGGGCCGCCCTGCAGAAGGGGCCCGAGACCGTTTCGGTCGGGACCGCCGCCGGCACGGGCTCGGACGACCACCTCCTGCTGCTCGCCTTCGAGGCGGCCACGGGGAGCAAGGCCCTTCACGCGCCGTATAACGGCACCGCACCGGTCATCCGCGACCTTCTCGGCGGGAACCTGGAGGTCGCCTCCTACAACGTGAGCGAGGGCCTGACGCTGATGCGGGAGGGGCGCACGCGCTGCCTTGGGCAGGCCGGTACGGCGCGCTGGTCCGGCCTGCCCGAGGTGCCGACTTTCCGGGAGCAGGGCGTGGACGCCCTGGGCGGCTCCGCCCGCGGCTTCGTCGCCCCGCCCGGCCTGCCGGCGGAGATCACCGGGCGGCTGGTGCAGGCCTTCGGCGCCATCCTTGCCGACCCCGTCTTCCTGGCCGAGGCTGCGAGGCTGAACATGCCTCTCCGCCCGCTCCTGAGTGAGGCGTACAAGGCGGCCGTGCTGGAGGAGGAGACCGCGGTGCGGCGCCTCTTTGAGCGCACGCCCTGGTCCACCCAGAACTGACGCTTCCGGATCCCAAGCCATGCCCCATGTCGCCGTCGTCGATCCCATCCACCCCGACGGCGTGCAGCGCCTGATCGACGCGCCGGGGATCACGGTAGGCCACGCGGGGCAGGCAGGGGCCCCCGACCTCGCCGGCCAGCTTCAAACGGCCGAGGCGGCGATCGTGCGCGGCACGGTGGTGGATGCCGCCTTCCTGGCCAGGGCGCCGCGGCTGCGCATGGTGTGCCGGCACGGAGTCGGCTACGACCTAGTGGATGTGCCGGCCTGCACGGCGCGCGGCGTGACGGTGATGATCACGCCGGAGGCCAATGCCGCGTCCGTGGCCGAGCACGCGCTGATGCTGATGCTGGCGGTCGCGCGGCGGGTGCTGCCCGTGGATGCCGGGGTGCGGGCCGGGCAGTGGCGGGTGCAGGGGCAGTCGCAGACCTTCGAGCTGGGCGGGCGCCGCCTCCTCATCCTCGGCTTCGGCCGCATCGGCGCCCGCGTGGCCCGGCTCTGCACCGCCTTCGATATGAGGGTGATGGTGCACGACCCCTACATGCCGGCCGGCACCATCCGCGGCGCGGGCTACGAGGCGGTGAAGGACCGTGACGCCGGGCTGGCCGCGGCCGACGTGGTGTCGCTCCACGTCCCGGCCAGCGATGCCACGCGCGGCATGGTGGATGCGGCCTTCCTCGGCGCCATGAAGCCTGGCGCCGTCCTCATCAACACCGCCCGCGGCACGCTGGTGGAGGAGGCGGCGCTGGACGCCGCGCTGCGCTCCGGCCATCTCGGGGCCGCGGGGCTGGACGTGCTGCGGGTGGAGCCGATGGTGGAGGCTCCCCCGTTCCTGTCGCTGGACAACGTCGTCGTCACGCCGCACGTCGCCGCCAGCACCGCCGAGGGACTGCGGAAGATGGCCTGGGACGCCGCCGGGAACGCGATCGACTTCCTGGCCGGGCACCCCGACCCGGACGCCGTGGTGAACCGGGAGACCCTCGGCCACCGCTAGGCTCGCGCCGGCGACGGCGCCATCCGGCAAAGCGGATCAGGTCGCTCCCACGAACCGACACCCACCATGGCTCGCATCCGGGTGCGGCCGATCTCCGGGCCCGGATTCTCCCGTCACCACGATTGTTCTTTCCACGGCCGCCAACGCAGCATGACCTCTCTCCGTCTCGCTTGAAGTTTGGGAAACACCTCTGTTCGTGCAGGGCGCCCGGTTCATTAGCCTCGGGGCATGACGTCCCTCACGCGCTCACCCGGTAGACTGACGGCCGGCACCGAAAGTTTTCTTCTCGACAAGCCCGGGGCAGCCGTCGTCGGGCTAAGGGCGGATTCGGAGCAGCAGGCCGGAGGACAGGGCCTGCAGCTCGCCGATGCGGGTGATGAGGGCGTCGGCCCTGTCATCCGGCGGATCGCTTCCGCCGCCTCGCGGCACGATTCCGACGCCAGCTTCCCGTCCACGAACCTCGCCGCACTCCACCGCGCGGGGTTGCTGGACCTGACCGTTCCCGCCCGCTTCGGCGGGCAGGGCAGGGGCCTTGCCGAAGCGGCACGGCTTCTCGGGGCCGTCGGTGGCGCCTGCGCCTCCACCGGCCTGATCCTGGCCATGCAGCTGAATCGCCACGCGGCACTGGCCCGCGAGGGGCGCTGGCCCAGGGCGGTGCACGCCCGCGTTGCCCGCGATGCCGTGCAGCACGGGGCGCTGCTGAACGCGCTGCGGGCCGAGCCGGATCTGGGTTCCCCGACCCGTGGCGGCCTCCCCGCCTCCACGCTTCATGCGCGGCCGGACGGGACGTGGCGTCTCTCCGGCCGCAAGACCTACGTGACGGGCGCGCCGGGCCTCACCTGGATGGAGGTCTGGGTCAGGACGGCGGAGGAGCGCCCGCGGCTCGGCTATGCCCTGGTGCGAGCGGACATGCCGGGCGTGCGGATCGTGGAGAGCTGGGACCAGCTCGGCATGCGCGCGACCGGCAGCCACGACGTGGTGTTCGAGGACGTGGTCCTGCCCGCGGAGCACGCCGTCGACCTCCGCGCGCCCGAGGACTGGGCCGGGGCCGATCCGGCGCAGGCCGTTTGGAACGCCGTCGGGTTGGGCGCCCTGTACAACGGCATCGGGCGCGCCGCGCGGGACTGGATCATCCGCTTCCTGCACGATCGCCGTCCCACGAGCCTCGGCGCGCCACTGGCCAGCCTGCCGCGGATGCAGGAGAAGGTCGGCGAGATCCAGTCGATCCTTCTCGTGAACGACCGCCTCATCGCTTCGGTGGCCGCGGAGACGGATGCCCGCGGGCCGCCTTCCGTCTCGGACAGTCTGCTTCTCAAGACAATCCTCACCGAGAACGCCGTGCGCGCGGTGGAGCTGGCGGCGGCCCTGGCGGGCAACCACGCCTATGCCCGCGCCAACCCGCTGGAGCGGCATCTGCGCGACGTTCTCTGCGCCCGCATCCACGTGCCCACCGCCGATGCCGCCCATGCCGCGGCGGGGCGAGAGGCGCTCGCGCCCTTCGCGGCCTGATCAGATCGAGAGAGGAACACCCATGACGCTGCACATCACCGGCATGATCTGGGCCCGGCCCACCTCGGACCTTGAGCCGCCGAGCGGCGCCGCCTTCCAGCCGGACCACATCGAGGCGATCACGCGCGCGCACGAGGAGGGCGGCTTCGACCGAGTTCTCGCGGGTTACTGGACGAACGCGGCGGACGGCTTCCTCGTCCTCGCCCATGCGGCCGCCGTGGCGAAGAAAATCAACTTCCTCATCGCCCACCGCCCGGGCTTCGTCTCGCCCACCCTCGCCGCGCGCAAGCTGGCGACTCTGGAGAACCTGACGGGCGGGCGCCTGGCGCTGCACGTCATCTCCGGCGGGGATGACCCGGACCAGCGGAAGGACGGCGACTACGCCGACCACGCCGCGCGCTACCGCCGCACGGACGAGTTCCTGGAGATCATCCGCGGCATCTGGACCGCCGACCGCCCTATCAGCCACGAGGGCGAGTTCTACCGCTTCCAGGACGCCTGGTCGGATGTGCGCCCGATCCAGCGGCCGCACCTGCCGATCTTCTTCGGCGGCGCCTCGGACGCCGCGCTGCGCGTGGCCGGCCGCCACGCCGACGTCTACGCGCTGTTCGGGGAACCGCTGGCGGACACGGCCGCGGTGCTGGACCGCGTGCGCGCCGCCGTGCCGGCCGGGCGGGAGGTTGCCTTCTCCTGGTCCAACCGCCCGATCATCGCGGCGACCGAGAAGCAGGCCTGGGAGAAGGCCCAGGACATCCGGCAGCGCGCGATCCGCAAGCAGGACCTGGCCGGGGGTGCCGGGCTGATCGCCGCCAGCGGCGCGGTGAACTCGCAACGCCTCGTCGGCCTCTCGCAGCGGGGGGAGGTGCTGGACGAGCGGCTCTGGACTGCCATGGCCGGGGTGCTGGGCGGACGCGGCAACTCCACGGCGCTGGTCGGCACGGCGGAGCAGGTGGCGCGCGCCATGCTGCGCTACCGTGCCCACGGCGTGTCCCACTACATCCTGCGCGGCTGGGATCCGCTGCCGGACGCGGTGCAGTACGGGCGGGAACTGATCCCGCTGCTGCGCGAGCTGGCCGATGCGGAGGATCGCGGCCGCGTCTCCGTCGCCGTGCGCACCGCGGCCGAGTGAGGGACGACAGATCATGAGCAGCATCACCGGCCGCCGCGCCCTCCTGGCCGCCTCCGGCCTTCTCGCGACCTCGGGCGCGGCCCGGGCCCAGCCGCGCGCCGCCACGCTGCGCGTGGGTAGCCAGCGCGGCGGGCTGCAAGCCCTGCTGGAGGCCTCTGGCCAGACGAAGGACCTGACCTATCCCGTGGCCTGGAGCGAGTTCCAGGCCGCCCAGCCGTTGCTGGAGGCGCTGAACGCCGACGCGGTGGATATCGGCTCCATGGGCGACCTGAACTTCTTCTCCGTCTTCGCCAACGGCGCCGCGATCCGGGCGGTGGGCGCCACCCGGTCGGACGGGGCCTCCCAGAACATCGTCGTGAAGGCCGACGGGCCGATCCGGACGGTGGCGGACCTGCGCGGCAAGCGCGTGGCCGCGGCGCGCGGCGGGTGGACGCACTACTCGTTGTTCCGCATCCTCGAGAAGGCGGGGGTGAAGCCCTCCGAGGTAAACATCGCCTGGCTGCTGCCATCCGACGCCGCGCTGGCCTACCGCTCCGGCGCCATCGACGCCTGGTCGGTCTGGGAACCTTTCACCTCGCTGGAGGTGCTGAACTTCGGCAGCCGCGTGCTGGCCGATGCGCGCGGGCTGACGCCCAGCGCCAGCCTCCTCGCCGTCAGCGAGCCGGCGCTGCGGAACAAGCGCCCGCAGCTGGAGGATTTCGTGCGCCGCAACCGCCTGGGATGGGAATGGGCGAACGCGCACCTGAAGGACTACGCCCGCACCACCGCCGCACTGATCCGCCAGCCCGTGCCGGTGATCGAGCGCGCCTACGAGGTGAGCGGGACGAAGGCCGTGCCGATCGATGCCGCCCTGCTCGGCGAGTTCCAGGAGGCCGTGGACCGCTGCGTGGAGTACGGCATCGTCTCCCGCCGCTTCAACGTGGCGGACGGCATCGACTCCTCCTTCACCGGCGCTTGAGAGGCCAGAGATGACCAGCCGCCGCACCCTCCTCGCCGCCGGCGCCGCTCTCCTCGGGGCGCCGGGCATCCTCCGCGCCCAGCCCGCGGGCGTGCTCCGCATCGGCAACCAGAAGGGTGGCCTGCGCTCCCTGCTGGAAGCTTCCGGCGCCCTGCGCGACCTGCCCTACCGCATCGAGTGGAGCGAGTTCCCCGCCGCCGCGCCGCTGCTGGAAGCGCTGAATGCCGGCGCGCTGGACCTGGGCTACCAGGGCGACCTCGCCTTCCTCACCGTCCAGGCCTCCGGCGCGCCGGTGAAGGCCATCGGTGTCGCGCGGCCTTCCCCCGCCGGGCAGGGTATCCTCGTGCGCGGGGATGGTTCCATCCGCAGTGCGGCCGATCTGCGGGGCAAGCGCATCGCCGGCAATCGCGGCGGCTGGGGCCAGTTCCTCATCCGCGCCGCGCTGAAGCGCGAGGGGATCGCGCCGGCCGATGCCACGATCAACCTTCTCCCGCCCACGGATGCCGCGCTGGCCTTCCGCTCCGGCGCGGTGGATGCCTGGGCAATCTGGGAACCCTACATCTCGCTGGAGGTGCTGGATTTCGGCGCCCGCACCGTGGTGGACGGCAGGGGCCTGACGCCCTCCATCATGTTCGTCGCGGCCCATGAGCGGGCGATCCGTGAGAAGGAGGCGATCCTGGCCGATCTCCTCCGCCGCTTCCGCGACGGCTGGCGCTGGGCCGATGGCCACATCCCCGAATACGCCCGCTACAACGCCGAGTTGACCCGCCTGCCCGTGCCCGTGCTGGAGCGCGCCTACGGCATCGAGCGCACCGTGCCCGGCGTTCTGGACGAGGCGCTCGTCGCCGAGTTCCAGCGCGCCGCGGACGAGGCGGTGGAGTTCGGCCTGCTGCGCGGGCGCGTGGATGTCCGCCCCGGGCTGGACCTCCGCTTCGCGCGGGCGGTGTGACGGAGGTGGTGCCCCAAGGGGCGCCGCCCCTTGGATCCCCGCCAGGAGGCTGGTGGGACCTATAGGTCCCCAACCCTGGACCCGCTTCGGGCTGCCGCGGGGCTGACCCAAAGCGCGGCGCCAGCGATGGAACTTGATCCTGCCCTTGCAGTCGCCTCGGCTGCATGAGCCGAGGCGCACCGTCAGCGGAGCGCGTCCAACCCGGGGAAAAAGATGATGGTGAGGGGTCCGGGGAGAGGAAGAATTCTTTCTTCCTCTCCCTGGCCACAGACCGCCAGCGATCAGGCTGGCACAGGCGCCGGCAGCAGGTCCGCGTGCCAGCGCTGCGCCACGTCGGGGTGGGAGCGCAGGCGGCCCTTCAGGTAGTTCTGCCCCACCGAGCGGAAGAGCGGGTTCTCCGGGTCGCTCGCCGGCCCCTTCGCCTCGGCGGCCAGATGCGGGGGCAGGTTCAGCAGCGGCACGTCCGCGTCCAGGCGGGCACCGAGAAAGAAGGCGACGGAGACGCGGTCCTCGCCGGGCGGCGGGCTGACCACGCGGTGGATGGTGGCACGCAGATAGCCGTTGGAGGCCAGCTCCAGCAGCTCCCCGATATTCACCACGAAGGTGCCGGGCACGGGCACGGCGTCCACCCAGTTCCCGTCCTCCTTCTGCACCTGCAGCCCGCGGCGGCTGTCCTGCAGCACGAAGGTGAGAAGGCCGCTGTCCTTGTGCGCGCCCACGCCCTGGTCGTCGCGCGGGCCTTCCTTTCCGGGGTAGCGGATGATTTTCATGGTCTGGTTCGGCGCGCCCTGCACGATGCCGTCGAAGGCGTCGGCGGGCTGCTCCAGCGCCTCGGCGAAGGCGCGCAGCAGGCGGGTGGCCACGGCGGTCAGCGCGGCCTGCCAGTTCAGCAGGGCGGGGCGCAGGTCGGGCAGGGTCCTCGGCCACTGGTTCGGGCCCTGGAGACGCGCCCAGGGCGGGGAGCCCGGCGTGCGGGGCAGGGCCTCGCGCTCGGCGTGGATGTCGAACTGCTCGCGCCAGTCCGGCTTGCCGCGCGTCAGTTCCTGGCCGGCGCGGTTGTAGCCGCGGAAGTGCGGGGAATGGACCATCTGCACGGAGAACTTGTCGGCCTCCGGCAGCTCGAAGAAGCGGCGGGCGGTCTTCAGCACCGCCGTACCTTCCGCATCGGGGATGCCGTGGCCGGCGAGGTAGAAGAAGCCGACGTCGCGGGCGGTGGCGCGCAGGTGCTGCAGGAAGGCGGCGCGGTCCTCCGCCGGGCCATCCAGCCGGCGGAGGTCGATCAGGGGAAGGGCGAGTTCGGTCATTCTTGGTTCCTCGGGCCTCTGTCCTCAGGCGGCCGCTTGCAGCCGGATGGCGTCCAGCGCCTGCGAGAGATCGGCCAGGATGTCGTCGATGTGCTCGATGCCGATGGAGAGGCGGACGTAGCCGGGCGTGACGCCGCTCGCCGCTTGCTCCTCGGCCGAGAGCTGGCTGTGGGTGGTGGTGGCGGGGTGGATGGCCAGGCTGCGCGCGTCGCCGATATTGGCGACGTGGTAGAGAAGCTTCAGCGCATCGATGAAGCGCGCGCCGTCGGCCTTGCCTCCCGCCAGCTCGAAACCCACCAGCGCGCCGGGGCCGCCCGTGAGGACCCGGTCCGCCCGCGCCCGCGCCTCGCCGGTCTGGAGCGAGGGGTGGATGACGCGCGTGACCTGGGGGTGGCGCGCGAGCCAGGCGGCGACGGCGGTGGCGTTGCTCACCTGCCGCTCGATCCGCAGCGGCAGGGTTTCCAGCCCCTGGATGAGCTGGAAGGCGTTGAAGGGCGAGATGGGGGCGCCGAGGTCGCGCTGCACCGTGCTGCGGACAAGGGCGGCGTAGGCGCCGATCCCGTGGCGCTCCGCCACCTCCGTCCAGACTGCGCCGTGGTAGCTGGGGTCGGGCGTGTTGAGGGCGGGTTGGCGATCCTTCCAGGCCGCCCAGTCGAAGTTGCCGCCATCCACGATAATGCCGCCGATGGAGGTGCCGTGGCCGCCGATATACTTCGTGGCGGAGTGCACGACGACCGCGGCGCCGAGCGCCAGCGGGCGGGCGAGGATGGGGGCCGCAGTATTGTCCACGATCAGCGGGATGCCCTGCGCGCGGCCGATGGCCGCCACCTCCGCGATGGGGAAGGCGACCAGCTTCGGGTTAGGCAGGGTTTCGGCGTAGTAGGCGCGCGTGCGCTCATCCGTGGCGCGGCGGAAGTTTTCGGGATCCGCCGGGTCGGCGAAACGCACTGCCACGCCGCGCTGTGCCAGGGTGTTGGCAAAGAGGTTCCAGGTGCCTCCGTAGAGGTCGGTGGAGGAGACGATGTTGTCCCCCGCCCGCACCAGCGCCAGCACGGAGAAGGCCGAGGCCGCCTGGCCGGAGGCAAGGGCCAGGGCACCCACCCCGCCCTCCAGCGCCGCCACGCGCTTCTCCAGCACGTCCGTCGTCGGATTGCCGGTGCGGGTATAGGTAAAGCCCAGCCTCTCCAGGCTGAAGAGGGACTGCGCGTGGTCGGAGCTGGGGAACTGGTAGGAGGTGGTCTGGTAGATCGGCACGGCCACGGCGCCGGTGGCCGGATCGGCGCGCCAGCCGGCGTGAAGGACGAGGGTTTCGGGCTTCTGGCTCATGGCGGTCTCCTCTACTGCGCCAGGCTCGCGGAGGCCGCGAGGGTCTGCTCGTCCGCCCGCGCGGCGTAGCCCACGCCGTTGCGCGAGGCCCAGGCGTTGCGGAGCAGGAAGAGCGGAAGGATTCCGAGATCGTCGGCCGCGAGCTTCGTCGCCTGCCGCAGCAGCGCCTCGCGCGCGCCGTCGTCGATGGTGGCGGTGGCGCGCGCGGTCAGCGCGTCCAGCCCGGGGTTGCTGTAGCGGTTGAAGTTCGGGCCGCCCCAGCCCTTGCTGCGGTCGTAGGTGCCGAGGACGTTGCGGAGGATGTAGGAGGCCTCCCCGGTGGAGCTGCCCCAGCCGCCCAGGCGGAAGCCGAACTCCTGGCGCGACCCGCGGGTGAGATAGCTCGCCCAGGGCAGGGGCTGCACCTCCGTCCGCACGCCGGCACGGGTCCAGAACTGTGCCACGGCCTGGGAGACGGCGGCGTCGCCGGGGTAGCGGTCGTTCGGCGTGGTCAGGACGACGCGGAAGCCCTGCGGGAAGCCCGCCTCCGCCAGCAGGCGCCGCGCTTCCGCCAGGTCCTGCACGGGCACGGGGACTTCCGGCGCGTAGGAGAAGCTGCCCTCCGGAAGCCACTGGCCGGTGGGGATGGCCGTGCCGGCCATCACGCGCTCCGCCAGGGCCTTGCGGTCGATCGCCAGCGACAGGGCGCGGCGCACGCGCAGATCGAGGAAGGGGTTGCGCGGCAACGGCCTGCCGTCGTTGTCGGTCACGCCCGGCACCTCCTCCTGGCGGGAGAAGTCGGGCTGCAGGTAGATCAGCCGCACGCCCGGGATCTCGCTGACCGTCACGCGGCGGTCCGCGCGCAGGCGCGGCAGGTCGTTGGCGGAGACCTGATCGATCAGGTCCACGTCGCCGGCGAGGAGGGCGGCGGAGCGGGCGCCGTCATTGGCGATGAAGCGGTAGTCCACGCGCGTCCAGGGCTGCTTCGGGCCCCACCAGGCGTCGTTCCGCTCGAACACCGCGCCCTGGCCGGAGCGGTAGGCCACGAACCGGTAGGGCCCCGTGCCGATGGAGGCGCGACCGCTGTTGTAGTCCTCGGGGTTCGCGCCCTCCCCGGCGTGGCGGGAGATGATCTGGACGAAGGAGATGTCGCTCGGCAGCAGCGGGTGCGGCCCGGCGGAGTGGAAGCGGACCGTGCGGTCATCCACCACCTCCACCCGCGTGATGGGGCGGACGGCGCTGTGGAAGCCGCCGGTGGCGCCGAGCACGTTCGGCACGCGGGCGATGGTGAAGGCCACGTCGTCGGCCGTCAGCGGGCGGCCATCGTGCCAGGTGACGCCGGGGCGGAGGCGGAACTCCCACGTCGTCTCGCCCACGGGCTTCCAGCTCTCGGCCAGGGCGGGGACGAGGCGGGACTGCGGGTCGCGCGCCACCAGCGTGTCGAAGACATGCGCCGTCATCGCGGAGTTGGAGGTGGTGTTGGAGAAGTGCGGGTCGGCGGAGTTCACGGGGCTGGAGATGCCGATCCGCAGCTCCCGCGCCTGGCCGGCAGAGGGTGGCAGGCCGAACACCACGGCGAGGGCCGTCCCGCAGAACCACCGCATCCCGCGCGAGAGGAGGAACGGCGATCGGGAGGGGGCGAAGGGCATCAGGAAATCCTCTACTCGGCCCGGAGGGATTCGCCGGGCGAGGGAATGGCGGGCGGCGCGCCTCCGCGCCGCCGGGAAGGTGTTCAGGCTGCCTCGCGCAGCCCCAGGGTTTCCAGCACTTCCCGCCGCAGGGCGACGAGGTGCGGGTCGTCCCGGTGGCGGGGGAAGGGGCGGCCCACGGCGATCTCCGACACCACCCGCGCGGGGCGGGGTGAGAAGACGAGGACGCGCTCCGCCATCAGCAGGGCCTCCTCCACGTCGTGGGTGACGAGGAGCGTGGTGAAGCCCTCCCGCTGCCAGAGGGCGACCAGTTCCTCCTGCATCTTCAGCCGCGTCAGGCTGTCCAGCTTGCCCAGGGGCTCGTCCAGCAGCAGCAGGCCCGGGCGGTTCACCAGGGCGCGGGCCAGGGCGGCGCGCTGCGCCATGCCGCCGGAGAGCTGGTGGGGGTAGGCCTCGGCGAACTCGTGGAGGCCGACGAGGCGCAGCGCATCGTCCACCCGCGCGCCCTCCGCCCGGATCAGGCCGCGCGCCTCCAGCCCCAGCGCGGCGTTCCCGCGCACGCTGCGCCAGGGATAGAGGGTGGGGTCCTGGAACATGAGCACGCGGGAGGGATCGGGGCCGGTGATCGGCGCGCCATCCGCCTCCAGCGTGCCGCGCCGCGGCGGCTCCAGCCCCGCCACCAGCCGCAGCAGGGTGGACTTGCCGCAGCCGGAGGGGCCGAGCAGTGCCACGGAGCCGCCGGGGCGGACATCGAGGTCCACCTCCTCCAGCACCGGCAGATCCTGCCCCTTGAGGGCGAAAGCGTGATGAATGCCGCGCAGGCGCAGCCCGATCGGGTTCACCACCGCACCACCCCCTTCTGCCAGGCCAGCTTCCAGTCCCGTACGCGGAAGAGCAGGGTGACGAGGCCCGTGCACATCCCCGCCAGTACCAGCAGCGCCGCGTAGACATTGGCGTAGGCCGCCCAGCCCTGGGACCACTGCATGTAGAAGCCCAGGCCCGCCTTCACGCCCATCATCTCCGCCACCACGAGGACGGAGAAGGACGAGCCCAGCCCCATGAAGAGGCCGACGAAGACCGAGGGCAGCGCCGCGGGCACCGCGACCTTGCGGATGAGGAACCAGGGGCGCGCGCCCATGGTGCGCGCCACGTCGTAGAAGCTGCCGGCGACGGAGGCGACGCCGGACCAGGTGAGGACGGCCACGGGAAAGAAGGTGGCCAGCGCGATGAGGAAGGTGCTGGCCTGCCGGCTGGTGGAGAAGGCGAAGAAGGCGATGGGCAGCCAGGCCGTTGCGGGCAGCGGGCCGATCAGCCGCAGCACCGGGTGCGCCCAGTAGCCGACGCGGCGGGACCAGCCCATGGCAACGCCCACGGTGAAGCCGATGGCGGCGCCGAGAAGGTAGCCGGGGATCAGCAGCAGGAGGGAGTGGAGCACGCTCTCGCCGAGCTTGGCGTAGTCGTCGGTGAAGACCTCCAGCAGGGCCTGGGGGGCCACGAAGAAGGGGCGCGGCAGCAGGTCCAGCTTCGCCGTGACGAGTTCCCATGCGATCAGGCCTGCCGCCAGCGCCACCAGCCAGGGCCCGGCCGGGCGCAGCCGCGCGGCCGGGCCGGGCGCGCCGGCGAGGCCCGCGAGCAGCAGCGCGAGCCCCACGGACGCGGCAATGCCGCCGAGAAGCCCGGTCCGGCCATACTCGTCCATGTCGGGCCACGCCAGCACCACCGCGGCGGCGGCCAGCCAGGCCAGCCCCGCACCGGCGCCGCCCGCCCAGATGCGCCAGGGGCCCGCCTCCCGCGCGGCGGGAAGGACGCCCGTCCCGACGCTCGCGCTCACGACAGCACGTCCGCGAAGACGCGCTCGGCGAAGCGCGCGGGATCGGTGTTCGGGCGGATCACCTGCACCAGCTTCAGCTCCTCCGTGTAGCGCGCGATCTCCTGCCGCAGGCCGGCGCCCGCGGGGTGGTGGTGGTGCGTGTGGTCGCGCACCATCGCCTCCAGCTGATCCACCGGCGCCTTGGCGTAGGGGGCGAAGATGCGCGCGGCCTCGGCGGGGTTGGCGACAATCCACTCCTGCGCCTCCAGCAGCGCCGCCGTCAGGGCGCGGGCGGCCGGCCTGTCGCGGCGGATGAGGTTGCCGCGCACGCCGAGCACGCAGCAGGCGCGGCCGGCATACTCGCCCTGGAGGTTGTTGGAGATCTCGTGAAGCCCGTCCCTCTCGCGGAACATCCAGGCGAGCGGGTCGCCAAGGGCAAAGGCCTGCACCTCCCCGCGCTGCAGC
Organism: Pararoseomonas sp. SCSIO 73927; assembly: GCF_037040815.1. Lineage (NCBI taxonomy): Bacteria > Pseudomonadati > Pseudomonadota > Alphaproteobacteria > Acetobacterales > Acetobacteraceae > Pararoseomonas > Pararoseomonas sp. SCSIO 73927. The sequence goes on from NZ_CP146232.1 coordinate 2,237,698, forward strand.
GCGACGCCGAGCAGGTCCGCGGGGAACTGCCGCCAGGTCACGTCCCTCAGCGGGTCGATACCCTTCTGCGCCAGCAGGATGGAGAAGAAGTTCTTGTCCGGCGCGGCCATGTCGGAGACGCCGATGGCCTTGCCCTTCAGGCTCTCCAGCGTGCGGAACTCCGAGTTTCCCGCGGAGAAGAGCCGCATGCAGCCGCCATGGATGCCGCTGGTGATCTTCACGTCGAAGCCGCTCTCCAGCGGCTTCAGCCAGCGCAGCGCCATGCCGACGCCGGCATCGGCCTTGCCCGTCGCGATCGCCTCCAGCAGCTGGTCCGTGGTGCCGCCAAAGTTGATCAGCTCCACCTTCAGGTTATGGCGCTCGAAGATGCCGGTCCTCTCCGCCACGGGCACGCCGACGGTGCAGACGGCATTGGCGTTCCAGGTCAGCTTCAACTCGCGCCGCTCGCCCGGCGCTGCCGCGCTCGGGGTGCCGGTGCTCGCGCGGCAGATGGCGGAAGGATCCAGGCCGAAGGGCGGTTCCATCTCGCGCGGGGCGATGCGTGGCGCGGCGGCCATGCCGCCTATCGGCAGCGCGGCGCCGAGAAGGCCCGCGGCGCGCAGGATGGCGCGCCGTCCGGGTTGGGACGTCGTCATCATGGGATCCCCTTCGGGTGTGCCGGAGGCAGGCGGCCTGCCTCCACCTGTTGTCAGCGGATGCAGCAGAGATCGAAGGGGCTGCGACAGGCGTTGCAGGCCGTGCCGCGTGTCATGCCAGACTTCCTGCCCCGCGCTGCCGTGTTCATGAGCTCAGGGTATTGCCGGGGCGGAAGGTGGAAAACAGGAGTGTTTTTCGAAGATCGGCCGGAATGTAGCACTGGCATCTCGCGAAGGGGCGGCGATGCAGCAGCGGGGTTTGGTCGCAAACATTCTCCGGCACAGCGGTGGCCGGCACGTCCCGACGGCCGTGTCAGGAGAGCCCCGGTTCTTGTCCTGGCGTCCGGGCCTCGATGCCCAAAAGGGGCTGCCGGGCACGCTCGGCAGCCCCTTTCCCCGTCCAGCACTCAACCTGCGCGGACAGGCGAACGTTACACGGTCTCATCTCTGGAAGCCTTCATGTCGCGCCTCGCCGTCGTCGTTGCACTGGCGTTCACAGCGGTCAGTCCAGCCTCCGCGAACGTGCCGGACGCCGCGGATGCATCCGGGCAGGCGCGCCGCGGCCAGGCTGCCATCATCGCCCAGAGGCATGCCGGGCGTCGGATGGCCGATGGTGGGCGGGTGGAACTGAACTCCGACACGGCGGCGAGCGCGGACCTGCCCCTGGGTACGACGGCCCGGATCCGGAACCTGCGAAATGGCCGGGTGGCCATGGTGCGGGTCCGCGACCGGCTTCCAGCAACAGAGGACCGGATCGTGAGCGTCACGCCTAAGGTGGCCGGCATGCTGGGGATGGGCAGTGTCACACAGGTCGAGGTGGCACCCCTTGCCGTCCCTCAACCGGACGGGACGGTGCGCCTCGGGTCCGGCACGCGCATGACCGGACGGCGCGCCTACATCACCAGCCCGGACCGCTGATCAATGCCTGAAACTGACGGTTCGGAAAGGGCTGTGGGAGCGATGATCCGAGCGGTGATGGAGTCCTAACTGCTGACCAACAGCTGTCTCGCCGGAGGACGTCCGACGATCATGGACCGGTAGCCGCAGGCCGCAGCGGGGACTCATGCTTATCATCGGCGCCGTACCCGGGACGTGGGCCGAGGAGCAGCGGCATCGCTTTCGTCCCACCGGCGGGAAGGCGTTCCGGGCCGAGCACGCCTCGCAGTACCGTCCACCCACCTGACGCGCCTTGGTATGGGTCGGAATGGGATTGGCGACTGATCTGGCGCCCAGGCACGCTACTGCTGGAGATGAACATGCCTGCTGGGGAGCAACACCTAGTGGTTCAGCGCCTGGCTATGCGCCTCAACCCCCGCAGAGGAGCGGCTCCCGGCACCCCCGCAGGGTGGCACGCTCCATCCCCACGCACTCGCGCCGGCATCCGACCCCGTCATGCCTTATAATCGGCTGATCAGCTTTGCGTCGGTTTGCGCAGCGGGACTGCTTCCAGGCGCACCGCCTCGCGCCAACGCTCCCTCCACAGGGCCACACGGCCTTCAGCCCTGCCGGGGTCTGCCAGTTTCCGAATAAGCACCACCCCGACATCCCGCAGAAGGGCTCTGGGCAGGTCCTTCTCGTTGAAAGAGGCAATCAGGTTGGCCAGCAGGGCATCCAGGTCATCTCCAGCATCGTGAACTCTTGGGCAAGTACGTGACGCCAAGGCAGCCCCCCCGGGCAGCGGTCGAGCGGGAAAGGGAGGTGCTCCGACACCGCTCCGCCGGCGATGGGACCCTAACTGACGATGCGCCGCAACAAACCCGCAGTTGCGATGCGCTACAAGATCCAACCGCGCATCGCCGATCAGCCGGGCCCTCTCAGGGTTATGGAGAGTGAAACGGACGATTGAACGCCAGTCCGCCTGCGGTCTTGGCCTCCATTGGTACGACCAATCCGGGCCTAGTGGCCGACCATACTGCACGTTATCTGAGCGCGGATGGCGAACTGCGGCCTCCATCGCGTCGCCACGCCATTTTCCAAGCAGCCCCGACGGCGTGTGCCTGCTGGTCGCCCAGCTGGCGCACGAGAGCGGCGGGCCCAGGGTTCGGAGAAGCTCAGCTGTCGGGCGAGCGCGCTGCTCGACACGCCGCACTTCATCGCCATCGAGGCCCACGCTCTCGGCCGGGATGACGGCCGGCGATGGCTGGCGAGCCAGCGCATTACCGCCTGCATGATATCCGGTGGAGGATGGGGTATCTGCCAGGGTTCGAGGATGGTTGCCGCACGCTTCGCGGCGGGTCACACCACCTCACCGGGCGGGCGAACCCAGTCCGCTTGGGGTGGGATCCGGGATCTGAAGCCGGGATAGGTTGCGGCCCCTAGAAACGGCGGCATGGCGGCCGCGCTGTGGCTCCGGCAAACGGGCCGACTGCCCAGGCCCGCCCACAAGGGCAACGTGACCACGTGCACCCGGCTCATCAACGGCGAGCTGAACGGCTTGGCGCACCGACTGGCCGTCCTGATCACGCTCGCGTGAAGTAGTGCATCTGCCGGGAGAGCTCGCCCGTAAGTTGGGGGTTTTTTCCGACGGAGCCATTCCTTGCCCGCCAGTGACATCGCTGCTTTTGAGCGCGAACTCCTTCTTTGGATCGCGGAGGACGTAACGGCTCGCGCCGTTCGTCACGCTCCGCCAAGCTGCCGTATCGCGACGGTGAAGCGATTGCACAGGGATCTGAGAGCGGTCCTGATCAGTGCTCCGATCGAAGGGGATGCCGTGGCTGACATCCGTGCCCGGGCCGAGATTGCAGCGGCGTTCTGGGCAACCTCTGCCGAGCGCCACGGCACGGCCTAGGCTTGAGGCTCGCTTCCACCTCGGCTCGACCTCGTCCTGAAGCGTTGGGCCGGTCCGGAGCCGGGGACGCTTGTGCAGGAGATCACCGCTGAAGCCGAGCCTCGCGCCGGCACCGCGCACTGCGCAGAACTGCTCGGGAGGAATCGTGCGCGTGACGCAAACCCGCGCAGGGTTGGGCTGCTGCGGATCGTAGGGCGTCGGAAGTCGGACCGACCAGCTGGGGAGAACCTACCGAGGTGAGCCGCCCGTAGGAGGCGCGGTCTGTGGGTAAGGCGGGGGAGCGCGCGCGGTACAGCAGCCCCAGGGAGCGCCTACGGCATCGGCAGGCCCAGCATCCTGGCAGGGATGTCGCCGCGCACGACGCCTGTGAGGCTGCTGACACCACAGATACCGGCCAGCCCGCGCTCAACCGCGGCCACCACCAGCTTGGCAGGGTGCGATACGCTGTTGAGGAAGAAGGGGCGGGACCGGGCACCCGGCTCCGCGTGGTCGGCTCCGCGTGCCGGAGCCATGTCGTTCAGCCGTCTCGCGCCGCAGCGTCGCGCGGGACATCCGCCGCGTTTACCCGGGGCAGCCGACCCTTGACCTCCGCCCAGGCTCGGACCTGCGCCAGCATGAGCGTTCTTGTCTCCGGTGCGGCCGCGTTCCAGAGCGCGACTAGCTCATCCCGGCCACGGTCAGCGGTGACGGCCTGGGGAGGAGAGGGGCAGAGGTTCAGCACGGCAGGGCTCCCACGAATCGAAAAGGGGTGATGCTGAGGTTAGGAGATAGAGAACAAAAAAGGAACAGGTTGACAGCAACCGGCGCCGTCAGGTTGAGCGTCCGGGTGCAGGATCTGGCTGATCCGGTTCGGCCCGGTAGCGGGACAAATCCGCTCACCTCTCCTGGGTGTACATCGTCACCGCCACGCCCCAGCGTCAGGCGCGAGTGGCAGAACCGCATCCAATGTCACCGGCCGCAGACCGGACTGTGGTGTTCCGGGGCATTCCCAGGGCTGGGCTGCTGGCAGAGATGTCTGTCCACGACAGCACGTTGCTCCGGAACAACAGTGCGGCGCTGGGAGCGCTGGATACGAGGGCCGCTTTCGCTTCCCCCCTTTGCCGACAGCGATCTCCGCGGATCGCTGTCGTGCAAGTCCCACTCAGTCAACCCAGCACAGGTGAGACGTTACCTGCGGGACCCCATCTGCCACTATGGAGCAGGCTGAGGTGCTTGAAGGTTTGCGGCCACGTCGACCGGGCTGAGCGCCACATCGCCGCCAGCCCCCTTCGACCCGAACGCAAACCGAAGCAGATCCGTCATGGAGAAGCTGCCGGGGTGCTCGCCGATCGTCGGCCTCCAGGTCGGGCTTTCCAACGTCCAGCCCTCATTCTGTGCCACGAACGATTCTGGGTCGCCTTCAAGCAAGCCCACGAAGACCTCCGCCAGAATACGACTGCCGACAGGCCCGAGGCGTTCGCCCCTCTGCCGTATCTGCGCCTCCTTCAGAACGTAGTACCAGAGCGGGGTCCTCTCATGCAGGCCGTGACGTTCGGCGACCTTGCCGTCGTCTCCGCTGCTCGTGATCTCGCGCCCGGTAAGTGGGGCAATTCTCATGTGCCGTGCAACGTCCTGCCCGGACGGCAGCATCATCTTGGCGCCTCGTGCTAGGTTCCGCACCGCCAAGCTGGGATGGCTCCCGAGATCGATGCCCGGGCCCTTTCGCCCACCCGGCAGATCGTGAAGCGCTTGGACGAGATATGGATCGATGAGGCGGGAACGATTGCGGGCGAGACCGTCCTGCTGGCCCTCGTCCGTGCCGAAGTCAAAGAACTGGCGCCAGTCGTTGATCCAGTCGCTCGGCAGCGCCGGAACGGCGGGTTCACCCGAAATCGGTGCATTGGCCTGGTCGGCCGCCAGCTCGCCGATGATGTTGCCGGAGAGGCCGCTGAACACGAAGGACCGCAGGAAGGGTTGGTCCGGAAAGACCCGGTTGTGACTGTAGTTGCCCCTGACCATGCTGTGGCCGAGCCGGTATGCGGCGACGGAGAACTCGACGGGAATGTAGGGCTCCCGGTAAAGGCTGAGATCCTCGAACCGGTAGAACTCGCGCTTCCTCAAAGAGGTGGCGATGTCGTTCATGTCGACGAGCTTGCCGAGGAAGTCGTGCAGCACCATCCACTGATAGTGCCAGGTCACCTGCTGCCGGACCTGTGCGAAGTCCAACTCGGGCCGTGACCTCGCGATGGCGTTGTGAAAAAGCAGGAACGCGACATGGGTCTGCGCGACGAGGAGGTTCTCGTCGTTGCGATGGTCTCCGATCAGGGCACGGCCTTGAATGCCGCGCGGAAGATCGAACTCCAGCCCCCCCTGGACATCGCGCCCGACAAAGCCGGCGACGGTGCGTCCGAGCAGCATACGGGCGGAGGACAGGGCGGGGGTTGATTTGCGCCGATCATAGAGTTGAGGGCTTGCCCCGGGACCCATGCCGTAAACGCAATCGAGATCGAGCCGCGGCGTCCGGAAGTTCACGACTTGGTCGACGTCTTTGATGCGCTCCGCAATGCCGGTGGTGTCGAGCGTGATGTCATGGTCTATGAACTGGCCGAGATATGTGAAGCCAGCCGGGATGTTCGGATTGTCCCCAGTCTGATTGGCACCGCCCTCCACCATGGCTTCGCCGAGCGCGACGAGCGCGGCCTCGGGAACGTCGAGCGCCTTCAACTCAGGGAAAAGGCGACCGAAGCGGCCTGCGCGAAATCCGAGGCCCGGCGCCGGGACGGCGATACCTCCTCGCAGCGGCGAACCGTGCCGGATCAGTGGGCGCGCGATGTTTTCCGCCAGGGAGTTCTTCCCGAGCTCGTTGGACATACCTTCCTCGCCAGCGCCTGTTTGAGCTGGCGTAGGATGCGATGCAAGAGCCTTCCGGTTCCGCAACTAAATGGTTCGTTAAAGTTGGGTAACGATCACGATGTTGCTAGCGGGGGTTGTGGTGCTCATCCACCTCGGCTCGGCGCTCCGCCCATAATTTCAAGGCTGTTTTGAGATGGAACTGCACCGGCCGCTTTTCCATCGTTCTGTCGTCGGGGCTAAGCCGCGCGGCGCGAGCCGCGCCGAGGATCCGCCCCAGTCGGTGGAGTCCGTCCAAGCAGCGGGCAACGTCGGGGGGCGTCGGGGCGGGGGCCAGCAAAACGGGTTGGAGGGGGGTGACGCGCTGAGTTGATCGTGTCGGCGCTCAATCCACCTTCGGAGCAATAAGGTGCACACGGTAAACGCCGGGACAATGCACGGGAAAGCGCGTCCCAACCTCACTAGAAAAAGATCCTTCTGAGAGATTGGAGCAGCCGTGGGTACTGGACGCAGACCTTCTCTGGGGCGCGGAAGGCTCATCCACCGTCCGTACGCCGGTATCGCAAGCGGGCGGGCGAGGGGATGCTGGTAACCATTCCCCAAGCGGCCAAGGAGCTATCAACGGACCGTGGCTGCCCTGTCGCAGCGCCGATTGATCGACCTAGACCAGCGAGCCCCTTGAAGCTGGTCCTTCCCTCCAGCAAGCCAGCTTACAGAGAGTCAGCCGAATGTCAGATCTTTGACCGGGGACTGATCTGCGCTCGTCGCCAATGTCGCTGCAAACTTGGCAGAGCTCTTGCTCATGCGGCGTGCCTCTCTTGGCAAGCCCTCATGAGGTGGGCCAGGTCTAATGAGGTCCGGTCATGAGGACGGCGCTGGTTTCTGGCAGGGCGGACGGGGGTCGGGGGCCGATAGTCTCCGGGGCTGGTGGCCTGTAGCCGAGGGAGGAGTGGGGCTGCACGGCGTTGTAGTGCTGCTGCCAGGGCTCGATCAGGGCACGGGCTTCTGCGAGCGTGTTGAAGATCTCGCCGTTCAGCAGCTCGTCCCGCAGGCGGGCGTTGAAGCTCTCGGCATATCCGTTCTCCCACGGGCTGCCACGCTCGATGTAGGCCGTCCTGGACCCGACGCCGCTGATCCAGCCCTTCACAGCATCCGCGATGAACTCCGGCCCCTGGTCCGAGCGGATGTGGGCCGGGACGCCGTGCTGGATGAACAAATCTGCCAATGGGGCGATGACGTCCGCCGAGGTGAGCTTCCGCGCGACACGGATGGCCAGCGCCTCGCGGGTGAACTCGTCGACATCCGGCGAACCTCTTGGTTCGACGACGCAAAGCATCCGGAACCGCCGCCCGTCTCGCGTCCGGTCCTCGACGAAGTCGTAGGCCCGCACATGCCGAGGGCGCTCCGGCCGCAGCCGGATGCAGGAGCCGTCGGCGAGCCACAGCCGCCCTCTCTTCGGCTGGCGCCTGGGCACCTTCAGGCCCTCTGCCCGCCAAATCCGCTCCACCCGCTTGTGGTTCGTGGCCCAGCCCGCACCCTTCAGGAGCGCCGTGATCCGCCGGTAGCCGTAGCGCCCGTACCGCCGCGCGAGCTCGACGATGTCGGCCGTCAGCGCAGCTTCGTCATCACGTCCGCGCAGCACCTTCTGCTATGCCGATCTATGCTGGCCCAATACCCGGCAGGCGACGCGCTCGGAGACGCCAAGTGCGGACCGGACGTGCTCGACACAGCGCCTCCGACGGGCTGGGCTCACCAGTTTCCCGACGCAGCCTCCTTCAGGATGACCTTCTCCAAGGTCAGGTCCGACATCGCCTTCCGAAGCCGCGCATTGTCCCGCTCCAGCTCCTTCAGCCGCCTCACCGCGTCCAACTTCAGCCCGCCGTACTCGGCCCGCCACCGGTGATATGTCGCCTCGCTCACCGCGATCACCCGCACCGCCTCGGATACAGACTTTCCACCCGCAATCAGCACCTCCATCTGGCGCAGCTTCGCGACGATCTCCTCCGGCTTGTGCATCGGCCTCCGGCCCATGGCCCCATCCCCCTCGGCTCCGCGGCCCTCATTACCGCAGGCCTACCCCTGGGGGGAAAGACCAGCTGCGGTTGACATGCCCGCGTTGGGGCACCCTGCACCTATCACAAGCTGTTACCTGGCAGAGCGAAGCCGGGCTTCTTCCAGGTGCGAAAGGACGCGGACCAGCGGCCAGAGCAGGATGAAGTATGTCAGCGCGGCCGCCACGATCGGGGTGGCGTTGTATGTGATGCTCTGGGCTTGCCGCGCCTGGAACAGCAACTCGGCCACGCCCACGACCGAAGCAATCGAGGTCAGCTTGACCACCTCTAGCGTGTTGCTCACCAGGTCGGGCAGGACCAGCCGGATGGCCTGCGGCAACAGGACCAGCCGCATGGCCTGAGTCGGGCGCAGCCCCAGCGCGGCCGCGGCGTCCTCCTGCCCTCGGGGTACGCCCTTCAGCCCGGCCCGGAAGACCTCGCAGTAGTACGCACCGGAGTTGAGCAGGAAGCAGGCTGCCACCGAGCCCCAGGGCCCGAGGTTGATTCCGGCGAAGGGCAGGCCCGCATAGAGGAGGATGAGGAGGACCAGCGGGGGCAGGGCGCGGAACAGGTCCACGAAGAGCGCAGTTCCCAGGCGAATGGTGCGGCCGCGCCGGCACAGCAGCGCAAGGCCAAGCCCGGCCGCCAGCCCGATCGGCACGACGAGGAGGGACAGCGCGATCGTGCGGCCCACGCCCATGGCAAGCAGCCACCAGGCCTCGGACAGGATGTCGGGGTTGAGGAAGGCCTCGGCGAAGTCGGCCATTGTCTAGTGCGACCAAGCGAAGCGCGATTCGATCCAGCGGGCGAGCAGGATGATCGGCGTGAACAGCACCACATAGGCCATTGTTCCCAGGATGAGGGGCGAGGGGTTGGCCGTGAAGGAGGTGACGGACTGTGCCGCACCCAGGATGTCGGAGAGCCCCACCACGGAGCCGAAGGCGGTGCCCTTGACGATGGCGATGGTCCGGTTGGTAAGTGGCGGCACGGCGATCCGCAGAGCCTGCGGCAGCGTGACGAGACAGAGGGTCTGCAATGCGCCAAGGCCGAGGGAGCGCGCCGCCTCCTTCTGTCCTGTCGGGACGGCGCGGATGGATGCCCAGAAGATCTCCTCCGCAAAGGCGGCGAGCACGGCCGTGAGGGTGATCCAGGTGGTGACGAAGGCGGAGAGCTCCACGTCCAGGGAGGGCAGCCCGAAGAAGAGTAGCACGATGATGACCAGGGGTGGCACGGCGCGGAGCAGGTCCACGACGAAGATCAGGGGAAGGTTGATCCACCAACGCCCGCCGAGGCGCAGCACGGCTGCCAGCAGCCCGGCTATCAGGCCGCAGACGACCACGAGCAGCGCCAGCTCCACGGTCAACAGGAAGCCCTTCGCCACCTCCGGCAGAGCTGCCAGGAGGACCCGGGCGTTGAGGAAGGTGAAGAGGAAGCCAGGCTGTTCCGGCATGCGGCGGCGCCGTGCCCCCGGCCACTAGTTGCAGCGCGGGGTGTGCGGGGTGGGATCGTAGCCGGCCATGCCGGGAACGCCGTAGCCGGGGAAGGCCACACGCTCCGCATCGTCCGCCTCCGGGGCCGTGCCGAACCACTTCTCGGACAGCCTGGCCAGCGTGCCGTCCAGCTTCATGCACTCCAGCGCGTTCTCCAGCATCTCCCGCATGGCGGTGTCGCCGCGGCGGGCAACGAGGGACCAGTGCGCGCGCGTGTCGCGCAGCACGAGATCGGCGGTGAACTGTCGGTTCCGCTGCGCGGCGTAGCGGATGGTCGTGTTGCCGCCCAGCTGCGCGTAGGCGCGGCCCTGTACGACGGCCAGGGTCGCGTCCGTGAAGCCATCCAGCACCAGCGGCGTGAATCCGTAGCGATCCGCGTTCTCGCGCGTCCAGGCATCGTAGGCGCTGCCCTTGTTCACGGCGATGACCTTGCCGCGCAGGTCGCCCGGCCCCGTAATCGGCGCGCTGCCCCGGCGGATGCCGAACTGGTAGGCGGTGAACAGGTAGCCCTCGGTGAGGAAGAGATTCTCCGCCCGTTCCGTCGTTGCCGTCACGGGGGCAAGGATGAAGTCGTAGCGGCCGGCGTTCAGCGCCGGGATCAGTCCAGCGAAGGTCGTGCCGTCGACCTGCACCTCGCGCCCCAGGCGCCGTCCCAGTTCGGTGCCCAGGTCGATCTGGAAGCCGTCGAGCTTGCCGTCCAGCCGGGTGAAGGCGTGAGGCGGGAAGCTGGCGTCCACGGCCGTGCGCAGCGGCTGGTTCTGCGCCTGCGCCGCGCTCCCGGCAACAAGGAGACTTAGGAGCGTCATCTGAAAAAGGCGCTTCGAAAGCACTCGCATGACGTGGATCTCGGTCCTTGGATAACTGTGCAGCCTTAAGGCGGACGTCTTATAGCAGGTTGTGTGCCAAAATATGTACCCATTAGGTCCTCACCGCCTCAGGCCATGATGGCAGCCGCATTGTTCGCACGACTCACCTTTATCAGCCGATGCTCGCCGGAGGTGATGGGCTCATAGCGGGCGGGGTTGCCGGGCCCGGCACAACCGGGAATGTACTCGATCAGCGCATCGTGATTGGGCTGGTGAAAGAACGCGATCGAGAGGCGCCGCGTGTTGCCGGATCGCGGTGGGTTTACCACGCGGTGCATGGTGGAGACGTAGCGGTCGTTGCTCCACCGGGCCATTAGGTCGCCGATGTTCACGACGAAGCTTTCGGGCAGGTGGGGAATGGCTCCCCACTCGCCGCGGCGGTCGAGAACCTCCAGCCCGCCCTTGTTTTCATCGGTCAGCAGGATGGTCAGGCAGTCATAAACCGTGTGCTAGCCGGCGCGGATCTGACCGGGCTCGATCTCCTCCGGCTGGGCCGGATAGGGCAGCGCGCGGACATTGCTGATGTGCCGATCCACCTTGTTGGCGAACCAGTCCTCCGGCAGGCCGAGCGGCAGGGCGAAGCCGCCGAGCAGCGTGGCTGCCAGGGCTGCCAGGGCTGCGACCTGCTCGTAATAGGCCTCGAAGGCCAGCTAGAAATCCGCGGGGCTGGCGCGCCAGCGGTTAGGTGCGAAGTGCGGCGCAGCCTTGGCCGAGCAGCGACAGGCGTCGTCCGGTGCATGGATAGGCCCCATGCTGAAGGCCTCTTTCAGATCCGCGGCCGCTCCGGAGCGCCCGAGGCTGCAAGGCCTTCGGAGGCGAGGGGGAGGTAGCCGCGGTAGGAGGGCGGCTGCCGCTCGATCGCCCGCTTCTCCGACTCCTCCCGGCCAAAGAACACGAAGAAGGGCTCCCGCACGCGCCGGATCAGGTCCTGCGGAATGCTGTGCCTGGTGACGCAGAAGAAGCCGATCTCCTCGCAGGCCCGGCCGATCCGGTCCGCGACGGCCTGCCGCACTTCCAAGTCCCCGCGGAGACCGGATACATCAATGATCGGAACGCTTTCTATGAATCATGCCCCCTCGCCTGTCACACCGGCGTCAGGAATCGTCCGGATGCACCACCTGCCGCTACTGTTCGATCAAAGCGTCTCTGGTTCCAGCAGGGTCCTGCTGATGCGGCATCAACATCCCGCCCGGAGCACCTCGTGGGGTTTTGCCGCTGCGTTTTTCCTCGTTGAGCCCATCCGCAGGCAGGATCGTTCCGTAGTAACCAGCTTCGCGAGGAAATGGCCGAAAGGTGCCCGGGCCTATCGCCAACTTGCCGATGGTCCAATGCTGCATCGCAACCTCGGCCTCGACGGCACTCCCAGAGACAAGTTCGTCACGATCGCCTTGGTTGTAAGGCAGATCAAGGCACGGGCTAAGCACCCGGCAGAGTGCCGCCCCCGGCACCAGCGCAGGACGTCAGCAACCCGGTTCTGATGCGTCTGCCATCTCGTCCCTTGGCACGTGGTTGTGCCGCGCCGCGTCTGGCGGTGCGGGAGCCGGCGCGTTGTGGCCGCACCTATGGTATGGTGATCAGAAAGGCTCTGGGTACCGAGATGCTGAACGCCAGTTAGGTCCCCAGAGCAGCAGTCGAAGATCGAAGAGCCGGCAGGGTCGCTTCCCGGCTCCTTCCGCGGCGGGGTCCGTTCAGACGGGCTTGTTGTTCCGGCGGCGGACATAGCCGAGGCCGAGCAGCCCAGCACCGAAGAGCGCAAGCGAGGTGGGCTCCGGCACGGCGACCTGCAGGACAGAGGGCGTGCCGTTCTGGCGGCTGTAGTAGAGCTTATAGCTACCGGCAGCGAGGTTGCTGAAAGTATCCGTCACGACATTAGTCGGGCCGGAGATGCCGCCGAGGACGCGGACACCGTCCCGGTACAGGCTGATGCCATCGTCATGAGTGATCGTGAGAGTGGTGCCGGCCACGAGAGCGCCCAGGGTGATGGAGTAGTGTGAGCCGTAGCCGTAGCCTGCGACGCTGCCGCTGGAAGAGAGGAAGCGAGCCTCAGTGCTGAAGCGGGCCACATCGGTGCCCTGGTACGTCACGATACCACTGCCACCATAACCGGACACGTTTGCGGCGGTAAAGCCGAAGGCGCTGTTCAGATCACCCGGCGGCTTGGATGGAGCATTCTGCGGCGCCGGGTTAGAGAAGTTCAAGTCGCCCGTGTAGGTGAAGGTGGCCGAGGCTGTCGCCCCAGAGAAGGCCGGCGGCGTGCTGAGCGTCTCGAACCCGCTGCCAATCAGACCAGTGGTGACCGCGATCTTGTACTGGCCTGCCTGCGCGGCACTGGTGCCGATCAGAGCCAAGGCGGCAGTGGCCAGCAGGATCTGCTTCATGGTGCTCATGTGTTTCGAACTCTTTCGTTTGCCCGCGCGAACAGTGGCAAGCGCCATACCAGCAAAAAAAAGCACTTAGAAACAATCGATTAAACCTGCTCACAGCGGAGGCTTGCGGCAGAGTGTAAGCATTTCCGACATGGCGTCCGCTGCCGGCCAGGGGGAAAGTAAGGAGTCATTGAATCCTTACACCGTCGCGAACTTTTGAGCGCGCAGACGTCATTCCTTTTTTGCAACTTCTGACGCTTCCCTAGATTATTTGATTCAATCGCGCAAAAAGAGATTGGGACTGATGGATCGTCAGTTTTACCGCTCGCCTAATCACCCGGATGCTCGGCGTCGAAGAAGGGAGGCGGTCAGAGCTCTCCTGCAAGCATCCAAGAGGCCGCCCACGCAGGTGAGCGCAGCGCTGCGGGCCATGCGTCGAGGAGCGGCTGAGCCTACCTATCCACCATGCGAGCGCGCCGCCTATCAGCAGCTTGCCGAACAACTCGAGCAAGCCGGCCCGAGCCTGAATTTTGCCGGTATGGTTGGGCGCCCAAGATGAGCCGGGTGGAAGCAGTGACCTGAGTGCGGCAGGAGAAACGCGTTACGAAGCCTGCGAGGCGCTGGGAGAATTTTGCCAAGACCACACGGGCTTTGGACATTAGATTATGCGAGGTTGGCCCCGCCCTCGCCAGCCTCCTTCTGCCGCTCGCCCTGGCGGCTTGCTCCGGCACCACTCACGTCGCCCCGCCGTTCCCGCCGGACTACCGCAACCTGATCGCGCTAAACCTTCTGCCCGACTACATCAATGACGCAAAAGGGCCGCCCGAGATCAGTGCGGAACACCTCACGACATCTGGAATATCGGCGGCGGGCACGTCGGTGGAGGTTCGCTATTTCGTCAACCATGTCTCGCCACTCTATGCGCTCTTCTCGGGCGATCGAACGGTGCCTCGCTGCATTCGCATCAGCACCAACCCTGCGCGAGAGAATGGTAATTTGCGGGTTGGGCGACAGGTGCTGGACTGAGGTTATTTCTGCATAGATGAAGGCGAGTACACGCGCTTCGTGGAACTCGAACGCATGCCCACCCGCCTCCGCGCCTGCATAGACAACTGGAACCAGAGTTGCATTCTGTCCGAGCCAGGCGCACTGCGTGAGCGCGATCACCCTGAGGCGGGTGGAGCGGGGCTCCTAGGTCACACTGATAGATGCGATCCTAAACAGCTCGGCTGCAAAGGCGCGAGGTGACAACTTGCACCCGGATCATCAGCCGCGGGCTGAACGGGGTGGCGGACCGGCCGGCGCGGTTCCAGGCAGTGGGTCGCGAGGCATGGTCTCCGGATGAACATCCTCATCGCACTTGTCATCCTGCCAATTTTCGTTTGACCGGTCGCGCTCGTTGCTGTCTTCACGGTCGTGCTGGTTGGTCGTGCCGTTCGAAGCGATTGGTGGAGAGCAGTCTGATATGCCCTTGCGATCATCCTCACCCTCCAGGGTGGGTGCGGCTGATATTTGGTCGTACACTGGCTCCGCCTACGGTAGCGGGTCTGTCGGGCCTTTGACGAGTACGACGCCGGCCAGCCTCGGTGGATCCCGGCTGGCGGGCGCGTGTTGCCCGAACTGGTGAAGCGCTGGGCAGGGGAGCGGGCTCTGTGCGAGACGGGATAGTAAGGCTGGCGGACCGGCTGGTCGCCGCACCTCGTCCGCGCGACTGAGCGGGCGACCCCACTCCGCGTCCGCACCGTCCACCTGCTCCAGCCGGTCCGAGCAGTCCTCTTGACGGCGAGCGATGAGGTGGATGATCGGGATCTCGGCGTGGTCGCCCACGCGCTCCACCCGCCCCTCGAGCACCAGCAGCAGCGCGCCGAGCAGCGCCGAGGGTCGCGCGCACCGATCTTTGTAGACCACCCGTTTGCCTTTCCGTGCCCGTCCTCCACGATAACGAAGACCACGCCCTTGGCCGTGCCGGGCTGCTATCGAAGCGGGGTGACGCCGGACACCCGCTGCCGCCAACTCGGGGCGGTGCTGGTGGCGGTGCGCCTGGATCGGATCACCCGGCGCGCCCACACGCTGTCGCAACTGCCGGAGGAGGGGATCTCGATCCGGGCGGGCGACATGCCTGGGGCGGACGACCTGATGATGCGGGTCTACGCAGCCATGGCCCAGGAGGATTGGGAGCTGATCTCGGAGCGGACCCGGGCGGCACTGGCGGCGGCACGAGCGCGGGGAGGGGCGGTGCTGGGCGGGGATAGGGGGTGGAGGTCGCCGACACCACCCTGTGCGTCTGCTGCGGCCGTCTCCCGAGCGAAGCAGGCGATGCGGATCGCCCATCGGCTCGCGCTTGAGCTGGAGGCGCTACGGGCGGAGGGGATCGCCACCCATGTGGGCATGGCGCGGGCGCTTACGTTGCGAGGTGTGGTCACGCCCAGAGGGGACGGGACACAGACCTATACCACAGTAGCCTGGGTGCTGGAACGGCTCGGGGCGTGCCGGCCGAATTGGTCGAGGGCTGACAAGCAGCTTCCAAAGGGCGGTCGGAAAGAAGTAGATCCCTGCTCCTCCGTCGCACCGCCGAGGACGCCCCGGAGCGGACGTGGAGGTCAGGTACGCCAACCTGCATCTGGAACGGGAGTAGATACACCCTAATGCTTAAGCGTTACGAGGCGCGGAGTGATCTACCCATGGCGTTCTCCTGCCGATTCACAAACGACTTCACATAGGCCGGCGGGATCAGCCGAACCGTATGGCCACCATTGCCGACTCCGCGGCCCCATTGGTGAGCCCCGACGCAGCCCTCCATCGCCATCGTGGAAGGCAGCTGCGCCGAGAAGAAGTCCGCCGTCTGCGCCCGGCGTAATCTCTTGCGGACAGGACGACTCCAGCCCTGTCCGCCCTGTGCGCCTGAAAAACACCCTTCGCCAAACCCAGGGCGATGGTAGTAGCATCGCCCACAGACGTCTCCTCTGAGTGGTGATTAAAAACCTCCACTCTAGCACGCCGGTGCCGTCGGGGGGCCGTCCACCCCATCAGAACCTTCACCCTCTGCGTCTACACGAGCATTAGCCGCAGACATAGGAGTGAGAGAATGGCTGACGACAATCCCCTGGACCGCTGCCCGATGGGTGGGGGCGAGGGCAAGAGCCGCTCATTGCTTGGCCGCGCCAATAAAGACTGGTGGCCCGACGCGCTGCCGGTCGACATCCTGCACCAGCACGGCGCATCGCCTGACCCGATGGGTAAGGAATACGACTACGCCGAGGCGTTCAGTGCCCTCGATTACGCCGGGCTGAAGGCCGATCTTACCAAGCTGATGACCGACAGCAAACCATGGTGGCCGGCAGACTATGGCCATTACGGCCCGTTTATGATCCGCATGGCCTGGCACGCTGCGGGCACATATCGAATTGTTGATGGTCGCGGTGGCGCGTCGTCGGGCCAGCAGCGTTTCGAGCCGCTCAACAGCTGGCCGGACAACGGCAATCTCGACAAGGCCCGCCGCCTGCTCTGGCCGATCAAGCAGAAGTACGGAAAGCACATCAGTTGGGCGGACCTGTTCATCCTCGCCGGCAATGTCGCGATCGAGAGCATGGGTGGCCCGATCTTTGGCTTCGCCGGCGGGCGCAAGGACGTCTACCAGTCTGAGGGCGACACCTACTGGGGCTCGGAGGAGGTTTGGGTCGGGCATGCGAATCACAAGACGCGGATTCGCCCCGAAGAGCAGCTCGATCTGGAGGGACCGTTGGCTGCCGATTCCATGGGTCTTATCTACGTCAACCCCGAAGGGCCGGGCGGCAATCCCGATCCTCTGGGATCGGCGCGCGACATGCGGGCGACCTTCTTGCGCATGGCGATGAACTCGGAGGAGACCGTTGCGCTCACTGCCGGCGGCCACGCCTTCGGTAAGGCCCACGGTGCGAAGCCAGGTGAGAGTTTCAGCAAGGACCCCGCGTCGGAAGGCGTGCATCTGCAGGGCCTGGGCTGGCTCACCGACAGCGAAGAGATCGGCAAGGGACACATCACGACCTCGGGAATCGAGGGGGCGTGGACACCTAATCCGACGCAGTGGGGCGGTGACTATTTTCGTCTATTGTTCAAGTACGATTACGAGCTGGTGAGAAGCCCCGCGGGCGCGCAACAGTGGCAGCCGATCAATCCTGACCCGGAGGACATGGCCCCCGACGCGCGCGATCCAAACAAGCGCGTGCCGACGATGATGACGACCGCCGACATGGCGCTGAAAATGGATCCTGAGTTCCGGGCGATCTCCGAGCGCTTTCGCGACGATCAGGCGGCGCTCGACGACGCGTTCGCGCGCGCTTGGTTCAAGCTCACACACCGCGACATGGGCCCGAAGATCCGCTATCTGGGCCCCGAAGTTCCGGAAGAGACGCTGATTTGGCAGGACCCGGTGCCCGAAGGGACGGTGCCGCCCGATGCCGATATCGCGGCGTTCAAAAAGGAGGTGCTGGCGTCGGGCCTCAGCATCGGTCAACTCGTTAAGACCGCTTGGGCGTCGGCCTCGACCTACCGTAAATCGGACCATCGCGGCGGCGCCAACGGCGCGCGGATCGCGTTGGAGCCTCAGAAGAACTGGGCAGTCAATGAGCCGGCTGAGCTGGCGACGGTGCTCGCCAAGTTGAATGAACTGCGCGGCGCCATGTCGCTCGCCGACGCGATTGTGCTGGCCGGCTCGACCGCGATCGAGAAGGCGGCGAAGGATGCCGGTTTCGATGTGAAGGTGCCCTTCACCGGCGGGCGCGGCGACGCAACACAGGAATGGACCGACGTCGAGAGCTTTGTCTGGATGGAGCCGCAGGCCGATGGCTTCCGCAACTACCTGAAGACACGGCAGCCGGTGAAGACTGAGGAGCTGCTGCTCGACAAAGCCTCGCTGCTCGGCCTATCGGCGCCGGAGATGACGGTGCTGCTCGGTGGCCTGCGCGTACTCGGGGCCAATCACGGCGACAAGCCCGAGGGCGTGCTCACCACCCGCAAAGGCCAACTGACCAACGACTTCTTCGTCAATCTGCTCGACAACGACACCTTCTGGAAGTTGATCGACACGTCGAGCGACGAGGAGTTCCTGGGGCTTGATCGTGGTGGCCAGCAGGAGCGCTGGCGCGCCACGCGGACCGACCTCATCTTCGGTTCGAACTCGCAGCTGCGAGCGACGGCGGAGGTTTATGCCGAGAACGGTAATGAGGAAAAGTTCGTCAAAGATTTCGTCAAGGCCTGGGTAAAGGTGATGAACGCTGACCGCTTCGACGTGACGGACAAGCCGGTGTCCTCGAACATCGCAACCTGACGGCGGCATGATCCGGCAAGGAAGGCGGTCGCAGGAGCGGCCGTCTTTTTTGCCCGCAAGTTGGTACTTCGTGGCAAAGGCGCAGAAATAGCGGAAGCTAATCGTGGAGCGTACCAGGGCTGGGCTGGCGGCGGCACGGTCCCTTAGGGCGGTACTGGGTGAGAACCGGGGATGGCGGCCGCCGGTGCCACCGTGTGCATCTGCTGCCGCGTCCTGCCGTTTCGAGCAAGCTACGCCTGCGGCCTGCGTCTCGGCCAGGTCTTGTCCGAGCAGGGCCATGAGACCGTCCGGGGTGTACCAGTCGGTCAGGGCTCGGTGCAGGTTGGTCGGGCTTCGGGTATCCCGGAACCAGATGCCCGACTGGGTCTCGATCTATTCGAGGTAGCCTCGACCATTGGTCGAGAAGAGGAAGGGAACTCGGAACGGCGATTCCTCACCCGCATCGTTAGCAGGCCAAGGTCCGCCGGCGGGCAGCTCCATCCCCATCTCGGCCTGGAAATCCTGGGCATAGCGTTCGGCCTGGTCGGTAGCGGCCGGGACATTCTTGTTCTTGCGCTTGGCCTCGACCATGCCGACGCAGGTCAGGCCGACGAAGAGGGCGTAGTCGGCCGGTCCCTTGGTGGTGGGCCACTCGGCGATGGCCATGTTGCGACCCTTGGTCGGCCGGGTCCCGAGGGAGTGGCGCAGGGCCTTTGTGGCGGCCTCCCAGCCGCGGGCCCGAAGCTGAGCATCATTTCTCTCTCGGGTTGTGGCCTCGTCCAGTGCGATCCCGCCCGCTGCTGCGGCCGCCGCTTCGGAGAGGGCGGCTGTCGCCGCTGTTGGTGCCGCAACCGCAGCCGCCTGGAGGGCCGCTGATTCCGCCGCCACGGTGGCGCGCGTCGCCGCCTCCTCGACCGCTAGTGCCTCTCACACGGACCTGTCCGATGTCTCTGCCGTCGCCCGCGCTTCGGCGGCCTCACGGGCTGCCTGGGCCTGAGCGGCTGCCTCTGAGGCACGTTCGGCCGCCGAGAGGCTGGCGTCCCGCTCCGTCCGCAGCCGGTCGATGTTGGCCCGCCGCAAGTCGTGCAGCAAGTCGGTAACTTCGCGCGGGATAGACCCTTCACGCTGCAGCCGGCCGAGGAGTGACGCCTGCGGCTCATCAACGCCCGCGAATACACCTGTCCTCGCAGCGAGCTGCTGCGCGAACATTTCGCCGAACTGACGAAGCTTTAGCAGTGTGGTGGTGGGATCGGCTGCGGAGTACTGCTCGGCCCGGACTACTCACCGACAGCAGCGCGCCATCGTAGCGCGCGAGGATCCCGGAGCTCGGCGAGTCTGGCAGGGGCGGGGTCGGGGCAGCCATTTCTGATCGGATTTGACCGCCGCCTTGAAGATGGGTGAAGCCGTGGGCGTAAGTACTGATCGGCAGCCAATCGGCACTGCTAACAAGGCATCGATGGCGCCAGAAAAGGTCGGGCGACTACAGAAGTCTAAGCCTTGTAGAATAATTCGCCCAAGTCCCAAGCTTCGGAGACGAATGGCCCTGCGAAGAGAGAAAACGACGCTCGTTCCACCTTCGAAGTATCAAGGTGCACGCCGCAAATGTAGAAAAAACGCACGGAGAAGCGCGATCCCAACCCCACCAGAGAAAAATTCTTCTGAGAGGAATTGGAGCATCGGTGGGAACTGGGCGCAAATCTTCTCTGGAATCTATCGCACGCAACCGCACCCTATACTGCGAGCTCCGCATGGGGAGCCGCATACCCTGCAGATCGATGTTGGCGGAGAGGTTCTCTCACGTCTACCGCCAGGGATATCGCAATCGAGTTCCACAGAGCAACGAGCCGAACGATACTGCCCTGTTTCCTGGGGACTCTGATGAACCTTCTGCTGATCAATCCCAACACCAGCACCTCCGTAACGGACCGGATCGCCGGCGTCGCGCGTGCCGCCGCCGCGCCGTCGACGGAGCTACGCGCGGTCACGGCCCCGACGGGCGCGCCCTACATCACGACGCGGGCTGAGGCGGTCCTGGGCGCCGCCTCCGTGCTAGAACTCCTGGCGGCCCATGCGGACGGGGCAGATGCGGTTATCATCGGCGCCTTTGCCGACCCGGGCCTCGGGGCGGCGCGCGAACTGCTGCGCGTCCCCGTGGTCGGGATGGCAGAAGCCGCCATGCTCACGGCCTGCATGCTGGGCCGCCGCTTCGCGATCGTCACCTTCTCGGTCTCACTGGAGCCCTGGTATTGGGAGTGCGTGGATTACAACGGCTTGGCACGGCGCTGCGCGGGCGTGTTCTGCCTAGACGAGCCCTTCTCAGGCATTGGCGATGTGGCGGAGGAGAAGGCGGCGCGGCTGGTGGAACTGTGCGGCCGCGCGGTGGCGGCGGGGGCGGATGTCTGCATCCTCGGCGGCGCTCCCCTGGCCGGGCTGGCGGCGCAGCTCGCCGAGCAGGTACCCGTGCCGCTGCTAGACGGCGTAGCCGCCGCAGTGCGCCAGGCCGAGACGCTGGCGGCGCTCCGGCCGCGCAAGGCGACGGCGGGCAGCTTCCGCCGCCCCGGGTTCAAGCCGATGACGGGGCTCTCGCCCGCGCTGCGCCGCCTCTTCGAGCAGGGCTAGGCGGCCCTACCGCATGCCGGTGATGGAGGCTGAGAGCGCGCGCGGGTCGCGCATCGGCCAGCGCCTGCAATCCACCTGCACGATGAAGGCGCTGACGAGGCGGTTGAACTCGTCCGGGTCCTCCAGGTTGATGGTGTGGCCGCAGTTCGGCATCACCGCCAGCGCGGCGGAGGGAATGGTCTGCTTCATCAGCAGGCCGGGTTGCAGGCAGGGCCAGTCCTCGTCGCCGGTCAGCACGAGGGTGGGAATGGTCAGCGCCTTCATCTCCTCCACCAGCACATAGAGGGAGGGCCGCGATCCCTGCACGCCGAGCTGTGTGTTGGCGGAGCCGAGGGCCGAGTGGTCCGCCAACCCGCGCGCGAACTCGGCGAAGCCGCGCGAGTCCTTGTTCTCGAACTGGACGCGGGTGGGGCCATAGGCGTAGCGAGCGGCGAAGCTCTCCATCCCCTCTGCCTTCAGCACCGCTGCGCTGGCCGCTGCTTCCGCCCGGAAGCGGTCCTGCTGCGCCAGCTCGGCCCCGTAGCCGCAGCCCGCGACAGTGAGGGAAAGGGCACGGGAGGGATGGCGGAAGCCGAAATGCAGCGTCGCGAAGCCGCCCATGGAAAGGCCAACCACATGCGCCTTCTCCACGCCGAGATGGTCCAGTACGGCCAGGATGTCGTCCGCGGCGCGCGCCTGGGAGTAGTTGGAGGGGTTCTCCGGCACGTCGGAGGGCGGGTAGCCGCGGGCGTTGTAGGCGATGGCACGGTAGCGCTGACCGAAGTGGCGGAGCTGCGGCTCCCAGCTCCGCATGTCGCCGGCAAACTCGTGCACGAAGATCACGGGCGTGCCGCTACCTGTCTCCTCGCAGTAGAGCTTCACGCCGTCATCGGTGGTCGCGTAGGGCATCCCGTTCTCCGTCTCGGTCCGTCACCCCGAGCTTGCCGCCCGGAGCGCGGGGGTGTCAGACGCCGACCTCGGCGGGGCGCTTCTGGTGCAGGTAGTTGGCCCTGTAAAAGGCGAGGGCGAGGTCCAGGTACAGCGCGGGCTCGTGCTGCGCCGGGTGCTCCGGCGTCACGCGGGTCGGCACGGGGGCAATGACAGCCTGCGGGTTCGGGTTGTGGAAGAAGGCGATGGAGTAGCGGTCCTTGCCACTGTCGTTCACCACGCCGTGCGGGGTGGAGAGGTAGGTGTCATTAGACCAGCGGCGCAGGATGTTGCCGAGGTTCACCAGGAAGGTGCCGGGGATCAGCGGCGGAATGAACCACTTGCCGTTGGTGAGCCGCACGGCGAGGCCGGGCACTTCGGTGCGTGCGAGGATGGTGAGGAAGGAGTTGTCTGTGTGCGGCGCGCTGCCGAACTGGTTCTCCTCGATCACCTCCTGCGGCGGGTAGTGGATGAAGCGGATGGTGGCGTTGGACTCGTTGGCGAAGGCCGCGTCAAACCAGTTTGGTGGTAGGTCGAGCGAGGCGGCGAAGAGAGTGACGAGCCGGTCTGCCAGCCCGTGCACGGCGCGGTAGTAGGACACCATGGTCTCCCGCATGCCGTCCGGCGCGGAGGGCGGCCACTGATTGGCGCTGCGCAGCGGCTCTCCCGCGACCACGCCCGGGTGGTCCGTCTCCCGGTCATGGGTGATGAAGAAGCTCTCGTTCAGGTTCGGCTTGGTGTTCTTGTGCACGGTGGAGGACGCCGCGAGCGAACCCGCCATCGGCAGGTAGCCGATGTTGTTCTCGTTCACCTTGATGGAGAGCTTCTCCTCCATCGGCAGGGCGTGGAAGGCCTGGGAGGCCTGGAAGGCGTGCTCGACCAAGTCCTCCGACACGCCGTGGTTGCTGACGTAGAAGAAACCCACCTCCTCCGAGGCTCGGCGCAGCTCCGCCGCGGCCGCCTCAATCGCACCCGGTTCCCCGGCGAGGTAGCGGCCGAGGTCGATGACGGGAATGGGCGTGCGGGACTGCTCCTCGCCCGACAGGCCCTGCTGCTTAAAGAGGTGCATGGTCGTTCGCTCCGTGGGGCATTAGGCCCGCTTAAGGTTCCAGAAGATCGGAGATCCCACCACCCGGTCGCGCAGGTCGGCGCGGGTGGCGGTGAAGTTGCGCAGGCCGCCGAGCGGGACAAAAGGCAGCTCCCGCATCGCCACCGACTGCATCTCCCTGGTGATGGCGGCCTGGGCGGCGGGCTCGGCGGCGTCGAACCAGCTCTCGCGCAGCTCCTCCAGCCTGGGAATGGTGGGCCAGCCGAACCAGGCGCCGGCGCCGTTGCCGCGGAGCAGGGCGTTGGTGGCGGGGTTTAGCAGGTCAATGCCGGGGTTAGAGTAGAAGCTGACGGACCAGCCGCCGCGCTCCGGCGGCTCCTTGTTCGGACGGCGCTGCACGACGCTCGCCCAGTCCGTGAGCTGGATGTCGAGGTTCATGCCGAGACGGCGGAACAGGTCGATGCCCACCTGTGTGAGGGCGGAGGGGTTCAGGATGTCTGTGGGGCCGAGGATGCGGACAAGCTGGCCGCTGTACCCTGCCTCCTTTAGCCGCTGCTTCGCGAGGTCGATGCTGCGCGGCCCGCGCAACGGCTCCAGCCCGGCATCGCTGGCGGATGGGGAGCCGGCGGGGAAGACGCCCGTGCCTGTGATCCCCGCCTCCACGTTGTTGCCCACGCAGGCCGCGACGAAATCGGCCTGGTCGATCGCGGGCAGCAGGGCGCGGCGGATAGCCGGGTTGTCGAAGGGCGGGTTCAGGCTGTTGAAGCGCAGCAGCAGCGTGTAGGGCAGCAAGTCCAGTGGCCCGACACTGATCCCGCGGCTGCGGCGCAGCAGTTCCAGCACCTCTGGCGGGGGCTGGCAGAACCAGTCCATCTCGCCCCGCTG
Organism: Pararoseomonas sp. SCSIO 73927; assembly: GCF_037040815.1. NCBI lineage: Bacteria > Pseudomonadati > Pseudomonadota > Alphaproteobacteria > Acetobacterales > Acetobacteraceae > Pararoseomonas > Pararoseomonas sp. SCSIO 73927. Next base: position 2,261,465 of record NZ_CP146232.1, read on the forward strand.
GAGGGCGGCGGCGGCGGTGGCGGCGTCCGGCAGGGTGTGCCATTCGATCCGGTCAAAATGGGTCACCTTCGGCCCGGCCGTCAGGCCCGTGCCGCCCGCCGGGGTCGGCCTGTAGTCCGCGAAGGGCGCGTAGGCGGAGAAGCTGCCGGGGATGTGCTCCCTCGTCAGGTAGCGGAAGGGGCCGGAGCCCGTGGTATCCGTGACCTGCTGGAAGGGATCGGTGCGCGCCACGCGCTCCGGCATGATGAAGGGCACCGGCGTGGCGGGCAGGCCAAGCATGGGGATGAGGTAGGGAAGGGGGCGCTTCAGCCGGAAGCGGATCGTCAGGTCGTCCGGCGCGCTCATCTCGTCCAGCACGGATTTCAGCTTCTGGCCTATCGGGGCGCGCACCATCCAGCGCTCCAGGCTGGCCACGCAGTCCCGCGCGCGGATCGGCTCGCCATCGTGGAACCTCAGCCCGGCGCGGAGCCTCACGATGCAGACGCGGCCTTCCTGTTCCAGGCTGTAACCCTCCGCCAGTTGGGGCGTCGGCTGGAAGTTCGCATCCGTCCCGAAGAGGGTGTCGTAGACCATGAAGCCGTGGTCGCGCGTGACGACGGAGGTGGTCCAGATCGGGTCGATGCTGCCGAGGTCGGCCTGCGGGACGTAGCGCAGCACGCGCGCCGGCTGGGATTTCGCCGGGGCGGAGAGGGCCGTCGTGGCGGCCGCGCTGCCCAGGAATGCTCGCCGTCCGATCATGCCCGATCCCCTCTCCTTCTGCCCGTTGCGTGTCAGACCGGCTTCCGCGCTCGCCAGCGACGCGGTTGGTCGGCCGGGAAGGCGATGCCACTGGCATCCAGCCCGAGGCTGACGAAGAGCTTGGCCAGTTCGATGGCGCAGCGGTAGCCCTCGAACACCGGAATACTCCAGCCCATCTCCTTCAGGCGCTTCTGCAGGAAGGGCTGCATCCAGTAGCTGGCGGAGCAGCCGAGGATAATGCTCTCCGCCCCATCCTCCTCGATGGCTGCCTCTGCGGCGGCAACGGCGGCTTCCAGCATGGCTGAGGGCTGGCCCGAGAGCGCCAGCGCCTTCTCCCTCGCGATGGACTGCTCGCCCTGGTGCGCCGGGCGGGGCAGGGGGAAGTTCACGTTGCGGATGGAGGCGCAGTGCTCGGTGAAGCGATACCCCACGACGAGGTTCGCCATCTGCGCGTTGTGCGTCTCGGAGATGTCGATGATGCTGAAGCGATGGCCCTGAGTGACGGCGATGTGCATCTGGGCATGCGCGCAGCTCGTCACGGGTATGCCATAGCGGCGCCCAATCTCCCGCGCCTCCGGATAGCCGGGATCGCCGCCGCCGAGCAGCACGACGGCGTCGAAGCGCCCGCTCTCGCAGGCTTCCCGTACCAGGGGCAGGCGGTTCACGCCCACCATCATGAACTCCTCCTTCGTCTCCACCGGCCACTGGCCATGGGTGGCGGGGGCACCGGCATGGACGTCCCATTCCACGCTCGCCAGCAGCGGGGCGACGTTGGCGTAATCCATCACCAGGTCCTCGCGCGTGCCGCTGTGCGGGCGCAGCGCATAGGCGCCGGGCGCGAGGCTGAAGGCGTTGATCAGCATCAGGCGGGGCGTGGTCATCGGGTGGAACTTCCAGCGGAGTGGCTGCGCAGCAGCACGGAGACGAGGAGCGAGACGAGGGCAAGCTGCGCGGCGACGAGGGTCAGCGGCAGCACCCAGCTTCCGGAGAGGGCGACGAGCAGCGTGAAGCCGGCCGGCGCGAAGAGGTAGCCAAGGAAGGTGAACAGCGTGGACCCCGCCGTGGCCGCGGCAACCTGGGCTGGCGGCGCGAGGCGGGCGACCTCCGACAGGTAGATGCCGTTCCAGCTGGCCGCCAGGAAGCCCGCCGCGCCCGCCAGCAGGTTGACGACGAGGAGGGAGGTGTCCGCCGGCATCCAGGCGAAGCCCAGAGTCACCGCGGCGGCCGCCACCGCCTGGATCAGCAGGTTGCGGACGGGCCGCCCAGTGCGGTCTGCCAGCCAGCCCAGGAGTATGCGGGCGACGACGCCGGCCGCCTGCATGCTGGCGAAGGCTGTTCCGGCCTGCACGAGGCTGAGGCCGTGCGAGAGGTGCAGCCAGGTGACGGAGAAGGTGAAAAGGCACCCCTGCACAGCGGCGAAGGACATGGCGAGGGCGGTGAGCGGCGGCAACGACGGGTGCAAGCCGAGCGCGACGACAGGCGCCGCCCAGGTCCGCCGCTGGAGGATAGTGCCGAGGCCGATGGGCTGGCGCGGGTCCCGCTCCGCGTCCAGCGTTTCCTTGAGTGGCTGGATGACCAGCGCTGCGAGGAGTGCGACCGCGACGGTGACGAGGATGCCCGCCATCCAACCGAAGGCGTTGGCCACCGGCGCGGTCACCAGCCCCGCGAAGGCCCCGCCCAGCGGCGCGCCGGCCTGTTTGATGGAGAAGATGAGGGTGCGGTGCCCGGCCGGCGCCGTGGCCGCCAGGATGCGGCTGCCGGCGGGCGGGGAAGGACCGTAGCCGATGCCGAGCAGGAGGGAGGCGGCGACCAGCGCCGGGGTGCTGCCCACGCCGAGCAGCAGCATGGCCGCGGCGGAGACCGCCGCCCCCCATTGCAGCGTGCGCACCGGCCCCATGCGCGTCAGCAACGGCCCGCCGAGGAGGAGGAACAACGCGGTGCCTGCCGCCACCAGGGCCGAGAGGTTCCCCACTGCCTCCGGCGGGAGGCCGGCCCGGGCGGTGACCAGGGGCGCGATGACAGGCACGCTCTGGGTCAGGAAGGAGGCGACGGACTGCATCAGCAGCGTCGAGCCCAGCGCCGCGACCCAGGGCAGCACCCTCAACCCGCCCCGCCGGCGGGGGGGCTCATCGCCGCCACCGTGTCCATGTAGTGCGCCTGGATGGTGGCAGAGGCGGTGGGGCGGTCTCCCTTCTCCATCGCCTCCAGCAGCGCCCAGTGCTGGGCCTGTTGGCGGTGAGTGCCGAGGTCGTCGGCGCGGGCGCGGATGTAGCGCTCGATGTTCACGCGGTGGGTGCGGAGCATCTCCGCAAGGCGGGGCCAGCCGGCGGCGTCGTAGATCGCGTTGTGGAACTCGGTGTTCAGGTCGGTCCAGGCATCGTCGCGCCTCTTCAGCCGGTCCATTCGGCGCAGCGTCCGCCGCATTCCCTCCAGCCCCTGCGGCGTGACGCGCTCCATCACGCGGCCGATGCAGAGCTGCTCCAGCGCCACGCGGATGCTGAAGAGCTCCTCCAGGTCCGCCTGGGTGAGCGTCGTCACCTCCACCCCGCGGTAAGGGAAGACCTGCACCAGCCCCTCGGTCTCCAGCTGCTTCAGCGCGTCCCTCACGGGGGTCCGGCTGACGCCGTGCGTGGCAGCGATCTCGTCGATGTCGAGCCGGCTGCCGCCGCCTAGCTCGCCGCGCAGGATGCGTTCCCGCAGGGCGGCGGCGATCACGTCCTGGCGGCTGGGGTAGTGGATGGCGGCCGCACCGGCCGAGGGCTTGGCGGCCGTACCGGCCAGGAGCCTGCGCGCGGAAAGGGGCTTGCGAAGGGAACGTTCGTTGGTCATGCTCCAACTAATATATTAGACTCCGCATTTTGCAGGAACCCTCCTTTTGCTTCTTCCCCCCGCTGATCCGGCCGCCGACCCAGTCCTCTCCGACATGTTCGACCGCGTGGCGGCGAGCCGGGGCTGGGTGTCCAATGCCATGAAGTCCTTTGCCCACGCGCCGGAGGGCCTCGGCGTCTTTTCCGCCGTCGGCCATTACGGCCGCTACGGCACAGCGCTGACGGAGGTGCAGCGCGAGCTGGTGATCCTGCTGGTGGGGCGTGGCGTTCCCTACGCCTGGGGGCATCACGCGCCGCTCGGGCTGCAGGCCGGGATCACGCAGGCGCAACTCGACGACATCAGGGATGGCCGGGTGCCGGAGACGCTGGCGGAGGCCGATCGTGCCCTTTGCGCCTACGTCCTCTCCTTCCTCGCGGGGCGCGGCACGGGGCTCGAGATCGCCGGCCCGCTGCGCGCACATTTCAGCCCGCGCCAGGTCACCGACATCACCCTCCTCGCGGCCTATTACCTCGCGCTCGGCACCTCGATCCTCGCGCTCGGGGTGGAGCTGGAGCCGCCGGAGATCCTCGCGATCGAGCTGGAATGGCAGCGCAAGCAGAGCGCCCTGCCGGAGGGGAGCTGACCATGCCCCGCCACATCGCCTGCCTGTCCTTCGACTTCGACACCTGGTCCGGCTTCGCCTCCCGCGGCATGCTGACACCGACCCCCATCTCGCGCGGCGAGTTTGGCGTGATCGGCGCCGGGCGCATCCTGGACCTCCTGGCCAGCCGCGGAATCAAGTCCAGCTGGTATGTGCCGGGCGTGGTGATCGAAACCTACCCGCAGGCCTGCGAGCGCGTGATCGCCGGCGGGCACGAGATCGGGCACCACGGCTGGAGCCACGTGCCGCCCGCCGACCTTCCCGCGGACCGGGAGGCGGAGGAGTTCGCGCGCGCGGTGGAGAGCATCCGTCGCCTGACCGGCAAGGGGCCGGTCGGCTACCGCTCCCCCTCCTGGGACATTAGCGACCGCACGCTCGACCTCGCGATCCAGCACGGCTGCCGCTACGACAGCAGCATGATGGGGCATGACTGCGAGCCCTATTTCGCGCGGCGCGGGGACAAGGTGGCGGCCGACGCGCCGCTGGTCTTTGGTGAGACCACGGATCTGGTGGAGATCCCCATCAGCTGGTCGCTGGATGACCACCCGCACTTCGAGTTTTTCCGCCTGCCCACCACGCTCATGCCCGGTCTGGCAAATGCCAACGCGGTGCTAGAGAACTGGATCGCGGACTTCGAGTACATGCGCCGCACCACGGAGTGGGGGATGCTCGTCTTCACCTTCCACCCCTACGTCATCGGCCGCGGGCACCGGATGCTTATGCTGGAGAAGCTGATCGACGCGCTCGGCAAGATGGGCGCCGAGTTCCTGACGCTGGACGAGATTCAGCAGGAGTTCCGCGCGCGCACCGCCGCCTAGCTCCGCCATGCGAGGGGCCGCAAGAGCCCCCGCTCCACGACGCCCGATCATCCCACGGTTCGACCCCAGAAGGATCCCCCATGCGCCGACGCCACCTCCTCCTCTCGCCCCTTACCGTGGCGATGCCGGCCGTGGCCTGGGGGCAGACCTATCCCACCAAGCCTATCCGGATCATCGTGCCCGTGCCGCCTGGCGGCGGCACGGACATCATCACGCGGCTGGTGCAGCCGGGGCTGCAGGAGCGGCTGGGCCAGCCCGTGCTGATCGAGAACCGGCCGGGCGGCGGCAGTACCATCGGCACCAACCTCGTTGCACAGGCGCCGGCCGATGGCCACACGCTGCTAATGATCGACAGCGCTGTGGCGGTGAACCCTTTCCTCTACGCCCGCCTGCCTTTCGACACGGAGCGCGATCTCCAGCCCGTCTCGCTGCTCGCCACCGCGCCCGTGATCCTGGTTGCGAATCCCTCCTTCCCGCCAAGGACGGTGAGGGAGGTGCTGGACTATGCGCGCGTCCATCCCGGCGCGGTGAACTTCGCCTCCGGCGGCAACGGCGCCTCCACCCACCTGGCGGGCGAGATGCTGCGCTCCGTTGCGAAGGTGGACATCGTGCACGTGCCCTATAGCGGCACGGCCCCGGGCGTCACCGCCGTGCTGGGCGGGCAGACGCAGATTATGTTCGCGGGCATCAGCTCTACCCGGCAATACGTGGAGGGCGGGCAACTCCGCGCCATCGCCATCACGGGCAACCAGCGCTCCCCTGCCTTGCCGGATGTGCCGACCTTTGCAGAGGCCGGGCTGCCCGAGATGAACGCCGAGACGATCTGGGGTCTCTGGGCCCCCGCCGCCACGCCGCCCGCCATCGGCGAGCAGCTGTCACGCGAGATCGCGGCGGTACTCGCTCTGCCGGAGATCCGGTCCAAGGCGATTGACCTCGGCTTTGTCACGGCCGGAACGACGCCGGCCGAGTTCTCCGCCCGCTTCCGGCGCGAACTGGAGACCTGGGGCCCGATCGTCCGTCAATCCGGCGCGCGGGCGGGCTGAGGCGATGGCTGGGCGTGATCTTTCCGACCTCTCGGGCAAGGTCGTCCTCATCTCAGGCGGCGGGGGAGGGATCGGGAGCGCGGCCGCCCGCGCCTTCGCGGCGGCCGGCGCCGCCGTGGCCGTAGCGGACCGCCTGAAGGAAAGCGCGGAGGCGGCGGCGAAGAGCGTGCGGCAGGCCGGCGGCGAGGCCCTGGCGCTGGAGACCGACGTCACCTCGGACGAGAGCGTGGCGGCCGCGGTGGCGGGCACCCTCTCGCGCTTCGGGCGGCTGGACGTGCTCTACAACACCGCGGGCGGCACCGATCCCGCGGACGGGCCGGTGACGGAAGTGCCGCTGGAGGTTTTCGACCGCACCATCAACCTCGATCTGCGCGGCACCTTCCTGTGCTGCCGCCATGCCATCCCCGCCATCATCCGTGCGGGCGGCGGGGCGGTGATCAACATGTCCTCCGGCGCCGCCCTGCGCGGGGCGAGCCCCTTCCACGTCTATGGCGCGGCCAAGGGGGCCATCCTTTCCCTCACCCGTGCCCTGGCCGGGCACTACGCGAAGCAGGGCGTGCGGGTGAACGCTATCGCCTCCGGCCGCGTGCAGACCGCGCGCATCCTGCGCGACTGGGGCACGCTGGATCCGGCCGACGAGGGGCGCGACCCGCAGAACCCGGCAGCGCGCCTGCGCGAGTACCCCTTCTGGGTCGGCGACCCCGAGCACATCGCGGCCACCGCCGTGTTCCTGGCCTCGGACGCAGCGCGGATGATCACCGGCACCACCATACCCGCCGATGGCGGGCGCTCCGCCTACTGACCACCCGGCACCGTGACACCGGCGCCGGGCGCAGCACGAACGACAAGAGAAGACGCAGGGACGAACGTACGGCAACGCCCAGGAGATAGACGACCATGCCACTATCGCCTAGCACCCCATCCCGCCGCGCGCTGCTCGCGGCAACCGGCGCGCTCCTCGCGCAGCCAGGGCTGGCGCAGCCCGTCGTCTGGCCCAATCGCAGCGTCCGCGTGCTCGTCGGCTACCCGGCTGGCGGTGCCAACGACCTCGTGGCCCGCGCCGTATCTGCCCCGCTCTCCGATATCCTCGGGCAGAGCTTCGTGGTGGAGAACCGGGCCGGTGCCGCCGGGTCCATCGCCGCGGAGGCCGCAGCCCGCGCCGCGCCGGACGGCTACACGCTCTACATGGTCTCCAGCTCCCAGGTGCTGGCGCCTAGCATCCGCCGCAACCTCGGCTTCGATCCCCTGAAGGACTTCACGCCGATCGCGCTCGGCGCCCGCTCACCCTATTACCTCGCGGTGCATCCCTCCGTCCCGGCGAAGGACGTGAAGGACCTTGTGGCCCTCGCCAAAGCGAGACCAGGTGCGCTCAGTTACGCCTCCTCCGGAGTCGGCGCCGGCCCGCATCTGACCATGAGCCTCTTCATGGCCGTCGCAGGGGTCGAGTTGGAGCACGTGCCTTACAAGGGCGATGCCGACCTGATGGCGGACCTGACCACCGGCCGCGTGCCGATCTCTTTCATCTCCGTCGCGGCGAGCTATCCGCACATCAAGGCTGGGACGTTACGCGCCCTCGCCGTTTCGGGCGGTGAACGTCTCGCGCTGACGCCGGAGGTGCCGACGGTTGCCGAGTGCGGCTACCCCGGCTTCGCCATGGATGCCTGGTGGGGCCTCGTCGGACCGGCGGGCCTCGCTCCGGAGATCGTAGAGAAGACGGCGGCGGCCATGCGGCCGATCCTCGACGCCCCTGCTTTCACCGCGCGCTTTGCGACGCTGGGCGTGGTGCCGGGGAAGCTGGGGCCAGCCGAGTTCGGCGCCCTGATCCGCGCCGACCGCAGCCGCTTCGACGAGATCGTCCGCATCGCGAAGATCCCGGTGCAGGACTGACGGGACCCGGGGAGGGTGATTTATGACAGAGGCAGCCAGCTTCACCGCGAGCGACGGCGAGACTATCGCCTATTACATCGACGACTTCACCGATCCGTGGCGCCGAGCCCCGGTGATGTTCCTGCTGCACTCCGCCATGGGCGATTCGGAGCGCTTCTACTCCTGGGTACCCGGGCTCGCCCGGCACTTCCGGCTGGTCCGCATGGATCTGCGCGGCCATGGCAGATCCAGCGTGCCGGCTCCTTCCGTGCCGCTGACGATGGACCGGCTGGTGGACGACGTGGTGGAGCTGATGGCGCTGCTTGGGGTCGGGAAGGCGCATGTCACCGCCAACTCCGCCGGCGGCTACGTGGCGCAGAACCTCGCCATGCGGGAGCCGGAACGGGTGCTCAGCATGGCGGTGGTCGGCTCTACCCCCGGCCTCAGCCCTGAGGCGCTGAAGTGGCTGCCGCGCATCAAGGCGGAGGGGCTGCGGCCCTTCCTGGCTGACACCATCCATATGCGCTTCGACCTCGCCAGCACGGATCCCGGCATGGTCGAGTGGTTTCTTGACCAGACTGGAGGGAATGACCCGGACTTCGTGGTCCGCTTCATCGGCTATGCCGCGACGCAGGACTGGAGCGACCAGCTCCATCGCATCCGCTGCCCCAGCCTTGTAATCCTGCCGGGCGCAGAGACGGTGGGTGCCGCCGCCCTCTACGACACGATGCGGGACCGCATCCCCGACGTACGGATGATCGCGTACGAGCACATGCCCCACAACATCGCGGATATGCTGCCGGACCGCTGCGTCGTGGATATCCTCTCCTTCCACCGCGACAAGTTCGGCTATCCGAAGGCCTGAAGAGCGATGACCGAGCTGGCGCATGCCCTGTCTCCAAGCATGGAGTTCCACACGGCAGGCGATGGCATCCGCCTCGCCTGGCGCGTTGACGACTTCACCGATCCCTGGCGCCCCCGGCGCGAGCCGATCCTGCTACTGCACCCGGCCATGGGCGCCTATCGCCGCTGGTACGGCTGGATTCCGGTCCTCGCGCGCGAGTTTCCAGTGATCTCCATGGAGTTGCGCGGCCACGGTGCCTCCGAGGTGCCGGATGAGTCCCATCCCATTACCGTCGAGCGCCTCTGCGACGACGTGCGGGAGCTGCTGGACGCGACCGGCGTGGCGCGCGTCCATCTCGTCGGCAATTCCGCGGGCGGCTATGTCGGGCAGCGGCTGGCTATCGAGGACCCTCAGCGCATCGCCACTCTGTCACTCTTCGCCTCAACGCCCGGCCTGCGGAACAGCAAGGCCGGCACCTGGCCGGCGGAGATCGCGCGGGTGGGGCTGGAGACCTTCGTGCGCGCGACGGTGACGGACCGCTTTCCCGAGGGCACGGATCCCGGGCTGGTGGACTGGTTCTGCCGCCAGACCGGGGGCAACGACCCGCACTGGATCAGCCGCTTCGTGACCCATATGGCCAGCCGGGACTGGACGGAGGAGCTGCCGCGCATCGCCTGCCCCACCCTGATCGTCGCACCCGGCCACGAGCCCATTGGGTCGCACACCCAGTACGAGATCATGCGAGACATGATCCCGCGGGCGGAACTGCTGACCTATGAAGGAATGCCGCACAATCTCGGCGACGCGGTGCCGGAGCGCTGCGCCCGCGATGTCCTCGGCTTCCTGCGGCGCCAGGGTGCCTGAGCGGGCACTGCGTGCGGGCGGCGGGTCAGGCCGGCACGGCCGCCTCCAGCGCGGTGACCAGGGCTGCGTTGGCGGGGGCGGCAAGGCCGAGCCGCGCAGCCCTCTCCACCACGGCACCGTTGATGAGCGAGACCTCCGTGCGCCGCCCGCGCGCGAGGTCCTGCGCCATGCCGCTGGTGGCGCCGGAATCCAGCGCCCCGCCGTAGCGGACCAGCCCGACGTCCAGAGCCGCCAGGGCCGTCGGCTCCTGCCGCGCCGCGGCGAGCCACGTCGCCCCAGGCACGCCGCAAAGAGTGTTCAACCTCATCCCCGCCGCGCCTGCCGCGGCGGCTACCTCCAGCCCGACCCGCGTCATCTCGGCCCGAAGGTCGGGATCGAGGAAAAGGTCGCGGATCGGCCGCCGGTGCAGGGCGGAGAGGGGCGAGGTCATGCAGTTGAAAACCATCTTGGTCCAGCGCGCGGCGGGCAGGTCGTCCACCACCTCCGCCCTGTCCACCTGGCCGAGCGTCGTGGCCAGGGCGCGGAGGCGCGGACCCGCCGGGCCAGCCGTCTCCCCCAGCCGGAAGGTCGGCGCGCCGCCGTCGAGGCGCCGGCGGTGGCGCCGCACGGTGCCGGGCCCGACAAGATTGGCGAAAAGGCCGGTGACGATGCAGCCCATCACCCGGTCGGCGCCCAGCTGTTCCGCGAGGTCCAGATCGGCCAGGGCATTGAGAGTCACGAGGTAGGGCCCGCGATAGACCGTCTCAATGCGCTCGACGGTTGCGGGCGCGTCGGCCAGCTTCGTGCAGAGGACGACCAGCCCGGGCGCGACGGACGCGATCTCCTCCACGGTGTCGATGAGGCGCAGCCGCATCTCCAGCCGTCCGGACGGCTCGTCGATCCGGAGGCCTTGCGTCCGAATGGCCTGCCGGTTCGGGTCCCAGGGTTCAAGGACAACGACCGGCTCGCCGGCTGCGGCGAGGTGCCCGGCCAGGTAAGCGCCGACCGCCCCGGCCCCTACGACGAGCAGAGGCGCCTGGCTGGCGGCAAGCGGAGTGCTCATGCAGGAGATTTCCTTGTGCCGGATCGACGTGCGGGATCCTACCACGCCCGCAGGTTGGGCATGACAGGCGATATCGCGTGAGATACGCGGCCGGCGACGCGCGCGACTGGGTGCGGAACACGCTCCGCGGCTATCTCACCGTCCTCTACACGCCATTTCGCGAGGACGGGTCGGTCGACGAGGAAGGGCTGCGGCACAACGTGCGACGCACGCTGGAACTGCCGGGCGTGGGCGGCCTGTCCGTGAACTCCCTGCACCAGGAGTTCTGGACACTCACGGGGGCCGAGAGAAAGCGCCTCGTCGAGGTCGTCCTGAATGAGGCGGATGGCCGCGCGCCAGTCGTCGTCGGATGCTCCGATCCCTCGGCCGAGACGGTCGTCGATCTCGCGCGGCACGCCGCCGCGGCCGGCGCCGACCTAGTTATGGCCTGGCCGCCCTTCTACGGGCCGAGATCCACCGAGAGTGTCCGGCACTTCTACGAGTACGTGGCCGGACGGATCGGGATCGGGCTCGTGCTCTACAGCACGACCCTGCCGGAACTCGGCTACTACCTGGCACCGCTGGAAGTGGAAGCGCTCCTGCCGCTGCCCGCCATCTGTGCCGTGCAGAACACGACACTGAACCTTGCGCAGTACGCCGCCATGCTGGAGCGGGTCGGGGACCTATTGCCCGTCGCGACCTCGCTGGAGGAGTATCATCTCTTCGGCCAGATCGCCTTTCCGGAGCGCGCGCCCCGCTTTCTCATCGGCTCATCGCGCCCGGTCCTCTGCCAGACGCAGGCGCACCCGCATTGCGGACGCTTCGTCGAGGCGATGGCGGCAGGCAGCCTAGCGGAGGCGGCCGCCGAGGCCCGGACGATTATGGCGATCGCCGATCGTCTGCAGAGCCGGTATTTCGCCCGCGGCTTTCACCATGTCGGGCTCTTCAAGCACGTTGCCGGCCTTTTGGGCATGCGGGCCGGTCCCACCCGGCCGGGCGTCGCGCCAGCCAGCGCGTCCGAGCGCGAGGAGGCAGAGCAGATCCTGCGGGATCTCGGCCTCCTGTCCGAAGGCAGGGCATGATGGTACCCAGCCACTCCTGATGCGTAGCGCCCCCGGCCGCCAGCGGCCGCCCAGCGGAGACCCCGGATGACAGACGCGGCCCCTTCGAAGTTCCGGTTCCTGATGGTCCGGCACTTCACGCTGCCCGAGCATGTCCATGAGCGCTTCGGCATGAACGACCGCGCGCCTAAAGAGGCGATGCTGATGAACTACCAGCACCTCGCACCCCTCCTTGAGGATGTCGACTGGGACTTCCATCCCGGCCCCATGGCCACGCATGGCGACGGCGACGGCTATCCTGAGACGCGCGAGGAGCTGGCCATTGTCGGGTCGAACCGCTTGCCTGTGGTGCGGGAAGCCTGCGAGAGCGGGCGATACAACGCCATTATCCTGCTCGGTGGTGTGGACCCAGGCTTCTGGGAGGCGCGCGAGATCGCCCAACCCTATGGCGTGGCGGTGACGGCCAATGCCTTCGCCCAGATGCATGTCGCCTGCATGCTCGGCGCCCGCTTCAGCGTTCTCGACATCTCCGAGGGCCAGAGCGTGAAGATGGTGGACCTCATCCGCCTCTACGGCTTCGCTGACCGTTGCGCCTCAATCCGGGTCGTGGATTACCCCCTTCCGCGCAAGCCCTTCGACTACGGTCGCTCCACCCTCGACGAGCGCCGTGGCTTCGCCCGTGGCGAGCCTTCCGCGATGCTGGACGAGGCCGTGCGCGAGGCGATCGCTTGCATCGAGGAGGATGGCGCCGAGAGCATCATCCTCGGCTGCTCCGGCTGCTACTGGTTGCAGGATCCGCTGCAAAAGCGGCTGAAGGAGATGGGCTGGGACATCCCAGTGCTGGAGGGCTACCGCGCCGCCATCGAGGTGGCGAAGCTGATGGTTAATCTCGGCGTCGGGGCGAGCGGCATCGCCTTCCCACCCCCGTTGCCCCGCCGCTGGCGCCGGATCAAGACGTTCTAGCTTATTTCGACAGGTCGATGGTCTTGGAGATCTGGACCCACTGCCCCACGATCTCCGCCGTGCGGGCTTGGTGGACCTCCGGCATGTCGCCGATGGGGTAGACACCCCTGTCGCGCAGTGCCGGTCCGATGGACGGATCATTCAGGGCCGCGGCGAACGCCTCTCTCAGCCGGAGGCGGATGGGCATCGGCGTGGCCGCGGGAACATGGATGCCCCAGATGCTCGATACATCGACGCCTGGAACATCCTGTTCCGCGAAGGTCTTCACATTCGGCAAGGAAGGGTCGCGGGCCGTGGTCGCCAAGCCGATCAGCTGCTCATTCGACAGCAGCGCGCGCGGTCCGTTGAACATGACACCGATATCGCCCGCGAGCAGTCCCGACATCAGTGGACCGGTCGATCGATAAGGAACATGCGTCATTTCAATCCCGGCCTTGAGGCAGAACAGCACGCCCGCGAAATGCGTGGATGCCCCGACACCACCAGAGCCGTAGGCCACCCCGCCCGGATCGCGCTTGGCCGCCACGATGAGATCAGGGAGCGTCTTTGTCGTCGCCTTCGGCCCTGCCATCAACACAACAGGCGAATTCGCAAGCATGGTAACGCCCGCGAAGTCCTTCAGCGTATCGTAGGGAAGCCGCTTCTGGATGGCGGGGTTGAAGTAGAACGTGTTGTCCGCGGCCAGGATGGTGTAGCCGTCTGGTTCCGAGCGGGCGACCATCTCGGTTCCAACGACGGTCGTCATGTCTGCACGATTATCCACGACGACAGTCTGGCCGAGTTGGGCGGTGAGGACCGGGACGAGCTGCCGAATGAGCACGTCGGTTCCCCCGCCAGCCGCCCGGGGAACGATGATGCGGATCGTGCGGGAGGGATAGGTACCCTGTGCGATTGCTGGCGTGCAGAGGGCCATACCCGCCAGTCCACCCATGGCGCCGCGCCGCGTCACGATCATCTGCTGAACTTTCCTGCTTGTGCTCAGTGGCTCGCAGCATCGACTTGCATGTACTGAGCTGTCGTGCTGTCCGACCGAAATCGTTCTAGTGGAATCGAGAGGTGTCAAGCGCATTAGCGACACGGCCAGACGACCGTCGGTGAGATGATCGCTCTTGGCTTCAGCTCGAAACAGATCGGAGCATTGTCGCCGTGATGGCAACGCCATTCTCGCATGCCCTGACCTCCACTCGTCAGGGTTCTGGGTCGTAGGACCCGGCTGGTCGGGTCCGACCCAGGGACCTGACGATGACCAAACCACTCTCGCCCACGCAGACGCAGGTCCTCAGCGCGGCCGCTCAGCACCCAGCACGACTGGCCGAAGCTCCACCGAATCTGCCGACCGCTGCTCGGAACGCGGTGTTCCAGAGCATGCTGAAAGCTGGGTTCCTGGAGGCGTTGCCGACACCTGGCGACGGAACGGCGGTGGTGCTGCAGATTACCACGGCTGGGCTGGCGGCGGTCGGTGAGCCAGGCACGGCGGAGGCAGCCGGAGAGCGCGCGCAGGAGGGCGGGGAGGGCACCAGGCGCCGGCTACCGCCCCTGTCGCCTCGAAGCCCCGCATCACTCTCCGGGACGCCGCGACAGCCCTACTGGTTGCCTGGGACACGAGCCTGGAGCGCTCTGCGCTGCCCGTCTCCGTCGAGGCGCTCCGGGCCGCCCTGAGCCGCATGGAGGCAGACCGCCCACCTCGCGACCCCTCTGCCCCAAATCGACCGCGCAAAGGGACAAAGCAGCAGGCCGTCCTCACCCTCCTGCGCCGAGAGGAGGGCGCCACCATCGCCCAGGTCATGGAGGCGACCGGCTGGGCTCAGCACACGGTCCGGGGCTGCCTGGCCGGACTGAAGAAGAAGGGGCACACCGCCGAGGTGCTGGAGCGGGTGCGCCAGGTTGGTCCAGGGGCACAGGGTACGAAGGGCAGCTACAGCGTGTCCCGCATCGGCGGAGGCCAGGGCTGATGGCCGGCTCCCGCCTCTCCCGCGCCGCCACCCAACCCCGGTACGCCGTCGCGCTGGACCGCGTATCCACGGCCGAACAGGGGCGCTCGGGCCTGGGCCTGGAGGCCCAGCAGACCAGTGTCCGCGGCTTCGCGGAGCGCGAGGGTTGGACGTTGGTCGCCGAGCACCAGGACATCGCCTCCGGCAAGGACGACCGCAGGCCGGGGTTCCAAGCAGCCCTAACCCGCTGCCGCCAACTCGGGGCGGTGCTGGTGGCCGCCTGCCTCGATCGGATCACCCGGCGCGCCCACACCCTTTCGCAGCTGCTGGAGGAGGCGGCGCATAAGGGGCGGGTCTATCCGGGTGAGCATCTCCCCATCATCGACCGGGCGCTCTGGGACAAGGTCCACGCGCTGCTGAAGGAGAGCCCGCACACACGGGGCAACGCCAATCGGCATCAGACGCCGGCGTTGCTGAAGGGGCTGCTGTTCGGGACTGACGGTCGGGCGCTCTCGCCCTCGCACACCTGTAAGCGCGGGCGGCTGTACCGGTACTACGTCAGCCAGGCCGCGCTGAAGGGTGCAGAGGACACAGACCCCACTCTGGTCCGGCGCATCTCGGCCGCCGAGATTGAGGGTGCAGTAGTCGGGCAGGTGCGCGCCCTCTTGCGTCAGCCCGAGATCGTCGTGGGCGCCTGGGCGGCGGCGCGGGCCACGGACCCCGGCCTAACCGAGGGCGAGACCAGAGATGCCCTGTATCAGCTGGAGCCGCTCTGGGACGAGCTATTCCCGGCGGAGCAGGCGCGGATCGTCGGACTGCTGGTCGAGAGGGTGACGGTGTCGAGCACGGGGGCTGACATCCGGCTCCGTTTCGAGGGGTTAGCCAGCTTGGTGCGGGACCTGGGGGCGAGCAGAACGCCGGTGCTGGAGGCAGCGGAATGAGCGCCACGCACCCGGCCAGCCTCACGGTCCAGGTGCCGCTGCGGATCCGGCGCCGACCGGGGCGGAAGACGGTGGTCACGCCGGAACGACCGACCCTGGCTGCGCCCAGCCCCACCATCTCGACCTGTGCGGATCCTGCTCTGGTCAAGGCACTGGCCCGAGCCTTCCGATACCAGCGTATGCTGGACGAGGGGCGGTATGCATCCATCGCTGAGCTGGCCGAGGCGGAGAACCTGGACCGCGGGTACATGGGGCGGCTGCTGCAGCTGATGTTGCTGTTGCTGGAGATCGTAGAGGCGACGTTGAACGGGTCGCAATCAGAGCAGCTATCGTTAGGCCGGGCCATTGATCCGCTTCTGCCGGAGTGGGAACAGCAAGCTGCCATCCTGGCCAGCGACCATCGTGCATCTGCGAGTTAAGTCCGCCTCGCGCTCAGGCCCGCTGATGGGGCAGAGTGCGACGCCCCCGAGGCACAGGTATGTGCCTCCGCGCTAAGTTATAGATCGTATCCGGATAAGCTGGCCGATCGACACCTCTAGTCGACGACGTCCGCTGTAACGTCTAGGGGGGCCGCGACCACGTCACCCGCGACGGGTACAATCTTGACCACCGCGCTGGTAGCCCGGAACGGCAGCGCCACAACCCCGCACCCAGTCAAGCCTGCTGCAAACGTGGCGAGGAGCGCGAGACGCGTCAAACGGCGGGGAAGCATCATAGCGAATCTCCTCAACTTTCGGATTGAGATGATACATCAGGGTACCAGCCGTCCGTATGTCCAGGGGCGGATTACGACCGAAGTGATCTGAGGTGCCGGAGGACAGAGTGTGGTTGCGCATCCAGCGCCGGGCAGGGTGGAAGACGGTGGGCACGCTGGAGGGGGTAACTCCGGCTGCGCCCAGCCCCACAATTTCTACTCGTGCTAATCCTGCCTCGTTGAAAGTGCTGGCCCGAGCCCGCCGGTACGAGCAGATGCTGGACAAGGGGCGCTACTCCTCCCTTACCGAAATGGCCGAGTCCGAGAGGCCGGGCCGCGGGTACATGGGGCGGCTGCTGCAGGTGACGTTGTTGGCGCGGAGATTGTAGAGGCGATGCTGGATGGGCGTTGTCCTGCGCCGAACCTGCCCAAGCCATGATTTCACGGTCCGCAGCATGGGGCCAGTAGTGTAAACAGTTCGGCTGACGGCCGTCGCAGCTACGGCAGCTTTGCGCCTGTCCCGGCCATTCACTTGGCATCGTCGACTTCTGGGAAGCCGACATAGCCGCTTGGGGCGCAGGGCAGCCCTGACCGTCGCTGGTCGAGTATACCTGTATGGGATGAACCAACGGAGCAGTTGCACTTGCGAGCCAGAGATGCCGGCCTCGGCTGGGGCGATCTTCCCGCCGGGTCCCGGAACGCGATCACCGACGTGCCCGGGGTCAGGGTAGGCCATGTCACCCTGCGTCGCGGAGAGGATATCCGGACCGGGGTGACGGCGGTCCTGCCGCACGGGGGCAACCTGTTCCGCGAGAGGGTTCCGGCGGCGGTCGAGATCGTGAACGGCTTCGGTAAGAGCGCCGGGCTGATGCAGGTCCAGGAACTCGGCGAACTCGAGACGCCGCTCCTGCTCACGAATACCTTCGGGGTGGCGGCGTGCACCGAGGCCCTGATCCGCCACGCCATCGTGGAGGAGCCACGGGTCGGCCGGGATACCTCCACAGTCAATCCCGTTGTGATGGAGTGCAACGACGGCTACCTGAACGATATCCAGGCCCTGGCCGTCACGCCGGCCGACGCGGCGGCCGCGATCCAGGCGGCGGGTGAGGATATGAACTCCGGCGCCGTGGGCGCGGGAACGGGGATGAGTTGCTTCGGCCTCAAGGGCGGGGTCGGCACCTCGTCCCGTCGGCTGCGGATCGGTGGGGACAATTTCCATCTTGGGGCCCTGGTGCTGGCCAACTACGGACGGGCAGGCGACCTGCGTCTGCCGGACGGGCGGCGCATCCCGGCCGGGGCGGGGAGCCCGGAGCGGGGATCGGTGATCGTGGTGATCGCGACGGACGTGCCGCTGGACCATCGCCAACTGCGCCGCGTCGCTGCACGGGCCGGTGCAGGGATCGCCTGGACGGGGTCGTTCTGGGGGCATGGCAGCGGCGATTTGGCGCTGGCCTTCTCCACGGCGGAGCGGCGGCCACACGAGGCGCCGCAGCCGATCCTAACCCGGCGCGTCCTGGCCGAAGCCGGGATCGACGCGCTGTTCCGTGCGGCGGCCGAGGCCACGGCCGAGGCGGTGATGGACGCCATAGTGGCCGCGGAGCCCATGACGGGCTTCCGCGGACACCACCGGGCGGCGCTGCGGGACGTGCTGGCCGCTATGCCTTCGTGACGCCGGCATAGCGGTAGCGGTCGCTCATGGGGCCGGTGTCGAGGCCCGTGACTGTGGCGCGCGTGACGGAGTTCTCGATGAGCTGGAAGAGCATGACGAAGGGGCTGCTCTCCCGGCTCACCCGCTGGAGCTCCTCGTACATGGCGTTGCGCTTGGCGGCGTCCGGCTCCTTGCGGGCGGCGAGGGTTCGGGCGCTGATCTCGGGGATGTGCCAGCTGGCGCGCCAGGCCAGGGTCTTGTTGCGGGCCTCATCCGAATTGTCTGTATTGATGAGGAAAGCCTCGGCATTGGTGTTGGGGTCGAAGTAGTCGCTGCCCCACTGCACCTGGGCGATGTCGTGCTGGCGGGCGCGGGTGCGGCTGACGACCTGCCGGCTGTCGCCCGGGTTCATGCGCAGTCGGATGCCGATGCGGGCGAGGTTCGCCTGGATGGCCTGGGCGATGTCCAGGAAGGGGGCCTCGGCCGTGAAGTCGAAGCTGGCCTCAAAGCCGTCGGCGAGACCTGCCTGGGCCATCAAAGCCCTTGCGGCGTCGATGTCCTGGCGGAAGGGGGTGTCGGTGAGGGCGCCGGGCAAGCCCTGGGGCAGGAAGCTCTGGTTGACGGCGTAGGTATTGGGAACGAGGCCGCGCTGGATACCCTCGTAGTCGATGGCCATCTTAATGGCCTGCCGCACCTCCGGCCGGGCGAGCTGCGGAACCTTCTGGTTGAGGGAAAGATACATGACGCTGGCGCGGCGCTGCGCGTGAAGCCGGAAGCGCTGATCCTGCGAGACCTGACGGATCTGCTCGGCCAGGAGGTTGCGGGCGATGTCGAAGTCGCCGCGCTGGAGGCCGAGAAGCTGGACCGATGGGTCCGCGACATGGCGCGTGATGATGCGGCGGGTGGCAGGGGCGCGGCCGGCGTGGGGGTTGGCCTCCAGCACGATGCTCTCGTTCGCCCGCCAGCTGCGGAGCATGTAGGGGCCGGAGCCGGCGGTGTTGGCCTTCAGCCAGGTATTCCCAAGATCGTCGCCGCGCGCCTGTGCGGTAGCGGCCGCCTTCTCGATCACGCTGCCGACCACGGCGGAGAGACAGAAGAGGAGGAAACTGGGAGCGGTCGGCTCCTCCGTCCGCAGGACGAGGGTGTGGGGATCGGCGGCGCGGATGCGCTCGGCCACATTGTCCTTGGTGAAGCCGAACTGGTTGATGATGAAGGCGGGCGACTTGTTCATGATCACGGCGCGCTGGAGCGACCAGGCCGCGTCTTCCGCCGTGACGGGGTTGCCGGAGGAGAAGCGGGGCCCCCGGCGCATGCGGAAGGTGAAGGTCCGGCCATCGTCGGAGACGGCCCAGCTCTCGGCGAGCTCGCCGGTGAGTTGGGCGGGGTCGTTGTTCGGGGTGGTGACAAGCTTCTGGTAGACGTTGCCGCAGACCTCGGCGCCGCTCCACTCGAAGCTCTCGGCCGGATCGACGCTGGTGAGATCGCTGATCTGCTTAGCGACGACAAGAACGCCGGCCGGTGTCTGGGCCATGGCGGGCAGGGCGGCGCCCAAGAGAAGTGGGGCTTGTAGCAAGCCGCGTCGTGCCAACACCATTGCTCGTGCCTCTCCCTCAAACCGCGGAATGATCGCCAGGAAGGCTGCTCTGGCGCAAGTCCGCCCCTTTACCGCCCAGAGCGGCGGGGTATGGCTGTGAGGGTCACCTCGAGCGAGCGGTATTCCTTGTTCGCTAGGGCCGTTGGGATCTCGGCAGCAGCGAGAAATCATTCGTCTCGGCCACCCGATCCTGAGCGGTCGCGCTTGCCTCCCGGCGAGACCTAGCGCCGTGTGGATGAAGGACTTGGTCCCGGCACAAGCTTGGCTGGTGTTGGCTGCGAACGGCCGATTGAGGCTGGGCCTTCCGGTGGCCCCTTCCTTGGATGACTCACTCGGAAGCGGCCATGCCGCTTTCGGCCAACCTCGGACTTTGAGGTGAGCGCCGCTTGATGAGTCATGGCGGCGACTGCTTCTCGGTTACGGTGCTGCATTGGGCTCATGCTGGCCGCGAGTTGCGGGAAGCCACGACAGGCTTCCACACGCTGGATCCCTACATCGAAGATCTGGAACTCGGAGGAGGGGAGGACGGGCGGTACTGGTGTTACCGAGCCTGCGTGCCTCTACAACCGCGCCGGACCCTGCAGCCCTGGAGGTGGTGTCGCCTCCTCCGCATCCGGGTCGCGGCCCTGCTGCCTATCGAGCGACCGCATGATGGGCGTGACGGTGAGCCCGTGCAGCAGGACCGACATGAGGACGATAAGCCCCACCAGCCCCCAAAGGCGCTCGGCGCCCGCCACTTCCATGTGGTTCAGCCCGTATGCCAGGTAGTAGAAGGAGCCGACGCCCCGGATGCCGAAGAAGGCCAGGGTCAGCTTCTCGCTCCGGTCCGCCCGGAACCCGATCAGGCCGATCAGGCCCGTCACCGGCCGGATGACCAGCAGAATCACCGCGGCGATCCCCACATCGGCCCAGGTCACGGGGGCGAGAAGGCCGCTCACCAGCGCACCGCCAAAGACCAGCAGCAGGACCATCATGGCGATGCGCTCGATCTGCTCGGTCACCGCGTGCATCTGCAACTGAAAATCGTGATCACGGTGAGCATGGCGGAAGGCGACCGCGGTCACGAAGACCGCCAGGAAGCCGTAGCTGTGGATGATCTCCGTCAGCCCGTAGGAGACGAGCGTGGCGGAGAGCGCGATCAGCCCGTCACCGGTCTTGGCCAGCTTGGTCTCGGCCGGAACGTGGAAGGTGAGCCACCCGAAGGCGCGGCCGATCAGCCAGCCGGCACCAACGCCGGCTCCGATTTCCCACAGCACCCGGTAGGTGAACCACTCGACGAACCAGGGCTCACCGGTGCCGGCCACCGCGGCCAGGGCGATCGCGAGATGAACGAAGGGGAAGGCCAATCCGTCGTTCAGCCCGGCCTCGGAGGTCAGGCCGAACCGCACCTCGTCCTCCTCGCCTGTCTTGGGCGGGCCCACCTGGACGTCGGCGGCGAGAACGGGATCGGTGGGGGCGAGACTGGCCGCGAGCAGGAGGGCGATAACCCAGGGCATTCCCAACCCTCCGCCCAGCAGCAGAGCGATGGCGGCGATGCCGAGGGGCATCGTCACCCCGAGCAGCCGCCAGGTCACGGCCCATCGCCGCCAGTCGAAGATGCGGTCGAGCTTCAGGCCCGCCCCCATCAGCGCGATGATCACCACGAACTCGGTAAACCGCTCCGTGATCTCTGGGTGGTCGAGCGGCAGCGGCCTGATCGTCATCTGCGGCAGCGAGAAGAGGGCCGCACCGAGCGCGATGCAGACGATCGGCAGGGAGAGCGGCAGGCGTTTGAGGACCAGCGGCAGCCAGGCGACCAGGGCGACGAGAACCCCGAAGCCGGTGAGGGCGAGGATGTAGGGATCGGGAAGCAGGCTGCCGTCCATCATGCGTCCTACCGAGGTTGATTGGACCGCCGCCCTGCCTACCCGTGGTTTAACGGTCTCCCGACTTGCGGTTGCTCTGGGTCGAGCTGCTTACCCCGCCCTGCTTGCCGCCGCTGCGTACAGCGCCCGCATGAGCATCCTTAGGATTGGCCTTACCACCTGTGGCGTTCTTGCCGCCCTGAGGTGCGCGACCGGCAGGCGGAAGGGGAGGGAGGTTGGCCATGGGAACGCCTCGTGATGTTGGAAGGAGGGATCGGCGCAGCGGGTCGAACGACACGGCATCGCCACGCCCACGATCGGCACAGCTGAAGCTCGGGCGTTTAGCGCGTAATTGGAGGAAGAGTTGGATCGCCCGAGGTGACGAAACACCAACTCTGGATGAGAGTAATCGGAAAACATCGCGCGATTACAAGGCGCTAAACCTTGTAGACTAAATCGCCCAAGTCCCAAGCTTTGGAGACGAATGCCTCTCCGGAGAGAGAAAACGGCGCTCGTTCCACCTTCGAAGTATCAAGGTGCGCGCCGAAAATGTAGCGGAGCCACACGGAAAAGCGCGATCCCAACCTACCCAGAGAAAAGTTCTTCTGGAGAAGATTGGAGCGGGCGAAGGGATTCGAACCCTCGACCCCGACCTTGGCAAGGTCGTGCTCTACCCCTGAGCTACGCCCGCGCTCCGTGCGTGGCGGCCGTATGACACGGGCCCGCGGGGCACGCAACCCCCTCCGCGGGTCGTATCGCACCGGCAACGCCCCTGCCCTGGCCCTCACCCCGCCGCGCCGGTAGTCTCCCCCCATGATCCCTGCCGAAGACCGCGCCGAGGCCGGCAGGCCGCCCGCCAGGGTCCGGCACCGCCGCGTCTTCTACGTCCCGGGCTACGACCCCCGGAGCCCCCGCACCTACTTCCTCCTCTTCTCGCGCGAGCTGCGGAAGTTCGCCGCCCTCCACGGCATCACCGCCCGCATGCGCGCGGGGAAGGAAGACCCCGCCACAAGCTGGCACGTCACCGCGGACTGGCCTGGCGGCCCGGTAAAGACAACCGTGGACTGCCTCTCCTGGCACGAAATCGCCGTGCGGGACTTCGCCGTGCCGAAGTGGCGCGTCGCCCTCCTCAGCCTGCGCGTCCTCTGGGACGCGGTGTGGACCGGCACGGTGTGGAGGATGCTTCGTCTGAACTGGAAGTTCGGGATCTTCTCCCTCTACCCCTGGGGCATGGCGCTGCTCTACGCGCTGGCGGCGCTGGGCCTCGTCGCCGCCTGCCTGACCCTGGCCGGGGCGGTCGGCCTACCCCGCCTGGCCGGGCTGGCTCCCGCCGCCCTCGGCCTCTACGGCCTGCTGCGGCTTACCGAAATCCTCGATCGCCGCTTCTTCGTCTGGTACCTCATCAACGACTGGATCTTCACCTGGCGCCACCGCACCCGCCGGGACCCGGAGGCGGATGCGCGGTTCGAGAGCTTCGCCCGCCGCGTCGCCGACGCCGCGGAGGATCCCTCCCTCGACGAGGTCCTCGTCATCGGCCACAGCTCCGGCAGCTTCGTCTCCATCTCGATCGTGGCCCGCGCCCGGGAACTGATGAGGGAGGTGGAGGGGCGGCCCCGCCTCGCCCTCATGACGGTTGGCGGCAACACCCCCATCGCCGTCGCCGGCCGGCAGCCCAGCCCCGCCCGCGCGGCCATGCAGGCCCTGGTCACGGATGGCGGGATGCTCTGGGTGGACTACTTCGCCCCGCAGGACGTGCTGAACTTCCCCTGGCTGGAGCCGGTCGCGGCCTTCCGTCTTGACCTCGGCGGCAAGCCCCCACGCAACCCTTCCGTCCGCTCCGCCCGCTTCCGGGAGATCTTCTCCGAGGAGCGCTACGCGGAAATGGCCTACCGCTTCTACGAGCTGCACTTCCAGTTCCTGCGCGCCAACGACCGGCACGGCGAGTACGAGTTCTACCGCTTCCTGGCCGGCCCCGAGCCCCTGGAGTCCGTCACGCGTGAACCCGGCTGAGACAGCGCCCCGCTATCGCCCGCCCGCGCCGGTCCCCTCCGGCAATCTCGGCACCTTCCTGAAGGTCCTGCTCGGCCGGGACGCCAACCTCCTCACCGCCCTGCCGCGCCGCGCCTACGAGATCCTCATGGGCGAGCGCGCCGTGGGCGATCGCCGCATCTACATCATCAACCACCCGGAAACGGCGCGCGAGGTGATGGTGGAGCGCGCGGCGAACTACCCCAAGGCCGCCCTCTTCGTGGACGCGCTCTCCCCTCTCGTCGGAGACGGCATCTTCGTCGCCAACGGCCGCAGCTGGCACCGCCAGCGCGACATGATCCGCCCGGCCATGTCCGGCATCGCCCTCTCCCGCGCCTACCCCCACATGGGCGCGGCGGTGGCGGACTGCGCCGCCCGAATCGCCGCCCACGCCCGCGCCGGCAAACCCTTCGCGCTGGACGCGGAGCTCAGCCACGTCACCGCCGACGTCGTCTTCCGCACCATCTTCTCCGAGCCGATCGAGGCGGAGGAGGCGATGACCGTCTTCGAGGCCTTTTCGCGCTTTCAGGTCCTCTCGGACCAGCTCGCCCCCTGGCAGCTCCTCTACTCCGGCAAGCCGCCCGCCCCGCCCCAGGTCGCGGGCTTCCGCGCCGCCTGCGCCGCCATCCGCGGCACCCTCGGCCGCATGGTGGACCGCCGCCTGGCCGCGGGCAGCGCTGCCGGGCGCGACATCGCCGACGCCCTGATCGGCGCCGCCGACCCCGAGACCGGCCGCCCCTTCACGCGCGAAGAGCTGGTGGACCAGATCGCCGTCTTCTTCCTCGCCGGCCACGAGACCACGGCCAGCATGCTCACCTGGGCCTTCGTCATCCTCGCCAACCTTCCCGGCGCCACCGCGCGCATCCGGGCGGAGGCGGACGGGCTGGGGCAGGGGGACCCAACCCTGGAACAGCTCCAGGCCGGCCTCCCCTACACCAAGCGCGTCCTCCGCGAGGTCCTGCGCCTCTACCCGCCCGTCGGCTTCCTCGTCCGCTCCCCCCTGGCCCCGGACAAGGTCCGCCGCTGGACCCTCCAGCCCGGCGCCCTCGTCGTCGTCTCCCCCTGGGTGGTCCACCGCCACCGCCTCTTCTGGAAAGACCCCGACCTCTTCGACCCCGACCGCTTCCTGCCGGAACGCGCGGCCGAGATCCCGAAGGACGCCTACATCCCCTTCGGCCTCGGCCCCCGGGTCTGCCCCGGCGCCGCCTTCGCCACGGTGGAGAGCACCCTCCTCCTCGCCCGACTACTGGGCGCCTTCGACATCGCCCCCGTCTCCCCGGCCAGCATCCAGCCCACCGCCCGCCTGACGATCCGGCCCAACGGGACCGTCCTGTGCCGGGCTATTCCCCGGAGAGCAGGGGGCTGATCCTTCGCGTCCGGTCCGTGGCCAGGGAGAGGAAGAAGGAATTCTTCCTTTCCCCGGACCCCTCTCCATCATCTTTTTCTAGGCTTTGGGAATACCCTGCTGACGGTGCGCCTCGGGTCGATGACCCGAGGCGACTGCCTGGGCAGGAAGGGGCCCGTCACGCGGAAACCCCATCTCAGGACGGCGCGGCGGCAGCCAGATGGGGGTCCAGGGGCCTCAGGCCCTTGGCGGGGGTTCCAGGGGGCAGCGCCCCCTGGCTCCGGACAGCGCAGGACAGGGCCGCACACCTCCATCGGTGTTCCGTCCTGCGCGACTTGCCCAGACGGCACATGAACCGCATCTAGGGGTAAATCACTCCGGACAGGCGTCGGTCATCATGGATTCCCTTCTCAACCCTGCCCCAGGCGGCGCGCCCGCCGAGGACGTCATCAAGGATGGCGACCAGAAGAGCTTCATGCAGGACGTGGTGGCCGCCAGCCGCCAGGTGCCGGTGCTGGTCGATTTCTGGGCCACTTGGTGCGGTCCCTGCAAGCAGCTCACCCCCACGCTGGAGAAGGTGGTCCGCGCCGCCGGCGGGCGCGTGCGGCTGGTGAAGATCGACATCGACGCCAACCGCGCCCTGGTGCAGCAGCTCGCGCAGCTCGGCCTTCCGCTGCAGTCCGTGCCCACGGTGGCCGCCTTCTGGCAGGGCCAGATCGCCGACCTCTTCCAGGGCGCGCTGCCCGAGAGCGAGGTGAAGAAGTTCATCGAGAACCTGCTGAAGACGGCCGGCGGGCAGATGCCTTCCGCCGACCTCCTCGCCGAGGCGAAGCAGGCGGTGGAGGAGGGAGACTTCCAGGGCGCGCTGGAGCTTTACGGGGCGCTGGCCCAGCAGGAACCGGAGAACGCGGCCGCCATGGCCGGCGTCGCCCGCTGCCTGATGGAGCTGGGCGAGGAGGACCAGGCGGAGCAGGTGCTCGAGAGCCTGCCCGCGAAGCTGCGCGACCACGCGGAGGTGACCGCGGTCCGCTCCGCGCTGGAGCTGGCCAAGGCCGGGCGCGAGGCGCGCGGCAAGCTGGCGGAGTACGAGTCCCGGCTCGCCGCCGACCCGAACGACCACGAGGCGCGGATTGACCTTGCCGTGGCCCTCAACGCCGCCGGGGATCGCACCGCGGCGGCCGATGCGCTCCTTGACGCCTTCAAGCGCGACCGCACTTGGAACGACGGTGCCGCCCGCAAGCAGCTGCTCAAGTTCTTTGAGGCATGGGGCTTCGAGGATCCGGCCACGAAGGCCGGGCGCCGCAAGCTCTCCTCCATGCTGTTCAGCTGAGGCGGAGCCGGGGGGAGGGCGCCCGCCCTCCCTCGCTTTCCGACCGCCACGAGGAGCCCCGGACATGCCCTTCCACCCCCGGGACCTCGGCGGCCTACCGGCGGAGATCGCGATCTTCCCCCTGCCGGGGGCCCTTCTCCTGCCCGGCGGGCGGCTGCCGCTGAACATCTTCGAGCCGCGCTACCTGGCGATGATGGAGGCGAGCCTCTCGAACGGCCGCTGCCTCGGGATGATCCAGCCGGACACGGGCGCCCCCGCCGGCCCCACCGGCCCCGCCCTCTACCGCGTGGGCTGCCTCGGCCGCGTCTCCTCCTTCGCGGAGACGGAGGATGGCCGCCTGCTGATCAGCCTCACCGGCCTTGTCCGCTTCCACATCGCGGAGGAGCTGCCGATGCGGGACGGCTATCGCCGGGTGCGCCCGGACTACGCCCCCTTCGCCGCCGACCTGGCCCGACCCGCCCCTCCGCCGATGCTGAACCGCCCGGCGCTGCTGGACTCCCTGCGCGCATACTTCCGCAGCAAGGGCATCGAGGCGAACTGGGAGGCAATCGAGGGACTGGAGGACGGCCCGCTCGTCGCCACCCTCGCCATGGTCTGCCCCTTCGACCCTGTGGAGAAGCAGGCCCTGCTGGAGGCCGCCGACCCCACCGCCCGGGCCGAGGCGCTGGCCGCCATGCTGCGGATGGACAGCCTGCCCGGTCCGGGCCAAGACATGCGCCCGAGTTGAGGCGCCCAGTTCAGGGCGCCGGAGCCGAGGACTTCCCGATGAGCCAGACGACGCCGCCCGCCGGCGATGCCGCCCCCGCCGCAACCCCCGCGGCAACCGTCGATCCCCGCCTGCTGGAGATCCTCGTCTGCCCCGTCACCAAGGGCCCGCTGCGCTACGACCGCGCGGCCGGGGAACTGGTGAGCGAGGGCGCGGGCCTCGCCTATCCCATCCGCGACGGCATCCCCATCATGCTGCCGGACGAGGCGCGCCGCCTGTAGCGGCGTGCCCACTCCCACCGAGATCCGCCTGAACCGCGCCGAACGCCGCCTGGAGGTGGCCTTCGACGACGGGGGCCGCTTCGAACTTCCCGCGGAGTACCTGCGGGTGGAGAGCCCCTCCGCCGAGGTGCAGGGCCATGGCCCCGGGGAGAAGGTGCTGGTGCACGGCAAGCGGGAGGTCGCGATCATCGGGATCGAGCCGGTGGGGAACTACGCCGTCCGCCTGACCTTCGACGACCTGCACAGCACCGGCATCTACAGCTGGGAGACGCTGCACCGCCTGGGCCGGGACTACGGCACCCTCTGGCCGGCCTACCTGGCCGCGCTGGAGGAGAAGGGCCTGTCCCGCGACCTGCGCGGCCGCGCCGCCCCCAAGACCATCCCGTAGTGCCGCTGCAGCTCCAGTCGGCGGTCGGCCTGGCCGCGCTGCTCGCCCTGGCCTGGGCCTGCGGCGGCTTCCGGCGCCCGGTCCCCTGGCGCGCCGTCCTGGCCGGGGTGACCCTGCAGGTCGCGCTGGCCGCCGCCCTGCTGCACATCCCCCCGCTGCGCGCCGGCTTCGCGCTGGTGGGCGACGCGGTGGACGCCCTGGCGCGGGCCACGCGCGCCGGCACGAGCCTTGTCTTCGGCTATCTCGGCGGCGCGCCGCTGCCCTTCGCCGAGACCCGGCCGGGCGGGGGCTTCGTCCTCTTCTTCCAGGCCCTGCCCATCGTCCTCTTGGTCGGGGCCCTCTCCGCGCTGCTCTACCACTGGCGGGTGCTGCCGGCCCTGGTGCGGGTGATGTCCCGCGCCCTCCGCACCGCCTTCGGCGTCTCCGGCGCCTGCGGCGTCTCGGTGGCCGCCAACGTCTTCACCGGCATGGTGGAGGCCACGCTCTTCATCCGCCCCTGGCTCGCCACCCTCTCGCGCCCGGAGCTCCTGGTGGTGATGACGGCGGGCCTCGCCACCATCTCCGGCAACATGCTGGTGGTCTACGCCGCCATGCTCTCCGGCGCCGTGCCGGACGCCGCCGGCCAGCTTCTCGCCGCCTCCCTCGTCTCCGCCCCCGCCGCGATCCTCGCCGCCCGCCTCATGCTGCCCGAGGCCGCCGCCCCCGAATCCGCCGACATCGAGGCCCCGCGCCTCTACGACAGCAGCATGGACGCCCTCACCCGCGGCACCGCGGACGGCCTCTCCCTGCTGCTGAACATCATGGCCGGCCTCATCGTCTTCGTGGCCCTGGTCGCGCTGGCGAACATGATACTCCAGCCGCTCACCGGCCTGACGCTCGAGGCGCTCGCCGGCACCCTCCTCTGGCCGCTCGCCTGGGCCATGGGCATCGCGGCGGAGGACGCCGCCGCCGCCGCCCGCCTGCTGGGAATCCGTGGCGTGGTGAATGAGTTCGTCGCCTATCTCGACATGGCCGGCCCCAACGGCGCCGCCCTGGCCCCGCGGACGAAGCTGATCCTCTCCTGGGCGCTCTGCGGCTTCGCGAACTTCGCCAGCGTGGGGATCATGGTCTCCGGCATGGGCGCCCTCTGCCCGGAGCGCCGGGCGGAGATCGTCCGCCTCGGCCTGCCCTCTCTCCTCGCGGCCACCATCGCCTGCTGCATGACCGGCGCGACGGTGGGGCTGCTCTCGCCCTGACCCGGCGGCGCTCGCAGTCCCTAGGGGAAGGCCTGCCGGAACCGCCCCCGCTCAGTCCGCCGCCCGGAAGGCCGGCGCGGCGATCTGCCGGGCCTTCTCCACCTTCGCCGGGTCCAGTCCCATCGCGTCCACCACCGCCCCGACGCGCCCGGCCGCCGCATCGTCCGGCCCCAGCCCGAAATCCTTGAGGATCG
The DNA here is from genome assembly GCF_037040815.1 of Pararoseomonas sp. SCSIO 73927. NCBI lineage: Bacteria > Pseudomonadati > Pseudomonadota > Alphaproteobacteria > Acetobacterales > Acetobacteraceae > Pararoseomonas > Pararoseomonas sp. SCSIO 73927. The sequence continues at coordinate 2,290,311 of NZ_CP146232.1, forward strand.
AGGCCAGCCGCACCCGCGCCTCGCGCCGCGGGCGGCCCCTCACCACCTCTTCCAGCAACGGCAACAGCGCGTCGGCATAGGCATGGAAGGAATGCCGGGTGCGCGCCAGCGCCTGGCCGCGCGCCCCCAGCCCGGCCGCATCCGCCGGGTTGGCCTGCACCCATTCCAGGTGCCGCATGGCGTCCAGCGCCTCCGCCTCCGGGCGGCAGGCGAGCACGGTGTCGCCGGGGAGCTCGGCGTAGCACCCGTGATTCGTGACGAGCGTCGGCCGCCCGGAGGAGAGGGCAAGGATGACGGAGGCCGAGGCCCCTTCCAGCACCGGGTTGCGAAGGCAGGCGATGGCGTCCACGTCGCGCAGCCTCCAGCGCAGGTCCTCGTCGCTGACCCAGCCCGTGAACTCCGGCGGATCGACGCCGAGGAGCGCCGCGAGCGCTGTCAGCCGCTCCCGCTCCGCCGCATCCGCCGCGCCGATCACGCGCAGCCGGCAGCGCTCCCGCAGGGCGCCGGAGGCGCCGATCGCGGTGATCACCTGGTCCAGCTGCCGGTTCGGGTTGGCATGGCCGATGGCCGCCACCGTCATGCGGTTCCAGCGGGCGGGCGGCGGCGGCAGGTCCGGCACCTCGAAGGCCAGCGGGATGGTGGCGGTGGGGCCGGGGCAGGCGGCGGCCAGGCGCGGCGCGTAGTGCGCGGCGTGGGCCACGGCCCCGGCACAACGGCGGGCCAGCCACTCCAGCATCGGGCGGCGCCGGGCGACCTCCGCCAGATCCGTCCAGATGGGCTCGCCCTCGTGCAGGCCTTCCTCGCCGTGCACCGCGCGCACCAGCCGCCGCAGCGCGGCGTCGTCCTCGCTCGCCAGCACGTGCTGGACGGCAAGGTTCAGGATGAAGGCGTCGTGGAACACGCCCACCGTCATCAGCGGGCTGATCCGGTCCAGCAGGGCGCCGTGGAAGCCGTGATTATCCCCGATCTGCGCCACCAGCACGTCGAAGCCGCGCTCGATCGCGCCGTCGTCCAGCGCCTCGATGCGGTGCACCGCCCCGGGCGCCGGGCGCGGCGGCAGGCCGGCGCCCGCGCCCAGCTCCGTCCGCAGCACCGTCACCTCGTGCCCGCGCGCGGTCAGCTCCTCCGCCATGCCCTGGCCGAAGGCGGCGATGGCGGAGCGCTCGTTCCAGGGGCCTGCCCAGGCGATGCGGAGATGCCTCACGCGACGAGCCTCTCGATGGTGGTGGGCCAGTCCAGCCCCGCATCCTCCATCGCGCCGCGCCCGGCCCGGCCGTAGCGCCGGGCGAGGGCGGGATCGGCGGCCAGCGCCGCCATGGCCGCGCCCAGCTCCTCGGGCTCCGGCGGCGCGATGAGGCCGTTGTCCCGGTCCCGCACAATGTCCAGCACGCCGCCGGAATCCGTGCTCGTGATCACGGGCTTGGCGGCCTGGAAGGCCTCCATGGTGCAGTAGCCCAGGCTGTCCTCGTCATAGGGCAGGTAGGCCACGGCCAGGGCGCCGTTCACCAGCCGCGCCAGCTCCGCGCGCGGCAGGAAGCGCAGGTCCAGCGTCACCCGGTCCTCCACGCCCTCCTCCGCGGCCAGGCGGCGCAGCGCCTCCGCGTCCTCCGGCCGGTCGGGCGGGCCGGCCACCACCAGCCGCAGGCCCGGGGCGTGGCGCAGGGCGCGCACCAGCAGGGCCTGGCGCTTGCCCGCGTTCACCCGCCCGGTGGCGAGGATGTAGCCCTCGGACTCGCCGCCCGTGAACAGCTCCGGGTCGTTCAGCGGCGGGCGCAGCACGCTGCTGTCGAAGCCGTTGTAGCGCTTCAGTCGGCGGGAGGTGATGGGCGCGTTGGTGTGGATGCGCCGCGCCTCGCGGAAGGCCAGCGCGTCGCCCGCGCGGATCGCGGACAGGATCTCCTGCCCGCGCGGGGTGTCGGGGATGTTGCTCTGGCCGGCATCCAGCAGGTCGTAGGCCTGGCGGAACTGGTGCAGCAGCCACAGCACCTTGTCGTGCCAGGGCACCATGTAGGCCGGGAACTTCAGCGCGATCACCCGGTCGACGTTGTAGAGGCGGAGCTGCCGGGCGATCAGCATCTCCTCGATCAGCCCCTCGGCCGGGTGCCAGGTGAAGGGGATGCGCATCCCCTCCGCCTCGTGCCCCTGGCGGCGCAGGTTGAGCACGAGATGGTCGAACAGCTCCTCCGCGCCCCCGTGCACGAAGGGCACCATGGTGCTGAGCACGAGCACCTTCATGCCAGCAGCCTCTCGATCGTCGTGTCCCAGTCGATGCCGAGCTCCGCCACCCGCTCCCGCGCCGCAGCACCCATCCGGGCGGTCAGGGCGCGGTCGGCATAGAGACGGTCGAAGGCGGCGCCCAGCTCGGCCGCGTCCGGGCCGGTCATCAGCCCGGTGACGCCGTCCTGCACGAACTCCGCGACGCCGCCGGAGTCGGAGACGGTCACCGTGCAGCGCGCGGCATGGGCCGCCTCGATGGTCGGGTAGCCGTAGCTGTCCTCGTCGAAGGGCAGGTAGGCGGAGGCGAGGGCGTTCTCCAGCCGGTCGGCCTTCTCCTGCTCGGAGATCCAGCGCTCCTCGACCGTCACGCGGTCCGCGACCCCCAGCTCCAGCGCGCGCCGCCGCAGCCCCTCGACGTAGGCCGGGTGCATGGAAAGGCCACAGAGCCGGAGCCGCACGGCCGTGCGCGTGTGCGCCATCGCCTCCACCATCAGGTGCTGGCGCTTGTGGTGCTCCATCCGGCAGACGCTGACGATCTCGTCGCCGTAGGCCCCGGCGACGAACATCTCCGGCCGCAGGATGGGCGGGTAGAGGATGTCGCTGGCCACGCCGTTGAAGCGCCGCAGGCGGTCCCCCACCACGCGGGAGTTGGTGAAGACGTGCCGCGCCTCCGACAGGAACTCGTTGTCCGCCGCCATCACCGCGTCGCGCAGGGCCCGGCCGGCGGCATGGTCGGGCACCGCGCCGTAGGGCGTGCCCCAGAGGTCGTAGAAGCCGCGCAGGTGGTGGATGAACCACACCACCTTGCGGCGGTGCCGCACCGCGTGGGCGGGCGGGCGGATCGTGATGACCTGCTCGAAGTAGTCGTCGAGCTTCATCATGCGGAAGGCCGCGGTCTGCGACAGGATCTGGTCCTGGTACTCGACGAAGGGCAGGTAGACCGTCTCCACCTGGTGCCCCCGCGCCGTGAGCTTCTCGTTCAGCCAGTCCACGATGAAACGCCCGCCGCCGTACACCAGCGGCACGGCGGAGGAGACGATGCCGATCCTCACGCGCGCCGATCCCCGCTCAGGCCAGCCGCAGCGCGGGGTAGGTCTCGGCCGGCTGACGCAGCATGAGCAGGTTGGCCGTCGGCACCGCCGCCAGGGCGGAAACCGGCCGCGCCGGCCGCACCGTGCCCGTGGCCTCGTCCACCTCGTAGGGCGTGAAGCCGGCGCCCGTGAACAGCGCCATCCACTCCGCGGGCGCGACGCCCGCGCGGCGCAGGTGCTCCGGCCCGAACTCCACCAGCGCCGCCATGCCCGGATTCTCCGAGAGGATGCGGCCCATGCCCCGCCACACCTCCGGCTCGAACCCCTCCACGTCGATCTTGGCGAGGTGCACGCGCGTGCCGGGCGGCACCAGCGCGTCCATCGGCCGCACATCCACCGTCTCGCTCCCTTCCGAGCCCGGCAGGGCGAGCAGGGAGGAGTGGCCGGAGGTGACGCCGAGGTTCAGCTCCGCCGTGCCCGGCGCCGCGCCGGCCGCGCAGCGGTGCAGCGTCACGATCCTGTCCAGCCCGTTCGTCACCAGGCTCCGCCGCAGCAGCTCCGCCAGCCGGGCCGTGGGCTCCACCGCGATCACCCGGCCCGCCGGGCCGACGCGCCGCGCCGCAGGCAGCACCGTCAGCCCGACATTCGCCCCCACGTCCAGCACGGTGTCGCTTTCCCGCAGCACGGCCTGGATCACCGCCACCGTGCCCGGCTCCAGCCGCCCGCCGCTCTCGTACATCGCGGCGACGAGCGGCGCGTCCTCGGCGGGGATGAGGAGGAAGCCCTCGGGCAGGCGCATCAGCAGGGCGTCGCCGACGGGAAGCGCCACCCGCGAGAGCAACGGCTCCGTCCGGTCCCGCACAAGGCCGTAGAGCATGTCGGTCCGGCTCTGCAGCTGGCCGGAGAGCGCCTCCGCCCCTCCGTTGGCCCCTCCCGCGAGCCGCTCCTCTGTGCTGGCCACAGCCCCCGCGAGCCGCTCCTCGGTGCTGGCCACGGCCCCCGCGAGCCGCTCCTCCGTGCTGGCCACGGCCCCCACGAGCCGCTCCTCGGTGGCGGTGACAGCCCCCGCGAGCCGCTCCCCGGTGGCGGTCACGGCCCCGGTGACCGCGTCCTGCCGCTGCCCCTGCTCGAGGCGGAGCGCGTCGATGCCGAGCTGCAGCGCCCGCATCCGAAGCCCCAGCCGGTCGATCGCCTGCTCGACCCCGGCCGTCTCGGCCCGCAGGTGGTGCTCCACCCGCTCGAGGCGCCCCGCGAGGTCGTCCAGCCGCGGGGGTAGCGGGTCGATGCGGTCCGCGATCGCCTGCATCTGCCGCGCCAGCGCGTGCGTGGCCGCCGCCACGGTGGCGGCAACCCCGCTGTTGATCCGGGCGTCGAGGTTCGTGTCCTCCACCGCCTGCCGCAGCCGCAGCTGGATGCGGTGCAGGAAGGGTAGGGCGAAGGGACGCAGTCCCCGCAGCGCGACCCGGCCGGCGCGCCGGTGGATGGGACGAGGAGGCTGGCTCTCAGACACGCGCGGCACCGGACCTGTCATGGGTGATCGGCGGCCTGGGCCGCGGCGCCTTCATAACGGACCCACGGGGGGCGGCAAGTCGGGGAGGGGACGACCCGTACCGAAACCGACGCTGTGCTCCCGCTACGCCGGGCGGCGGGCCCGGAGGGCGGCGGCCAGGGTGCCGTCGTCCAGCACGTCCAGCGCTCCGCCCATCGGCACGCCCTGGGCCAGCCGGGTGACGGGCACGAGGAGCGGCCGCAGCCGGTCCGCCAGGTAATGGCCGGTGGAGGCCCCCTCCACCGTCGCCGGCAGCGCCAGGATCACCTCCTCCACCTCCCCCTTCGCCACCCGCTCCACCAGCGGCTGGATGGCCAGGTCCTCCGGCGACACGCCGCCGAGCGCCGAGAGCGTGCCCCCCAGCACGTGGTACAGCCCGCGATGCGCCCCCGCCCGCTCCAGCGCCCAGAGGTCCGAAACCCCCTCCACCACGCAGACCAGCCCGCGCTCCCGCCGGGGGTCGCGGCAGACGCCGCAGGGATCACGCGAGTCGAGGTTGCCGCAAACCCGGCAGGGCTTCACCGCCTCCGCCGCCGCATCCAGCGCGCGGGAGAGCGGACGCATCAGCCGCTCCGGGTCCTGCAGCATCCGCAGCGCGGCGCGCCGGGCGGAACGCCGCCCGAGGCCGGGAATCCGCGCCAGCAGGGCGACCAACTGCTCCACCGGGTCGTTGGGCGGAACCGGATCCGGGCGCATCGCGGAAGGGTCGAACGGCATCCGTTGCATATGGTGACGATCCCCCTCCGGCGCATCGGACGGCGCTTGCGGACCGGGGAGAGGAAGAAGGAATTCTTCCTTTCCCCGGACCCCTCACCATCATCTTTTTCTAGGCTTTGGATTTACTCTGCTGACGGTGCGCCTCGGGTCGATGACCCGAGGCGACTGCAAGGGCAGGAAGAGGCCCGTCACGCCGAGACCTCGTGTCAGGCCGGCGTGGCGGCAGCCAGAAGGGGATCCAAGGGCCTCAGGCCCTTGGTGGGGGTCCAGGGAGCGAAGCCCCCTGGGGCCGGTCGCGCTCAGAACGGCAGCTTGAACCCGCCCAGCCCGCCGCCCATGCCGGGGATGTTGAGGCCGGAGGTGGCCTTCGACATCTCCTCCGCCATCATCGCCTCCACCTTCTGCTTGGCGTCGGCGTGGGCGGCGACGATCAGGTCCTCCAGCACCTCGCGCTCCTCCGCCACCATGAGGGAGGGGTCGATCGCCAGGCCCTTCAGGTCGCCCTTGCCGGAGAGGGTGACGCGCACCATGCCGGCGCCGGCCTGGCCCTCCATGGTGGCGGCCTCCAGCGTCGCCTGCATCTCCTGCATCTTCGACTGCATCTGCTGAGCCTGCTTCAGCATGTTGCCCAGGTTCTTCATGCGGCGGTCCTCAATTGGGGGGGGGGGAGGGCGATGGCCCAGGCGGATGGACCAAGCCTCAGGGCCTGTCCATCCCCGCGGGCTCGGCGTCCAGCGGCGCGAAGGCGAAATCGTCGTCGTCCACCGGGGCGAAGTTCACGTCGTCCGCCAGCACCACCTCCGGCTCCTCCGCCGGGGCGGCCTCGGGCGGGGGCAGGCCGTAGTCGTCGAGGTTGGCGTCGCGCACGTCGCGGATCTGGGCGCCGGGGAAGGTCTCCATCACGGCCAGCACCAGCGGGTGGCTGCGCGCCACCTCCAGCCGCGCCTCGTCCGCCGCCCGGCGCTGCGAGGCAAGCGTCGGCTCCCCCTCGGCGTTGGAGAGGGAGACGGTCCAGCGCGCCCCCGTCATCTCCTGCAGCAGGGCGGAGAGCTGGCCGGGCAGGTCGCGCGGCGCGTCCGGCAGCATCCGCAGCTCGATCCGCCCTTCCGCGAAGCGGACGAGGTGGACGGTATGGACGAGGTGCGCGTGCAGCTTCGGCCGACGGCCTGAAGCGAGCGCCGCCACCTCGCGGAAGGTGGTGGGGCGGGCGAGGGGGGCAGCCTCGGGCTCCGGCTGGGCCGCCACGGCCACGGCCGCGCCGCCACCACCCGCGATGGCCCGGAAGCCGCCGGTTGGGCCACCAGCGGCCATCGGCGTGCCGACGGCCTCCGCCCCGCCGCCGGGGCTGCCCGCGGGCGCACCGCCGCCCCCGCCGCCGCGCGGGGGCGGGCTGGCGCCGGAGAGGCGGCGGACAATGTCGCCGGGGGTGGGCATCTCCGCCAGGTGTGCCAAGCGGATCAGCACCATCTCCGCCGCCGCGCGCCGGTCCGGGCTCTCCGCCACCTCGTTGATGCCGCGCAGCAACACCTGCCAGGCGCGGCCGAGCACGGGGATGGTCAGCGTCTCCGCCAGGGCCGCGCCGCGCGTGCGCTCCGCCTCCGGCACGGAGGGGTCGTTCCTCAGCGCCGGCACGGCCCGGAAGCGCGTCAGGGTGTGGGTCAGCTCCGCCATGTCGGCCAGCACCACGCCGGGATCGGCGCCGCGCTCATGCGCGCGGTCCATGGCGGCGAGCACGGCGGGAAGGTCGCCGCGCAGGGCGGCCTCCATCAGGTCCATCACCAGGGCGCGGTCCGCCAGCCCCAGCATGTCCCGCACCGCCTCGGCCGTGACGCCGGCCCCGTCCTCGGACGGCATGGCGATGGCCTGGTCGAGCAGGGAGAGGCCATCGCGCACGGAACCATCCGCTGCGCGGGCGACCATGGCGATCGCCTCCGGCTCCACGGTCGTCCCCTCCGCCTCCGCGATGCGGGCGAAGTGCGCGCGCAGCGTCTCCTGCGGCACGCGCTTCAGGTCGAAGCGCTGGCAGCGGGAGAGGATGGTGGCCGGAACCTTCCGGATCTCGGTGGTGGCAAACAGGAACTTCACCTGCGGCGGCGGTTCCTCCAGCGTCTTCAGCAGCGCGTTGAAGGCCGCGCCGGAGAGCATGTGGACCTCGTCCAGGATGTAAACCTTGAAGCGCCCCTGGCTCGGCCGGAAGCGCACCGCCTCCCGGATCTCCCGCACATTGTCCACGCTGTTGTTGGAGGCGGCGTCGAGCTCCACCACGTCCGGGTGGCGGTCCGCCAGGATGGCGCGGCACTCCGGGCACACGCCGCAGGGATCGGCCGTGGGGCCGCCCTTCCCGTCGGGCCCGATGCAGTTCATGGCGCGGGCGATGATGCGGGCCGTGGTGGTCTTCCCCACCCCGCGGACGCCCGTGAGCATGAAGGCGTGCGCCACCCGGTTCTGCGCGAAGGCGTTCCGCAGGGTGCGGACCAGCGTGTCCTGCCCGATCAGGTCCGCGAAGCTCTTCGGCCGGTACTTGCGGGCCAGCACCCGATAGGGCTGGGCCGGCTCATCCGGTGTGGGCGCGGGTGTGGGCGCGGCGGTGGGCGCAGGGGGCGCGGCCGGTGCGGGATCGCCGAACAGGCCGGGCCCTTCCATCGGGGGCTCCGGCAGGTCGTCCGGCGCTTCGGTCGAGAGGTCGGTGTCGCTGGTCATCCGGGCCGCATCATACGCGGCCTGGGCCGCCAGGCATCATACCAAGAGGTGGAAGACCGGACCGCGACCCGAGCGATGACCCGCCTCGGCTGCTTCCTTCCGGACCTGACCGGGTCGACAGGGCGCCCGTCCGCGACCGGCCTTCCGCCGCGGTATATGAGGGGAAGGCGCCCCGGGAGCAACCGGGATCGGGGCCGGTTCGCGGGTTGGGAACGACGATTTCCCGCGCGTCCCCGCCGCCCACCCTTTCTCACGATGGCATGTCGCCCTATCTCTGGCCACCACAACAGCTCATCGTGAGACGCCGGGATGTCCCAGATCCACATCATCCACGAGAACCCCGAGTGGCTCCCGCCGCTGGCCGCGGCCCTGGACAAGCGCGGCCTGCCCTGGGCGGACTGGAACCTCTCCTCCGGCAGCTTCGACCTCTCCCGGCCCCCGCCGGAGGGCGTGTTCTACAACCGCATGTCCGCCTCCTCCCACACGCGCGGCCACCGCTACTCCGCGGAGCTGACGGCGGCTGTGCTGGCCTGGCTGGAGCGCTACGGGCGCCGCGTGGTGAACGGCCCCCGCGCCCTGGACCTGGAGATCAGCAAGGCCCGGCAGTACGCGGCGCTGGAGGCGGCCGGGATCGCCGTGCCCGGCACCGTGGTGGTGCGGGGTGAGGCGGAGGACGTGGTGAGGGCGGCCCGCGCCCGGTACGGCAGCGGCCCGCTGATCCTGAAGCCCAACCGTGGTGGCAAGGGCCTGGGCGTGCGCCTCTTCGCCGATCCGGACGCGCTGGCCGCCTTCCTGGCCGACGCGCCGGAGGACGAGCTGCCCGCCGACGGCCTCTGGCTGCTGCAGGACTATCTCCGCGCCGCGCGGCCCTTCATCACCCGCGCCGAGTTCGTCGGCGGCCGATTCCTCTATGCGGTGGAGGTGGACACCTCCTCGGGCTTCGAGCTCTGCCCCGCCGATGTGTGCGAGGTGCCCAGCCCCTCCGCCGCGGTGGGCGACGCTTTCTGTCCGGTTGGTGAGGCGCCGGCCGCCGCGCCGGTGGCGGCCGCGCCGCGCTTCCGCGTCCTGCCGGACGGCATCGAGGCCGGGCAGCGCGCGGCGCTGGAGGGCTTCCTGGCCGCCAACGGCATCGAGGTGGCGGGGATCGAGTTCATCCGCACGGTGGAGGGCGAGGTGTTCACCTACGACGTGAACACCAATACCAACTACAACCCGGCCGCCGAGGAGGCCGCCGACCTCGCGGGCACGGACCGCTCCGGCCCTGGCGCGATCGCCGCCTTCCTCGGCGCCGAACTGGCCCGCACCCGGCGCGCGGCGGCCTGACGCGCGGCGGGGAGGGGAGGCCTCCTCCTCTCCCCGGTCCCGCCGGATGGACCGTACCCCCCGGCCATGGCAGGTTCGGCCGGTCCATGCTCACCATCCCCGCCAGCCGCCCCAACGCCTATACCGGCTCCCCGCTCGACCGGGTCTCGGACCGGCGGGACGACGCCGATTTCGTCGCGGCCGCCCTGGCCTCGAAGGAGAGCCTCATCGCCCCCGTCTGGCGATCGAAGAGCCTCCTGCGCGGGGTGGAGGAGGGCGCCCCGGAGGCGGTGCTGCTGACGCGGGAGGCCGCCGAGGCCGTCCTCATGGCCGGCGGCCATGATCAGTCCACCTGGGCGCTCCTCGGCCTGAACGGGGGCACCCCCGTCTTCGCTGTGGACTGCAGCGCGGCGGAGGACCCGCTCCCCCTCCTGCCCGAGGGCATGGGCGCCTTCCACGACCTGCGCGCTGTCGCCGGCCTGCTGCCCCCGGGCGAGGCATCCATGCTCGCCCACGCGCGCGGCCTGATGCACTGGCGCACCCGCCACCGCTTCTGCGGCGTCTGCGGCCACACCTGCGAGCCTCGCAGCGCCGGCAACGCCATGGCCTGCACGAACTGCAACGCCCAGCACTTCCCGCGCACCGACCCCGCCGTGATCATGCTCGTGGTGAACGGCGACGAGTGCCTGCTCGGCCACTCCACGCGCTTCCCCAACAGCGCCATGTACTCCACCCTCGCCGGCTTCGTGGAACCGGGGGAGAGCCTGGAGGAGGCGGTGCGCCGCGAGGTGAAGGAAGAGACGGGCGTGACCGTCGGCGCCTGCCAATACCACTCCTCCCAGCCCTGGCCCTTCCCCGCCTCGATCATGCTCGGCTTCCACGCGGAGGCGCTGAGCCGCGAGGTCACGATCGACCCCGCCGAGCTGCGCGACGCCCGCTGGTTCACGCGGGAGGAGATCCGAAACCCCGAAGCCGCCGGCTTCCTCCTGCCGCGGGTGGATTCCATTGCCCGGCGCCTGATCGAGGACTGGCTGGAGCACGCCCCATGACCCGCGCCCTTCCATTCGCCGCGTTGCTGCTGGCCCCCCTGGCCCTGGCGGCCTGCCGCGCCAACGATCCCCTGCCGCCCCCCGCCAATGCCGCCGAGGCCGCCTGCCGCCGGGAGGCGCAGGACTCCGCCGGCGTGGACCGCGGCTTCGAGCGCCTGCAAATCCAGAACCCGACCCAGAACCAGCGCGTGACGGGCGAGATCGCCCTGGCCGAGCGTCAGGCCTACCTGCGCTGCCTCCGCACCAAGGGGCTGGCGGCGCCGGGCGGCGTGGAGCCCGTCCGCCCGCCCGGGTGAGGGCGGACGGCCGCCGCGCCCTCGGCGCCGCGCTCCTCACCCTGCCCGCCGCCGCGCGCGCCCAGCCCCTGCCGCCCGGCCCCGAGATCGAGGCGGCCTGGGCCGCGCTCGGCCCCGCCGCCCGGGGCTGGTCCCTCCTCGCCTCCCCGGCCTTTCCCGTCGCCTGGCCGCCGCAGGGCTCCCTGCGCCGCTACGCCTTCGCCTATCGCCACCGTCCCAGCCTGGCCGACGGCGTGGAGGTCGCCGCCCCCTGGGCCGCCGCCGAGACCGGCCCGGGCACCCTGGGCCGGATCATCTCCCTCTCCAGCGAACTGACTCCTCTCGGCATCCAGGGCGTCCGCCCGCTGAGTGGCGAGGAGACGCGCCTGATCGGGCGGGAGGCGGAGGTGGCCAGAATCCTCCTTGCCCCACCCGACGAGGCCGGGGCCGCCCTGGTCCGCGCCTTCCACTGCAACTGGGCCAGCCGCAATGGCCTGGGCGCCCGCGCCATCGCACCCCATCATCCCGCCTTCATCGCCTGGCTGGGCTGCGGCTGAGGCCGTCCTTGGGGGCCGGAGCCAGGGGGCTTTGCCCCCTGGACCCCCACCAGGAGGCTGAGCCTCCTGGACCTGCATCGGGCTGCCGCAGGACGGGCGGGACGCGTCAGCCGCCTCGGCTTCATGAGCCGCGGCGCACCGTCAGCGGAGGGAGACCAGCTCGAAGAAGAGGAAGGGTTCGAAGCACTGCTTCGAACGGGGCCGGGAGGAGGAATTCCTTCTTCCTCTCCCCGGGACAGACGGCCGGTGCGGGACGGCGCACACGATTTCCGGGCACGATCTGGCACGGCCCGTGCCAGGATCGCCGGGCTTCCTCCCCGGAGACGCCGCCTTGCCCGATCCGCTCCGCCTTGCCCTGACCGGCGACAGCATCCTCCAGCGCCGCCTCCTCTCGCGCACCGATCCGGTCCTCCGCCCGCTCTTCGACATGATCCGGGGCGCGGACGTGGCCTTCACGAACTTCGAGACGCTCGCGAATGACTTCCGGGGCGATCCGGCGCTGGAATCGGGCGGCTCGCATTTCGGGGCCCCGGCCTGGGTGCTGGACGAGCTGGCAGAGGCCGGGTTCTCCCTCTTCGCCACCGCCACGAACCATGCGCTGGACTATGGCGTCTCCGGCCTGCTGCACACGCTGGAGGCGCTGGACGCGCGCGGCCTGTCCCATGCCGGGCTCGGGCGCAATCTGGAGGAGGCGCGGCGGCCGGTCTTCCACGGCCACCCGAACGGCACGGTGGCGATGCTCGCCTGCTCCGCCACCTTCGCCAAGGGCCAGGAGGCGAGCGCGCAGCGGCCCGACATGCCCGGCCGCCCGGGGCTGAACCCGCTGCGCTACGACACGGTGCACGAGGTGCGGCCCGAGCACATGCGGGCGCTGCGCGAGATGGCGGATGGGCTGGGGCTGGAGGCCTTCCGGCAGATGATCGTGAAGCTCGGCTTCGGCTTCCCGCCGGAGGAGGGCGTCTTTCCCTTCGGCCCGCTGAACTTCCGGGAGGCGGAGAGGGTGGCGCAGCGCCAGACCGCGAAGCCCGCGGACCTGGACGGCATCGCCCGCTGGGTGCGGGAGGCGCGGCTGACCTCGGACGTGGTGCTCGTCTCCGTCCACGCGCACGAGCACGACTTCGCCGCGACGAAGGAGCAGCCCGCCGAGTTCCTGTCCGTCTTCGCGCGGCGCATGATCGACGAGGGGGCGAACCTCGTGGTGGGCCACGGCCCGCACCTGCTGCGCGGGATGGAGGTCTACAAGGGCCGCCCGATCCTCTACTCGCTCGGCAACTTCATCGGACAGAACGAGCTGGTGCCGCGCCTGCCGAGCGATTCCTACGAGCGCTTCCGGGCGGACCCGGCGCTGACGCCCGGCATGGTCTATCGCCAGCGCACGCGGAACGACGAGGGCGGCTTCCCCTCGGATGGCCGATACTGGGAGACGGTGGTGCCCTTCCTCACCTTCGAGGCGGGGCGGCTGGCGGGAATGGAGATCGTCCCCGTCTCCCTCGGCCTCGGCGAGGCGCGCCACCTGCGCGGCCGCCCGCGCCTCGCGGAGGGCGAGCAGGCCCGGCGCATCCTCGATCGTTTTGCCGCCCTTTCCGCCCCCTTCGGCACGCGGCTGCGGCTGGAAGGGGAGCGCGCCTTCCTCGACCTCACCCCCGAAACCGCCCCCGCCCGTCAGGAGGAGCCCGCATGAGCGTCCCGACCCTCAACCGCCGCGCCGCTCTCAGCGCCGGCGCCGCGCTTCTCGCAGCCCCCCGCCTCTCGGCCGCGCAGGGGCGGCGCGTGCTGAAGTTCGTGCCGCAGGCCGACCTCGCGGTGCTCGATCCCGTCTTCACCACCGCCGCCGTCACCACCAACCACTCGCAGATGGTGTTCGACTACCTCTACGGGCTGGACGCCAGGTTCCGCCCGCACCCGCAGATGGTCGCGGGCCACGTCGTCGAGAATGACGGCCTGACCTGGACCATGACCCTGCGCGAGGGGCTGAGGTTCCACGACGGCGAGCCCGTGCGCGCCCGCGACTGCGTGGCGAGCATCCGCCGATGGGGATCGCGCGACATGTACGGGCAGGAGGTGATCGCGCGCGCCGACGAGATCAGCGCGCCGGACGACCGCACCATCCGCTTTCGCCTGAAGAAGCCCTTCCCCGGCCTGCACGCCGCGCTGGGCAAGAACGGCGCCTCCGTCTGCCCGATGATGCCGGAGCGCCTCGCCAACACGGAGGCGACGAGGCAGGTGACGGAGATGGTGGGATCCGGCCCCTACCGCTTCCTGGCGGACGAGCGCATGGCCGGGGCGCGCGCCGCCTATGCCCGCTTCGAGGGCTACGTTCCCCGCCCGGACGGCACGGCCAGCCGCACCGCCGGCCCGAAACTCGCGCATTTCGACCGCGTGGAGTGGACCATCATCCCCGACCAGGCCACCGCCGCCTCCGCCCTGCTGGCGGGCGAGGTGGACTGGCTGGAGGTGACGAACAACGACCTCGCCCCGCTGCTGAAGCGCAACCGCAACCTGAACGTCCATGTGGTGGAGGACCTGTTCGGCACGATCATGCGCTTCAACTGGCTGCAGCCGCCCTTCGACAGGCCGGCGATCCGCCGCGCCCTCCTCGGCGCCGTGAGCCAGGAGGACTTCATGACCGCCGCCTACGGCACGGACCCGGCGGCGTGGGAGATCAACGTCGGCTACTTCACCTCCGACTCCCCCATGGCGAGCAAGGCCGGGCTGGAGGTGCTGACGGGCCGGCGCGACCTGGCGAAGGTGAAGCGCGACCTCCAGGCGGCCGGCTACGCGGGGGAGCGCGTCGTCGTCCTGCAGGCCGACGACTACCCCTCTCTCAAGGGCCTCGCGGAGGTCACGGCGGACCTGCTGAAGCAGGTCGGCATGAACGTGGAGGTGCAGAACGGGGATTGGGGCACCATCAGCACCCGCCGGGCCAACCGCGGCCCGCTGGACAGGGGCGGGTGGAGCATCTTCGTCACCGGCCTCGGCAACACCATCGATCCCGGCGGCCACCTGGGCCTGCGGGCCAACGGGGCGCGTGCCTGGTTCGGCTGGCCGGACAGCCCGCGGCTGGAGGAGTTGCGCCAGGATTGGATCACGGCCCCGGACCCGGCCGCGCAGGCCGCCCTCTGCGCGGAGATGCAGCGCCAGGCCTTCCAGGACGTGCCCTACATCCCGCTCGGCGAGTACCGCACCCTGACGGCGCACAAGACCGACCTCACCGGCTTCCCGCCGGGGGCGCCGCTGTTCTACGGGGTACGGCGGGGATAACGGTCCTTGGGGCAGAGCCTCCCGGGGTCGCGCACGCAACCTCTTCCATCCGCGAACGTTTGGAGAACAGCACGCAGGAGGATGCCATCATGGCCAAGCAGGCCGACCAGCACGCGCACAACCCGAAGACCGATCCCGAGCCCGGTTCCAACACCATCAAGGACCCGGACGACTGGACGACGGGCGACCAGCCCATGACCGGCGCCCAGGCCTCCTACCTCAAGACCCTCTCGGAAGAGGCGGGCGAGGAGTTCGACGAGACCCTGTCCAAGGGCGATGCCTCCAAGCGCATCGACGAACTGCAGGAGAAGACCGGGCGCGGCACCTGAGGCGCCCGGCCCAGCAAGCTCAGAACGGCCGCACGATCACCATCACCACGATCACGGCCAGCAGGATCGTCGGCACCTCGTTGGCGATCCGCCAGTAGCGCTCGCTCTTCGGCCGCTCGTCGCGCTCGAAGCGCTTGCGCGCGGCGGAGAGGTGGCCGTGAAAGCCGCTCATCAGCAGCACGGCCAGCAGCTTCACGTGCCACCAGCCCTGCGACCAGTCGATGACCCCGGGCGTCAGCACCAGCGTGATCCCGAGCAGCCAGGTGGCGGCCATGGCGGGGTTGATGATGGCGCGCAGCAGCCGGCGCTCCATCACCTTGAAGGTCTCCGACGGCTCGCCCCCGGCAGGGGCGGCGGAGTGGTACACGAAGAGCCGCGGCAGGTAGAACATCCCCGCCATCCAGGCGACCACCGCAATCAGGTGCAGCGCCTTGGTCCAGGGATAGAGGTTGATCAGCCAGGGGATCGTCACCGGGAAATCCCCAGCAGCCCGGGCAGGGCGGCGTGGCTGGTGAACACCTCCGCCACTCCCGCCTCCAGCAGGTCCAGCGCCGGCGTCTCGTGCGCGAAGCCGAGCACGCGGCAGCCGGCGGCCACCCCCGCCCGCGCGCCCGTCACGCTGTCCTCGATCACCACGCAGTCGCGCGGATCGGCGCCGCAGAGGCGCGCGGCGGCGATGTAGAGATCGGGGTGCGGCTTCGGCCGCTCCACGTCCTCGAAGCAGAGGATTCGCCCCTGGAAATGCGAGAAGAAGGGAAGGAGCCCCGTCTTCGTCCGCAGCTCGTCGCGGCCGGAATTGGAGGCGACGGCCATGGGAATGCCCGCCGCTGCCACCGCCTCCACCGCGCCCTGCGCGCCGGGGATCGGGTCCAGCATCCCCGCGCGGTACTTGCCGACGATGCGCGCCACGATCTGCCGCGGCCAGTCATCGGGCACGTCGAGGCCGAGCCTGTCCCGCACCACCGCCACGATGTCGGGCAGGGAGGTGCCCATGAAGGTCTCCTTCGCGGCCTCCATCGTCATCGGGAAGCCGCGCTCGGTCAGGTCCTCGGCGATGGAGCCGTTCGCCACGGCCTCGCTGTCGGCCAGCACCCCGTCGCAGTCGAACAACACGGCAGCGGGCAGCACGGCAGCAGGACGCATCAGGCGGCACTCCGGAGGGGCTGGGCCGCGGAGTGCGGGCAACCCGTATGGGCCTTCGGGCATTGCCGCCCGCCGGCGAAGGAACAGAGCTTGCCGCCCGCCGCGTCCCGCGATCCGCGCGTCTCCGCCCGCGCGCGCGCGACAAGCGCGGCCACGGCGCGGATGAAGGCCGGGTCGCTGTTCTGCGCTGGCACGCGGAAGTAGCCGGGCACGCCCTTGTGCTCCGCCAGCTCCCGGTACTCCACGTCCAGCTCCACCAGCGTCTCGGAGTGCTCCGACACGAAGGCGATGGGGCAGACCAGGATCGCGGTGCCGTCGGCCGCGGCGCGCGCGATCTCCTCCTCCGTGCTCGGCCCGAGCCACTTCTGCGGCGTCACGCGGGACTGGTAGCAGATGGCGTTGTCGAGCTCCGGCATGTCCAGCGCCGCCAGCACGGCCGCCGCGCTGCGCTCCACCTGCCACTGATAGGGATCGCCTTGCTTCACGATCGTCTCGGGCAGCCCGTGCGCGCTGAACAGCAGCCGCAGCTTCGCCCCGGCCGGCAGCGCCGCCCGCGCCTCCTCCAGCGCGCGCCGCACGATCGCCGCCGTCGCCTCCGCGTAGCCGTCATCGGAGTGCCAGCAGCACAGCGTCGTCACCGGCACGGAAAGCCCGGCCTTCCTCGCCGCCGCGTGCCACACCGTCAGGCTGCTGCCCGTCGTCGTCGTGCTGAACTGCGGGTAGAGCGGCAGCAGCAGCACCTCGTCAGCACCCCACTCCTTGACTTGCCGCACCGCTTCCTCGGTGAAGGGGTGCCAGTACCGCATGGCCACGAAGCACCGCGCCTCCACGCCCTCCTCCGCCAGTACGCCCTCCAGCGCGCGCGCCTGCTCCTCCGTCAGCTCCCGCAACGGCGACTTGCCGCCGAGGATGGCGTAGTTCTCCGTCGCCGCCTTCGTCCGCCGCGCGGCCACCAAACGTCCCAGCGGGATCCGCAGGATGGCCGGAAACCGCAGGATGGCCGGATCGGTGAAAAGGTTCGTCAGGAAGGGCCGCACCGCCGCCGGGCTGTCGGGCCCGCCGAGGTTGAACAGCACCACCGCCAGCCGCCGGGGCCCGGACGGGCCGCCCTCGTTCATGCTCATGGGACGCCAGATGCCATTCCCGGCGGTGGGGTCAAGGTCGGGAGGCTCCGCCTCCCGTGCCCTCCGCCAGGGGAAGAAGGAATTCTTCCCCTGGACCCCATCATCTTTCCTCATTCGGCTGCCGCGGGAAGCGGGGCTGGCATCGCCGGAATCTTCACTCAACGGCAACGCGGGCAGACGTGTCCCACGCCTCGGGTCGCTGACCCGAGGCGAGACCCCGGCCCCCCCCTTCCGCGGCAGCCCACCAGAAGAAGATGAGGGGGTCGAAGGCACTGCCTTCGACGTCCAAGGGAGGGGAGAATTCCTTCTCCCCTCCCTTGGGGCCACCCACGCTACTCCGCCGAGACGACGCGCCCCTTCCCGTAGAGCGCCACCCGGAACGCGACCTGCCCGACCACCCCGGCCCCGGTCAGCACGACCGCCGCCGCCAGGGCCGGGTTCGACCCCAGCCCGACGAGGGCGGAGCAGAGGGAGCCGATCGCCATCTGGATGAAGCCGTAGAGGCCGGAGGCGGAGCCGGTGATCCGCGGGTTGAGGCTGATGGCCTGGGTCAGCACCGCCGGCCCCGCGACGCCGACGCAGAGGGTGAAGACGAACATCGGCAGCATGGCCGAGACAGGGTTCAGCGCCCCCGCCAGCACCACGACGAGGAAGGTGAGGGAGGCGGCCGCGCCGAGAAGGCTGGCCCGGGCCAGCACGCGGTCCAGCGCGCCGCGCCGGATCAGCCGGCTGGCGATCCAGTTGCCGATGGAGATGCCGACGACAAGAGCGCTGAGGGCGATCCCCGCCTCGTGCGCGGGCCGGCCCAGCTCGTGGAGGATGAAGGGGGCGGCGCTGAAGAAGGCGTAGGCCGCCGTGGTCACGCAGCCCCCGCAGACCGCGTAGCCCAGGAAGACGGGGGAGGAGGCGAGGCGGAGGTAGTCCCGCACCAGGGTGGAGGTCGGGGTGGCGGCGGGCTGGCCCGTCTCCGGCAGCAGGCGCCAGGTGAAGACGAGGTTGGCCACCCCCAGCAGGCAGAGGATCAGCAGCGTGGAGCGCCAGCCGGCCACGGCCACGGCGGCGCTGCCGACCAGCGGCGCGAGGCCGGGGCCGACCGTGACCATCAGGTTCAGCAGGGCCAGCCGCTGCGCCGTGTCCGCCGCGCCGGAGGTGTCGCGCACGATGGCGCGGCCGAGCACCACGCCGGCGCAGCCGCCCAGCGCCTGGAACAGCCGCGCGGCCACCAGCGTCTCCGCGTTCGGCGCCACCAGCGCGGCCAGGCCGGCCAGGGTGTAGAGGGAGAGGCCGGCCAGCAGCACCGGCCGCCGCCCGAACCGGTCCGCCAGCGGTCCGTAGATCGGCTGCCCCAGCGCGAGGCCCAGCACGTAGAGGCTGATGGTGAGCTGCAGCACCCCCTGGCTGGCGCCCAGCGCCGCCGTGGCCGCCGTCAGCGCGGGGACGAAGATGTACATCGCCACCGTGCCGCTGAAGGTGACGAGGGCCAGCAGCCAGAGGGGAACCGCCGGCCGGGGCGCGTCGCTCATGCCGCCTGCATCTCCGGGTCCGCCAGCCGGGCCATGATCCGCGTCATCACGCGGTGCGCCGCGTCGATCTCCGCCTCGGTCAGCCCGGCCATGGCTTCGTCCCGCATGGCGGCAGAGACCTCCTCCACCCGCGATGCCAGGCTCCGCCCCGCCTCTGTCAGCACGATCGCCTTGGCGCGCCGGTCCGTGCCCGCCCCACGCCGTTCCACCAGCCCCGCCGCTTCCAGCGAGTCCAGCAGCCGGACCACGGAGGAGCCGTCCAGGGAGAGGGAGAGGGCCAGTTCCTTCTGCCGCATGGGCGCCGGGGCGCGGGCCAGGCGGATCAGCGGCAGCCAGGTCGCCTCGGAGAGCCCGAACGGCTCCAGCCTCCGGTTCACGGCGCGCCGCCAGTGCCGCGCCGTGGCGGCGATAAGGATGGGCAGGGTCGCCCGGGGGGACGTGTGCATCGCCAATCGATGGTATGTCACGCATTTGCTGCGATGCAATATTCACCTCTCTCGCCGCGGTTGGGCGGGCACGGCGCAGCTTGCCCCGACGCTCCCCGGACCCTAGGTGAGGCGTCGAGAAACGGCCCTGCCGAGGGCCAGGAAAGACCCGATCATCCGATGAGCGATCCCCAGAAGCCCTCCGAAGTCGATGCCCAGCCCGGGGCCACCAACGCCCCCGAGATCCATGAGCCCGGCACCACCCCCGGGACATCCAGCGTCGAGACCCCCGCCCCCGACGCGGCGGCGGAGCTCTCGGCCATGCGCGACAAGTGGCTGCGCGCCGAGGCCGAGATGCAGAACCTCCGCAACCGCCACAAGCGCGAGCTGGAGGACGCCCGCAACTACGCCGTGACGAAGTTCGCGCGCGACGTGGCCGACGCCGCCGAGAACCTGCGCCGCGGCCTGGACGCCCTGCCCCCCACGGCGGAAGGCGAGGACTCCCCCGTCGCCAAGCTGCGCGGCGGCTTCGAGGGGGTGGAGCGCGCCTTCCTTGCCATGCTGGAGCGCCACGGGGTGAAGTCCGAGGACCCCTCCGGCAAGCCCTTTGACCCGGAGCTGCACCAGGCCATGGCCGAGCAGCCGGCGCCGGCCGGCGTGGAGCCGGGCACCGTGATCACGGCCTGGACGCCGGCCTGGACCATCAACGGGCGCCTTCTGAAGCCGGCCATGGTTGTGGTGGCGGGGAAGGGCTGATCCGTCGCTGACGGGATGCCCCGGGGAGAGGAAGAAGGAATTCTTCCTCTCCCCGGACCCCTCTCCATCATCTTTTTCTTCAGATTGGTCTGACCTTTGCTGACGGTGCGCCTCGGCTCGAGGAGCCGAGGCGACTGCGAGGGCAGGTCTTAAAGAGTGGGCGCGTTCCGCCAGTCCCGCGGCAGCCTCAGGCCGATCCAGGAGGCTCAAGCTCCGGGCTCGGGACAACGCTCGCGTTTGCCCTGGGGTGCCGGGGCGGAGCTACAGCGGCTCCTCTATCCCCCGACAGCCAGCGTCAGCAGCCGGCGCGCGGTGCCTGCGGGCACCGGCCGCGCCTGCGGCACCGCGTGCGTCATCTCCCAGGCCTCGTCCAGCCGTTCGCCCAGCGGGACGGAAACGCGCCCCCGCAGCAGGGCGCGCAGGCGGCGGGCGGTGACGCCGCGATTGGCCCAGAGGAAGAGGCTGTTCAGCAGGCCGAGCTCCCGGTTGGGGTAGAAGGGCTCGTCCGCGTCGATGTCGTAGGGGTGGCAGTAGGTCCAGGCCAGGGGACCTTCCAGCCGTGCCGTCAGGCGGCGCAGGTCCCAGGTCGGCAGGTAGCGCAGGTACATGCCGCCCAGGGCGGGCAGGCGCAGGGGGCCGAGCGTGCCGACGGGCACGGGCAGTTCCAACAGCCCGCAGGGCCAGGCGAAGGGCCGGGCCGGGGCCGAGGGGTGGTTGTAGAGGAAGCACCGCGCCGGCAGCACGGAGGAGGAGTAGGCATAGCCCGCCTCCCGCAGCGTATCGGCCGCCCATTCCGTATCGGGGGTGAGGGAGAAGTAGGGCGCGCGGAAGCCCGCGACCGGCTGGCCGGAGAGGTCCTGCAGCGCGGCGCGGGCCCGCCCGGCCTCCTCGCGCAGGGCGGCGGGGCCGAGTTCGGGCAGGGCGCGGTGGGTCTGGTTGTGGCTGGCCAGCTCATGCCCACGCGCCGCGATCTCGCGCACCAGCCAGGGCGCGGCGTCCGCCACATCCCCGAGGACGAAGAAGGTGCCGCGCGCGCCCGTCTCGTCCAGCAGGTCCAGCAGGGCTGCGGTGGCGGCCAGGTGGCGCCGGCCCGTGCGGTCGGTCGGGCTCGGCTCGATGTCGGCGGTGAAGCTCAGCAGGCGTGGCAGGGCCGTGAAGGCGTCGCCCGGAGCGGACCCGGTCCCCCGGATCGCGGCTGGATTCCCCCACGGGGCCGCCGGGGCGTCGGCCGGCTTGCCGCTCCCTGGGCACGCATCGAGCGTGGCGGGGCGCGGGGGACGCGCCGTCATGCTGAATTTTTAAGGCGCGTCACCATCCCGTGTGCTTTATCCCCATGTGATTGCCAGGACCAGGGTGGAGACGGGACGCGTGGGTGCGACGACTGCGATGACGGCGCTTGAGGCGGAGGTGGCGGCGCTGATCGTCGGCGCCCTCCAGCTGGAGGTGCGGCCGGAGGAGATCGAGCCGGAGGCGCCCCTGTTTGGCGAAGGGCTAGACCTGGACAGCATCGACGCGCTGGAGATGGCGCTGGCCATCTCGCGCAAGTACGGCTTCCAGCTCCGCTCCGACGACGAGCGGAACGGGCGGATCTTCGCCTCCCTGCGGAGCCTCTCCGCGCATATCGAGAAGAACCGGGCGGGGTGAGCATGGCTGGTCCGGCTGCAGGGCCGGGTCCGGTGCCGGGGGTAGAACCGGTGCCGGGCGCGCGGGCGCGCGGGCGCCGCCGGGCCGTCCGGCGCGCGGCGCTGGCGCTGCTCCTGCTCCTGGCCTGGGCCCTGCCGGCCTCTGCCTGGCCCTTCGGGCTCGGCGAATGGGTGGGAAAGGGGGAGGCGTTCTTCCCCGCGCTGGGCGCTGCCGGCCTCGCCTGGGCCTTCGCCCGCACCCTGCGCCCGGGCGCGCAGCCCCTGATCGCGGAGTACATCCGCTTCGACGAGCGGCGCGACCCCGTGGCCTGCGCCGGCTACGCGCGCGGCCTGACGCTGTTCTGGGCGGCGGTGATGGCGGGGATGGCGGTGGCGGAGCTGGCGGCGGCGCTGCGGGGCGTGGAGCTCGGCTGGGCGCCGGAGGTGACCCTGCTGGCCCTCTTCCTCGGCGAGCACGCGGTCCGCAGCCTGCGTTTCCCGGAAGGCGGGATCGCCTGGCCCAGCCAGACCTTCCGCGCCGTCCTGCGGGCGGAGAGGGCGCGGCATGGCTGAGACCCCCTTCCTCGCCCGTGCGCCGGGCGACCTCTTCGCGCTGCGGGGCCGTGAGCCCGTCACGGCCGGGCGCTACCTGGCCGACGTGGCGGCCCTGGCCGCGCGCCTGCCGGAAGCCCCCTATGTCCTGAACCTCTGCGCGGACCGCTACCTGGCCCTCGTGGGTTTCGGCGCGGCGCTGGCGCGCGGGCAGGTCACGCTGCTCTCGGCCGACCGCTCCCCTCACCGGCAGCGGGAGCTGGCGGCCGCCTGGCCCGGCACGGTGGCGATCGCGGACGGTGTGGAGACGGTGATCCCGACCGTGCTGGCCGACGCCCGGGGCGAGGGGGAGTGGGCGAACTTCACCATCCCCGCGGACCGCGTGGCGGCGATCGGCTTCACCTCCGGCAGCACGGGGGAGCCGCGGCCGCACGCCAAGCCCTGGGGCGCCCTGGCCGCCGCCGCGCGGGCCGCGGCCGCGCGCTTCGGGCTGGACGACGCGGCGGACCCGGCCACGGTCATCGGCACCGTGCCCGCCCAACACATGTACGGCTTCGAGACGACGGTCATGCTGCCGCTGCGGGCGCCGGTGGCCGTGCATTCCGGCCCGCACTTCTATCCCGTGGAGGTGGCCGAGGCCGTGGCCGCCGCCCCCGGCCGCCGCGTGGTGGTGACCACCCCCCTGCAGCTCCGCGCCCTGGTGGCGGGCGGGGTGCGCGGCGCCTCAGCCTTCATCTCCGCCACCGCCCCCCTCTCCCCGACGCTTGCGGGGGAGGCGGAGGCCGCGCTCGGCGCGCCCGTGCTGGAGATCTACGGCGCGACGGAGATGGGCTCCATCGCCAGCCGTCGCACCATGGAGGGCGAGGCCTGGACCCTCT
Source organism: Pararoseomonas sp. SCSIO 73927 (assembly GCF_037040815.1). NCBI lineage: Bacteria > Pseudomonadati > Pseudomonadota > Alphaproteobacteria > Acetobacterales > Acetobacteraceae > Pararoseomonas > Pararoseomonas sp. SCSIO 73927. Next base: position 2,313,321 of record NZ_CP146232.1, read on the forward strand.
ACGACGGCGTGGTGCTGGAGGGGGACGAGGCCGCGGCCGCGAGGGTGCCCGGCCTGCCGGAGCCCGTGCCGCTGGCCGACCTGATCCAGGCGGAGCCGGACGGCCGCTTCCGCCTGCTCGGCCGGCGCGGGGACATGGTGAAGCGCGGCGGCAAGCGCGCCTCGCTGGCCGGGCTGAACCGGGTGCTCTCGGAGATCGAGGGGGTGGAGGAGGGCGTCTTCCTCGCCCCCGACGACCTGGAGGCCAACCCCGCCGCCCGTCTCGCCGCCTACGTCGTCGCCCCCGGCCGCACGAGCGGTGAGATCGTGGCCGCGCTGCGCGAGCGGGTGGAGGCGGTGTTCCTGCCCCGCCCCGTGGTGCTGGTGGACCGGCTGCCGCGCGACGCCGTGGGCAAGATCACCCGCCGCGGCCTGCAATCCCTGCGCGACGCGCCGAAGGAGGGGTCGTGAGCGACGGCCCCTGGACCGCCCGCTTCCGCGTGCCGGCGGACCACCCCTGCCTGCCCGGCCACTTCCCCGGCCGCCCCGTGGTGCCGGGCGTTGTGCTGCTGGATGCGGTGATGCAGGCCGCCCGCGCCGCCGGGCTGCCCATGGGAAGGGAGGAGGCCGCGCGCATCGCCTCCGCCAAGTTCCTGCGCCCCGTCGGCCCGGAGGAGGAGGTGGAGCTGACGCTGCGCCGCACCGCTACCGGCCGCCTGGCCTTCGCGGGCGGGGTCGCCGGCACCCCGGCCTTTGGGGGCGAGCTGGCGTGAGCGGCCCTTCATGAGTTGGAAGTCCCAGCGGGAGCGGGGCGGGGCGGCGCTGGCGCTGATGGCCTGGATCGCGCGGCACGCCGGCTGGCACCTCTCCTACGCGCTGCTCTTCCCCGTGACGTCCTACTTCCTCCTCACCGCGCCCGCGCGGCAGAAGGAAGCGGTGCGGCGGTTCCAGCGGCGGGCGCTGGGGCGGGAACCGGGCTGGCGCGACCTCTGGCGCCCCTACTTCGCCTTCGCCGCTACGATGCTGGACCGGGTCTACCTGCTGCGCAGGGACACCCGAAACTTCGAGATCACCACCACCGGCCTGGACCTGCTGGACGCGCGCATCGCGGAGGGGCGGGGCTGCGTGCTGCTGGGCGCCCATCTCGGCAGCTTCGGCGCCATGCGGGCGCTCGCGGACGGGTGCCATGGCCGGGGGGGCTGCCCCGTGGAGGTGATGGCCTTCATGTACGAGGACAACGCGGCGCGCGCGAACGCCGTCTTCTCCGCCCTTTCGGCCGAAAAGGCAGAGCTCGTCGTGCCGCTCGGCCGCCCGGACTCCATGCTGCGCGCGAAGGAGTGCCTGGAGCGCGGCGGACTCGTCGGCATCCTGGCGGATCGCCGCCCCGCGGTGGGGGAGGACCGGGTGATGCCCGTGCCCTTCCTCGGCGCCCCCGCCCCCATGCCGGCCGGCCCGCACATCCTGGCCGCCGTGCTCGGCGCCCCCGTCATGCTCGCCTTCGGCATCTGGAAGGGCCCGCGCCGCTACGAGATCCGCTTCGAGCCCTTCGCCGACCGCCTGGTGCTGGACCGCCGCAACCGGGAGAGGGACCTGCGCACCAGCGCCGCCCGCTACGCCGCCGCGCTGGAGCGCGTGGCCCGGGACCATCCCGGCAACTGGTTCAACTTCTACGACTTCTGGGAGGAGATGTCCGAACCAGCCCCGCCCGCGCCCCGTCTCCTCCGCCGCGCCGCCCTCGTCCTGCCCCTCCTCGCCGCCCCTGCCTTGGCCTCCCCTGCCCTGGCCGCGGAAGGCGGGCTGGAAGCCGTGATGGCCGCCCTGGCCGCGGTGCGGAGGACGGAGGCCGATTTTGAGGAGCGGAAAGAGATCGCCGGGCTGGCCGACACCCTGCCGAGCCGCGGCACCCTCCTCTGGCAGGCCCCGTCCACCCTGGAGAAGCGGGTGGTGGAACCCTTCGCCGAGCGCGTGACCGTCTCCGGCGACCGCGTGGTCTATGAGCGCCAGGGGCGGGAACGCCAGGAGGTGGACCTGAACGGGGCGCCGGAGGTGCGCGCCCTGGTGGAAGCCATCCGCTCCACCCTCGCCGGCGACCTGCCCACCCTGCGCCGCTTCTGGAAGCTGGAGTTCGAGGGCAGCCCGGCGGACTGGACCATCCGCCTCTCGCCCCTCTCCCCCAGGGTGGCGGCGGTCGTCCAGCGCGTGGCTATCCGGGGCAGCGGCGGCACCATCTCGCGGTTCGAGACGGTGGGGAACGAATCCTCGGTGATGGAGGTCAGGACGCGGCGGTGATGCCGCGGCCGGTCCTGGACTGACAGGATGTCCCGGGGAGAGGAAGAAGGAATTCTTCCTCTCCCCGGACCCCTCTCCATCATCTTCTTCTGAATTTTGGTTCTACCCGGCTGACAGTGCGCCTCGGGTTCATGACCCGAGGCGATGGCGAGAGCAGGGATAAGCCCTTCACCCAGCCATCCCGCGTCAGGACGGGTGGCGGCAGCCGGATCGCGATGCAGGGGCCTCGGCCCACTGACTCGGGACAGATGCTTCGCATTTGCTCGGGGATTGCAGGCGGCGGCGCCCCCTTGCGAACCGCCTCACGGACCCGGCCCGCTTCTCTCGGCGGGCCCCGGCCAGACCAGGGCGGGCAGACGGGCGACGGGAATGCGGGCCACGGCGAGGCCCTGGCGCTCGAGGGTGAGGGGGACCTCGATCTGGGGCGGCTCGCCTTCCGCGGGCGGGCGGGCGAGGGCGGTGACGACGCGCCGGGCCAGTGCGGCGTTGCGGGGGGTGACGAGGCCGGCGGCGGCGAGGGCGTCCAGCACGGCCTCCGCCCCGGTCAGCTTCAGGGTGCCGGCACCCATGGGCTGGAGAGTGTCGTCGAGGGCGATGGTGGCGGTAGCCCCGGCGGTGGCGGGGCCGAGGCGGAGCTGGAGATTGCGCAGTTCGAGGGTGCCGCCGGCGTCGCGCCAGGTGGCGGCGCGGTTGGTGGGGTTGCGGCCGCCGGGAAGCGGGCCGGTCAGGGCGGCGTCGATCCGCACGTCCTGGAGCGTCCGGCCGAGGGGGGTGGCGGTGGGGAGGGCGATGTTCGCCGCCTCGCCTTCCAGGCTGATGGCGGGCTCGCCCTCGATGGCGGTCGTGCGGCTGTCGAGGCTGAGGCGGGCGCTGCCGATGTCGAGGCCACCGGCGGCGGTGCCGATGCGGAGGCGGCCGGCCTCGAAGGTGCCGCCGCGGGGGAGGACGTTGGCCTGGAGGGGAACTCTCGCGGTCAGGCGGTCGGCGGCGAAGGGGATTTCCGTGGTGCCGAGGCGGAGGCGCTGGGGGCCGCCGGCGGCGATGCGCAACTCCCCCGGGCGGTGCATGGCGACGCGGAGGGTGACGACGGGGGCGGTCCAGTCGATGCCGCCGGGGAGGGTGGCCGCGGCGCCGGCGAGGCGGAACTCGCGCAGGCGCAGCGTGGCGGAGAAGGGCCAGCCGCCGCGGACAGGGGGCGCGTGGTCCACCCGCCAGCCGCTGGCGCGGCGGGCGCCGGCCCAGGCGTCGTAGCCGGCCTGCAGGCGGCCGGCCATGGCGTGCCAGAGGAGGGAGTGGGCCACCGCCAGCAGTACGAGGAACAGGGCGCCGCCGAGGAGGAGCCGGCGCGGGCGTAGCCAGGGGCGGCCCGGGGACCTGGGGCCCGGGCTGGCCTCGGATGGGGAAGGGGAAGTGCGGGTGTCGCTCACGGGCGGGCATATGGGACCGGGCGGGGGGCTTGCCCAGCCCGCCGCGCGGGGTGGCCCTGGGGTGGCCCTGGGGTGGATCGGGGACGGGATCCCCCTATCTTGCATGGCCAGGACCATGACCGACGCCCCGCCAGACCTCACTGTCCTCGACCCCGGCGCCCTCGACCCCGCTTCCCTGGATCCCGCGCCGATGCTGGACCCGGACGGTTCGCTCTACGTGTTCGGCTACGGATCCCTGATCTGGAAGCCGGGCTTCACCTTCGATTCGGCCCATCCGGCCCTGCTGCGCGGGTTCCACCGGCGCTTCTGCATCTGGTCCCGCAGCTACCGGGGCACGCCGGAGATGCCGGGGCTGGTTCTCGGGCTGGACCGGGGCGGGTCCTGCCGGGGGGTGGCGTTCCGCGTAGCGGCGCCGCGGGCGGCGGAGGTGCTCGCCTATCTGAACGAGCGGGAGATGTCGGGGGACGTGTACCACCGGCGGCTGCTGCCCGTGCGGCTGCTGGACGGGGCCAAGGGTGGGGGTGGGGGTGGGGGCGGGGGTGGGGTGCGGCGGGCGGTGGCCTTCGTGGCGGACCGCCGGGCGGGATCCTACTGCGGGGCGCTGGAGCCGGATGCGGCGGCGGCGGCCATCGCGCGGGGGCACGGGGTGATGGGGCCGAACAGGGACTACCTGCTCAACACGGTGGCGCATTTGCGCGAGATGGGGGTGCGGGACGCGGGGCTGGACCGGATCGCGGCGTTGCTGGAGCCGGCGGGGTAGCTCTCGGGGGCGTTGCCCCCGGGCAGGCGCGAGGCTTGGCGATGGAGGGCGGGCCTGGCTAGGTGCGTTCCGGGGATGGGAGCACCTGCGCCAGCACGCCGCCGCCGATCACGAGCACGGCACCGAACAGGCCCAGGGGCGTCGGCGTGGCATGCAGGACGAGGGCGTCGAGCGCCATGGCCCAGAGGAGTCCGGAGAACTGCCACGGTGCCAGGCGCGACGCCTCGCCCCGGTGCAGCGCCGCCGCGATGCTCCCCAGTGCGGCCGTCTGGACGGCGGTCACCACCACGATCAGCCCGGCGGATACGGGGCTGACGGGGCGCCAATCGGCGGCGACCGGCACGGCCAGCAGGACAACCCCGACCAGGGCGACTTGCATGATCGTGTCGAGCGTGGTGGCGACCTCGCGGAGGCGCCGGATGACGATCTGATAGGCGGCGTAGGTGAGCGCGCCCGCGAAGGCCGCCGCGATGCCGGCTAGGCTCGCCTCCCCGCCCGGCCTGACGATCAGCAGCATGCCGGCGAAGCCGATGGAGGTCCCGAGCCAGCGGCCCAGCGAGACCCGTTCGCGCAGGAACAGCCCGCCGAGGAGCGCGAGCAGCAGCGGTGCGGTGAAGCCGAGGGCCGATGCGGCGGTGACGGACAGGAGCGTGTAGGCGAGCACCGCGAGCGCGTTCGAGACGACGAGCGCGACTGCCGCCGCCCGCTGCTGCCACGCGCTCTCGGGCCGCAGCAGGCGCCGCCACGTCATTCGGCTCCCCGGCCAGGCGGTCGCGGCCAGGACGACCACAAGGATCACGACGCAGCGGAGGAAGGTGACCTGCAGCGGGCTCAGGCCGTGGTCCGTGACGAGGTTCCTGGAGAGCGCATAGCCCAGGACGTAGAGGAGCCCCGAGAGGACCGTGAGCCCGATGGCGGCCGAGGCCATCGAGCCCTGGCGGATTTCCGTGCCCGTCCTCACCGCCCTGGGGCCACTCTCTCGGGATTAGCTCAGCGCTTCGCCTCGATGGCGTCCCAGATGGCCTTCTCCAGGTGGACGCCGTCGAAGCGGGCAACCTCCTGCAGGCCGGTGGGGGAGGTGACGTTGATCTCCGTCAGGTAGCCGCCGATCACGTCGATGCCGACGAAGATCATGCCGCGGGCCTTCAGCTCCGGCCCGATGGCGGCGCAGATCTCGCGCTCGCGGTCCGTCAGTGTCGTCTGCACGGCCACCCCGCCGACATGCATGTTGGAGCGGGCCTCGCCCTCCGCGGGGACGCGGTTGATGGCGCCCATGGGCTCGCCGTCCACGAGGATGATGCGCTTGTCGCCCTGGCGCACGGCGGGGACGTATTTCTGGATCACCAGGGGCTCGCGGGAGCGCTCCGTGAACATCTCGATGAGGGAGTTCAGGTTGGAATCGTCGGGCCGGAGGTGGAAGACGCCCGCGCCGCCATTGCCGAAGAGCGGTTTCACGATGATGTCCCCGTGCCTCTCGCGGAAGCGCATGATCCTCGTGCGGTCCGCGGTGACGAGGGTTTCCGGCATGAGGTCCGGGAAGTGGGTGACGAAGAGCTTCTCCGGGGCGTTGCGGACGCTGGCCGGGTCGTTCACCACGAGCGTCTTCGGGTGGATGTGCTCCAGGATGTGGGTGGCGGTGATGTAGGCCATGTCGAAGGGCGGGTCCTGACGCATGAGGACCACGTCCGCGTCGCGGCCGAGGTCCAGCTCCACGCGCTCGCCGAAGGTGTAGTGGTTCCCCTTCACGCGCCGGACCTCGACGGGGTGGGCCCAGGCGGTGACGCGGCCGCCATGCAGGGCCAGGTCGCGCACGTGGTAGTGCCAGAGGGCGTGGCCGCGGGCCTGGGCCTCCAGCATCAGGGCGAAGGTGCTGTCGCCCTCGATCCCGATGCCTTCCATCGGGTCCATCTGCACCGCTACCCGCAGGGTCTTCGCCATGGGTGTCCGTCCGTGATCTTCGTGGGGGGATCGTCGTGGGAAATCGTCTTCGGCGGTGTTGGTGGCATTCCCTGGCGCGGTACGCCAGGGGGCGAAGGGCGGGACAGGCCTTGAGGGGCTTTCCCGCCCTCCCGGTCCTTCGGAGTCAGAGGCGGCCCTCGGCCAGCAGCTCGCGGGTGCGCTTCAGGGTGGAGAGCAGGGCGGCCCGGTAGCCCTTGTCGCTGTCGAACTGCGCCTGCTCCGCCCGTTCCTCGGGGCCGTCCGGCTCGCGGCCGCGCAGGCCGAGGAGGCAGTAGAAGCGGAGCTGGAGAGCGCCGGAGTCGTCCTCGTAGAGCTCGTTGACGATGGCGCCCTCACGCGGGCCGGTGGCCTGGAAGAAGGTGACCTTGCTCTCCGGCTCGAAGGCGATGATCTCGCGCAGCCCGGCGCCGGCGATCGTGGCCTCGCGGACGATGTGGGTCGCGCTCTCCTCCACCACGTCGCAGCGGGTGCAGAGGCCGGGGGGCAGGAAGAGGCGGGCGTCGCGGGCCTTGAGGACGAGGCCGGCCCAGGCCTGGGCGCGGGTCAGCGGGGTCTCGCCTTCCGGGTTCACCGGGACGGTCGCGGTCGAGTAGATCATGGCGGCGGTTCCTGTCTCGGGGGTGCGGGGTTGCGGGGTGTCAGGCCGCAGCTTCGGCGGCAAAGTCGCGGTAGGAGCGGAGGGGGCGGCCGAGCAGCGCGGTCAGGCGCTCGACGTCGCCGGGCTCGGGGATCATCCCGTCCGTGAGGAAGCGCTCGCTCATCAGGCGCATGTCGTAGGCCATCCAGGGCGGCATGAAGGCCTGGAGGTTCCGCTCGAGGCCGGCGGTGTCGTCGCCGCCATAGGCGACGGGGCGTTGCAGCACCCCCGACCAGATGGCGGCGACGTCCGCGCCGGTCAGGGTCTGCGGGCCGACGACGTTGATCGTGCTGGAAGGCAGGGGCGCGGCGGCGCGGTCGCGGCGCAGCAGCTCGATCGCGGCGATCTCGGCGATGTCGCGCGCATCGGCCATGGTAAGGCCCTTGTCGCCGAGAGGCATGGGGTAGACGCCGTGGTTCAGCACGACGTCGCGCACCATGAGGTCGTTGTGCATGAAGTAGGCGGGGCGGAGGATCGTGGCGGAGAAGCCCATCCGCCCGATCATCCGCTCCACGCCGAACTTGCCGGCGAAGTGGGGCACGTTCACGTAGACATCGCTGTGGATGACGGAGAGGTAGACGATCCGCTCCACCCCGGCCTCGCGGGCGAGGTTGAGGGCGACGAGGGCCTGGGTGAATTCGTCGGGCACCACCGCGTTCAGCAGGAAGAGGGTGGAGGCATCCTCGAGAGCGCGGCGGAGGGAGCCGATGTCGAGCAGGTCGCCCTTCGCGACCTCGACGCCCGCGGGGAGGTTCGCCTTCGCGGGATCGCGGACGAGGGCGCGGATGTCGGCGCCGCGGGCGGCGAGTTGGGTGACGACATGGCGGCCGATGCTGCCGGTGGCGCCGGTGACGAGGATGGTCATAGGGATCACTCCGGGTTGGTGCCTGGAAAGGCTGGTGCCTGGAAAGGCTGGTGTATGGGACGCCCCGAAGATGATCGGTCCACACTTGGCCCGGGAGACGGTATGTTGGGACAGACCGTCCCGCTGGTGGAACACATGGACCTTCTCGCCCTCGCTGACTTCAACCTGGTGGCCGGGCACGGCGGGTTCGGGCGGGCGGCGCGCGCCAGCGGGCGGCCGAAAGCGACGCTGTCCCGGCGGGTGGGGGAGCTGGAGGCGGCGCTCGGGCTGCGGCTGTTCGAGCGCGGGGCACGGGCGCTGCGGCTGACGCAGGAGGGGCGGGCGCTGCACGAGCGGGCGGGGGCGCTGCTGACGGAGCTGGAGGAGACGGCGGCGGCGATCGCCTCGGGCGGGGACCGGCCGCGGGGGAGGCTGCGGATCAGCGCGCCGCTGCTCTTCTCCCAGACGGCGATGGGAGGTCTGGCGGCGGGGTTCGCGCTGCGGTTCCCGGAGGTGCGGCTGGAGGTCACGACGGAGGACCGGGCCGTGGACATGGTGGAGGAGGGGTTCGACCTGGTGATCCGGGTGAACCCGGATCGGGATGAGAGCCTGGTCGGGCGGGCCTTCCTGCGGGATCGGCTGGTGGTGGTGGCGACCCCCGGGCTGGCGAGGCCTGCGGGGGAGGCGGCGGTTCCGGCGGTGGTGCGCGGGGCGGGGGAGGGGGCCGGGGTCTGGGAGGTGGTAGGGGCGAAGGGACGGTCGGGGATCGCGGTGGATCCGGTGCTGCGGCTGTCCTCGCTCGTCATGGTGCGGGACGCGGTGCGGGCGGGGGTGGGGGCCGCGCGGCTGCCGGTCTCGCTCGTCGGCCGCGACCTGGCCGCGGGAAGGCTGGTGCACTGGGGCGACGTAGACGGGCCGGAGATTGCGCTCTGGGCGCTGTACCCCTCGCGGCGGCTGCTGAGCGCGCGCGTCTCCGCCTTTCTGGATTTCCTGAAGGAGGCTTTCCCCACGGGGGCGCCGGAGGAGCTGGCGGCCTATGTCGGGGGGTAGGGCGGGCGCCCTCTGCCCCCGGCGGCGGGGCTGGGCTATGGCCGGGGGATGCAGGCGCTTCGCACCCTGACCGGACACAGCCGTCTGGCCGGTCTTCTCGGCCATCCAGTGTCCCATTCCCGCTCCCCGCGTCTGCACGGCTTCTGGCTGGAGCGGCACGGGATCGACGGGGCCTACGTGCCCTTGCCCGTGGAACCCGACCGGTTCGGCGCCGCTGTCCGAGCCCTGGCCTCGCTGGGGTTCCGGGGCGCCAACGTGACCATCCCCCACAAGGAAGCGGCCCTGGCGGCCTGCGACGTGGTGGAGGAGGAGGCGCGGCGGATCGGGGCGGTGAACACGCTGGTGTTCCGCGACGACGGCCGGGTCGAGGGCTGGAACACGGACGGTTGGGGGTTCCTGCAGAGCCTTTGGGAGGGGGCGCCGGGCTTCACCCTGGGTTCGGGGCCGGCGGTGGTGCTGGGGGCCGGGGGCGGGGCGCGGGCGGTGGCGCACGCGCTGCTGGGGGCGGGGTGTCCGCGGCTGACCCTGGTGAACCGCGGCACGGCGCGGGCGGAGGCGCTGGCGGCGGAGCTGGCGGGGCACGGGGCGCGGGTCGCGGTGGCGGCGGCGCCGCCCCTGAAGGGTGCGGCGCTGCTGGTGAACACGACGAGCCTGGGAATGCAGGGGCAGCCGGCGCTGGAGATCGACCTCTCGCCGCTGCCGGCGGGGGCGGTGGTGGCGGACATCGTCTACGTGCCGCTGGAGACACCCCTTCTGGCGGCGGCGCGGGCGCGGGGCCTGGCGGCGGTGGACGGGCTGGGGATGCTGCTGCACCAGGGGCGGCGGGGATTCGAGGCCTGGTTTGGGGTGATGCCGGAGGTGACGCAGGAGCTGCGGGACTTCGTGGCGGCGGACATCCCGAGGAGGCCGGCATGAAGGCCGCTCCATGAAAGTCTGGGGGCTGACGGGCGGCATCGGGATGGGCAAGTCCACCGCCTCCACGACGTTCCGCCGCCTTCGCGTGCCGGTCTTCGACGCGGACGCGGCCGTGCACCGGCTGCAGGGGCCGGGCGGGGCCGCGGTGCGGCCGATCGAGGCGGCCTTTCCCGGCACCACGCGGGAGACGCCGCGCGGGCGCGCCGTGGACCGCGAGGCGCTGCGGCGGGCCGTGCTGGGGCAGGACGCGGCGATGAACCGGCTGGAGCGGATCGTGCACCCCCTGGTCCGGCGTGAGGAGCGGCGGTTCCTGGCGGCGGCGCGGCGCCGGGGCGCGCGGCTGGCGGTGCTGGACGTGCCGCTGCTGTTCGAGACGGGCGGGGAGCGGCGGGTGGACCGGGTGGTGGTGGTGACCGCACCGGCCGCCATCCAGCGCGCGCGGGTGCTGCGGCGGAAGGGGATGAGCGGGGAGCGGCTGGCCGCCATCCTGGCGCGGCAGGTGCCCGATGCGCTGCGACGGCGGCGGGCGGACCACCTGGTGCATACCGGGCTGTCGCGGCACCACGCGCAGCGGGCGGTGCGGCGGCTGGTGCTGGCGGAGGGCTGAGGGACTCCGGCAGGTCCCGCATCCGCCGCGGCACTGGATGCGCCCGTTCCGCTGCCGCTAACCTGCGGCGCGTGATCTGAGACGCGTGATCTGAGACGGGCACCGGGGTCGGGGCGCCCCGGCAAGGGAGGGCCCGCATGAAGATCGCCGTCATCGGCAACGGCATCCTCGGCAGCTGCTGCGCGGCTTGGCTGCAGCGCGACGGGCATGGGGTGGTCTTCGTCGATCCGCTCGGGCCGGCGGAGGCAACCTCCTTCGGCAATGCCGGCTCCCTCTCGCCCTCCGCCTGCCTGCCCGTGGGAATGCCGGGAATGTGGAAGAAGGTGCCGGGCTGGCTGCTGGACCCGCTCGGCCCGCTCTCCGTCCGCTGGCGCTACGCGCCGGTGGCGGCGCCCTGGCTGCTGCGCTTCCTGCGGGCGAGCGGGCCGGCGGAGGTGGTCCGCATCGCCACCGCGCTGCGCGGCCTGCTGGCGCCGATCTTCGAGTGCTACGAGCCGCTGTTGCAGCGCGCCGGCGGCACCGGGCTGATGCGCCGCAGCGGCTGCCTCTACGTCTACTCCTCCGCATCAGTGGCGCGGCAGTGGCAATGGGGGATGGACCTCCGCCGCTCCCTCGGCGTCGCGCTGCGCGAGGTGGGGGAGGAGGAGCTGGCGGCGCTGGAGCCGGACCTGCGGGGCCGCTTCCGCTTCGGCCTGCTGGCGGCGGAGAACGGCTCCGCCACCGATCCCGCGGCGCTGACCCGCGCCATCTTCGACCGCTGCGTGACGGATGGCGCCGAGGTCGTGCGCGCCCGCGCCACGGGCTTCCGCCGGAACGGGACGGAGGTGGCGGCGGTACTGCTGGAGGGCGGGCGGGAGGTGGCCTGCGACGGGGTGGTGCTGGCGGGCGGCGCCTGGTCCGCGCGGCTGGCGCGGCAGCTCGGCCCCTCCATCCCGCTGGAGACGCAGCGCGGCTACCACGTCACCGTCGCCAGCAACAACCTCGGGCTGCGGCACACCGTGATGGCGGTGGAGCACAACATGATGGTGAACCCGATGAGCATGGGGCTGCGCCTGGCGGGATCGGTGGAGTTCGCCGGGCTGAAGGCGCCCGCGAACCTCGCGCGGGCGGATGTGCTGCTGGCGCGGGGAAGGGAGATGTTCCCGCACCTCGACACCTCCCGCACCACCTCCTGGATGGGGCACCGGCCCTGCCTGCCGGACAGCCTGCCGGTGATCGGCCCCGCCCCGCGCGCGGGCAATGCCTGGTTCGCCTTCGGCCACGGCCATGTCGGCATGTGCGGGGCAGCGAGCACGGGGCGGGAGGTGGCGAACCTCGTCGCGGGGCGCGCGCCGGAGATCGACCTCGCGCCCTTCTCGCCTCTTCGCTTCGGCTGAGGGAATCGGCGTGCTTCCGGCCCGCTTCCTGCAACGATCGGCGCGCAACCCCTTCGGAGCGATGCCCGCATGAGTCTCTCCTTCGGCCGCCGCGCCCTCGGCCTCGGCGCGATCGGCCTGGCCCTGCCGGCGGTCTCCCGCGCCCAGGGTCCTGTTCCCGGTCCCGTCCCGGCCCCTGGCTGGCCCGGCCGTCCCGTCCGGCTCGTCGTGCCCTTCCCGCCCGGCGGCAGCACGGACGCGCTGGCGCGGCGCCTGGCGGAGCGGATGACGGCCTCCCTCGGGCAGCCCGTGCTGGTGGAGAACCGGCCGGGGGCGGGCGGCACGACGGGCGCCGACCTCGTCTCCAAATCCGCGCCGGACGGCACCACCCTCCTCATGGGCGTCACGGGCAGCAACGCGATCGCGGGTACCCTTTTCCCCAACCTGCCCTACGATCCCGTGGCGGGCTTCGCGCCCATCTCCCGCGTGGTCTCCGCGCCCCTGGTCGTGGCGGTGAACCCGGAGACCGGGCTGCGGGACCTGGCCGGCTACATCGCGGAGGCGCGGGTGAATCCGGGCGCGATCACCTACGCCACGCCGGGCAACGGCACCTCCATGCACCTCACCGGCGTCATGTTCGGCCTCGCCGCCGGGGTGGAGCTGACCCATGTGCCCTATCGCGGCACCGCCCAGGCAACGACGGACCTGATCGCCGGGCGCGTGCGGTCCAGCTTCGGCGACCTTCTCATCCTGCTGCCGCAGATCCGCGCGGGCGCGGTGCGCGCGCTCGCCGTGACAGGCGCGGCGCGCCACCCGCTGCTGCCGGACGTGCCGACGGTGGCGGAGGCCGCGCTGCCGGGCTTCGAGGCGGAGTCCTGGCAGGGCGTCTTCGCGCCGCCGGGGACACCGCCGGCGATCCTGGCGCGGTTGCACGCGGAGGTGGCGCGCGCCATGGAGGCGCCGGAGATCCGCGACTCCTTTGCCGGGCAGGGCTTCCGCGTGGAGGCGACCACCCCCGAAAGCTTCGCGGCCTTCGTGCGCGCGGAGGTCGGGAAGTGGGGCCAGGTGGTGCGCGAGGGCAGGGTCAGGCTCGACTGAACGGGCCGGGAACGGGTGGGGAAGACGGGCGCTTGGATATCGGCATCGACATCGGCGGCACCTTCACGGACGCGGTGCTGCGCGGCGGGGACGGTTCCCTGCGCTCCCTGAAGGTGCCGAGCACGCCGGACGACCCCGCCCGCGCCGTGGGCCACGCGCTGGAGCGGCTGCTGGGGAAGCGCGGGGCGGAAGGCGTGCGCCGCTTCCTGCACGGCACCACGGTGGCCACCAACGCCATCCTGGAGAACACGGCCGCGCCGGTCGGGCTGATCGCCACGCGCGGCTTCGCGGACGTGATCGAGCTCGGCCGGATGACGCGCGCTTCCAACTACGACCTGCTCTTCGGCCCGCAGACTCCGGTGGCGCTGGTGCCGCCGGAGCGGCGCATGGAGGTGACGGAGCGGATCGGCGCCGACGGCGCAGTGCTTGAACTGCTGGACGAGGCGGAGGTGGCGGAGGCGGCGCGGGCGCTGGAGGCTTCGGGCGCACGGGCGGTCGCGATCTGCTTCCTCTTCGCCTTCGTTGATCCCGCGCATGAGCGGCGCGCGCGGGAAATCGTGCGGGCCACCTGCCCGGACCTCGCCGTCTCCCTCTCCTCGGAGGTGGATCCCGCGCCGCGGGAGTATGAGCGCACCTGCGCCACCGCCTTCGACGCGGCGCTGAAGCCCGTGATGAGCGACTATCTCGGCCGGGTGGAGGCGATCCTCCGCGGGGCGGAGGTGGGGGTGCCGCTGCAGGTCATGCACTCGCGCGGCGGCCTGCTGGGCGCGGCGGCGGCGCGGGGGCGGCCGATCCGGCTGACCCTTTCCGGCCCCTCCGCGGCCGCCATCGGCGCGGCGGCGGTGCTGCGGGGGGCGGGCTTCCCCGACGGCGTCTCCATCGACGTGGGCGGGACGAGCGCGGACGTGGCCGTGATCCGCGACGGCGCCCCGGCGCTGCGGATGGACGGGAGGATCGGCACCTTCCCCGTGCGCGTGCCCACCGCCGACGTGCTGGCGGTGGCGGCCGGGGGCGGCTCCATCGCCTGGATCGACGCCGCGGGCGGGCTGCGTGTGGGGCCGCGCTCGGCGGGCGCCGCGCCGGGTCCGGCCTGCTACCGGCGCGGCGGGACGCGCCCGACGGTGCTGGACGCCTCCGTGGTGCTGGGGCTGGTGGATCCGGCCCGCTTCGCCGCCGGGGAACTGCCGCTGGACGCGGCGGCGGCGGAGGAGGCGATCGCGCGCGAGGTGGCCGGCCCGCTGGGGCTGGGCGTGCGGGAGGCGGCGGTGGCGATCCACCGCGTCATCAACGCCACCATGGCGGAGGCGGTGCGCGCCGTGACCGTGGCGCGCGGCGTGGACCCGCGCGACCTGCCCCTGGTGGCCGCCGGCGGCGGCGGCGGGCTGCACGTGGCCGCGATCGCGGAGGACCTCGGGCAGACCCGGATCGTCATCCCCGCCGCGCCCGGCGTGCTGGCTGCGACGGGCCTGCTGGACGCGCCGCTGGAGCACGACGCCGCGCGCGGCTTCGGGCGCCTGTTGGACGATCTGCCGGAGGAGGAACTGCGCGCCGCGATCCGGGCGCTGGTGGAGGAGACCCGCGCGGCGATGGTGGCGGAGGGCGCCGATGCCGGGGCGGCGGAGGTGGTGCTGACCGCCCAGGCCAGCTTCGCCGGCCAGGGCCACGCGCTGGAGGTGCCGCTGCCGGTGGGGGACGACGACCCGCGCGCCGCCATCCGGGACGGCTTCGTCGCCCTGCACCGCGCCACATACGGCCACGCGCGCGAGGCGCCGGTGCGGCTGATCGCCCTTCGCGCCGTGTGCCGCCTGCGCACGGCGCCCGTGGCGCCCCGCGCCGTCTCCGGCGCCGGGGCCGCGCGCACGCGCCGCGCCGCCGTGATCGCGGGCCTGGCAGGGGAGGTGGCGGTGGTGCCCCGCGCCGCGCTGCGCCCCGGCGAGGTGCTGGAGGGGCCCGCCATCATCGAGCAGGACGACACCACCGTCGTCGTGCCCGCCGGCTGGCGGGTGACCGCCGGTCCCGCCCACCTGCTGATGGAGCGCGCGCCGTGAGCGAGACGCATCTGGACCCCGCGACCGTCGAGATCGTCCGCCGCCGGCTGGAGGCGATCGCGGAGGAGATGCAGGCGGTGATGCTGCGCTCCGCCGTCTCCCCCATCGTGCGGGAGGCGAACGACGCCTCGGCCAGCCTGTTCCTGCCGGACGGCACGCTGATCGCGCAGTCCATCTCCCTGCCGCTGCTGCTGGGTGCCCTGATGCCGGCGGTGGCGCGCATGCTGCGGGAGTTCCCGGTGGCGGAGATGCGGCCGGGCGACGTGCTGCTGATGAACGACCCCTATGATGGCGGCACGCACATCCCGGACGTGTCGCTGATGGTGCCGGTCTTCGCGGAGGGGCGGGTGATCGCGCTGGCCGGCGCCATCGTGCACCACCAGGACCTCGGCGGCATGACGCCGGGTTCCCTGCCGACCACGGCGACGGAGATCTTCCAGGAGGGGCTGCGCCTGCCGCCGCTGCGCCTGCGGCGGGACGGGGTGACGGACGCGGGGATCATGCGGATCATCGCCCTCAACACCCGCACCCCGGACGCCTTCGCCTGGGACCTGGGCGCGCAGATCGCCTGCTGCGACCTGGCGGCGGTGCGGATGGGGGAACTCGCCGCGCGCCACGGCGCCGCGCCTTTGGCCGCCATGATGGCGGAGCTGGTGCGGCGCGCGGAGGCCGCGACGCGCGCCGCCATCCGCGCCATCCCCGACGGCAGCTGGACCTACGAGGACGCGCTGGACAATGACGGGGTGGAGCTGGACCGCCCGGTGCCGATCCGCGTGCGCGTGACCGTGGCGGGGGACACGATGCGGCTGGATTTCACCGGCACCGCCCCGCAGGTGCGCGGGCCGGTGAACGCCGCACCGGCCGGGGTGATGGCGGGGTGCTTCTTCGCGCTGCGGGCGGTGACCGGGCCGGACATCCCGAACAATGGCGGCTGCGCGCGCCCGCTGGAGGTGATCCTGCCCGAGGGATCGCTGCTGAACCCCCGCATGCCCGCCGCGCTGAACGCGCGCACGGGCACGGTGAAGCTCGTGACCAACGCCATCCTCGGCGCGCTGGCGGAAGCGCTGCCGGATCGCATCCCCGCCGCCAATTCCGGCTGCTCTACCGTCATGGCGCTCTCCGGGCGACGGGCGGACGGATCGGCCTGGGTGGTGACGGAGGTGCTCTCGGGCGGCAGCGGCGGGTCCGGCCGCGGGCCGGGCGTGAACGGCATCTCCACCGATGTGGGCAACACCATGAACCTGCCGGTGGAGGCCATGGAGTCCGACGCGCCGGTGCGGGTGCACCACCTCCGCGTGCGGCGCGGCTCCGGCGGGGCCGGGCGGCATCCCGGCGGGGCGGGGATCGACCGGGAGTACGAGGTGCTGTGCGGGCCGCTGACCCTCACCTTCCGCGGGGAGCGGCACTTCCACGCGGCCCGCGGCAGCGCCGGCGGCGGCGACGGCCGCGTGGCCGAGGCCCTGGTGATCCGCGCGGACGGCGCGCGGGAGGAAGTTCGGTCGAAGCTGACCACGGTGCTGAACACGGGCGACCGGCTGCGGATGGGCACGGCCGGCGCCGGAGGCTGGGGAACCCCGACATGAGACGCGCGATCGCTTCGCTGATCCTCCTCGCCCTCGGCACGGCCGCGCACGCGCCGCCGGCCGCGGCGCAGCTCGAGCCCGGGCGCGTCGTGCGGGTGATCGTGGGCTACGCGCCCGGCGGCTCCTTCGACGTGAACGGCCGCATCCTGACCGACGGGCTGCGGGAGCAGCTCGGCATCAACGCCATCGTGGAGAACCGCCCGGGCGCCGGCGGCACCATCGCCTCGGACTTCGTGGCGAAGGCGCCGCGGGACGGGGCCGTGCTGCTGGTGGGCGGCGCGGGGACGCACGGCGTGACGCCGGCCGTGCGCCGCAACCTGCCTTTCAACGCCGGGCGGGACTTCACGGCCATCGGGCGCATCGCCGAGTTCGCCAACGTCATGGTGGTGGGCGCGGACACGCCGGTGCGCGGCGTGCAGGAGTTCATCGCCTGGGGAAGGGGCAGGCCCGGCGGGATCAACTTCGGCTCCCAGGGGGCCGGCACCTCCATCCACCTGACGGGGGAGTTGTTCCGCCTGCGCTCCGGCCTGTCGATGACGCACGTGCCGTACCGCGGCAGCGCCCCGGCGGTGCTGGACCTGCAGGCCGGCCGCATCCAGGTGATGTTCGACAACCTGCCCAACGTCTTCGGCCAGATCCAGGGCGGCACGCTGCGCGCGCTGGCGGTGACGAGCGGCAACCGGCTGCCCACCCTGCCGGAGGTGCCGACCATGGCGGAGGCGGGCATGCCCGACTTCGTGGTGACGAGCTGGGTCGGCATCTTCGGGCCGGCCGGCATGAACCCGCGCACCGTGGCGCAGCTCTCCGACGTGATCCAGCGGGCCGTCGCGGCGCCCGAGGGGCAGGCGCGGCTGCGGACCATTGGCGCCACCCCCGCCGCGGCCCCCGCCGCCGAGTTCGACGCGGTCTGGC
Organism: Pararoseomonas sp. SCSIO 73927; assembly: GCF_037040815.1. NCBI lineage: Bacteria > Pseudomonadati > Pseudomonadota > Alphaproteobacteria > Acetobacterales > Acetobacteraceae > Pararoseomonas > Pararoseomonas sp. SCSIO 73927. The sequence continues at coordinate 2,330,783 of NZ_CP146232.1, forward strand.
GCGCCGACATGCGCCGCTGGGCGGATGTGGTGCGCGACGCCAAGGTGGAGATCGAGGAGTAGCCCGATCGAGGGCTACCCGCGCACCCGCCTGAGAAGGGGCGCGATCCCGTGCTCCACCACTGGGATCAGGGCGGCGCCGATGAGCAGGCCGAGGATGCCGGAGATCGCGGCGCCGGCGAGCCATCCCAGGAAGGGGCCGATCGCCGGGACGGCGCCGGCAGCGGCGTGGGAGGCGGCTTCCGATAGGTGCGCGGGCCCGGCCAGGCCAAAGCCTTCCAGGCCGTGGATGATGATGCCCCCGCCGACCCAGACCATGGCGGCGGTGCCGATGATCGCGAGAAGCCGGAGGAGGACGGGCATGCCCCCGACAAGGGCGCGTCCGATGGCCCGGGTGACCGGGCGGAGGAGGCGGTCCGCCGCGGTGGGGGTGCCGTCGCGGCTGAGAGGGCCGGTGAGGGGGCGTTCGGCCCCGGCGAGGGCGAGGCCGGCGTCGTCCGCCTTCACGATGAGGGCCACGCCGCCATAGACGAGGGCGGTGAGCGCCAGGCCGACCGCGGCGAGGATGGCGGCGCGGAAGAGGAAGGAGCCGTCCGGGATGCTGGCGAGGGAGATGGCCATGATCTCGGCGGAGAGGATGAAGTCAGTCTGGATCGCGGACTGAACCTTCGCGTCCTCGAAGGCCTGGGGATCCTGCGGGGCCTGGCCGGTGACATGTTCCGGGCCGTGGGCGCCGTGGGGGTGGATGGCCTCGTAGACCTTCTCCGTGCCCTCGTAGCAGAGGTAGGCGCCGCCGAGCATGAGGATGGGCGTGATGGCCCAGGGGGCGACGGCGCTGAGGAGCAGCGCGGCGGGGAGAAGGAAGAGGAGCTTGTTGCGGAGCGAGCCGAGGGCGATGCGCCAGACGACCGGGAGCTCGCGGCTGGCGCTGAAGCCGGTGAGGTAGCGCGGGGTGACGGCGGCGTCGTCGATCACCACGCCGGCGGCCTTGGCGCCGGAGCGAGCGGCCTGGGCGGCCACGTCGTCCAGCGAGGCGGCGGCAGCCTTGGCGAGGCCCGCCACGTCGTCCAGCAATGCGATCAGGCCCAGGCTCACGCGCATCTCCTCCGCGGGTCCGGGGCGTTAACCGGTCGGGCAGCGCATCGTTGCCCGGGCCGGAACGTGAAAGGCCCCGGCGGATTGCTCCGCCGGGGCCTTCCGGTTCACGCCGATCCGGCTGGGATCAGCCCAGGCGCTCGCCGTGGAGGGAGACGTCGAGGCCCTCGCGCTCCTCCTCCTCCGTCACGCGGAGGCCGACGATCACGTCCACGATCTTCAGCAGGATCCAGGTGGCGACCGCGGTGAAGACGAAGACCGCGACGGTGGCGATGGCCTGCTTTGTCAGCAGCTCGGCGCCGCCGACATAGGCGCCGTCCGGCAGCGCCGTCGTGGCCGTGAGCGGGCCGTAGGCGAAGACCCCCGTCAGCAGCGCGCCGACGATGCCGCAGAGGCCGTGCACGCCGAAGGCGTCCAGGCTGTCGTCGTAGCCGCACCAGTGCTTCAGCGCGGTGGCGCCCCAGAAGCCGGTGAGGCCGGCGACCACGCCGATGATCAGCGCCGGCCCGGGCAGGACGAAGCCGGCCGCCGGGGTGATGGCCACCAGCCCGGCCACGGCGCCGGAGATGACGCCGAGCACGGAGGGCTTGCCCTTCACGGCCCACTCCACGAACAGCCAGGCGAGCGCGGCGGCGGCAGCGGCGACCTGCGTGACGAGCATGGCCATGCCCGCGCGGCCGCCGGCGGCGCCGGCGGAGCCCGCGTTGAAGCCGAACCAGCCCACCCAGAGGAGCGCGGCGCCGATCACGGCCAGCGCCAGGTTGAAGGGCGACATGTTGTCGTGCCCGTAGCCCACGCGCTTGCCGAGGACGATCGCGGCGACGAGGCCGGCCACGCCCGCATTGATGTGCACCACCGTGCCGCCCGCGAAGTCCGCGGCGCCGAGGTCGAAGATCCAGCCGTTCGGGTGCCACACCCAGTGCGCGACCGGGGCGTAGACGACGAGCATCCAGAGGACCGTGAAGAGCACCATGGCCGAGAACTTCATCCGGTCCGCGAAGGCGCCGGTGATGAGGGCCGGGGTGATGATCGCGAAGGTCATCTGGAACATCAGGAAGACCGTCTCGGGGATCGTGAAGGGCACCGCGTCGTCGCTCGTGCCGAGCGTGAAGGGCTTGTCCCAGTTCTCCGCGACGCCGCGCAGCAGCAGCTTCGAAAGGTCGCCGATGTAGGCGCCGCCCTCGCCGAAGGCGAGGCTGTAGCCGATCACCATCCACACGATCGTGGCGATCGCAGTAATGGAGAAGGACTGCATCATGGTGGACAGCACGTTCTTCTTGCGGACCATGCCGGCGTAGAAGAGCGCGAGGCCGGGGATCGTCATCAGCAGGACGAGGGCGGTGGAGGTGAGCATCCAGGCGGTGTCGCCGGCGCTCACGGTCGCGGCCTCGGCGGCCGCGGGCGCGTCCTGGGCCAGGGCGGGGCCGGCCATCAGCAGGGCGGCGGCCGCGGCCATCCCCAGCCAGCGGCGGGTGTCGGGTCGCATCGTCGTTTCCTTGTTCGTCAGCATCGTGTCCACGGTGTTCCTCACAGGGCCCCCGCGTCGGTCTCGCCGGTGCGGATGCGGAGCGCGCGCTCGAGGTCGAGCACGAAGACCTTGCCGTCGCCGATCTTGCCGGTGCGGGCGGTGGTAGCGATCGCCTCCACCACGGCCTCGACCAGTTCGGAGGGCACCGCCACCTCGATCTTCAGCTTCGGGAGGAAGGAGACCTGGTACTCCGCGCCGCGGTAGATCTCGGTCTGGCCCTTCTGGCGGCCGAACCCCTTCACCTCGGTCACCGTCAGCCCCTGCACGCCGAGCGGGGTGAGCGCCTCGCGCACCTCGTCCAGCTTGAACGGCTTGATGATCGCCATCACCAATTTCATCGTCTCGCGGCCCCCTTCCTCCGCTGTGCCGGGGCTGCAATGCGACTTGCGTGCCATGCCCGTTACACGCGCGGCGGGATCGCCCCGACCGTTGCGGGGGCGGCTGCGGCGCGGTTGTGAAGGCTGGCGGAGTGCCCAAATCATGGGCAGAACACCGCGCCGCGATGCAGGAAGACCCGATGATGCCGAACCCGGACCTGGCCCCCGAGCCTCCGCACCCCGAGCTGGCCGGGGAACTGGACGTGCTGGTGATCGGGGCGGGGCCGGCGGGGGGCACGCTGGCGGCGGCGCTGGCAACGGGGGGTCTCTCCGTCGCCGTGCTGGACGCGCAGGCGCTGCCGCCGATGGAGCTCCCGGCCTTCGACGGGCGGGCCTACGCCATCGCCGCGGGAAGCCGGAACCTGCTGGAGGCGGCGGGGATCTGGGGGCTGATCCCCCGCGACACCTCTGGCGAGCCCTGCGCGATCACGGGGATCCGGGTGAGCGACGGGCGGCCGGGGGAGCGGCCTTCCCGGCTGCACCTGCACTTCGACGCCCAGGAGATGGGAATGGGGGCGACGGGTGAGGAGGCCTTCGGCTGGATGGTGGAGGCCCGCGCCCTGCGGGTGGCGCTGAACGCGCGGCTGGCGGCGCTGCCCGGCCTCTCCGTGCTGGCGCCGATGACGGCGGCGCTGGAGCGGCGGGCGGAGGGGGTGATCGCGCGGCTCTCCGACGGGCGGACGGTGCGGGCGCGGCTGGCGGTCTCGGCGGAGGGGCGGAACAGCAGCCTGCGGGGAGGCGCCGGGATCGGCGCGGCACGGCTGGACTACCGCACGCACGCCATCGTTTGCGCCATCGCGCATGAGCGTCCGCACCGGGGAACGGCGCTGGAGGCCTTCCTGCCGAACGGGCCCTTCGCGCAGCTGCCGCTCTCCGACGCCGACCCGGCGGGGGAAGGAGAGCGGGCGCAGGCGGCGCGCGAGGGATTCCCGCACGCCTCCGCCATCGTGTGGTCCGAGCGGGCGGACCTGGCGCCGCACTTCATGGCGATGGGGGCGGAGGCCTTCGAGCGGGAGCTGACGCGGCGGATGGGCGACCATCTCGGGCGCGTGCGGCTGGTGGGGGGGCGGTGGTCCTACCCGCTCTCCGCCCTGCAGGCGATGCGCTTCGTGGACACGCGGCTGGCGCTGGTGGGGGATGCGGCGCACGGCATCCACCCCATCGCCGGGCAGGGGCTGAACGTGGGGCTGCGGGACGTGGCGGCGCTGGCCGAGCTGCTGGTGGCGGCGAAGCGGCGGGGCGAGGATGTGGGCGGGCCGGCGCTGCTGGCGGCCTACCAGGCGGCGCGGCGGCCGGACTCCCTGGTGATGCTGGGGGCCACCCACGCGCTGGAGCGGCTGTTCGGGAACGACTTCGCGCCGGTGCGGATCGCCCGGCGGCTGGGGATCGCGGCGGTGGACCGGATGCCCGGGCTGAAGGGGTTCTTCGCGCGGCGGGCGATGGGAATGGGGGGCGGGGCGGCCTCCGCGCTGCTGACCGGGCGGGTTGTAGCGGGGTAGGGGCGCGGGTCCGGCGGCGGGTCGCCCGGCTCTTCAGGAGCATGGGGGGCGCCTTGCGGCGCCCCCCATGCTGCCCAGAGTGGCTCAGACGAGGCGGAAGTCGCTCTCGCTGCTGGCGCTCAGCGCGTAGCTGTCGATGCGGAGCTGATCGCCCTCGCCGTAGGACACGATCAGGTCGTCGCCGACGCTCTCGCTCGCCTCCAGCAGGGCTTCGAAGTCGGCGAAAAGGCCGCCCTCGAAGACGATCCTGTCCTCGCCGCCGACGAAGTCCGTCACGCGGTCCGAGCCGGAGCCCGCGGCGAAGATGAAGACGTCGTCCCCGTCGCCGCCCGTCATCCGGTCGTCGCCCTCCCCGCCCGTCAGGCGGTCGTCGCCCGCGCCGCCGTCCAGCCGGTCCGCCCCCGCATCCGCGAGGAGGCGGTCATCCCCGTCGTTGCCGGTCAGGCGGTCGTCGCCCTCGCCGCCCATGAGGCGATCGTCGTCGGCCCCGCCGGCGATCCGGTCGTCCCCGTCGTCGCCGCGGAGGTGGTCGTCCCCGGCACCGCCGGTCATGCGGTCGGCGCCGACATTGCCGGCCAGCCGGTCGTCGCCGGCCCCGCCGTCCAGGCGGTCGTCCCCGGCACCGCCGTTCACCGCGTCGTCGCCCGCGCGCCCGGCGACGCGGTCGTTGCCCGCCCCGGCCTCGACGACGTCGTCATCACGGGTGCCGGTGAGGTCGTCGTCGCCCGGGGTGCCGCGGATGGTGCCGTCGTCCGGCTCCTCGGTCAGGGACAGCCCCATGGCCCGGGCGACCAGTTCCGCCACCGCCGTGTTGTCGATCACGCCGTTGAACAGCTCCGCCCCCGCCCCGGTGGCGTAGAGCGGGACGTCCACCGCGGTGTGGCCGGTGGTGGTGAAGTCGATGCCGCCGCGCGCGTTCAGCACCGCGGCGAGGGCCGCGTAGGCAGCGTCCTCGTCCTCGGCGCCGAGGATCGTGCCGATCTCGGTGCCGGTGAGGGTGACGGTCCCGCCGGTGAGGTCGGAGACGACCGCGTTCACGGCCCCGACGACGGCGGCCTGGTCTGCATCCTCGCCCAGCGCGTCCACGGCCGCGAGGACGGCGGTGCCCATCGCCTCGTAGGTGGCCTGGAAGTCCTGGTAGATGGAGGGCAGCCGGTCGTTGCCGAGCTCCAGCGTCATGCCGCCCGTCTCGTGGTCGGCGACCGAGACGATCAGCGTGTCCGGGTGGGCCGCGACGTAGTCGAGCGCGACCTGCCAGGCCTTCTCGAAGGAGGCGGCGGAGTTGAACACGGTGCCGGCGTCGTTGGCGTGGCCCCAGGTGTCGGTGCCCTCCTCCTCGACGAAGAGGAAGAAGCCGTCCTCGTCGTTCCCCAGGACGCCGAGCGCCGCCTCCATCATCTCCGCGAGCGACGGCTCGCCGTTCGGCCGCTCGCCGGGCGCGCCGCCGCCGATCGGGGCCACCATGTCCTCGTCGTTGAACAGGCCGAGCAGCTTGTCGCCGCCGTAGCCCGAGAGCTCGGCGCCGGTCTGCACGAGGTCGAAGCCGGCGTCCTGGGCCTCCTGCAGCGTGGTCCTGTTGTCGCCGTCGGCGTCCAGCTCGAAGGCCGCGCGGCCGCCGCCGAGGATGACGTCGAGGTCGCCGTTGTCGATGTACTCCTGGGTGATCGCGCCGGCGTTGCTGCGGTTGGCGTTGCTCGCGGCGAAGGCGGCCGGGGAGGCGTCCCAGATGGCGGCGGTGCTGACGATGCCCGTGGCCTTGCCCGCGGCGCTGGCGATGTCGAGCACGGAGGTGACCGGGTTGCCCTCGGCGTCCACGCCGACGCCGCCGTTGAAGGTCTTCACGCCGGTGGCGTAGGCGGTGGCGGAGGCGGCGGAATCGGTGACGGGGTTGTTCGCGGATTCCGTGTGCACCTGGACCCTGAGGTAGTCGGACCAGACGGGGTCTTCGGCGCCCTCGCCCTTGAACCAGCGGTAGCCGGTGTCGGCGGCCGGGCCGAAGCCGTCGGGCAGAAGGAAGATGACGTTCCTGGCGACGGGCGGGGTGCTCTCGGACATGGAAGGCGTTCCTTTCGGGGGATTTCTGTCGGGAGGGCGAAGCGGGGGGAGGCGCGCTTCGGGCGGGCACGTCCCTCCCGGTGGGAGGGTGCCGCGGAGGATGGAACGGAGATCCCGGGGACGGACCGATTGTTAGGGACGGGAAATTGCGGCGTCGAATTAAGAAACTGAGGACCTATGATGAATTCGGCATCATAGCCGCGTGATTTACAAAGCCGGTTATTGCGCCGGTATTTGCCTTACGGCCGCTGGGAACGATGCAGCACCTTACCGCAACTTGCGAGAAAACCGGGCGACCAGGGAGGTTTGTTGCCGAGAGGCGTGCCCGGCCGGCTGCCCCGGCCGGCCTGTCAGGGCCTGCGGAACAGGAAAACGCGGCCGTCCCAGAGGGTGAAGGCGTCTGTGCCGTTGGCGGCGAGGTGCCAGCCGCCCCTTGCGGCCCAGCTCGCGGCGTCGGCGCGGTCGGCCGCGGGGTCGTTGCGGTAGGAGAGGTTCAGGATCACGAGGGCGCCGCCGGGGCGGAGGAGGCGGGCGGCATCCTCCATATGCCGTTCGGCGATGCCGGCCTGGACGAGGTAGGGGAAGCTGTCCACGGCGAGGACCAGGTCGAAGGCGCCGCCGGGCTGGTCCGCGAGGCCGGTGCCGGGGGTGGTGGCGAAGCGGAGGTTGGGGAGGTTGCCGTGGCGGCGGCGGGCCTCGTCCACCATGCCCTGCGAGACGTCGAGGCCGAGGACGCTAAGGCAGAGGGGGGCGAGGGCGGCGGCGACGCGGCCGATGCCGCAGCCGAGGTCGAGGACGTCCTTGTCCGGGGCGATCAGGGTTTCGGATCGGAGCCAGGACAGGATCTCGTCCGTCGCGGCGGCGAGGATGGCGGGGTCGTTCAGAGAATAGGCGGCGACGCTGGCCTCCGGCGCGCGGGCGACGGCGCGGTCGAAGACCTTCGCAATGGTGGCGACCGCGGCCTCGGGGGTGGTGTCCGCCGGGTCGTGGTCCACCTCGGCCTCGCGGAGCATCGTGGCGAGGGACTGCAGCGCCTCGCCTCGGGCGGCGAGGGCCTGCAGGCGGTCCCAGGCGGGATTCCCGGGCGCTTCGTGCGGGGCGAGCTGGGCGGGGATCCCTTCGGGCGGGGTGCCGGCGAGCAGGAGGCGGGCGAGGGCCACCTCCGGGGAGAGGCGGCCGGCGAGGCAGAGGGCGACGGGGTCGCTCATGCGCGCGTCAGGCGGCGCCCGGTGTTCACGCGGTCCCCCGCGCCCCAGGCATATTTGTAGGGCTCGGCGCCGCGCAGGAAGTGGATCTCGCGCAGGCCCTCCGTCACGGCGGACTCGATGAGGTGGCCGAGGAGGAGGGTGCCGGGGCTCTCGAAGGCACGGGCCTCGTCGAAGCCGCCGATGTAGAGGTGCAGGCGGCCGGGGCCAGCGAGGGTGTGGAAGACCGCCGCGATCTCCCCGCCGATCTTCAGGGCGTGGAGGCGGAGGGCGCCGGCGGCCTGGAGCTCGGGCAGGGCGGCGCGGTGGAAGGCGAGGACGGACGGGTCGGCGAGCACGCCGCCCTTTTCCCCCTTTCGTGTCCAGCGGGACTGGTGAAGGGCGACGAGGCGTTCCCAGAGGGCGGGGACTTCGTCGAGCCTGGCCGTGGTGGCGGACCAGCCCCCGGCGCGCTCGGCGCGGTGGCGGGACATGCGGAGCTTGCGGAGGGTGTTGGAGGGGACGGGGCCGCGCAGGGCCTCGACGCTGTCAGGGAGGGCGAGGACGGGGCAGGGCTCGCCGGACCAGGTCTCAGCGCGCCAGCCCTCGGGCGGGGCGGCGGCGAGGAGGGCGGCGTCGGGGGGGAGGTCGGGGAGGTCGCAGGGGCCCGTCTCGTTCGCCAGGGCGGTGGCGAGGAGGTGGGTGACGGCATCCGGCGGGGCTTCGGGGTCGAGCAGGGCATCGGTGTAGTCGGTGATGCCGACGCCCATGGGGAGGAGCTTGGCGGTGCCGTTCTCCTCCAGGCGATAGAGGGGGAGGAGGGCGCGGAGGGTGCCGCCGCCGTCGCGCAGGGTGGCGATGCGGGGGTGGCGGGTGCCGAAGACGCTCCACCACGGGAGGAGCCAGGCGGGAGCCTGGAAGGGGCGGGCGCCGGCGCGGCGCCAGAGGGCGTCCCACTCCTCGCGGAGGGCGGGGATGGCCTCGTTCGTGGTGATCAGGTCGTGGCGCATAGCTGTCTGTAGAGGGCGATGTAATCGGCGGCCATGCGGGTGCGGGAGAAGCGGGCGCGGGCGGTGGCGCGAATCGCTTCGCGGTCCAGGGTTGCGGTGAGGGGAATGGCGTCGGCCATCTCGGCGGCGTCGTTCACGAGGAGGCCGGTGGCGCCGTGCTCCACGACTTCGGGCAGGGCGCCGGAGCGGAAGGCGATGACGGGGGTGCCGCAGGCCGCGGCCTCCATGGCGACGAGGGAGCTGGTCTCGGGCGCGGTGCTGGGGACCAGGAGGCAGCTTGCGGCGGCCAGCAGGCGACGCTTCCGCGCAAAGGCGAGGGGGCCGAGGAAGCGGCGGCGTTCGTCCAGGCGGGGCTGGATCCTGTCCGCGAAGAAGGCCTCGTGGGCGGGGTAGGGGAAGACAGCGCCGCCGATGAGGAGGGGGATGCCGGCGCGGTGGGCGGCTTCCAGCGCGTGGTGCTGGCCCTTTTCCTCGCAGATGCGGCCGAGGGTGAGGGCGTAGGTCCGGGGGGCGTGGCGGGCGGCGGCCAGTTCGTCCACCGGGACGCCGTTCGGGATGGGGGGGAGGACGGCGGTGCAGCCCGGCGGCAGGGCGGCGTGCTGGGCGGCGGAGACGGCGTGGAGCCAGGTGCGCGGGCGCACGGGGGCGAGGGCGGGGGCGGTGTACCAGCCCGGCGGCAGATGCAGCGTGGCGAGGACCGGCGGGCCGGGGGGCGGGAGGTAGGCGTGGAAATCGATGCCGTGCATGTGGACCGCGTCCACCCGCTCCTCCGCCAACGTGGCGGCGATGGCCTCGGCGGTGGCGCGCTGGGCGCGGGCGATGGCGGCCTCGTCCAGCGGGCCGACCGGAGGGGGGATCGGGCGGAGCCGGCCGGCGGTGGCCGAGCCCTCCTGCGCGATGACGATGGAGCGGTGGCCGGCGGCGTGGAGGGCGTGGTCCAGGGTGGAGAGGACCTGTTCCGCGCCGCCGACGGAATCGGGGCCGACGGGGGCGAGGGGGTAGGCGACGGAGAGGATCGTGAGGGTCATTCCGCGAGGGCGTCGCGTGCGGCGGCGGCGAGGGCCTGCCAGCGGGGGAAGTCGAGGCCCCAGCCGTGGCGCTCATAGAGGGGCTGGCCGGGGTGGGGCGGGGCGGTGAAATCGTGGGCGGGGGCGGGGCGGAAGCGTTCCTGCGCGACGGGGAATTGCGCGAGGGTGGATCGCTGCGTGGTGAAGGCGGCGAGCATGGCGCGCTTGCGGGCCCGTTCCTCCGGCGTGAGGTCGAGGGTGGTCGCTTCCGGGCCGGGGAGGAAGGTGGCGAGGGCCCAGCCCTGCTCGGCGGCGTGGTAGAGCGGGAACTCGACGAGGGTCTCGATGCCGGCGAGGCGCGCGGCGGCGGCGGTGATGAGGGCGGTGGCGTCGTGGTCGGGGTGGCCGCCCTCGTAGGCGTGGGTGAGGATGGCCTGTGCGCCGTGCTCTTGCAGCACCGCCGCGAGGGCGCGGGCGAGTTCGGGCATGGCGTGGGCGGCGCCCTGGTCGGCGGCGCCGAGGGTGGTGCGCTGTGCGTGGACGCCGCCGATGGAGAGGGCCGCTTGCAGTTCGTGGGCGCGGGCCTCGGCGTAGGTCCCGGCGGTGGCGAAGCCGGCGGCGTTGGCGTCCGCGAGGTTTCGCGGGGCACCGTCCGTCACCTGCACGATGAGGAGGTTGCGGAAGAGGGGGAGGACGGCGCCGGCGGCCAGGGTCTCGTCATCGGGATGCGCGATGACGAGAGCCGCCGGCGCCTCCACCGGCGCGCGCGCGGCGAGGCGCGCGAGCAGGTCTCGCGTGGTCAGGTGGTGCTGTCCGGGGCGGTGGGCGCGGTGCCGCCGCCTTCCTCGTCCTCCGGGCCGCGGGCGGGATAGACGGCGCCGTAGAAGGACTGGTCGCGCTTGGCCCGGCGGCAGAGGAAGACCTCCGGCTCCGGCTCGGCCTCGATGGTGAAGCCGGCGGAACGGAGCATGGCGGCGGAGGCGGCGCGGTTCGGGGCCCACCAGTTGGTGAAGTCGTTGGAGTACTCGCCCTCGATGAAGTGCAGCTTGGGGTAGCCGGGCTCGTCGAAGATGGCGGTCTCGGTGAAGGGCGGGTTGGGCGGGATGGGCGCGATCTCCTCGCTGCCTCGCTGGAGGGACTGGTAGAGCAGCAGGTCGCCCGCGACGTGCTCGAAGATGAGGTCGAGCGCCAGCAGCGGGTGGCGGAGGTGGTAGAGCACGCCCATGAACACCACCACGTCGAAGCGCTCGCCGAGGCGGGCGACGTCGTAGACGGAGAGGCGGCGGAACTCGATGTCGAGGCCCTCAACCTCAGCGGCGAAGCGGGCCTGCGCGAGGTAGTCCTCGTCGAAGTCGATGCCGAGCACGCGGGCCGCCCCGCGGCGCTTCATCTCCATGGAGTAGAAGCCGCCGTTGCAGCCGATGTCGAGCACGGTCCTGCCCGTGAGGTCGGCGGGGATGACGTGGGCGAAGTTGCGGAACTTGTTGGCGGGGTAGTCGCCTAGGAAGTGGTCGGGCGCGGTGCGGACGCCCCTCAGGTCCAGGTTGTGGAACCAGGGACCGAGCTCGGCCGCGCGGGCGGCAATGGATTCCGGTGTCCAGTTGGTCATGCGGATTCTCCGGCCTGCTGATCCGCTCTTTGGGGCACGTCGAGGAGGCGGGAGGCGTCGCGGTAGCCGTTCAGCGTGCCGGTGTCCACGTAGCTGGTCCCCGCGCGCACGCCCCAGGCGGCGTTGCCACGCGCAATCCAGGCGTTGACGAGGGTGCCGATGTACTCGTCCTGCCGCTCGCGCGCTTCCCAGAGCGCGTGCAGCGCGCGGAACACGTGGCCGGGCATCTTGAAGGCGCCCCAGATCCAGTGCGTGGCGGCGTCCGGGCGCTTCACCTGGATCTCCCGCACGCGGCCCTCCTCATCCGTGTCCACGGCGTCGAAGAGCGCGGGGTTCTCCACGGGGAAGAGGAGGAAGGCGAGACGGTCGTCCGGCAGGCGGCGCAGGGCATCCGCGGGGAACCACACGGTGTCGGGCAGGCCGATGATGACGCACTCGTCGTCGCGCACGAAAGGTACCGCGCGGAAGATGGCGTCGCAGAGGCCCGCCGCGCGCTCCTGCACCGCGTAGGCGATGTCCGCCGTGCCGTAGCGGGCGCCGTAGTAGCGAAGGATGTCCGACTTCAGCGGCGAGATGACGAAGAGGATGCGGTCGGCGCCGCCGAGCACCATGCGCTCCACCAGGTGCTCGCTGACCGCGCGCGGGCGCTCCGTGCCGTTCTCGTCCATGCGGCTGCCGACAGGGAGCAGCTCCTTCGAGAAGGCCAGCGGCTGAATGCGCGTGCCCTGGCCGGCGGCGGGGATGATGCCCCAGGTCTTCGTCATGCTGCTGGTGCTCCGGGCGACGCCAGGGAGGGGAGAAGGAATTCTCCCCTCCCTGGAACCCACCCCTCATCTTTTTCTGCAGGGCTGCCGCGGAATGTTCGGCTGTGGTGCGCCGAGGGTCCAGGACCCTCGGCGTGGGACATGGCGGTTCGTGCGGCGGCAGCTCTCTCGCGGGGTCCGGGGTGGCCGTCGCCACCTCGGTGGAGGGGTTCCAGGGGAGGCAAAGCCTCTCCTGGGGCCGCAAGCGCCACCGTCATGCGCGGGAGAGGGCCGGGGAGGAGGCGGCTTCGATCGCTTCGACCATCTCGCGCGCGCGCCGGGTGGCGGTGTGCTCGGCGAGGCAGCGCTCCCGGCCGCGGCGGGCGATGGTGGCGACCGCCTCGTCGGAGAGGTCGAGGGCGGCGAGGGCTTCCTCGGTGGTCGAGGCGATGAGGATCTCGCGGCCGGGCTCGAAGAAGGTGTCGAGGCCGTCCCAATTGTCGGAGAGGAGGGCGACGTTGCAGGCGGCGGCCTCGAAGAGGCGGCCGGAGGGGCACCAGCCGGAGGCGGCCATGGCGGCGCGGGTGATGTTCAGGGTGAGGCGGGAGCCGGCGTAGAACGCCGCGTGCTCGGGCGGGGGGAGGTGGCGGCGGAACCAGATGTTTTTCCCCCAGGGAAAGTCCTGCGGGTACTGGGCACCGCCGATGACGAAGCGGGACTCCGGGCGCTGGCGCGCGGGGGCGAGGAAGAGGGTTTCGAGGGCGGCCTGGCGGTCCTCGGCGTAGGTGCCGAGGTAGGAGAGGGCGTAGCGGTCCGCGGGGGCGGGCGCGGGGGCGTGGATGGTGGGGTCGGCGGAGCCGTAGAGGGGGGCGACGCGGCGGGCGCCGAGGCGGGTGCGGAGCGCGTCCAGCGCGGCGCCGCCGGTGTAGGAGAGGACGAGGTCGAAGCCGCCCAGGCCCTCGGGGCCGATATAGCCGACGTCCTCCCCCGCATCGAGGCGGGCGAGGGTGACGGGGGTGTCGAGGTCGTAGAAGACTCGGAGGGCGCGGGATTCCATGAGCAGGGCGGTCGCGGCCCCCGCGTCCGGGCAGTAGGAGGTGACCATGCCCGCGTCGCACTCGGCGAGGGCGCGGCGGGCCTTCGGAAGCGCCTCGGCCCAGTCCTTGTAGAGGACGAGCTCGCCGCCCTCAGGCAGTGCGTGGAGGTCGCGGTTCTCCGCGTAGTAGGGGACGTCGCGCTCGAAGAAGGTGACGCGGTGGCCTTCGGCCAGCAGGGCGGCAATGAGGGCGCGCCAGAGCGCCGCGTGGCCGTTGCCCCAGGAGGAGGACACGGCGAGGCCGAAGACGACGAGCCTCATGCGGCGTCGGTTCTCCGCGGTGCGGGGAAGGGGGAAGGAAGCATCGGGGGACCGTCCGGAAAGGCAGGTACAATCCTGGGCCGATGGCGGCGGGCATCAAGAGTCCGGGGGTTCACCATTGCGTAAGGGCGGGGATGTTCCTGCCACACGGCGGTCCGGCGGGGGAAAAGCAATCCCTTCCGGACCATCTTATGTGCTTGCGGCGCCGCGGTCACGCGGGCCGCAGGACCGCTTCTACGGCGCGCGCGACGCCGAGGAGGCGCGCGTCGCCCATGGTCTCGCCGGTCAGCATGAGGCCGACGGGCGGCTCGCCCTCCGCGTGGGAGGGGAGGCTGATGGAGCAGCGGTCCAGGAAATTGCCGATGCTGGTGTTCCGCAGCAGCAGGAGGTTGATGCTGTTGAAGGCCTCGGCGGTTTCGAGATCGGCGATGGCGGGGGGCAGGATCGGGCTGGTGGGGCAGAGCACCGCGTCGAAGGGCGCTGTGCGGGGCGCGGCGGCGGCGATGATGCGGGCGCGGGCGGCGGTGAGGTCGTAGAGGTCGGCCGCCGTCATCCTCTCACCGAGCTCGATGCGGGCGAGGATGAAGGGATCGTAGAGGTCGCGGGAGCGGGTGATGAGGTCCCGGTGCAGGGCCCAGGCCTCGGCGGCGGCGAAGCTGCCCCGGGCGTTGGCGCGGGGGATCTCCGCGAGCTCGGGCAGGTCCAGGTCGATGAGCCTCGCGCCGGCAGCCTCCAGGCGGCGCAGGGCGATGTCGAAGGCGGCGATGACGGGCGGGGCCAAGCCGTCGAAGAGGACGGTGTTGCTGGGCAGGGCGAAGCGCAGGCCCTCGAGCGGGGCGGGCGGCGGGGCCTCTGCGTTCTCCTCGCCGGCCATCACCGCGTCCAGCACGGCGCAGCAGGCGGTGGTGGGGGCGAGGGGGCCGATGCTGTCGAGGGTGGTGGAGAGAGGGAAGGCGCCGGCCAGCGGCACGCGGCGGGCGGTGGGCTTGAAGCCGGTGATGCCGCAGAGGGCGGCGGGGACGCGGCAGGAGCCGCCGGTGTCGGAGCCGATGGCGCCGAAGCCCATGCCGTCCGCGACGGCGACGGCGGCGCCGGAGGAGGAGCCGCCGGGCGCGCGCGGGATGTTGCCGCGGTCCCAGGGCGCGGCGGGGGTGCCGTGGTGCGGGTTGAGGCCGGTGCCGGAGAAGGCGAACTCCACCATGTTGGTGCGGCCGAGCACGACGAAGCCCGCGCGCTCCAGCCGCGCGATGGCGGGGGCGGTGACGGTGGCGGGCGGCGCGCCGCGGCGGGCGACGGAGCCGGCGGTGGTGGTGACGCCGGCCTGGTCGAAGAGGTCCTTCACGCTGATGGGGATGCCGGCGTGGCGGGAGGGGGCGCGGCCCGCGCGGCGCAGCGCATCCATGGCCCCGGCGGCGGCGCGGGCGGCATCGGCCTGCACGGCGACGAAGGCGCGCGCGCCTTCCCCGGCCGGGTCGGCGATGCGGGCCAGGGCTTCCTCCACCAGGGCGGCGGACGTGGTCCTGCCGGCTTCCAGGGCGCGGGCGGCGTCTTCGATGGTCCTCATGCGCCGGAGATTGGAGCGGGGCGGGCGGGGCGTCCACCGGTGAAGGGCGGCGAACACCGTTGACAGCGTTCTGCCATAGCAGCACGCTCCGCCCCAAGACGCCGGCCCGCCGAGGCGGGCCTTAAAGAGAACCGGGAGAAGTCCATGACCATCAGTGCCCCGCGCCGCGCGGTGCTGCTCGGCGCGCTCGCCGCGCCTTTCCTCGCCGATCCCGCGCGCGCGCAGACGGTCACGCTGCGCTCGGCCGACGTGCACCCCGACGGCTACCCGACCGTCGAGGCCGTGAAGTTCATGAGCAAGCAGGTGGAGGAGAAATCCGGCGGCCGCCTGCGCATCCAGGTCTTCGGTTCCCGCCAGCTGGGCGAGGAGAAGGACACGCTGGAGCAGACGCGCTTCGGGGTGATCGACCTGAATCGCGTGAACTCCGCCAGCCTGAACTCCCTGGTGCCGGAGACGGTGATCCCCGGCCTGCCCTTCCTGTTCCGCAGCGAGGAGCACATGCACCGCGTGCTGGACGGTGCGATCGGCGAGGACATCGCCTCCGGCCTCACGCGGCACAACCTCGTGCCGCTGGGCTACTACGACAGCGGGGCGCGCAGCTTCTACACCCGGGCCAAGGCGATCAACGAGCCGGGCGACCTGCGCGGGCAGAAGATCCGCGTGCAGCCGAGCGACATGTGGGTGGCGATGATGCGCGCCTTCGGCGCCAACGCGACCCCGCTGCCGACGGGCGAGGTGTACTCCGCGCTGCAGACGGGCGTGGTGGACGGGGCGGAGAACAACTACCCCTCCTACCAGTCCTTCCGGCACTTCGAGGTGGCGAAGTTCTACTCCGTCTCCGAGCACTCCATGGCGCCGGAGCTGCTGGTGATGTCCAAGCGCAGCCATGACCGGCTGCCGAAGGAGCTGCAGGACCTGCTGCGCCAGGCGGCGAAGGACAGCGTGCCGGAGATGCGGCGGCTGTGGCAGGCCCGGAGCAACGAGGCGAAGGCGACGGTGATCGCGGCCGGCGCGCAGATCAATGCCATGAACAAGGAGCCGTTCGAGCGCGCCATGGGGCCGGTCTACGACCAGTTCGTGCGGGATGCGCGGATGAAGGGCATCGTCTCCAAGATCCGGGAAACCGCCTGACCATGGTCCGTACCCGGCTCTCCGGGGCGCAGCGCGGCCTTGCGGCCGCGCTGGACACCACCTGCCGCATCGCCCTCTTCGTCTCCGGCTTCGCGCTGCTCGCGATGACGGCGATCGTGGCCTACGCCGTGTTCGGGCGCTTCGTGCTGAACGACACGCCGGCCTGGGCGGAATCCGCCTCCATGCTGCTCATGGGATGGATGATCATGGGCGCGGCTGCGGTGGGCGTGCGCGAGGGCTTCCACATGGGCTTCGACGCGCTGAAATCCGTGCTGCCCGCCCCGGTGGGCCGCTTCTTCGACGTGGTCTCCGACCTCTGCATCACGGGGTTCGGGGCCGGCATGGTCTGGTTCACCGGGGAGCTGGCGGCGGAGGTCGCCGACACCACCCTGCCCGTCCTCGGGCTGAACGGCGCCATCGAGTACGCGCCGATGACGCTGGGCGGCATCCTCATCACCCTGTTCGGGATCGAGCGCCTGCTGGCGCACGCCGCCGGCCGCCTCGCGCCCGCCGACAGGCACCCCACCCCCATCCTGACCGACGCCTGAGCGCCGGAGAGGCCCCTACAATGGACATTGCCGTCCTGCTCGGCAGCTTTGCCGTGCTGCTGCTCATCGGCACGCCGGTCGCGTTCGCGCTCGGCATCGCCGCCCTGATCACCGTGCTCTGGATGGACCTGCCCGCGGTGGTGGTCTTCCAGCAGATCGTCTCCGGCATGAACATCTTTTCCATGCTGGCCATCCCCTTCTTCGTCTTCGCCGGCGACCTGATGATGCGCGGGCAGATCGCGGACCGGCTGGTCGCGCTCGCCGCCGCCATGGTCGGGCACCTGCGCGGCGGGCTGGGGCAGGTGAACGTGGTGGCCGCGACCCTGTTCGGCGGCGTCTCCGGCTCCGCGGTGGCGGATGCCTCGGCGGTGGGTGGGGTGATGATCCCGCAGATGCGGGCGCGGGGCTACGCGCCGGACTACGCGGTGAACGTCACGGCCAACGCGGCGCTGATCGACCTGCTGATCCCGCCCAGCCACAACATGATCCTCTACGTCATCGCCGCCGGCGGCGCGATCAGCGTGGCGGACCTCTTCACCGCCGGCCTCATCCCAGGCGCGCTGCTGATGTTCGCGATCATGTTCGCGGCCTGGCTGGTGGCGGTGCGCCGCGGCTACCCGCGGGAGACGTTCCCGGGCTTCGCGGTGCTGCTGCGGCTGCTGGTGGCGGCGCTGCCCGGGCTGATGCTGATCGTCATCATCTTCGCCGGCGTCCGCTCCGGCGTGTTCACGGCCACCGAGAGCGCCTGCGTGGCGGTGATCTACGCGCTGCTGGTGATCGGGCTGGTCTACCGCAGCCTGACCCTGGACGCCTTCAAGGAAGCGGTGCTGGGCGCCTGCCGCACCACCGGCATGGTGCTGCTGATCATCGGCACCGCCTCCGCCTTCGGCTGGCTGATGGCGCTGATGCAGGTCCCGGCGACCACGGTGGCCTTCATGAAGAGCATCACCAGCGACCCGCTGATGATGCTGCTGCTGATCAACCTGGCCCTGCTGGTGCTGGGGACCTTCATGGACATGGCGCCGCTGATCATGATCGGCACGCCCGTGTTCCTGCCGGTGGCGATCGCGGCGGGGATGGACCCCGTGCAGTTCGGGATCGTGCTGATCCTCAACCTCGGCATCGGGCTGATCACGCCGCCGGTGGGGCCGCTGCTCTTCGTGGCCTGCGCGGTGGGGAAGGTGTCCATGTGGGACGCGACGAAGACATCGGCGCCGTTCTACATCGCCAGCTTCATCGTACTGATGATTGTCACCTACGTGCCGGCGGTGTCGCTGTGGCTGCCGGCGATGTTCCGGTAGTGGCCCCAGGGGGCTCCGCCCCCTGGAACCCCCGCCAAGGGCCTGAGGCCCTTGGATCCCCTTCTGGCTGCCGCCGCGCCGTCCTGAGGCGGTGTTGCTGGCCGAGGGGTTCCGTCCTGCCCTTGCAGTCGCCTCGGGTCGTCGACCCGAGGCGCACCGTCAGCAGGGTAAAACCACCTACTAGAAAGAGATGATGGTGAGGGGGCCGGGGAGAGGAAGAATTCCTTCTTCCTCTCCCCGGGACAGACTGCCCCGGCAGGCATCTTCCCCTGAACCGTTGTCCGCGCGAACGTCCCTCCAATCCCGAATCGCCGTTGAGGCTCCGATGACCGACAAGACCCGCCCCCTTCTCCTGACCGGGGCATCCGGCAATCTCGGCCGCGCGCTGACGAAGGCGCTGAGCGAGGCCGGGTGGACGCTGCGGCTGACGGACATCGCGCCGTTCCCGGACGCGATCCCGGCGGGCGCGACCTTCACGAAGGCGGACCTGAACGACGGGGTGACGATCCTGCGCCTGGCGGAGGGGTGCCAGGCGATCCTGCATTTCGGGGGAATCAGCACGGAGCACCCGTTCGAGACGGTGTTGGGGCCGAACTACCGCGGGCTGTTCCACGTGTACGAGGCGGCGCGGCGGGAGGGGGCGCGGGTGCTGTTTGCCAGCAGCAACCACGCCATCGGGTTCCATGAGCGGCCGAGCGGCAATGCGGAGCGGCTGGACGCGACCTGCGAGTTCCGGCCGGACACCTTCTACGGGCTGTCCAAGGCCTTCGGGGAGCTGATGGGGCGGCTGTACTGGGACAAGCACGGGGTGGAGAACCTGAACCTGCGGATCGGGTCCTCCTTCCCGGAGCCGGTGGACCGGCGGATGCTGTCCACCTGGCTGTCCTACGGGGATCTGGCGCGGCTGGTGGAGAAGTTCGTGACCGCGCCGCGCGTGGGGCACGCCGTGGTGTGGGGCGCCTCCGACAATCCCGACAGCTACTGGGGCGCGGACCATCGCGACCGCATTGGGTGGCAGCCGCAGGACTCCTCGGCGCCCTTCCAGGAGAAGGTGGGGGGCAAGGTCTCCGGCGATCCGGTGACGGAGCGGTACCAGGGCGGGAGCTACACCTCGGACGGGTACACGCGGAAGGCGCCCTCCCCGAAGGATGCTTTCTCGCTGGACTGAGGGCAGGTGATCGAGATCGCGGGGGGCGGCTGGCGCGCGGCGCTGCTGCCGGAGCGTGGGGGCGCGGTGGCCGCGCTCTCCTACGAGGGGCAGGACGTGTTGCTGCCGCTGCCGGCGGGTGCGAACCCGAACGAGAGCTGGGCGGGCGCCTTCCTGATGCTGCCCTGGACAAACCGGCTGGACGAGGGGCGGCTGCCCTGGCCGGGCGGGGTGCATCGCTTTCCCTGCAACCGGGCGGCGGAGCGCACGGCGCTGCACGGCTTCGGGCGGGAGCACCCGTGGGAGGTGAGGAGCGCCGCGCCGGACCGCGCGGTGCTGGTGCAGGAGATGGCGGAGGGGCCTTACCACTACGCGGCCCGGCTGGAGGTGGCGGTGGGCGAGGCGTTCTCACTGACGCTGGCGGTGACGAATCTCGGCGTGGACGGGATGCCCTTCGGGACGGGGCTGCACCCGTTCTTCGTGCGGCGGGCGGGCACGCGGATCGGCTTCTCCGCCACGGGCACGCTGGCGCGGGACGACCGCAACCTGCCGGTGGCGGCCGTGCCTTCTTCCGGGCTGGATGGCGGGGAGGAGGCCTTCGCGGGGCTGGACACGCACTACACGGGATGGGCGGGCGAGGCGCGGCTGGATCTCGGCGACGCGCGCTTCGCGCTGCGCGGGGAGGAGGCCTGGGCGGGGAACCTGCAGGTCTTCGCGCCGCACGGGGCGGCGGTGATCTCGGCGGAGCCGGTGAGCCATGTGCCGGACGTGGTGAACCGTCCGGGACTCGCGGCGCTGGGCGACATGCGGCGTCTGCCGCGCGGCGGGATGGTTACGGGGCGCGCGGTGCTGCTGCCGCGGACGTGATGCAACCTGCAACCTTCGTGAATCATGCCGCGTTCGCCCGTGAACCACGGAGGACCGCGAGATGGCCGCACGGGCGAAGCGCACCGACGAGAAGCTCTGGGAGAAGGTGAAGGCCCGCGTCACGAAGGGCAGCAAGGGCGGCGACGCCGGTGAGTGGTCCGCGCGCAAGGCGCAGCTCGCCGTCTCCGAGTACAAGAAGGCCGGCGGCGGCTACGAGGGCGGGAAGAGCGCCGACAACAGCCTGACGCAGTGGACGAAGGAGGACTGGGGAACCAAGTCCGGCAAGAAGAGCGGGGAGACGCATGAGCGCTACCTGCCGCGCAAGGCGCGCGAGGAGCTGAGCGACGCGGAGTACGCCCGGACGACGGCGGCCAAGCGGCGGGACACGGCGAAGGGCAAGCAGTTCTCCAGCCAGCCGAAGGATGTGGCGCGCAAGACGGCGAAGGCGCGCGACACGGGGAAGGACACCACGAAGAAGGCGCCCGCCCGGAAGGCTGCCGCGAAGCCCGCCGCGAAGCGGAGCACGGCCACGACGCGCCGCGCCGCGCCGGCGAAGCCGAGGACGGACGCGGCCGCGAAGCGGAGCACGACGGCGGCCCGCAAGCCGGCGGCCAAGCGCGCCGCGCCCGCGAAGGGTGCCAAGGCGCCGGCGCGCCGCGCGGCGCCGTCCGCGAAGAAGGCGGCCCCCAAGCGGGCCTCGGCCGCGACGAAGGCCCCGGCGAACAGAGGTTCGGCGGCGAAGGCCCCGCCCCGGCGCGCGGCGGCGGCGCGGCAGGGCACGGCGACGCGGCGCGCCGCCTCCAAGGCTCCGAAGGGAGGGAAGAAGGCGTGACCGAGCACCTCGACCGCGAGGCGGTGCTGCGGGAGTTCCGCGCCGCCGTGAACATGACCCCCGCCGCGCTGAAGAAGTGGCTGGGATCGGAGGAGAGCGGCTCCGTCGGGATCACGCCGGAGGGGGAAAGCGAGTCCATCGGGCACGAGAGCGGGCGGCACATCCTGCGCTTGCTGGAGGCTCACAAAGGCGATCCCTCCGACGAGGATGTGGAGCACATGCGAAAGGTGGTGGGCTACGTGCACCGTCACCTGGCGCAGCGGCCGGACGGCGACGTGGAGCACACGCGCTGGCGGTACAGCCTCATGAACTGGGGGCACGACCCGATGAAGAAGCCGGCCGCGCGCCGCGCGGCGGCACCGCGCAAGGCGGCCGGCGCCGCTACGGAGCGCGGGGCGGCGAAGCGGGTCACGAAGCGCGCCGCTGGCACGCCCACGAAGCGCACCTCCGGCACGACCCCCAAGCGCGCCTCCGGCACGAACGGGCAGCGCACCGCCGGAGCGGGCGCGGGGCAGCGCGTGGCGGCCGCCGAGCGCACCACGACCTCGAGCCGGCGCGCCGGCGGCACGGCGGCGAAGCGGACGGGCACGGCCGCCCCGAAGCGCGGCGCCCCGACGCGGGCCGCCACGGCCACCCGCAAGCCCGCCGCGAGCAAGGCGCCGGCCCGCGCCGCCAAGGCGGCCGCGGGCGGCAAGCCCGCGCCCCGGAGCGTGGCCCGCAAGGCGACGGACAAGGCCCGCACCACCACCCGCGCTGCGGCGCGCACGGTGAAAGGCGGCGTCCGCAAGGCCGCCACCGGCGAGGCACCGAAGGTGCGAGGCGCCGCGAAGGATGCGAAGCGCGTGGTCCGCGCGGCGGCGAAGGATGTCAGCGCGCCCGTGCGGCGCGCCCCGGCCAAGGCGGGAGCTTTAAAAACGGCGGCCTCTAAGACGGGTGCCTCAAAGGTGGCGGCCACGAAGCCGGGCGCCTCGAAGCCGGGCACCCGGCGCACCGTCGCCCCGCGCAGGCCGGCGAAGCGCTGAACCGGGGCGGGGCCGGGTTCCGCCCGGCCCCGCCCTGGCGCAGGATGGGCGCATGGGAGAAGCGCTTGTCCTCGGGGCCGGGATCATGGGCCTCCACCTCGGGCGGGTGGCGCCGTGATGTCGCCGGCTGAGCAGCTCGCCCTGGCGCTGAACCGGCTGCACGGGTTGCCACAGCTCTCGGGGCGGCTCGGGGCGCCTCTGGCGGAGGCGGACCTGGTCGCGATCCTGGAGGAGGCCTCGCGCTTCGCGGAGGAGCGGATCGCGCCCGGGCGGCGGGACGCGGACCGGGCGGGCTGCGTGCTGGAGAACGGCGTGGTGCGCACGCCGCCGCACTATGCCGGGCTGCTGCGGGAGTGGCAGGCGGCGGGGTGGCAGGGGGTGGCGGCGCCCGCTGAGCACGGTGGGCAGGGGCTGCCGCACGCGGTCTGGGCGGCGGTGTTCGAGCTGGTCTCCTCCGCCGACATGGCCTTCGGGCTGATGCCGATGCTGACGGCGGGCGCGGTGGAACTGCTGGCGCATCAAGCCTCGGCGGATCAGGCGGCGCGGTTCCTGCCGCCACTGGTCTCGGCCGAGTGGAACGGGACGATGGGGCTGACGGAGCCGCAGGCGGGGAGCGACCTCTCCGCCGTGCGGGCGCGGGCGGTCCCCGACGGGGCGGGCGGGTATTGCGTCACCGGGGCGAAGATCTTCATCACCTGGGGCGAGAACAGCATCGCCGCGAACACCCTGCACCTCGTGCTGGCGCGGCTGCCGGACGCGCCGGCAGGGTCGCGCGGCATTTCCCTGTTCGCCGTGCCGAAGCTGCTGCCGGGCGGGCGGCGGAACGGGGTGCGGTGCGGCGGGATCGAGAGGAAGGCGGGGATCCACGCCTCCCCGACCTGCACCATGATCTTCGAGGAGGCGGAAGGGGAGCTGGTGGGGGAGCCCCACCGGGGGCTGCCCGCCATGTTCGCCATGATGAATGCCGCCCGGCTGGCGGTGGGGGTAGAGGGGGTGGGGCAGTGCGCCCGCGCCACCGCCCTGGCCGAGGCTTACGCCGCCGGGCGGGAGCAGGGCGGACGGGCGATCGCGGGACATCCGGACGTGGCGCGGATGCTGGCGGAAATGCGGGCGGTGACGGCGGCGGCACGGCTGATCGCGCTGGACTGCGCCGTCTCCCTGGACCGGGCGCGGGTGGGGGAGCCGGGGGCGGAGGCGCGGCTGGCGCTGCTGACGCCGGTCTGCAAGGCCTGGTGCACGGATCGGGCGGTGGAGGTGGCCTCGCTCGGCATCCAGGTGCATGGCGGCGCGGGCTACGTGGAGGAGACGGGGGCGGCGCAGATCTGGCGCGACGCCCGGATCGCGCCGATCTACGAGGGAACGAACGGGATCCAGGCCATGGACCTCGTCGCCCGCAAGCTGCCGCGCGGCATGGAGGCCTTCCGCGCCATGGCGGCGGAGGCGGGGGCGGCGGACCCGGCCCTGCGGGGGCCGGCGGAGGCGCTGGCGGAGGCGGCCGGACGGCTGGCCTCGGCCCCGGCGGAGGTGGCGGGGGCAGGGGCGGCGCCCTTCCTGGATGCCGCCGGCTGGGTGCTGGGCGGGGCCTGGCTGGCCCGCGCGGCGGCGGTGGAGCCGGGGCTGGCAGGGGAGGCGGGCTTCTTCCTGCGGCGGCTGCTGCCCCGGGCCCGGGCGCGGCTGGAGGAGGCGCTGGCGCCGGCCTGATCCGCCACGGGTGCGCTTCCCGCGGCAGCGCCGCGGCCCCTTGCTGCCGCGCCGCGGCCCATCACGGCTGCGCCACTCGGGACCTAAAGCGCGGCGGGCATCTTGCGCCTTTGTCATCCGCCCAAACATCCTGGCATCCCTTGCCGCCCCTCCCACTGGTACCGGAGACCGCGTGAACGCCCTCAGCCGACCTGCCCTGCGCCCCGAACGGCCGCACGCCGTCATCATCGGCGCCGGGCCGGGCGGACTCGCCTCCGCCATGCTGCTGGCCTCCCGCGGGCTGAAGGTGACGGTGCTGGAGAAGGACCGGGTGGTCGGCGGGCGGAGCCGTACGATCGAGACGGAGCAGGGCTACCGCTTCGACCTCGGGCCGACCTTCTTCCTCTATCCCCGGATCCTGTCGGAGGTTTTCGCGGAGTGCGGGGCGCGGCTGGAGGACGAGGTAGAGATGATCCGCCTGGACCCGCAGTACCGCCTGATCTTCGAGGGGGCGGGCGGCAGCAGCGTGACGCTGGACGCCACGCCCGACCTCGCCCGCATGGAGGCGGAGGTCGCGAAGATCCACCCGCGCGACGCCGCGGGGGTGCGCCCCTTCCTGGAGGAGAACCGGCGCAAGCTGGCCGCCTTCCGCCCGGTGCTGGAGCGGGCCTTCACCCGGGCGGCGGACGTGATGGGGGCGGACATGCTGCGGGCGCTGCCGCTGCTGCGGCCCGGGCGTTCGGTGGATGCGGACCTGCGCCGGCACTTCCGGGACCCGCGCACGCGGCTCGCCTTCTCCTTCCAGACGAAGTACCTGGGGATGAGCCCGTTCCGCTGCCCCAGCCTTTTCACCATCCTCTCCTTCCTCGAGTACGAGCACGGGGTGTTCCACCCGCGGGGCGGCTGCGGCACCGTGGCCTCGGCCATGGCGCGGGTGGCGGCGGATCTCGGGGTGGAGTTCCGGTTCAACACGCCGGTGGACCGCATTGCCTTCGAGGGGAACCGCGCGACGGGGGTGGAGGCGGGCGGCGCCTTCATCCCGGCGGATTCGGTGGTGATGAACGCGGATTTTGCGCACGCCATGCCGCGGCTGGTGCCGGACGCGATCCGGCGAAAGTGGTCCGACCGGAAGATCGGCAAGGCGCGCTACTCCTGCTCCACCTTCATGCTCTACCTCGGCGTGGAGGGCACCTTCCCGGAGCTGGCGCACCACTCCATCCTGCTCTCCGAGGACTACCAGCGGAACATCCAGGAGATCGAGGACGGGACGGTGCCGGACGTGCCCTCCCTCTACCTCCACAACCCCGTGGCGACGGACCCGACCATGGCGCCGGCGGGGCATTCCAGCCTCTACCTGCTGGTGCCCGTGCCGAACCTGACCCACGGGCACGAGTGGACGGAGGCGGACACCCGCCGCTACCGCGCGCTGGCGCTGGACCGGCTGCGGGCCCTGGGGATCTCGGACATCGAAGCCCGCATCCGCTACGAGAGGTGCGTGACGCCGCGCGACTGGCGGGACGAGTTTGCCGTGGGTTATGGCGCCACCTTCAACCTGGCGCATGATCTCCGGCAGATGCTGATGTTCCGCCCGGGGAACCGCTTCGGCGACACGCAGGGGCTCTACCTGGTGGGGGGCGGCACCCATCCCGGCTCCGGCCTGCCCGTGATCTACGAGGGCGCGCGGATCAGCGCGAACCTGCTGCTGCGCGATCTCGGCCGCGCGCCCGTTTCCACGAGGATCTAAGCATGGCCAAGGTTGCCATCATCGGCGGCGGCCTCGGCGGCCTCGCCGCCGCCTGCGTCGCCCAGGCGCGCGGGCATCAGGTGACGCTGTTCGACAAGAACGAGTGGCTGGGCGGCAAGGCGGCGGTGCTGAACCTCGACGCGCCCTCGGAGCCGGGCGGGCGCAACGGCGGGTCCTTCCGCTTCGACATGGGGCCGACGATCCTGACCGTGCCGCGCGTGCTGCGCCGCATCTTCGCGGAAGCGGGCCGTGAGCAGGCGCGCGACCTGCCGCTGATCCGGCTGGACCCGCAGTGGCGCTGCTTCTTCGAGGACGGCACGCGGATCGACCTGCGCGAGAACGTGGAGGAGATGGCGAAGGACATGGATTCCTTCGCGCCAGGGAATGGCGCGGGCTACCGCGAATTCCAGCGCATGTCGGAGAACCTGCACCGCATCTCCGAGGGCTTCTTCTTCTGGAAGCCGGTGGAGGACATCGCCGACACGATCGACTTCAAGGCCAACATGCGCGCCGACACGCTGAAGGACGTGATGGCCCTCGGCATGGGCAAGCGGGTGGCGAAGGTGATCCGCGGGCACGTGCCGGATGCGCGGCTGGCGCAGATGCTGGACCATTACTGCCAGTATGTCGGCTCCTCGCCCTATCTGGCGCCGGCGGTGCTGTGCAGCATCGGCGACATGCAGGCGAGCGAGGGGATCTGGTACCCCGTGGGCGGCACGCGCGCGGTGGCGGAAGGGCTGATGAAGCTCGCCGAGAGCCTCGGTGCGGAGCTGCGCCCGAGCACGGAGGTCACGGGGCTGGACCTGCGCGACAACGGCACGCGCGTGGCCGGCGTGGTGGCGAAGGGGCAGACCATTCCCTTCGACGCGGTGATCTCCAACATGGACGCGCTGCGGACCTACAAGGAGCTCGTCGGCGGAAAGACGGGCCGGAAGTACGAGAGGAAGGGGTTCGAGCCGGCCTGCTCCGGCGTGGTGCTCTACCTCGGCCTGAACAAGCGGTACGACCACCTGGCGCACCACGATTTCGTCTTCTCCCGCGACGCGGAGGAGGAGTTCGACGCGATCTACAAGAAGGGGATCCCGGCGCCCGATCCCACCGCCTACCTCGCCGCGCCCTCCTCCACCGATCCCTCCGTGGCGCCGGATGGGGGGGAGGCGCTGTATGTGCTGGTGCACACGCCGCATCTCCGCCCCGGCCAGGACTGGTCGAAGATGTTCCCGGCCTACCGACAGACCATCCTCGACAAGCTGAAGCGCACGGCGGGGATGGAGGACATCGAGGAGCGGATCGTGGTGGAGAGCGCGCTGACGCCGCAGGACATCCACGACCGCTACAAGGTGCTGGACGGCGCCATCTACGGCCTTGCCTCCCACGGGGCCTGGACGGGGGCGTTCAAGCCGGGGAACCGCTCGAAGGCCGTGAAGGGGCTCTACCTCGCGGGCGGCGCGGCGCATCCCGGGCCGGGGATGCCGATGGTGATGATGTCCGGCTGGATCGCGGCGGACGCGATGGACGGGGACATGGGCGGGCGCGGCATGTCGGCGGCGGCGGAGCGCGCGGGCATGCGGGACGCGCTGCTGGCCCAGGCCGCCGAGTAAGGACCATGGCGGAGCCGTCCCCCCTCGCGCTGCGGGACGCGCGGCTCTTCGCCTTCTACCACTTCATCTTCCGGCGCTTCTTCCGCCGGCACATGGGCGCGCTGCGGGTGCCGGCCTGGGGGATGCCCCCGGATGCGGGCGAGCGGCCGCTGATCGTGCTGGCGAACCACCCCTCCTGGTGGGACGGGGTGGCCTTCATGCTGCTGCCCGTGCGGCTGTTCAGCGATCGCCAGATCTACATCCCGATGGAGGCGGCGGCGCTGGCCAAGTACCGCTTCATGCGGCGCCTGGGGGTGTTCGGGATCGAGCCGGGGCCGCGCGGGGCGGTGGCCTTCCTGCGCACCGCGAAGGAGGTGCTGGCGGGGCCGCGCGCGATGCTCTGGATGAACGCGCCGGGGCGGTTCCAGGACGTGCGGGAGCGGCCGGTGGCGATCGCGCCAGGGGTGACGCGGCTGCCGGAGATCGCGCCGGAGGCGATCGTGCTGCCCCTGGCGCTGGACTACGTGTTCTGGACGGAGCGGCGGCCGGAGATGCTGGCCGCCTTCGGCGAACCGCTGGAGGCGCGCGAGCTCCTGGCGCTGGACCGCGAGGCGCGGGAGGAGCGGATCCGCGCGGCACTGACCGCAACGATGGATCGGCTGGCCGAGGAGGCGATGACGCGCGATCCCGCGCGCTTCGCCGTGCTGGTCTCCGGCGCGGAGGGGATGGGCGGGATCTACGACCTGTGGCGGCGCGTCTCGGCGCTGGTGCGCGGGCGGCGCTTCGATCCCCGGCATGCGCGCCGGGCGGAACCGGGCTAGAAGGCCGGCGTGGCACCGGGGCAGGGCAGCGGGGTGGGCGGATGATCCTGGAGACGCTCGCTCTCGCGCTGGCCGCCCTGCCGGCCGGCATGGCCGCGGCCAACCTGGCCCTGCAGCCCCGCGCGAAGGCCGGGCCGGCGGCCGGCACCATGGTTTCCGTCCTGATTCCCGCGCGGGACGAGGCGGCGAACATCGGGGCCTGCCTGGACGCGGCGCTGGCGAGCGCGGGTGTGGATGTGGAAGTGCTGGTGATGGATGACGGGTCGCTTGACGCGACGCCGGACATCGTCTCGGCGCGGGCGAAGGCGGATTCGCGCCTGCGATTGCTGCGGGCGCCGCCCCTGCCGCCGGGCTGGACGGGGAAGGTTCACGCCTGCGCCCGGCTGGCGGAGGCGGCGCGGGGGACGCACCTGCTGTTCATCGACGCCGATGTGCGGCTGGCACCGGGGGCGGCGGCGGCCATGGCGGGGCACGCGGCGGCCAGGGGCATCGCCCTCGTCACCGGGGTGCCGCGGCAGGTCATGCGGACCGTTGGGGAAGGGCTGACGGTGCCCGCCATCAACCTCATGATGATGGGCTACCTGCCCGGCGGGGGGCGCGCGGCCACCCGCCATCCCGGCATGGCGGCCGCCTGCGGGCAGCTCATCCTGGTCGAGCGGGGCGCCTACGAGGCGGTGGGCGGGCACGGGGCCTTCCGCACCAAGCTGCATGACGGGCTGCACCTGGCGCGCAACCTCCGCGCGGCGGGGCACCGGACGGAGGTGGTGGACGGGGCGCCGCTGGCGGAGTGCCGGATGTATGGCGGCTTCCGGGAGGCCTGGGGCGGGTTCGTGAAGAACGCGCGGGAGGGCATGGCGACGCCCGTCGGGCTGCCGGTCTGGACTCTCCTGCTGGCGGGAGGGCATCTGCTGCCCTGGCTGCTGCTGCCGGGTTCCCTGGCCGCCGTGGCCCTTATCCTCACCTACATCACCCGCGCCGCCATCACCTGGCGGGGGCAGGAGCCGAGCTGGACCATTCCCCTGCACCCCGCCACCGTCCTTGTCGCCCTTGCCATTCAGTGGACCGCACTCGTCCGATCCGCCCTGGGGCGGCCGGCGGGGTGGAAGGGCCGTGCCTACCAGCCCGCGGATGGGGCATAAGCGACCCGACATGAGCGCCAGCATTGCCGCCGGGCCCGCCACGCGCGGGCCGGATTCCGAGAACTTCCCCGTCGCCTCCCGCCTGCTCTCGCCCGCCGTGCGGGGGAAGGTGCTCGCCTTCTACCGCGTGGTGCGGCTGGCGGACGACATCGGGGACAGCCCCGACCTTCCCGCGGAGGAGAAGCTGCGGCGGCTGGACCTGATCGAGGCGGCGCTGGACGGCGATGCCGCTGCCCTGGCGGAGGTGCCGGAGGCCAGCGCGCTGCGCGCGAGCGGCACGGGGGTGGAGGAGGCGCGGAAGATGCTGACCGCCTTCCGCCGGGACTCCCGCAACGAGCCCTGCGCGGACTGGGACGCGCTGGCGGATTACTGCGCGCACTCCGCCGATCCGGTGGGGCGGTTCCTGCTGCGGATCCATGGGGATGACGACCCGGCGGCGATCCGGGCGGCGGACGCGCTCTGCACCTCGCTGCAGGTGCTGAACCACATCCAGGACATGGGCGTGGACCGGGACACGATCGGGCGGATCTACATCCCGCAATCCTGGATGGCCGAGGTCGGAGGGGTGGAGGCAATGTTCACCCAGCCCGGCCCGCGCCGCGCGGTGCTGGATGCGCTGCTGGACCGTACGGACACGCTGCTGGACGTGGCGGCCGCGCTGCCGCGGCTGCTGAAGAGCCGGCGGCTGGCCTTCCAGTCCGCGACCACGATCGGCTGCGCGCGGCGGCTGCTGGCGAAGCTGCGGGCGGCCGATCCGATGGCCGGGCGGGTGGCGCTCGGGAAGGCGGATTTCCTCGGCGCGCTGATCGCAGCGCCGACCGGCGGGCCGTCGGACGCCGCGCTGGTGCGGGCGCGGGTGATGCGGGCCGGGTCCTCCTTCGCGAAGGGGATGGCGAGCCTGAAGGGGGAGCGTCGGCGGGCGCTCTACGCCGTCTACGCCTTCTGCCGGGCGGTGGACGACATCGCGGACGGGACGACGCCGGAGGCGGAGAAGCGGCAGTTCCTCATGGAGTGGCGGGGCAAGCTGGACGCGCCGGACTGCGCCGTCTCGCGCGAGCTGTTCTGGGCGCGCGAGGCCTTCGACCTGCCGAAATCCGAGTGCGAGGCGATGATCGCGGGGATGGAGACGGACTCCACCGCCCGGCTCCGCATCCCCGACGAGGCGGCGCTGGATCTCTACTGCCGGCGCGTGGCGGGGAGCGTCGGCGCGCTCTCCGTGCGCATCTTCGGCGCGCCGGAGGCGGAGGCCTTCGGGCTGGCGCTCGGGCGCACGCTGCAGCTCGTCAACATCCTCAGGGACATCGACGAGGATGCCACGCGGGACCGGGTCTACATCCCCCTGTCCTGGCTCGGCCCCGACGCGGATGCGGGAACGCTGATCGCCCGGCCCGACCTCTTCGAGGCCTGCGACCGCCTGATGGCCCGCGCGGAGGCCGGCTTCGCCGCCGCCGAGGCCGAGCTTGCCAAGGGCACCAACAGCAAGCCCCTGCGCCCGGCGCGCGTGATGATGTGGGCCTACCACCGCATTCTCCGCCGCCTCGCCGCCCGCGGCTTCCATGCGCCCCGCCTGCGGCCCCGGCTGAGCGCGGGCGAGAAGGCGCGGCTGGCGGCGATGGCACTGGGGTGGTGATGGGGTGGGTCCGTGGTGTTCGGGGGAAAGGCGCTGCCTTCTCCCCGGACCCCCTATCCGGCAGGAACCTGAGGTTCCCGCACCTCCCGCCCGTGAAAGAGATGCCCTTGGTTGGAGGGGCCCCCTTCGGACTCCTCCAACCAAGGGCGTTTAACAGATGGAAGGTCCAGGAAACTCAGTTTCCTGGCGGGTTGGGGCGCGGGGAAGGGCGGCGCCCTTCCCCGAAGTCCACGGGCGCCAACCCATGACCACCCACGTCATCGGTGCCGGCTTGGCTGGCCTGGCCGCCGCGCTGGCCGCGCGGGGGCGGGTGGTGGTGCATGAGGCGGCGCCGCTGGCCGGCGGGCGGGCGCGGGCGCTGGCGGATGGGCTGGACAACGGCACGCACGCGCTGGTGGGGGCGAACCGGGCGGCGCTGGGCTTCCTGCGGGAGATCGGGGCGCGGGACGGCTGGGTGGAGCCGGAGCCGGGCGGGCTGCCGGTGCTGGACATGGTGGATGGGCGGGCACGGCGGGTGGCGCTGTCCCCCCTGGGCTGGTGGCGCCGGGATCGGCGGCCAGATGGGGCCGGGGTGCGGGCGCTGGGCGCGCTGCTCCGGCTGGCGGGGCCGGGGGATGTGGCGGTGGCAGAGGCCATGGCGGGGCATCCGGCCTTCCTGCGGGGGTTCGTGGAGCCGCTGGTGATCGCAGCGCTGAACACGCCGGTGGCGGAGGCATCGTCCCGCAAGCTGGGGGCGGTGCTGCGGCGGGTGGGGGCGCCAGGGGCGGCGCGGCTGCTGGTGGCGCGGCGCGGGCTGGGGCCGGACCTGGTGGAGCCGGCGCTGGCGGCGCTGCGGGCGCGGGGCGTGGAGATCCGGCCGGGGGCGCGGCTGCGTGGCCTGCGGACCGGCGAGGACGAGAGGGTGATCGCCCTGGAGTTCGGGGATGGAACCCTGGCGCTGGGGGATGGGGATACGGTGGTGCTGGCGGTGCCGCCCTGGGAGGCGGCGCGGCTGCTGCCGGGGCTGCCGGTGCCGGTGGCGCACGCGCCGATCCTGAACCTGCATTTCGATCACCGCACGCCCCCTGATGGGAAAGGGGGACCGGTCCGGTTCCTCGGGGTGCTGGGCGGCCTGTGCCAGTGGGTGCTGGTGCGGCCGGACACGGTGGCGGTGACGGTGAGCGCGGCGGATGCGGAGGCGCGGGAGGCGACGGAGGATCTGGCGCCGCGCGCCTGGGCGGAGATCCGGGCGCTGGCGGCCGCCTTCGACCTCCCGGGGGAATGGCCGGACGTGCCGCCGCCCTGCCGCGCGGTGAAGGAGAAGCGGGCCACGCCGCGGCACCGGCCGGGCGATCCGGCCCCGCCGCCGGTGCTGGTGCTGCCGAACCTGGCGCTGGCGGGGGACTGGATGGAGCCGGTGCTGCCGGCGACGATCGACGCCGCGGTGCGGTCCGGGCGGCGAGCGGCGCGGGCGCTGGCGGGCTAGGGCGGGCCGGCGGAGGTGTTCGCCGGGCGCGCGGGGCCGCTCGGGCGGGACGCGCCCTAGGCCGCGGTGCGGAGGGCGGTGCGGACGGCCTCGGCCATCGCCTCGGCGGGCTGGGCGCCGGAGATGATGAGCTGGCGGTCCAGGATGACGGCGGGGACGCCGCCGAGGCCGGTGGCGCGGGCGGCGTCGTCCGCCACTTCCTTCGCCAGCTCGTCGGAGTGCAGCATGGCGGCGGCGCGCCCAGGGGGCAGGCCGGCGGCGTCGCCGATGGCGGCGAGGACCGTTGGGTCGCCGATGTCGCGGCCTTCCGAGAAGTAGGCGGAGAAGAGCGCCTCGGCCACGGCATCGGCCAGGGGGGCGCCACCTTCCAGCGCGGCGAGCCGGATCAGGCGGTGGCTGTCGAGGGAATTGGGGCTGCGCTCGATCCGCTCGAAGTCGAAGGGGATGCCGTCCCTCGCGCCCTCGGCGGCGAGACGGGCATCGAGCTGGCGGCCACGCTCCACGCTGCCGAATTTCCTCACGCGGTACTCGGCGCGCGGCATGCCGCCGGCGGGCATGTCGGGGTTGAGCTGAAAGGGGTGCCACTGGCGGGAGAGGTGCAGGCCTTCACCGGCCAGCATCGCCACGGCGCGGTCCAGCCGGCGCTTGCCGACCCAGCACCAGGGGCAGACCGTGTCCACCACCACCAGCAGAGTCGCCTCGGTTCCGGCCATCGGTGGTTCCCCTCTCGCCCGTTGTTCAGGGAAGCACGCGCGGGATGGCGACACCATCGGTGCGCGCCGTTTCGCAAGATGGGTGGCACGGGAACGTGAAAGAATGATCCGGGCGCGCCGCGCGTTCTGCACCCGTCGTAACACCCGGGTGGAGAGACATGATGCGCAAGGGCTTTCTCCTCGTCGGGCTACTGGCTCTGGGCGGGTGCCTGGAGGATGCGGCGCCGAAGCCCGCAGCGAGAACGGATGGCGGCGCCGCGGCCCGGGTGAGGACCGCCGCCGAGGAGCGCGTGCGCGGCGTGGCGCGAGACGCGAATTCGCTCCGCTTCCGCGCCGTGGAAACCTACCGGCAGGCGATGGCCGACACCTACGCGGTGTGCGGGCAGGCCACGGTGACGGGCGAGGCCGTGTACATCCCCTTCGTCTCCGTGGTGAGCCAGCGCAACGGCGCCATGGAGGTGGAGCAGTTCGTCGGGCGCAGCAACGTGGAGGCGACGCGCGTCTACGTGGAGATGGTCGGGCGCTGCTTCGAGGGCGGCGGGCCGATCCAGCGCGCCGGCGGTACGCTGGTGAGCGCGCCGACGCCGCCCCTGCCCAACGGCCTGCCGCTGCTGGAGCAGGTGCGGCCGGAGGCGCCGCCCGCGCCCGACCTCGTCACCGCCGCCGCGAATGCCGCGCCCGCCAGCGCCGGTTCCGTGGTGATGAAGCAGAACGGCAACCTGCGCGCCTCGCCGGGCGGTGGCGGCGCGGTGCTGCGTGTGGCACGCACGGGCACGGTGATGAACGTGTTCGGCACGGCGCCGGGCGGCTGGTTCCAGGTGGGCGAGACGGAGCCGGAGGGCTGGGTCCATAGCACCGTGGCGGCGCGGCAGGCCTCCGGGTCCTCCGGCGCGCTCGCCTCGGTGCAGTAGAGGCACGTCCAGGGCTGGGGCGCTCCGGCTCGAGCGCTTCCGGCCTGGGGCCGGCAGGCGGTTCCCCCCGGAGGGGCGCAGCCTTACGCCTTCTTGCTCTTCTTCTTCGCCTCAGGCTTGGCCGCCGCGGCCTCCGCCGGGGTGGAGCCGCCGCCATCGGGCGCCGCAAGGGTGGCGGCGGCCGTCTTCGTGGCAGGCTTCGACTTCTTGGCCTTGCCCTTCTCCTCGGTCGCGACCGCGACCTCGGCGGGGGCAGAGCCGCCATCCGGCGCTGCCGGTGTCGGCGACTTGGCCTTCCCGGCCCGCCCCGGCTTCGCGGCGGGCTCGGCCGCGACGGCGGGCGCCTTCGACCCGATCTCCTGCCGGGCCTGGTCCCAGTGCGCCTCGTGCCGTCCCTCGGGCCGGCCGGCATCTTCCCAGATCGCGTAGGCCCGCTCGCGGATGCGCCTGTCGTCGGTCATGATTCTCTCTGCTCGTGGAGAGGTGGTAATCCCATTGTCTCCCGCTGCCACCAACCTGCGGCAAGCAGGCTTCCCGCGCCACCGGACCACTTTTCGTTGAGAGTGGCCGTTGGGCGGCGCTGCCAGGGCACGGCGTTGCCGCCCGGTGCCCGCACAGAGAAGGGCAGGCAAGGCATTAACTTCGTGTTCACGTATCGTTCCCTTCTGGGCTATCCTTCGCCCATGCCCGAGTCCCGCTCCGCCTCGCCCGATCTCGACGTGCTGGCCGCCCGCCGCGCGGCCCGGCTGTTCCGCGCCGCCGTCGCGCGCGGCGTGCCGGAGGGGGCGGCCTGGGCCGACGCGGTGGAGGTGTTCCGCGTCTATCACCCGGCCTGGCCGCTGCCGCTGGTGGAGCGCGAGGCCGCGCGGGTCGTGGCCGCGCTGATCGAGCGCGAGGACGTGGACGTGATCGCCCGGGCGAGCGCCGCGGCGGTGCGGGGCGTGCCCCCGCTGCGGCTGCTGCAGGACCTGGCCCGGCCGGCCGTGCCGAAGGGCGGGGAGGCGGAGGCGCCGGCGCTGGAGGCGCGGGATGCCTGGCGCGCCTATGCGGGGCTGCTGAACCCGCCGGGGCTGCCGCGGATGGCCGGCTACGGGGCAGGGGCGGGCTGAGGCCGCGCGCGAAGCGGCCGGGCGGTTCACCTTCCGTCAGCCCGGCGGGGCGTATCGGGGAAGGGTGCCTCGCCTCTTCATCCTCCCGCTGACTCTCCTCTTGGCCGTGCCTTGCGCCAGGGGTGACGAGCTGCCGGATGAGGCAGGGGGTGGGACTGGCCCCATCTGCGGGCCGGCGCGGGAGGGTGTGACGACTTGCCTGGCGGGCAAGGCCTGTCTCTGCCGGTTCGAGCGGGGCGGCAGCGTCGCGGGGCGGCGCGACCGCTTCGCCTGGGATTGCGGCGCGCTACGACCGGGCTGCGGCGCGGCGCCCGCCGAGCTCCCGCCCTCGTCAGGGAACGAGGGCTTGTCCGTCTTCCCGCAGGTCACGCTTCCCGCGCCGGGCATGGAGGGGGCGGGCACGGGCGGGATGGGGCGGAGGCAGTGGCGCTAGGCCTCGGGCCGGCAGCCGCGGCGCCTTCCCTGCCGCGGGATGCTGGTCCCCCCTGCCGGATTCGAACCGGCACACCCGATGGGTGAGCGATTTTAAGTCGCCTGCGTCTACCGTTCCGCCAAGGGGGGAGGGCGGCGCAGCATAGCGCTTCCCGTCCGCGCGTCATCCGGGTGCGCCAAGGCGCGCGCCACGGGAGGGGGCAGGGCGGCGACCGCATCCACCACCATCCGCTCGGTCAGGATCTGGGGGAGCACCACCGGGGCGCCGCCTCCCGGCGGGTAGAGGAGGTAGAGGGGCACGCCCTCCCGCCCCTGTTCCCGCAGGAGGGCGGTGATAGCGGGGTCGCCGCGGCTCCAGTCGCCGGTGAGGGCGGCGACCCCGGCGCGGGCGAAGGCGGCGCGGGTGGCCTCGGTTTCCAGCGCCACGCGCTCGTTCACCCGGCAGGTGATGCACCAAGCGGCGGTGAGGTTCACGAAGACCGGGCGTCCCTCCGCCCGCAGCGCCGCGAGGCGGGCGCCCGACCAGGGCTCGCCGGATGCCTCCGCGCGCGGGGTGGGGGCGGCGCCGGAGAGGGCGGGCAGGGTGGCGAGGGCGGCGGCGAGGGCGAGCCCGGCGGCGCCGCGGCCGATCCAGCGCGCGCGGCCGGCCGGGGCGGCGCCGAGGGCCCAGGCGGCGAAGCCCACGAGCACGGCGCCGGCGAGGACCCAGCCCAATCCTTCGGGACCGGCCTGCACGGAGACGACCCAGGCGAGCCAGGCGGCGGCCCCGTACATGGGAAAGGCGAGGGCTTGGCGCAGGCGCTCCATCCAGGCACCGGGGCGGGGGAGGAGGCGGGCCAGGCCCACGGCAAGGTTGGGGGAGAGGGCGATGAGGAGTTGCGGTGCGCCCATGCCGAGGCCGAGCGCGGCGAAGACGGCCAGGGCGGCGGCGGGCGGCATGGCGAGGGCGGCGCCGAGGGCGGCGGCCATGAAGGGGGCGGTGCAGGGGGTGGCGACGGCCACCGCCAGCAGCCCCGTGGCGAAGCTGCCGCGCCCGCCGGAGAGGGCGGGGCCGGCGACGGAGAAGACGCCGGAGAGGTTCAGCCCCACCGCGAGCATGAGCCAAGCCATGGCGGCCACGAAGGCGGGGGCGGTGAACTGGAAGCCCCAGCCGGCCGCGATCCCCCCCGCGCGCAGCCCGACCAGGGCGGCGCCGAGAAGGAGGAAAGCGAGCAGGACCCCGGCGGCGTAGGCCAGGGATTCCGCGCGCAGGGCGGCGCGGCCCGCGCCGGCGTGGCGGGCCAGGGACACCGCCTTCATCGCCAGGATCGGGAAGACGCAGGGCATGAGGTTCAGGATCAGGCCGCCCAGCGCGGCGAGGAGCGCGGCCTGCCACAGCGGCAGGCCGCCCCTCTCTTGGTCCAGGGCGGCGGGCATCGGGCCGGGCGCGACGGAGAGGGTATAGGCGCTGCGCACGCCGGCGGCGTCGGTGATGGCGACCACGCCGGAGAGGCGGTCCGGCAGCGGCGCCCGGTCACGGGCGAGGGAGAGGGTGAGGGTGCCGTCCCGGAGAGAGAGGGGCTGGGGCGCGGCACTCTCGATGACGCCTGACGCCTCGGGGAAGAAGAAGGCCTCCCTCACGGCGCCGGGGGCGAGACCGGGGCCGACGATCTCCAGGGCGCCGCGCGTCCCCTCGAAGCCGGCGCGGGCAGCGAAGGGCAGGGGGCGGGGCAGGGCGGCCTCGGCGGCGCGGAAGAGGGGGGCGGCGTCCGGATCGGGGCGCGGGGCGGCCTCGACCGGCAGGTCCAGGCGGAAATCACCCTCCTCGGGGATGCAGATCTCGGCGCAGACGAGCCAGCGGGCGGTGCCCTCGATCGTGTAGAGGCGGCCGGGCTGAAGTTCCGCGGGCGGGGTAAGAGTGAGGGGGAAGAGGGCCTCGCCGGTATAGCCGAAGCTCACCAGGGGGCCGGTCGGGATGCGGGCGGGGACGGGCAGGGCCAGGGGGCCGGGGGTGCCGCCATCGGGCAGGGTGAGCTCGAGGGAGGGGGCCTCCCCGGCATCGCCGGGGTTGGTCCAGTAGCTGTGCCAGCCGGGGGCCAGGACCATCCGCAGGGCGAGGCGGAAGGGCTGGCCCGGGGCGACGGCCGCGTTCTCCGCCGCGAGCGTTACGCGGGCGCGGGGGGATTCCACCGCGCCGCTCTCCACCGCCCGCGCGGCAGCGGGGGCGAGGAGGACCGCCAGCAGGAGGAGGAAGGCGCGCATGGGCCGGGGATAGGCCCGATGCGCGCCCGGCCGCAACTGGCGCGTCAGGCGGCGCTCGCGGCGTCCAGCGCCGCGATGTCCTCCGGCGCCAGGGTGAGATGGACGGCGCGGACGAGGCTCTCCAACTGCTCCGCGCTCGTGGCGCTGGCGATGGGGGCCGTCACGCCCTCCCGGGCGATAACCCAGGCCAGGGCGACCTCGGCGGGCTTCGCGCCGCGGTTGGAGGCCACCGCCTCCAGCGCGTTCAGGATGCGGAAGCCGCGCTCCGTCAGGTACTTCTCAATCCCCGCGCCGCGCTTGCTCTTCGAGAGGTCCTCCTTCGAGCGGTACTTGCCGGAGAGGAAGCCGGAGGCGAGGCCGTAGTAGCTGATGACGCCGATCCCCTCCCTCACGCAGAGGTCGCGGAGCGCGCCGTCGAATTCCTCGCGGTCGTAGAGGTTGTACTTCGGCTGCAGGGATTCGTAGCGCGGCAGGCCGTGCTCCTTCGCGACGGCCAGGGATTCGGAGAGCAGGGCGGCGTCGTAGTTGGAGGTGCCGATGGCGCGGACCTTCCCGGCCTTCAGGAGCTTCTCATAGGCGCGGAGGGTCTCCTCCTGCGGGGTGCCGGGGGCGGGCCAGTGGCTCTGGTACAGGTCGATGACGTCCGTGCTCAGGCGGCGGAGCGAGTTCTCCACCGCCGTCTCGATCCACTTCGCCGAGAGGTCGCGGTGGCCCTGGCCCATGTCGGAGCCGACCTTGGTGAGGATCAGCACCTTCTCCCGCTTGCCGGGGTTCGCGCGCAGCCAGTTGCCGATCACCGTCTCGGATTCGCCGCCCTGGTGGCCGGGCGCCCAGCGGGAATAGACGTCGGCGGTGTCGATGGCGTTCAGCCCGGCATCCACGAAGCCGTCCAGCAGGCGAAAGCCCGTGGGCTCGTCGGTGGTCCAGCCGAAGACGTTGCCGCCGAAGACGAGGGGGGCGATCTCCAGGCCGGACCGGCCGAGCGGGCGCTTCTGCATGGGGTGATCCTCTCCGCGTTGCCGGGCGAAGTTGGGCGCGCCGAGGGCAGCCCGCCAGGGGCGGCGCGTGTTGCAATGCAGCAAGGCGGTGGTTAGCATCGGGCCATTCATCCCGGACCCGGTGAAACCCCGGGTGGCTCTTCCGGCCGCCGATCCGCCGGACAACGCATCAGACGCGACCCTTCAGAGCACCGCCCGGCGGTGCCGTCGCGTGCCTCTTGCGGAAGCACCCT
Source organism: Pararoseomonas sp. SCSIO 73927 (assembly GCF_037040815.1). Taxonomy (NCBI): domain Bacteria; kingdom Pseudomonadati; phylum Pseudomonadota; class Alphaproteobacteria; order Acetobacterales; family Acetobacteraceae; genus Pararoseomonas; species Pararoseomonas sp. SCSIO 73927. Next base: position 2,369,354 of record NZ_CP146232.1, read on the forward strand.
CATGAAAGATCAGCCCATCGCCCGCGACCGGACCGAGTGGTTCGCGGGACCTGCCGCGCTGCGGCGCGACATCCTCGCCGGCATGGTCGGCACCTTCGCCCTCATCCCGGAGGTAATCGCCTTCTCCTTCGTGGCGGGGGTGGATCCGGAGGTCGGGCTCTTCGCCTCCTTCGTCATCGGCGTGGTGATCGCCTTCGCGGGCGGGCGGCCGGCCATGATCTCCGGCGCGGCGGGATCGGTGGCGCTGGTGGCGGCCGCGCTCGTCGTCAGCCACGGCGTGCAGTACCTGCTGGCGGCTACGATCCTGGCGGGGCTGTTCCAGATCGGCTTCGGGCTGGCGCGGCTGGACGTGCTGATGCGCTTCGTCTCGAAATCCGTGCGCACGGGCTTCGTGAACGCGCTGGCGATCCTGATCTTCTCCGCCCAGGTGCCGCAGATGCTGGGGGTGAGCTGGCACACCTACGCGCTGATCGCGGCGGGGCTGGCGATCATCTACCTGCTGCCGCGGCTCACCACGGCGATCCCCTCGCCGCTGATCTGCATCCTCGTCCTCACCGCCTTCACCATGGCCGTGCCGATGCCCGTGCGGACGGTGGCGGATCTCGGGCGGCTGCCGGACTCGCTGCCCTCCTTCCTGATTCCCGACGTGCCGTTCAGCCTCGAGACACTGGTGATCGTCGCGCCCTACGCGCTGGCGATGGCGGTGGTGGGCCTGCTGGAATCGATGATGACGGCGAGCGTGGTGGACGAGCTGACGGACACCACGAGCAGCAAGGCGCGGGAGTGCACGGGGCTAGGCCTGGCAAATCTGGCGGCCGGGTTCTTCGGCGGCATCGCCGGCTGCGGGATGATCGGGCAGACCGTGGGCAATGTGCGCTTCGGCGGGCGCGGGCGCGTCTCCACCCTCACGGCCGGGGTGTTCCTGCTGATCCTCATGGTGCTGCTGCGTCCCTGGGTGGCGCAGGTGCCGGTGGCGGCGCTGGTGGCGATCATGGTGATGGTCTCCGTCGAGACTTTCTCCTGGTCCTCGCTGCGCGACGTGGCGCGGCACCCGAAGGTGTCCAGCGCGGTGATGCTGGCCACCGTGGCCGTGACGGTGCTGACCCACAACCTCGCGCTCGGCGTCGCGGTCGGCGTGCTGCTCAGCGGCGTGTTCTTCGCCTTCAAGGTCATGCGGCTGATGGAGGTGACGACGGCCTATGACGAAGCGTCCGGCACGCGCACCTACACCGTGACGGGGCAGGTGTTCTTCGCCAGCGCGGAGATGATGGCCGACGCCTTCGACACGCGCGACGCCGCCGCCCGCGTGCGGATCGACCTGACGCGCGCGCACCTGTGGGACATCACCGCCGTCTCCGCGCTGGAGGGCGTGGTGGCGAAGCTGCGGCGCCACGGTGCGGCGGTGGAGGTGATCGGGTTGAACGAGGCGAGCGCGGTACTGGTGGACCGGCACGGGCCGGCGATCCAGGCGGGGTAGTCCCCGCGGCCCCTAGGGAGGGGAGAAAGAATTCTCCCCTCCCTTGGATGCCACTCTTCATTTTCTCTCGGGGGCTGCCGCGGAATGCGGGGCCGGGGTTTCTCCTCGGGTCCATGACCCGAGGTGCGGGGCATCGAGGATCGTGCTGACCTGAGGTCGGGAGGCCTGCAGCGCCCACCTTTGGTCATCGCATCCGCGGCGGCCCGATCGCGGGGTCCGGGGTGGCCGTTGCCACCCCGGCGGGATTCCCGGGGCAGCGCCCCTGGAGCGATCGTTCAGCCCTTCCCCTGCCGCGCCTCGATTTCGTCCAGCACGGCCTCCGGCGCCACGTCCTCCTCCACCTCCCGCATCTCCGGGTCCGCGGCGTCGCGGATGTCCAGGCGCTCGGCCATCCGGACGACGAGGCGGGAGAGCTTCGTCAGCTCGTGCTCGGTCAGCAGGCTGATCTGGAGGTCGAGGTCGGCGCGCTTGTCGGCGGCGGCGGCCATGCGGTTCTGGCTGATGAGGACGAAGGTGGAGAGGAAGATGGCCTCGACGGAAGCTTCCATCGCGAGCACGACGAAGGAGGGATCGAACTTCGGCACGCCAGGGATGAAGCCGAGGTTGATCGTGATCCAGGCGCCGTAGAGGACGAGGTGGATGTAGACGAAGGTCATGCTGCCGGTGAAGCGGGTGATGGCCTCCGCCACCTGTTCCTGCCGGGTCGCGTTGGCGGCCTCCTGACGGCGCCGCTGCTCCAGCACCTGGATGTTGCGCATGAGGGAGGAGGAGAGGCTTTCCGGCCGGGGTGACGGAACCGTCGGGGTGGCGGCGGGCATGGGCGGTCCTCCTGTCGGCGCGGGCGAGTTGGGCCCGCTGCCGGGCCCATTGCTGGGGCAGAACGCCGGGCGGGCGGCTTCGCTCCACGGTTTGACAAGCCGGCCCGCCCCGCCGAGAGGGGCGCGCGATGGACCTGCCCGAACTTCCCGTCTCCGAGGCCCTGCCCGCCCTGATGGCGGCTCTGCGGGAGGGGCCGAACGCCGTGCTGGTGGCGCCGCCCGGCGCGGGCAAGACGACGATCGTGCCCCTGGCGCTGCTGGGGGAGCCCTGGGTCGCGGGAAAGATCCTGGTGCTGGAGCCCCGGCGCGTGGCCGCCCGGGCCGCCGCGCGCCGCATGGCCGACCTGGCGGGGGAGGGGGCGCCGGGCGGGCTGGTGGGGCTCTCCACCCGTCTGGACCGGGCGGTGTCCGACCGGACGCGGATCGAGGTGGTGACCGAGGGGCTGCTGGTGCGGCGGCTGCAGTCCGATCCGGGGCTGGAGGGGGTCTCCGCCGTGCTGTTCGACGAGGCGCACGAGCGGCACCTGGACACGGATCTCGGGCTCGCCCTGTGCCTGGACCTGCAGCGGGCGCTGCGGCCGGAGCTGCGGCTGCTGGCGATGTCCGCGACGCTGGACGCGGCGGGGTTCGCGGGGCTGCTGGGCGGAGACGGCGTGCCGGGCGGCGTGCGGGACGCGCCGGTGATCGAGAGCGCGGGTCGGGCCTATCCCGTCGTCGTCCACCACCGGCCGCGCGACATCAAGGAGCCGCGGGACCTGCCGGAGGCGATGGCGGGCGCCATTCGGGAGGCGCTGCGGGAGCATCCCGGCGACGTGCTGGCCTTCCTGCCGGGCTGGGGGGAGATCCGGCGCACCGCCGAGCGGCTGGCGGGCGTGGCCGCGGAGGTGCTGCCGCTGCACGGGGAGATGCCGCCCGCCGAGCAGGACCGGGCGCTGAACCCTTCCGCGCGCCGCAAGGTGGTGCTGGCGACCTCCATCGCGGAGACCTCGCTGACGGTGCCGGGGGTGCGGATCGTGGTGGATGGCGGGTTCCGGCGGGCGCCGCGGCTGGACGCGGCCACGGGGCTGACGCGGCTGGCCACCGTCCGCATCTCCCGCGCCGCCGCCGAGCAGCGGGCGGGGCGCGCGGGGCGCACGGAGCCGGGGGTGGCGATCCGGCTGTGGACGGAGGCGCTGCACCGGGGTCTGCCGATCGCGGACCGGCCGGAGATGCTGGAGGCGGAGCTTTCGGGGCTGGTGCTGGACTGCGCGGCCTGGGGGGCGGAGCCCGGGGCGCTGGCCTTCCTCGACCCGCCGCCCGCCGGTGCGGTGGCGGCCGCGCGGGGCCTGCTGCAGGAACTGGACGCGCTGGACGGGGCGGGGCGCATCACCGCCACGGGGCGGCGCATGGCGCGGCTGGGCGCGCATCCCCGGCTGGCGCGGGTGATGGTGGAGACGCGGATGCCGGGCGAGGCGGCGCTGGCCGCCGACCTGGCCGCGCTGCTGGAGGAGCGGGACCCGATCCGGAACCGCGACGCGCATGTGGACCTGAACACGCGGCTGGACCTGCTGCGCGGCGGCGACCACCCGGAGGCGGACCGCGCCACGGTGCAGCGCATCCGCCGCACGGCGCAGCTGCACCGCCGGCGGCTTTCCGTGCCGGAGCGGACGGAGCCGGGGGGCGATCCGGCCGCGCTGCTGGCCGCGGGCTTCCCGGACCGGATCGCGGCCCGGCGCGGGACCATGGAGGGGGCGTTCCGCCTCGCCTCCGGCCAGGGCGCGCGGCTGGCGGCGAACGATCCGCTCCGCAAGGCGCCGCTGCTGGCCGTGGCGGCGCTGGAACTGGCGGGGACGGAGGCGCGCATCCGCATGGCCGCCCCGCTGGACCGCGCCGTGCTGGAGGCGCGCTTCCCCGAGCGCTTCGTGCGGGAGGAGGTGACGGAGTTCGACGCCCGCGCCAACGCCGTGGTCGCCCGCCGCCGCCTGCGCTTCGGGCCGCTGGTGCTGGAGGAGGTGAACCTTCCCCACGCCGACCCCGCCAAGGTGGCGGAGGCGCTGGCGCGGGCGGCGGCGGGGCGCGGCTTCCGCGACCTGGACCTGTCCAAGGCGGCGGTGCAGCTGCGGGCGCGGCTGCGCTGGGCGCGCGCGACTGAAGGGGCGCCCTGGCCGGACGTGTCCGACGCCGCGCTGGCCGCCGGTGCCGGGGAGTGGCTGGCGCCCTACCTGAACGGGCTCTCCCGGCTCTCGGAACTGAAGGGGCTGGACGCGGTGGCGATGCTGCGCGGGCTGGTGCCGTGGGAGCTGCAGCGGCGGCTGGACGCGGAGCTTCCCGCCCGGGTGGAACTGCCGGAGGGGCGCAGCGCCGCCATCGACTACGACCGCGAGGTGCCGGCGCTGGAGGCACGGGCGCAGCACCTGTTCGGGCTGGCGGGGACGCCGCCGCTGATGGGGGGGCGGATTCCGCTGCAGGTCTCGCTCCTCTCCCCGGCCGGGCGGCCCATCGCCGTGACCTCCGACCTCTCGGGGTTCTGGGGCGGCGGATGGGCGGAGGTGCGGCGGGAGATGCGCGGGCGGTATCCCCGGCACGCCTGGCCGGAGGATCCCTCGCGGGGGTAGGGGCGGGCCGGTTCTTCGCTGGCGGTCTGTCCCGGGGAGAGGAAGAAGGAATTCTTCCTCTCCCCGGACCCCTCACCATCATCTTCTTCTTCGAGTGGGTTTGGCGTCGCGGACGGTGCGCCTCGGCTCCAAGAGCCGAGGCGACTGCAGGGGCAGGATCGGACCCGACAGTCAGCGCCACGCCTCAAGTCAGTCCTGCGGCAGCCCGATGCAGGTCCAGGAGCCTCAGGCTCCTGGCGGGGGTCCAGGTGGCGGAGCCCCCTGGGTGGCCGCGCCCCCCAGTGTCGGCCCGGCATCCAGGCAGAGCGTGGCGGAGAGGCCGGGCGGGTGCAGGCCGGGGTGGGTGTCGTTCAGGATGAGGGCCCCGCCGTGGAGGCCCGCGACGGCGCGGACGAGGGAGAGACCGAGGCCGTAGCCCGGGGTGGTGCGGGCATTGTCGGCGCGGAAGAAGCGTTCCCCGGCGCGGGCGCGGTCGGCGGCGGGGAGGCCGGGGCCTTCGTCGGCCACCGTGATGCGCTGGGTCTCGCCCCGGGCCTCGGCGGAGAGGCGGATGCGGCCGCCGGCGGGGGAGAACTTCACGGCGTTGTCCAGCAGGTTCGCGACCGCCTGGAGGAGGAGGTCGCGGTCCCCCGTCAGGGGAAGGCTCTCCGGCAGGGATGTTTCCAGGGTGACGCCGCGGGATTCGGCGATGGCCTCGTAGAGCTCGGCGGCGTCGGCCAGCAGGGGGGTGAGGTCGATGGCGGCGAAGGCGGCGCGGCGGGCGCCCGCCTCGGCCTCCGTGATCCGCAGCACGGCCTGGAAGATGCGGGTCATGCCGTCCAGGTCGGTGATGCCCTGCTCGATGGCGCGGCGCATCGCCTCAGGGTCCGCGTCCTGCGCTTCTTCCAGCCGGCCGCGGGCGCGGGCGACGGGGGTGCGGAGGTCGTGGGCGATGGCGTCCGACACGCCGCGGATGCCGGCCATGAGGGTGCCGATCTTGTCCAGCATGGCGTTCAGGGTGCGGCCCAGGCGGTCGAACTCGTCGTCGCGGTCGGAGAGGGGGACGCGCTGGGAGAGGTCGCCGCCGGCGATGGCGGAGACGGTGTCGGCGGCGGGGCGCAGCATGGATTGCAGGGCGCGGCGCAGCAGCAGGGCGCCGATGAGGGCGATGAGGCCGGAGGCGCTGGCGGCCCAGCCGAGGCCGCGCGCCAGGAGCTGGCGGAGGTGCAGCCGCTCCTCCTCGTCGCGGCCGACGAGGAGGCGGTCGCCGTTCGGCAGGTCGGCGCGGTAGAGGCGGACCTCGGTTCCCACCCCGTCCCGCACCATGCCGGCGCGGAGCCAGCGCAGGCCCTCGCTCTCGGGCGGGGGGCCGGCCAGCTCGTCGGGCGTGGCGTCGAGGTTGCCGGCGAGGGGCGTGCCGGCGGCGTCGGTGAGGCGGTAGAGGTCCTGGTCGTCCCCGTCCCGCGTCAGGCGGTAGGCGATGCCCTGCAGCACGCCGTCGCGGCCGGTCTCACGGTAGCGGGCGAGGAGGGAGGAGACGTCGGCGCGGATGGCGGCGTCCGTCTGCCGGTCCAGGCCGCCGGCCGTGTTGTACCAGACGATACCGGCGAAGGCGACGCCGCCGAGCAGGAACATGCCGGCGAAGAAGACGGCGAAGCGGAAGCCGGCGCTGTCCACCAGCCGGGGGACGGGGGCGCGGCGCACCTGCTCCGTCGGCATGGTGCCGCCGCTAGGCGGCCTCCTCCGCCCGGATCATGTAGCCGGCGTTGCGGACGGTGTGGATCAGCGGCCGCTCGAAGCCGCGGTCCAGCTTCTGGCGGAGGCGGGAGACGTGGACGTCGATGACGTTGGTCTGGGGGTCGAAGTGGTAATCCCAGACCTTCTCCAGCAGCATGGTGCGGGTGACGACCTGGCCGGCGTGGCGCATCAGGTGCTCCAGCAGGCGGAACTCGCGGGGCTGCACGTCGATGCGCTTGCCGCCGCGGGTGACGGTGCGGGAGAGGAGGTCCAGCTCCAGGTCGGCGACGCGGAGCTTCGTGGCGGGGGCCTCGGCGGCGGGGCGGCGGCCCAGGGCCTCCACGCGGGCGAGGAGCTCGGCGAAGGCGAAGGGCTTGGTGAGGTAGTCGTCCCCGCCCGCCTTCAGGCCGCGCACCCGCTCATCCACCGCCGAGAGGGCGGTGAGGAAGAGGACGGGGGTGCGGTTCTCCTGGGCGCGGAGGGTTTCCACCAGGCGCAGGCCGTCCACGCCGCCGGGCAGCATGCGGTCCAGCACCAGCAGGTCGAAGGTCTCGCCGGCGGCGGCGAAGAGGCCGTCCTTGCCGTTGTCGCGGTGCTCCACGGAGTGGCCGGCCTCGGTGAGGCCGCGGCGGACGAAGCGGGCGACCTCGGGGTCGTCCTCGACCAGCAGGATACGCATGGTGGTCCTTGGGAAGTCTTTTTCCGGGCCTAGAATGGCCCGAAGGCGGGGCCAGGACCAGATGGGGGCGGCACCTCCCCGCAAGGAGGTGCCGCCCCCGGGAACCCGGGCCGGTCAGGCGGCCCAGATGTCCTCCGCCGTGACGGCCGTGCCGGCGCCGAGGGCGGCGATCCGGGTGGCGGCCGCGCCGCCCGCGCCGTCCGCGTCGTGGTACAGCGCGCCGGTCGCCGCGTCGTAGAGGACGCGCTGCGCGGCGGTGGTCGCCGTGCGGCCCGTCCCGAAGGCCTCCGCCGCGATCGGGCCGGCGGTGCCGAGGGCGAAGGCCGTGCCGTCCAGCTCGATCCGGTCCTCGCCGGAGGCGAAGTCGAGAATCCGGCTCTCGTTCCCGGCGCCCAGCGCGTCCAGGCGGAAGCGGTCGGCGCCGCCGCCGCCGGTGAGGCGGTTCAGGCCCGTGCCGCCGACCAGCAGGTCGTCCCCGCCGCGCCCGACCAGCGCGTCGTTCCCGCCCAGGCCGTAGAGGGTGGTGTCCACGGCGTTGGCGAGGATGCGGTTGTTCAGCGCGTTGCCCGTGCCGGTGCGCGCCGCGCCTTCGACCATCAGCTTCTCGATGTTGTCGCCGAGGGTGTAGTCGATGAGCGCCGTCACGCGGTCGTAGCCGGCGCCCGCGCCCTCGATGATCACGTCGCCGGCGTCGTCCACCTGGTAGGCGTCGTCGCCCTCGCCGCCCTCCATCGTGTCGGCCCCGGCGCCGCCGAGGAGGCGGTTGTCGCCGCTGCCGCCGAGCAGGCGGTTGCCGAGCGCGTTGCCGATGACGTCGGCATCGGAGGCGCCGCGCAGCTCCGCGTTCTCCACGGTGGAGGCGAGGTTCAGGCGGTCCTCCCCGGCGTAGATGGCGGTGTCGATCCCCGCGCCGCCCTTGGCGGCGGTGAGGCCGTCCACGTCGAGCACCACGATGTCGTTGCCGCGCGGGGCACCGCCGGCGGTGGAGATCGCGCCGGGGACGGAGATGGCGCCGTCGCCCGCGCGGAGCTGCTCCACGATCGAGACGCCGGTGCCGGGGAAATCGGTGAAGAGGCCGTCGAAGCCGGAGGCGATGACCTTCAGGTACTCCTCCACCGGGCGCTGCACCGTGCCGTCGGGGTTGAGGAAGGAGAAGTACTCCTCGTCGCGCAGCGTGTAGATCACCGCCTCCACGCCGGCATCGTGCGCCCACTTCACGATGTCCATCTCCGCGCCCGTGAGTTGGGCCGCGATGAGGGGGACGCCGTCGCCGTCATAGTCCACGGGGGTCGTCAGCGGCGTGGAGGCGTAGACGTCCTCCTTGTAGGGGCTGATGACGTCCGCGTAGAGGTCGGCCATCGCCTTGATCGCCTCGGCGGAGTAGAGGCCGCCGCCGCCGACCTCGGCCACCGTCGTCGCCGTGAGCGGGAAGTCGAAGCCGTCGAAGAGCGAGGGGTCGGCGCCCAGCGCGGCGTTGGCGGGGTTGAGGTGGAAGGCGATGTCCGGGGAGTAGTTGTTGTACATCAGCTGCACCAGCGGCACGTCGATGCCGGCGGCGGGCATGATCACTGTCTGCAGCTCGATGAGGTTCGCGATCTCGAAGGACTGGATGGAGACGCGGGTGGGGTCGGTGAAGCCGTTCTCCACCAGCGTGTCGACCAGCACCTGGCTGGTGTCCACGCCGATCCGGGTGCCGTCGGCGTAGACGCCGTTGTACTCGAAGTAGGTGGGGTGCTTCGTCTCGGGGATGATGCTGATCTTCACGCCCGTCTCGGCCTCGACCTGCTTCACGAGGTCGATCACCTCCTGCAGGGTGGGGATGCGGAACTGGTCGTTGAACTCCGCATTGTCCGGGCGGAGCTGCGGGATGCGCTCGCGGGCGTAGAGGGTCTTCAACTCGGCGAGGGTGAAGTCCTCCACGAACCAATCGGTGACGGTCTCGCCCTCCAGCACCTTCGTGGTCCGGCGATCGGCGAATTCGGGGCGGTCGGCCACGTCCGTGGTGCCGCCGAGCATCGGCTCGTGGCGGTCCACCAGCACGCCGTCCTTCGTCAGCACGAGGTCGGGCTCGATCACCTTGGCGCCGAGGCGGATGGCCTCGCGATAGGCCTCCAGCGTGTGCTCGGGGCGCGTGCCGCTGGCGCCGCGATGGGCGATGACCTCCGGGGCGTCGCCGGAGAGGGTGTCGAAGACCGCGTCGATCTCCAGGTCCATGGAGACGAGGCGGTGGTCGGAGGCGGGGAAGCCGTTGGGCGGCAGGGTGGGGCTGTAATTGCCGGCGAGGGGGAAGAGCGGGTCCGCCGCCATGGGCCAGAAGACTCCCCCGGCGACGGGGGTGAGGCCGGCTGCGGAGGGGAGGACGTAGTCGGCGCGGAGGTTGCCGGGAGCGCCGTCCGCGAAGTCCGCCGTGTCCCCGTTGGGGTTGCCGGTGTGGGCGTTGTTGGCCCCGCCCTGGGCGGCGGCGGCCTCGGTGGCGCCGGCGGAGATGGGGGTGACGCTGGCGTCGATGACGGGGTTCTGCAGCAACTGCAGGGCGGCGGAGTCCACGCTGTCGCCGTCGTTCGGGTCGGCGTTCATGTCGCCCATGATGACGAAGCGGGCGCCGGCCTCCAGGCCGCCGGCATTGCCCTCGTCGTCGTAGATGTAGCCGCCCTGGCCGGGGGTGACGTAGTCGGAGAGGAAGCGGATCTCGTCGGCGTTGCGCAGGCCGTTGCGGTCCTCGGCGCCGTCGAAGGTCGGGGGCGTCGGGTGGGCGGCGATCACGTGCAGGATCTCGCCGTTGATCCGCACGGGGATGTCCCAGTGGGACTTGGAGGAGAGGCGCAGCACGGCCAGTTCCTCGGCGGAGTAGAAGTCGCCGGGGGCGGCGGTGGAGGCGTCGTCCGGCAGGCGGGCGCCGGGCATGTCCTTCCAGAGGAAGGTCTGGAAGGTGCGGATATCCTCGTAGACGATCTCGTACTTCGAGTAGATCGCCATGCCGTACTGGCCGGGGTAGTTGCCGAAGCCGAAGGCGTCGTCGCCGTAGCCCGGGGCGCCGGGGGTGGTGACGGCCGCGCCGTTGTTGTTCAGGTCCAGGCCGCTGGCGATGCCGGTGTTGGAGGGGGCGGTGAAGGCGTAGCCGTAGTCGATCGCCTGCCCGCCGCCATCGGCGAGGTTCAGCGTGTTCTGGCCGACGGCGAGGTAGTTGTCCCGGAACAGGTTCAGCGCCCGGTCGCCGGAGACGTAGTCGAACTCGTTGATGAGGACGATGTCGGGGGCGGCGCGCTGGACGATCTCGGCGACGGTCTGCGCCTGGAGGTTGCCGGGGGTGGAGAGGTCCCGGACCAGCTCGCCCTCCGCGTTGCGGTTGAGCGAGGCGTTGAAGGTCGCCACCCGGATCTCAGTGCCTGCCATGCTGGCCTCTCCCGTCCTCGGCGGGCCTTCGGCCGATCCGCCGGCAGGGTCCGCACATGTGACGAAAGGTTAACCGGCTGGCGTCGCAGGGTCGGTGTGGCTTCCGTGAAGCTTCCTTGGCCAAGAAATCGTGAGGCGGGGGCGTGAGAGGGGCCGGGTGCCGCGGCACCCGGGCCCCGGCCGGCTACTGCTGCGGCGCCGTGCCCGTGCCCGTGCCCGTGCCCGCGGGGCGGCGGCCCACCTGCACGTTCACGTCCTGCGCCCGGCCGTCGCGGGTGATGGCGAGGCGCACGCTCTGGCCCGGTGCGATGCCGGCCACGGTGCGGATCAGCGCGCGGGAGGTCTCGATCCGGTCGCCGTTCAGGGTGTTCACGATGTCGCCCTGGCGCAGCCCGGCGCGGGCGGCGGGGGAGTTGCGCTCCACGCCCTGGATCTGCACGCCGCGGCGGCCGCGCGGGCCCTCGTTGCCGACATCCTGCACGGCCACGCCGAGCCAGCCGCGCTCCACCCGGCCGTCGCGCCGCAGCTGGTCGATCACGCCCTTCGCCAGGTCCGACGGGGTGGCGAAGCCGATGCCGGCGCTGGCGCCGGAGGGGGAGTAGATGGCGGTGTTGATGCCGATCACCTCGCCCGCCGTGTTGAACAGGGGGCCGCCGGAATTGCCGGGGTTGATGGCGGCGTCGGTCTGGATGAAGTCGTCGAAGGGGCCCGCGCCGATCTCGCGCCCGCGGGCGGAGACGATGCCGGAGGTGACGGTGCCGCCGAGGCCGAAGGGGTTGCCGCAGGCCAGCACCCACTGGCCGACGCGGACGGGGCTGGTGCTCCAGGGCACGGCGGTCAGCGGCGTGCGGCTCTCGATCCGCAGCAGGGCGAGGTCGGTCAGCTCGTCCGTGCCGACCACGCGGGCCGGGTGCTCGGAGCCGTCCTGGAGGGAGACGACGACACGGGCTGCGGAGCCGACGACGTGGTTGTTCGTGACCACGTAGCCCGCCGCGTCGATGATGAAGCCGGAGCCCGCGCCCTGCACCTGCTGCTGCTGCCCGCGCCGGCGTTCCCGGAAATAGCGCTCGAAGGGGGTGCCCCGCAGCTCCGGCGGGATCTGGGTGGTCTGCTCGCCGGTGACGGCGATGTTCACCACGGCCGGCAGGACGGCGGCGGCGAGGTCCGCGAAATCGGGCACCACGGTGAGGCGGGGGGAACCTGTTCCCTGGGCCCCTGCGACTTGGGCCTGGGCGTCGAGGGGGGTGCAGCCGGGGGCGGCGGCCAGGGCCGCGAAGCCGAGGAGGGCGGCGCGGCGGGGCAGGGGGGAACGCATGGGGTGCTCTGGCTCTCCGGGGTGCGGCGCGGGGTCTTACTCGTCATAGAGAGGGAAGAAAGGGCCGGGGTTCAAGCGGGCGGCCCCGGGAAGAGTTCCTTCCGCCCCCCGTTTCCGCACCCGGTGTCCGGCGCGGGGTCAGGCGCCGCCCTCGATCAGGTCCCGGATGCGCCCGGCCAGCGCCTCCATGGCGAAGGGCTTGGTCAGGACGTGCATGCCCGGCTCCAGATGGCCGTTGCCCAGCACCGCGTTCTCGGCATAGCCGGTGATGAAGAGGACCCTCAGCCCGGGGCGCGTCACCCGCGCCGCGTCGGCCAGCTGGCGGCCGTTCATGCCCCCGGGCAGGCCGACATCCGTCACCAGCAGGTCGATCCGCGCGTCGGAGCGCAGCGCGCGCAGGCCGGCGGTGCCGTCGCCCGCTTCCAGGGCGGTATAGCCCAGCTCCTGCAGCACCTCCGTCACGAGCATCCGCACCGTGGGCTCGTCGTCCACGATCAGCACGGTCTCGCCGCGCTCCGCGCGCGGGGCGGCGGCCAGGGCGGCGGCACTCTCCGCCGCGTCCTCCGCGCCGTGGTGCCGGGGCAGGTAGAGGCACACCGTCGTACCCTGGCCGATCTCCGAGTAGATGCGGATCTGGCCGCCGGACTGGCGCACGAAGCCGTAGATCATGGAAAGGCCGAGGCCGGTGCCCTGGCCGAGGGGCTTGGTGGTGAAGAAGGGGTCGAAGGCGCGCTCGATCACCTCGGGCGTCATGCCCGTTCCGGTGTCGGTGACGCAGAGGGAGAGGTACTGGCCGGGCGGCAGGTCCCGCTCCCGCGCCATGTGCTCGTCCATCCAGCGGTTCGCCGTCTCCACCGTGATGCGGCCGCCATCGGGCATGGCGTCGCGCGCGTTGATGCAGAGGTTGAGGAGCGCGCTCTCCAGCTGGTTCGGGTCCACCAGCACGGGCCAGAGGCCGGCGGTGCCCACCACCTCCACGGCGACCGCCGGCCCCACCGTGCGGCGGATCAGCTCCTCCATGCCGGAGATGAGGCGGTTCACGTTGGTGGGCCTGGGGTCCAGCGTCTGGCGCCGTGCGAAGGCGAGGAGGCGGTGGGTGAGGGCGGCGGCGCGCCCGGCAGCGCCGTGCGCCGTGGCGATGTAGCGGTCCAGGTCGGCCAGCCGCCCCTGGGCGAGGCGGGTCCGCAGCAGCTCGAGGGAGCCGGTGATGCCGGTGAGGAGGTTGTTGAAGTCGTGGGCGATGCCGCCGGTGAGCTGGCCGACGGCCTCCATCTTCTGGCTCTGGCGCAGCGCCTCCTCGGTCCGCCGCAGGGTCTCGGCGGCCTCCTTCTCGGCCTGGATGTCGCGGCCGACGGCGTGGATGAAGCGCTTGTCCGGCACGGCGGTCCAGGAGAGCCAGCGGTAGGTGCCGTCCTTCCGGCGGTAGCGGTTCTCGAAGCGCAGCGTGGTGCGCCCGGAGGAGAGGCTGCCCACCTCGGCCAGGGTGGCCGCGCTGTCGTCCGGGTGGATGAAGGCCATGAAGTCCTGGCCCAGCAGCTCCGTCTCGCCCCAGCCCAGAAGGGCGGTCCAGGCGGGGTTCACCGCCTCGATCCGCGCGTCGAAGCCGGCGACGAGCATGATGTCGGTGGAGAGGCGCCACATCCGGTCGCGCTCCCGCGTGCGCTCCTCCACCCGCTGGCCCAGCTCCGCATTGAGCGTCGCGAGCGCCTCGGCCGTCACGCGGAGCTCGCCCTCCGCCCGCACCTTGCCCGTGGTCTCGACGACGATGGCGATGACGCCGGCGGGACGCCCGTCCACGCCGGGGATGGGCGAGTAGTCCAGGTTCATCCAGACCTGTTCCGGCCGGCCGTGGCGGTGGAGGGTGAGCTCCTGGTCCCTGTAGGCGAGGGTGCCGCCGGCGAGGCCGACCTTCATCACGTTGTCGTTGAAGTCCGCGACCTCCGGCCAGCCCTCCCGCACTTTCGAGCCGAGGAGGCGGGGGTGACGGCCGCCGGCGAAGACGGAGTAGGCGTCGTTGTAGATCATGATGCCGTCCTCCCCCCACAGCGTGACGATGGGCACGGGGGAGCGGAGGAGGAGGCCGACGGTGGTGCGGAGGTGGCCGGGCCAGGAGGACAGGGGGCCGAGGGGGGTGGAAGGCCAGTCATGGGCCGCGATCAGCTGCCCCAGCGCGCCGCCGCCCGCGAGGAAGTCCGGCCCCTCGCGCTCCGGCTCGCCCCCATTCCTCCCCTGGGGCTCCCCCTTGGGCTCCATTCGCAGCTGATCCCTGACGTTCCGGCGGAAGCGGCCGGGCCGCTCCTTGCGCCGGATGCGGCCGGGCGTCCACCCGCGCCCGGTGCAGCGCTGCGGTAAGCACGGGGCGCCGCCGCGGGTTTCCGCCGCCCGCCCCCGCCACTGCCCCCCTTGCGCGGCCTCGTGCCCCTTCCTGCCCCCTTGCCAGCGCCGTGCCGGCGCGGAACATCCCCGCCGACGCAGGAGGAACGCCCATGCCGGACGCTCACAGCGGCCCGGATTCAGCCGGCCCGACGACCAGCCCGGACGGGCCGCCGCAGGATTCCCGCCTGCCCCTCTCCGGGCTGCGGGTGGTGGAGCTCGGCCACTACATCGCCGCGCCCTTCGCCACGCGGCTGCTGGCCGACCTGGGCGCGGAAGTGATCAAGGTGGAGCCGCCGGAGGGCGACCCGCACCGGGACTGGGGCGCGCGGGTGAACGGGAAGGCCGTGTGGTTCTCCATCCACGGGCGCAACAAGCTCTCCGTCGCGCTGAACCTGAAGAGCGAGGAGGGGCGGCGGAAGGTGCGTGCCCTGTGCGCCCGGGCGGACGCGCTGGTGGAGAACTTCCGGCCCGGCTACCTGGAGCGGATCGGGCTGGGGCCGGAGGTGCTGCGGGCGGAGAACCCGCGGCTGGTGATTGCGCGGGTCTCCGGCTACGGGCAGGACGGGCCCTACCGCGACAAGCCGGCCTTCGGCGCGATCGGGGAGGCGATGGGAGGGCTGCGGCACCTGACGGCCAATCCCGGGAGGACGGACCTGCCGCCGCCGCGCTGCGGCGTCTCCATCAGCGACGACCTGGCGGGGATGTATGCGGCGCTCTCGCTCGTCTCGGCCTGCTGGGGGCGGGACCGGAGCCCGGAGAGGCGCGGCACCACGATCGACCTCGACCTCGTCTCCTCGGTCTTCTCGCTGATGGAGGGGATGCTGCCGGAGTACGGCATGCTCGGCCGTGTCAGGCAGCCCATGGGGGCGGCGCTGCCGAGCGCGGCGCCGACGAACACCTACCCCTGCGCGGACGGGAAGTGGCTGGCGATCGCGGGCAATTCCGACCTCATCTTCCGCCGCCTGATGGAGCGGATCGGCCGCCCCGAGCTGGCGGCGGACCCGCGCATGGCGAGCAATTCCGGCCGCTGCGCCCACGCCGCCGAGCTGGACGAGGCCATCGCCGCCTGGACGCGGGGGATGACGGCCAAGGAGGCGCAGGAAGCGATGGAGGCGGTGCAGGTGCCCTGTTCCCGGCTGTACGACATGAAGGACTGCGCGGAGGACCCGCACTTCCAGGCGCGCGACATGATGCTGGAGGTGGAGGACCCGCTGGTGGGCGCCACCGTGCCGCACCCCGCCGCCCCCTTTCGCTTCGAGGGCATTCCGCCGCGCGACATGGTGCGCTGGCCCGGCCCCGCGGTGGGGGAGCACAACGACTACGTCTTCGACATGCTGCTGAAGGAGGATGCGCGATGAGCGAGAGCGCCACGATCAGCGACGTCGCCCCGCGCGACGGGCTGCAATCCATCGGCGGCTTCGTGCCGACGGAGAGGAAGATCGCGCTGGTGCGCGCCATCCACGCGGCGGGGATCCGCCGGATGGAGATTGGTTCCTTCGTCTCGCCGAAGGCCGTGCCGCAGATGGCGGATACGGGCGAGGTGCTGCGCGCGGCCCTCGATCTGCCGGGGCTGGAGTGCACGGTGCTGGTGCCGAACCGGCGCGGCTTCGACCTGGCGGCAGGGTCGGGCGCGCAGCGGCTCGGCCTCTTCATGTCGGCCACCGAGAGCCACAACAAGGCGAACCTGAACCGCACGCGGGAGGAATCCTTCGCCGACCTCGCCGCCATCGTGGCGGATGCGCGGGCGGCGGGGCTGCTGGTGCGGTTCAACCTCTCCACCGTGTTCCACTGCCCCTTCGAGGGCGTGGTGCCGGACGAGGAGGCGCTGGACTGGGTGGAGCGGATCGTCGCGCTCGATCCCGCCATGGAAGTCGCGCTGTGCGACACCACCGGCAACGCCGCGCCGGACCAGGTGCGGCGCGTGTTCGAGAAGGCTTTCGCCTCCTGGGGCAGCCGCTTCGCCTTCCACGGGCACGACACCTACGGCATGGGCGTGGCCAACGTCTCCGCGGCCTGGGCGGCGGGCTGCCGGATCTTCGATTCGGCCTCCGGCGGGCTCGGCGGCTGCCCCTTCGCGCCCGGCGCGACGGGGAATGTGGCGACAGAGGACGTGGCCTGGCTGTTCCGCCGCATGGGCGTGGAGACGGGGATCGATTGGAACCGGCTGCTGGAGGCGGCCGACCTGGCCGCCACAATTCCTGGCGGCATGCCGGGCGGGCGGATGCGCGGGGTGCCGGCGGCGCGGCGGGCGGCGTGAGGCGGCCCCAGGGGGCGCTGCCCCCTGGAACCCCATCTGGCTGCCGCTACGCTTTCCTGAGGCGGTGTCTTCGCGTGAGGGACTTTTTCTGCCCTTGCAGTCGCCTCGGGTCATCGACCCAAGGCGCACGGCGGCAGAGGGAGACCAACTCCTGGAAGACATGGCGGTGAGGGATCGGGGGAACGGAAGAGTTCCTTCTTTCTCTCCCCGGGGCCGCCCCTCGCCCGCCCGTTGCGGCGGCGGCATCATGGCCTCTGGTCCGGCACGGGGCTTGCCCCTTGCCGGCCGATCTATGGAGGCACCACAGCATGTCGTTCTTCCCGCGCTGGCCACTGGCCCAGGGATCCACCGTTCCGCCGGATGAGCGGCTGCCCTGGGGCACCACGGGGCTGCTGGGCGTGCAGCACCTGGTGGCGATGTCCGGCTCCACCATCCTCGGGCCGCTGCTGATGGGGTTCGACCCGAACCTCGCCATCCTCTTCTCCGGCATCGGGACGCTGATCTTCTTCGTCCTCGTCGGCGGGCGGGTGCCGAGCTACCTCGGCTCCTCCTTCTCCTTCATCGCGGTGGTGATCGCCGTCACGGGCTATGCCGGTACGGGGCCGAACCCGAATATCGGGCCGGCGCTGGGCGGGATCATCGCCTGCGGGGCGCTGTACTCGGCGATCGGCGTGCTGGTGATGTTCACCGGGTCCAGCTGGGTGGAGCGGCTGATGCCCCCGGCGGTGACGGGCGCGGTGGGCGCAGCGATCGGGCTCAACCTCGCCCCCGTGGCGGTGAAGGGGATCGAGGGGCCGGGCTGGCACGTGATCGTGGCGCTGGCGACGCTGCTGGCCACGGCCTGCATCGCCGTCTACGCGCCGCTGGCGATCCGGCGGGTCTCCATCCTGGCGGGCATTGCCTGCGGCTACGTGCTGTACTTGATCGTCGGCAACGTGATGGGGCTGCTGCCCGCGATCTCCTTCGCGGAACTCTCCGCCGCGCCCTGGTTCGGGATGCCGGCCTTCCGCGCCCCGACCTTCGAAGTGGGGGCGATGGCGCTGATCGCGCCGGTGGCCTTCATCCTCGTCGCGGAGAACCTCGGGCACATCAAGGCGATCGGGGCGATGACCGGGCGCAACCTGGACCCCTATGTCGGGCGCGGCTTCCTCGGCGACGGCATCGCCACCATGGTCTCCGGCGCCGGCGGCGGCACGGGGGTGACGACCTATGTGGAGAACATGGGGGTCATGGCCGTGACCCGCGTCTTCTCCACCGTGCTCTTCGTCGTGGCCGCGGTCTTCGCCATCGCGCTCGGCTTCTCGCCGAAGTTCGGGGCCTTGCTGCGGACCATCCCCGGCCCGGTGCTGGGCGGGCTGGCCGTGGTGGTGTTCGGGCTGATCGCGGCGGCGATGATCCGGCTCTGGGTGGACAACCGTGTGGACTTCTCGGACCCGCGGAACCTGCTGACGGTGGGCGCCGCCCTCGTGCTCGGCGCCGGCAATTTCACGGTGACGATCGGCGGCTTCTCCATCGCGGGGATCGGCACGGCGACCATTGCGGCGATCGGGATGTACCAGCTGCTCGGCATCGGGCGGCGCGATCCGGTGGGGGTGGTTCACGGCATCGCGGAGGGCGGCGGAAACCGGCCTCTCCACTAGGCCGGGCACGCGGATTGCCTGCGCGGTTGTGACTTGCGGCGCGCCGGGGCAGAACCCGGCCGCCGAACCGCGCAGGACCATCCGCCATGCCCCGCATCCTCCGCCTCGCCGCCGCCCAGATGGGGCCGAACCAGCGCGCCGATACGCGCGAGGCAATCCTGGCCCGCATGATCGCGCTGCTGGAGGAGGCGGCAGGAAAGGGCGCAAAGCTGGTGGTCTTCCCCGAGCTCGCCTTCACCACCTTCTTCCCGCGCTGGCTGCTGGAGGGTGCGGAGCTCGATAGCTACTACGAGACCTCGATGCCCAACCCGCAGGTCCAGCCGCTCTTCGACCGGGCGCGGGAACTCGGGGTGGGGTTCTACGTCGGCTACGCCGAGCGCACGGAGGACGGGAAGCGCTTTAATTCCGCCATCACCACCGCGCCGGACGGCTCCATCCTCGCCAAGTACCGCAAGGTGCACCTGCCCGGTTCCGTGGAGCCCCGCGCGGGCGACCGGTTCCAGCAGCTGGAGAAGCGCTACTTCGAGTACGGGGACATGGGTTTCCCCGCCTTCCGCGGCCCCTCCGCCTGGGGTTCCCCGATCATGGGCATGCTGGTCTGCAACGACCGGCGCTGGCCCGAGGCTTGGCGTGTCTACGCGCTGCAGGGGATGGAGCTGATGGTCGTCGGCTACAACTCCGCCGCCTACGACCCGAATGGCGGCTCCACGGAGAACGAGGAGATCCGCACCTTCCACTCCATCCTCGCGGCCCAGTCCAACGCCTACATGAACGCCAGCTGGGCCGTGGCCGTGGCCAAGGCGGGGAACGAGGACGGCTCCGGCCTCATCGGCGGCTCCGTCATTGTGGACCCGAACGGGGTGATCGTGGCCCAGGCGAAAACGCTCGGGGACGAGGTGCTGGTGGCGGATTGCGACCTCGACCTCACGCGCCAGGGCAAGGAGAAGATGTTCAACTTCGCCGCCCACCGGCAGCCGCAGCACTACCGCCGGATCGTGGACCAGGTGGGGGCCGAGCCGCCGGCGTGAGCTTCGGGGGCTTCGCCCCCGTGCCCCGACCAGGGGGAAGAAGGAATTCTTCCCCCTGGACCCCCATCATCTTCTTCTATCGATTGGCACCGGGGAGACGTGTCGCTCGCCGAGGGTCCATGACCCTCGGCGAACCGCCAGCGCCGCATTCCGCGGCAGCCACCTAGAAAAAAATGAGGGTGGGGGTCCAGGGGGAGGGAGAATTCCTTCTCCCTCCCCCTGAGGCCGCCCGGCACCGTCACCCGGCGGTCGGCCCCGCCACCTTGTCCGGGTAGTTGCAGAAGTCCCGCGCCACGCAGTGCCAGCACTCCGGCCGCCGCGCCTTGCAGACGTAGCGCCCGTGCAGGATCAGCCAGTGGTGCGCGTCGCGCAGGAGCTCGGGCGGGCAGCGCTTCACCAGGCCGTCCTCCACTGCGCGTGGGGTGTCGCCGGGGGCGAGGCCGGTGCGGTTGCCCAGGCGGAAGATGTGGGTGTCCACGGCCATGGTGTCCTGGCCGAAGGCGACGTTGAGGACGACGTTCGCGGTCTTGCGGCCGACGCCGGGCAGGGCTTCCAGGGCCTCGCGGTCCTCGGGGACGCGGCCGGCGTACCGCTCCACGAGGATCCCGGAGAGGGCGGCGACGTTCTTCGCCTTGGCCTGCCAGAGGCCGATGCTGCGGATGTGGCGGGCCACCCCCTCGGCGCCGAGGGCGGCCATGGCGGCCGCGCCGGGCGCCTCCGCGAAGAGGGTGCGGGTGACCTTGTTCACCGCGAGGTCCGTGGTCTGGGCGGAGAGGACGACGGCGACGAGGAGGGTGAAGGGGTCCGCGTAGTCCAGCTCCGGCCTCGGTTCCGGGTTGGCGGCGGCGAGGGCGCGGATGAAGTGGGCGGCGGTGGCGGCGGAGAGGCGACGGGCGCGGCGGGGCTGGCTGGCGGTGCCGTGCAGGGGGAGGATGGGCTTGGCGGGGCGGGGGCTCACGGGGGCTTCCTTAAGCCATGTGCATTCCCCGGGAAATCGGCGGCCGGATGCCCTATCTTTCCGGCATGAGCCACGCCCAGGACGCGGCGGCGCCCGAGACGCCCCTCTTCGATGCGGTAACGACGCCGCACCAGTCCGGCACGCCGCTGGGGCTGCGGGTGCTTGTGGGGCTGGTCGTGCTCGCCTCGGCGGGGCTGACGGCGCTGTTCTGGGCGCTCGGCGCCTGGCCGGTGGCGGGCTTCATGGGCCTCGAGGTGGTGCTGGTGGTGGGGCTGCTGCGGGCGCACCGGCGCTGGTCCGACCGGCTGGCGGAGCGGATCACGCTCTCGGGCGGGCGGCTGCGGGTGGAGCGCACGGACCGGCGGGGGCGGCGGCGGTCGCTGGCGCTGGACGCCTACTGGGCACGGGTGGTGCTGACGCCGCGCCCGGGGCGGGTGAGCGAGCTGCGGCTGGCGGTGCGCGGCCGCTCCGTGGAGATCGGCGGCTTCCTGGGCGAGGAGGACAAGGCGGACCTGGCGCGGGCGCTGGGCCGGGCGCTGAGGGCCTATCGCGAGCCGGTCTTCGACAACCCGCAGCTGCGGCCCTGATATGAGAAAGGTCCTGATATGAGAAAGGCCGGGCGGGGCGTTCTGCCCCGGCCCGGCCCCCGGCGTTTTGCCGATCCCGCCCCGTTCAGTCCGTGGGGGCGAGGCTTTTGATCAGGTCGAAGACCCGCTTGCGCACGGCGGGCTCCGTGATCCGGTAATAGGCTCGCACCAGCTCCAGCGTCTCTCGCTTGTGCAGGGTATCATCCTCGAACCCCTCCTGCGTCTCCGCGAAGCCCGCGAGGCGGGAGCGGAAACCGGAAGCGATGCCGCCCATGCTGTCAGGCATGTCGTCGAAGAAGAAGCCGATGGGCACGTCCAGCACCCGCGCCAAGTCGAAGAGTCGGCTGGCGCCGATGCGGTTCACGCCGCGCTCGTACTTCTGCACCTGCTGGAAGGTGAGCCCGAGGGCCTCTCCCAGCTTCTCCTGGCTCATGCCGAGGAGGGTACGGCGCAGACGGACGCGGCTGCCCACATGCACGTCGATCGGGCTGGGGCGATGCTCGCCGCGTTCGGTGCGCTCCAGCGCCTCCTCACTCGACATATGCACCACTCCTTCGCCAATAGGCAGGCGGCCCGCATTCTGCACGCCATGACACGGCCAACGGCTCGCGCCGTGGCCGATGCGTCCCTGCGACACTGCCCAAGAGATTGGGGGCACACTTACTGAATGTCAACTCTTTCGAGAATTCCAATTAAATGGACGATCTCCCATCTCCGGCGCCCCGCGCGGCAGGAACGGGGCCTGCCACCGAACCGGAGAAACGGCGCCGGGTGCCCAGCCAGCCGGCCAGCAAAGTCAGGATGGTAAGAACGGCTGGGATGGCAAGGCCCAGCCGCGCGAAGGGCGTAGGCGGGGCCGCGGCGGGGAGAGGCGAGAGCACGTAACCGGTCTGCCCCAGTCCCAGCGACGTCATCAATTTCCCTTGTGCATCAAAGCTGGCGGAGATCCCGGTCTGCGCCGCGCGGGCCAGGGGCAGCCCTTCCTCCACCGCGCGCAGCCGGGCGGTGGCGAGGTGCTGGTGCGGGCCGGCGGAGATGCCGAACCAGGCGTCGTTGGTGATGTTCAGCAGCCAGCCCGGCCGCTCCGCCCCGACCACGCGGCCGGAGAAGATCACCTCGTAGCAGATGAGCGGCCCGACGGGGGGCAGGCCGGGCAGGGGCAGGGCCACCGGCCCGGGGCCCGCGCCGAAATCCACCCCGCCCCGGATCACCCGGATGGGGATGAGGCCGGCGAGGGGCATGTACTCGCCGAAGGGGACGAGGTGGGACTTGTCGTAGCTCGCGCTGATCCGGGCATCGGGGCCGATGGCGACGAGGCTGTTGAAGAGCTTCGTCGGCCGCCCATCCGGGCCCCACTCGCCGCGCACGGTGCCGGCGAGCAGAAGGCCGTCGGGGGGCAGGGACTCGGCGGCCACGCGGCGCGCCTCCGTGTCGTCCTCCAGCAGGAAGGGGCTGGCCGTCTCTGGCCAGACGATCACGGGTCGGGTGCCCGGCGCCACGCGGGCGGCCTCGGCGGCGCCTTGTTGGCCGAGCTCCAGGTAGCGGCGGAAGATCGGCACCCGGCTCTCGGCCCGCCACTTCGCCTCCTGCGCCACGTTGCCCTGCACGAGCACGAGGGTGACGGGCAGGTCGGCCGCCCGCTCCCCGGAGAGGCGCCACGCGCCGAAACCGGCGAAGAGGAGGAGGGTGGCGACGCCCCCGGCCATGGCGCGGCGCCCGAGCAGCGGGGTGAGAGCCAGGATCACGGTAAGGAGGGAGAGGCCGTGGGTGCCGATCCAGGCGGCGCCCTGCACGGGCAGGGCGGCGAAGGCCCAGGTCGTGCCGAGCAGGTTCCAGGGAAAGCCCGTGAAGGCCCAGCCCCGCACGAACTCCGCCAGCACCCAGCCGCCGGCCAGGACCAGCGCGCGGGGCCATCCCGGGCGCGCCATCCAGGCCAGCACTGCGGGGATGACGGTGTAGATCCCCATCCAGAGCGCGAGCAGCGGCACGGCCAGCGGCACGAACCACCAGAGCCGCTCCGCCTCCGTCAGGATGGAGTGGGTGATCCAGTAGAGGCCGGCGACGTGATACCCCCAGCCGAAGGCCCAGCCGACCAGGGCGGCGCGCTTCCGGGAGCCCGCCCCCTCCAGCAGGAGGAGCAGGCCGGGGAAGGAGAGAAGCAGCACCGGCACGGCATAGACCGGCGGCATGGCGAGTGCCGCCGCCGCGCCGAGGCCGAAGGCAGCGGCGAGGGCGCGCCATCCCGAGAGGGCGCGAAGGGATCGGATTAGGCGTTGCACGGGGCTGGGCCTACTCCGCCGCTCGGGACGTGGGATGGGTGCCCGGCGCGCCGGGGCGCGGGGCTTCGAGGAGGAGGGGTGGGCCGCCGGCGGCCTCCGCGATGCCGTCCGCCGCCGGGGCGGGGGCGGGGCGGCGCACGCGGAGGCGGCGGATGCGGCGCGGGTCCGCCTCCAGGATGCGGAACTCCAGCCCGGAGGAGTGGGAGACGAGTTCGCCGCGCGCCGGCACCCGGCCGGCAAGGGTGAAGACGAGGCCGCCCAGCGTGTCGATGTCCTGCTGCCGCTCCTCGGGGGTCAGGATCTCGCCGCCCATCCGGGCCTCGAAATCCTCGATCTTCATGCGGGCGTTCACGTCCAGGCTGCCATCCGGCCGCTCCGCCACCTGGGGCAGGACCTCCTCGTCATGCTCGTCGGAGATGTCGCCGACGATGGTCTCGACGAGGTCCTCGATCGTCACCAGCCCGTCGATGCCGCCGTACTCGTCCACCACCAGGGCCATGTGGGTCCGGGCCTCCCGCATCTGCAGCAGGAGGTCCAGCACGGGCACCTGCGGCACGACGAAGAGGAGGGGGCGCAGCGCCGCGTCCAGCGAGAAGGGCTCCTCGTCCCGCCCCACGGCGGCGAAGACGTCCTTGATGTGGACCATGCCCCGGATGTCGTCGAGGTTGCCGTTGTAGACGGGAAAGCGGCTATGGCCCTCGCGCTGGATGAGGCGGATGGACTCGTCCAGCGTCAGGTCGCAGGGCATGCCGATGATGTCGGCGCGCGGCACCATCACGTCCACGGCGGTCTTGTTGCGGAGCTTCAGGACGTTGCCGAGGATGACGCGCTCATTCGCGTCCAGCGCGTTCGCGTCGGGCTCCTCGCCCTCCTCGCCCTCGTGCTCGACCAGCGCCTCCACCTGGTCGCGCACGCTCTCGGCCTCGCGCCGGAGCAGGAGGCCCTGGAACTTCCAGAGCAGGCCCTTGCGGTCGATCGATTGTCGATCACTCATGGTCTGGCACTCACGCCACGCCCCTCCAGGGATTGGGCAGGGCGAGGCGGCGCATGATCCGCGCCTCCGCCCGCTCCATCCGCCGCGCCTCGCCGGCGTGCAGGTGGTCGTGCCCCGCCAGGTGCAGCACCCCATGGGCAACGAGGTGGGAGAGATGGGCCATCACGCTCCGCCCGGCCGCCCGGGCCTCGCGCCGCACCGTGCCCAGGGCCAGGGCGACGTCGCCCGGCATGCCCGGGTAGGGCGCGGGGAAGGAGAGCACGTTGGTGGGCTTCACCTTGCCGCGGTGGTCGCCGTTCAGGCGCTTGATCGCGCGGTCATCCGTGAGGAGCACGGTCACGCCCCCCGGGGCCGATCCGTCCTCGCCGGCCTCCTCGAAGGCGGCGGCGGCGGCGCGGCGCACCACCTCCTCCACCCTCGGCACGGCGGACCGCCAGGCGGGGGCCTCGACCACCACCTCGACGGAATCATCCCGGCCGGGGAAGAACCCCCCGGGGGTCTCATCTTCAAGCCCGGCGGGTTCTCCGCCGAGAACGTCATGATCTGGCCCGGCGGCTGCGCCGCCGGGCGGGCGACTGCCCACTTCCGCCTTACTCCCTCGTTCTGCCGCGAACCGGGCTGCTGTGCCCGCTGGACACGGTCCCTGCCGCCTCGGCCCGGCCATAGGCCGAGACGATGCGCCCGACCAGGGGGTGCCGCACCACGTCCGCCTCGGCGAAGCGGGTGATGCCGATGCCCTCCACTCCGTCGAGGATGGAGAGGGCCTCCACCAGCCCGGACTTCTGGCCGGGCGGCAGGTCCACCTGGGTGGGGTCGCCCGTGACGACCATGCGCGAGCCCTCGCCCATGCGGGTGAGGAACATCTTCATCTGCGCCGGCGTGGTGTTCTGCGCCTCGTCCAGGATGGCATAGGCGTGGGCGAGGGTGCGGCCGCGCATGAAGGCCAGCGGCGCGATCTCGATCTCGCCGGAGACGATGCGGCGCGCCACCTGGTCCGCAGGCATCATGTCGTGCAGCGCGTCGTAGAGCGGGCGGAGATAGGGGTCCACCTTCTCCTTCATGTCACCGGGCAGGAAGCCCAGCCGCTCCCCCGCCTCCACCGCGGGGCGGGAGAGGATGATGCGGTCCACCCGGTTCGCCATCAGCAGGGCCACGCCCTGGGCGACGGCGAGGTAGGTCTTGCCCGTGCCCGCCGGGCCGACGCCGAAGACCATCTCCTGCCGCTGGAGCGAGTCCATGTAGGCGGCCTGGGTGCGGCTCCGCGGGGCGATGGCCCCCTTGCGGGTGCGGATGGCCGGCATGTCGGCCAGCGGCAGGCGCGGGTCCTCCTGCGGACCGTCGGCCATGCGCAGCGCGGCCTCCACATCGGCCATTCCCGTCGGCTCTCCTTTCTGAAGGCGCTGCCACAGGGCGCGCAGCACCGATTCCGCCAGCCCGGTGCCGTCCGTCCCGCCGCTGACCGTCACGCGCCCGCCCCGGGACGCGATGCGGACACCCAGCCGCTGCTCGATCCGCGCCAGGTGGCGATCGTGTTCCCCGTAGAGCATCGGCAACAGCGCGTTGTCGTCGAAGTTCAGGGTCACGGTCCGCTGCGTGTCCGGCCGGAAGCCGGGGCGCAGGGCGGCGGGATCGGACCGGAGGGTGATCCCCCCGGCGGGGGCGGCGATCTGGGTCAAGCGGCGGCGGACTCCTCGGGCAGCACCATTGTTGCGGAGAGGGAGTTGGGGTGCGCGGCCCGCAATTGCATCGGGACCACGGCACCCACCGGGGCCGAACCGGTTGCATGAACCGGCTGGAGCCACGGGGAGCGGCCCGCCACCTGGCCGGGGTGGCGCCCGGTGCCTGTGACGAGCACATCGACCACGCGCCCGACGCAGGCGCGGTTGAAACCGTCCTGCTGCTGCCGCAGCAGGGCCTGGAGCGCCTGGAGGCGGGAGTCCTTCTCCGCCTCCGGCACGGGGAAGGGCTGGCCGGCGGCGGGGGTGCCGGGGCGCGCGGAGTACTTGAAGGAGTAGGCGCCGGCGAAGCCCACGCGCTCCACGAGGCGCATCGTGTCCTCGAAGTCGCGCGCCGTCTCGCCGGGATGGCCGACGATGAAGTCCGAGGTCAGGGCGAGGTCCGGCCGCGCCTCCCGCAGCCGGTCGGCGAGGCGGAGGTAGAGGTCCGCCTTGTGGCCACGGTTCATCGCGGCCAGCACCCGGTCCGATCCGCTCTGCACGGGAAGGTGCAGGTAGGGCATCAGGGACGGGATCTCGCCGTGGGCGGCGATGAGGTTGTCATCCATGTCGCGCGGGTGGCTCGTCGTGTAGCGCAGACGGGCAACGCCGGGGATTTCGGCGAGTTCGCGCAGCAGGCGGGCGAGGCCCCAGGTGCCTTCATGGGTGTTGCCGACGGGAGACTCCCCCGGGGGCGCCCCCGACACGGTCCGCGGGGCCTCCCCGGCCCAGGCGTTCACGTTCTGCCCGAGGAGGGCGATCTCGCGCGCGCCGTTCGCCGCGAGCTGGCGGGCCTCCGCCAGGATGGCGGCGGCGGGGCGGGAGAACTCGGCGCCGCGGGTGTAGGGCACCACGCAGAAGGAGCAGAACTTGTCGCAGCCCTCCTGGATGGTGAGGAAGGCGACGGGGCCCTGGGGCGCGCGGGCCTCCGGCAGGTGGTCGAACTTGGCCTCCGCCGGGAAGTCCGTCTCGATCACGGCACCGGCCGCGCGACTGGCGCGGGCCACCATCTCCGGCAGGCGGTGATAGGTCTGGGGGCCGAGCACGATGTCCACCCAGGGCGCGCGGGCGGTGATCTCCGCGCCCTCGGCCTGGGCGACGCAGCCGGCCACCGCGATGATGGTGTCCTTGCCCTCGGCCTGCCGCTCGTTCTTCGTCAGGCGCAGGCGGCCGAGGTCGGAGAAGACCTTCTCGCTCGCCTTCTCCCGGATGTGGCAGGTGTTGAGGATGACCATGTCGGCCTCCTCCGCGCTCTCGGTCGGCGCGTAGCCCAGGGGGGCCAGGATGTCGGCCATCCGTCCGCTGTCGTAGACGTTCATCTGGCAGCCCCAGGTGCGGATCAGGAGCTTGCGGGTATTGGGCCGAGCCGGGCCGGCGGAACTGCTCATGCTGGAAAAGACCCTTCCGTTCCCGGGCCCTTGCATAGGCAAGGTGCCCCGGAGGCGGGGGATGTGCGGCGCGGGGCCTTCCAGGTCAAGAAAAGTCCCGGCGCGGCATGGGGCGCGCGTCCATGGCCGGAGCCTCGCGGATCCGCTGGATTCCGGTCAAGCGGAGATGGGCCAGCGGGCGGCGAGGGGCGCCGGGGCGCGGTTCTGGCGAAGGATCGCCGCGCCTTCCGCCACCGTCGCCTCCATGGCGGCGGAAAGGGCCTTGCGGTTGGGGGCCGGGCCGGGCTCCACGGGCTCGTGCAGCAGCACGGTGGCGCGCAGCCCGGCGTGGCGAAGGAGGTTCCAGGCGTGCGGGCCGATGGACATGTCACCGTACCAGGCGAAGATCGGCCGGTCCCGCCGGCAGGCCGGTAGCCCGCCGAGGCGGTCGTAGCCGACGGAGAGGGGCTGGATCTGCGCCGCCGCCTCCGCCACCGCGAGGAAGGAGGTGCGGAAGGGCAGGACCCGCGTGCCGTCCGAGGAGGTGCCCTCGGGGAAGAGGACGAGGCTGCCCCCGCCCGCCAGCCGGTCCCGCATCTCCTTCGCCTCGTCCCCCGTGCGGCCGCGGGAGCGGGAGACGAAGACGGTGCGGCCGAGGCGGGCGACGAGGCCGATCAGCGGCCAGCGCCCCACCTCCGCCTTCGAGACGAAGGCGGCGTCCAGCGTGGCGCCGAGGACGACGATGTCGAGCCAGGAGGAGTGGTTGCCGAGGTAGAGGGTGCGCGGGGCGCCGCGCCGCTCCCCCACCACCTGGATGCGGACGCCGAGGAGGAAGGCGACGGTGCGCCAGTAGAGGCGGGCGAACCGGATCTTGCCGCGCCCGGGCAGGGCCAGCAGCACGGCCTGCACGGGGATGGCGAGAAGGGTCCAGATCGCGGCGGTGGCGATCCGGCGCACGGCGCGGAAGCGGCCGCCGAGGGGGCGGTCCCCCATCACGTCGAAGACGCGGCCGCCGGGGACGGCGCGGCGGTAGCGCAGGGGCGCGCGGCGGCGCAGACGGCTGGGGGCGGCCAGGGCCTCGGCCGGGTCGCGGGTGGCGGCGTCCATGCCAGCGGGGTTAGCGCGGGGACGAGGGCACGTCCATGTCAGGCCCGTGAAGGCGGCGTGACGGAGGCGTCATGTTTTCCGCGCGCCGCGCCGATTTCCATGGCTGCGGGAAGGGTTCTAGGCTCCCGGCCTCTCGGACGGAGGCCGGACCATGATGCAGCGACGGGACCTTCTCGGCCTGGCCCTGGGGGCCGGGGCCGCCCCGGTGGCGCCGGGCTGGCTGGGGACGGCGAGGGCGCAGGGGGGAGCCCCGGGGCAGGGGGGGACGCTGCGGATCGGCATGGCCGCGCCGAACACGACGCTGGACCCGCACCTGCTGAGCAACGCGCCGAACAACGCGGTGGCGACCCACCTGTTCGACAGCCTGACCGTGAACGACCACGCCTCCCGCTCCCAGCCAGGCCTCGCCGAGTCCTGGACGCGGCAGGACGACACGCACTGGACCTTCCGCCTGCGGGAGGCGCGCTTTTCGGACGGATCGCCCTTCACGGCCGAGGACGCCATCGCCTCCATCCGGCGGGCGACGGATATTCCGAGCGCCGCCTCCTTCCGCACCTACACCCGCAGCATCAGCGCCATGTCCGCACCCGACCCTCGCACGCTGCTGGTGGAGACGCGGGCGCCGGACCCGCTGCTGCTGAACTCCATCGGGCGGGTGCGGATCATCCGGGCGGCGCTGGCGGGGGCATCGAGCGCGGAGTTCAACGCCGGCCGCGCCGTGATCGGCACCGGGCCCTACGCGCTGCGGGAGTACGTGCCGGGCAACCGGATCGTGCTGGAGAGGAATGCTTCGTGGTGGGGCGGGGCGACGCCCTGGGCGCGGGTGGAGCTGCGGGTCGTCACCGACGACGCCGCGCGGCTGGCGGCGCTGCTGGCGGGGGACCTCGATATCATCGAGGCGGTGGCCTCGGGCAACACCGAGCGGGTGAGGGCGGATTCGCGGCTGCACGCGATCAGCGGCATCTCCTCGCGCTTCGTCTATCTCGCGCTGGACCAGGTGAACGAGGTCTCGCCCTTCGTCACGGGACTGGACGGCAGGCCGCTGGAGCGGAACCCGTTCAAGGACCTGCGGGTGCGGCAGGCGCTGTCGCTGGCGATCAACCGGCAGGCTATCGTGGAGCGCACGATGGAGGGGCAGGCGGTGGCCGCGTCCCAGTTCCTGCCGAAGGGCGGGCCGGGGACGGACCCCGCGCTGGAGGTGCCGGCCTTCGATCCGAACCGCGCGCGCGCCCTGCTGGCGGAGGCGGGATACCCGCGGGGCTTCCGGCTGACCGTCTCCGGCCCGAACGACCGCTACATCAACGACGCGAAGATCGTGCAGGCCGTGGCGCAGATGTTCACGCGCATCGGGATCGAGTGCCGGGCGGAGACGATGCCCTGGTCCACCTATGCCGGGCGGAACAGCCAGCGAACGGTGGATTCCTGCCATCTCGGCGCCTGGGGGGTGAACACGGGGGAGACGAGCAACCCGATGTCCGCCCTCGTCGCCACGGAGGACAGGGCGGCCGGGCTGGGGATCAGCAACGGGGGCCGCTACTCCAACCCGGAGGTGGACCGGCGGCTGAAGGAAGCGCTGCGGACCATGGACGATGCGGGGCGCAACGCCCTGCTGGCGGAGGCGAGCGGCATCGCCTTCCGCGACGTGGCGCTGATCCCGCTGCACCACGAGGTCTCGGTCTGGGCCGCGAAGAAGGGCATCGGCTACGTCACCCGCGCCGACCAGTACACGCTCGCCACCGGCGTCACGAGGGAATCCTGAGCACCGTGTCCAGCACCGCGACCGAAGACAGCCAGGCGAGGCTGCTGCGCGCCACCTACGATGTCGGCAAGACGGCGATGTACGCCGCGAAGGTCGATCCGCGCTTCCACTACTGTCTTTATGTCCCGCCGCAGATCGGGCCGGAGACGGAGCTCGTGGTCTGCGTGCACGGCACGTCGCGCACCTCCTTCCTCGACTTCCGGGACGGGTTCGCGGAGTTCGGGCGGTGGCAGGACTGCGTGATCCTGTGCCCCGTCTTCCCGATCGGGCCGCTCGGGGACGGGGCGCGCAGCGGGTACAAGTACATGCAGGAGGGCGACATCCGGTACGACCGGGTGCTGCTCGGCATGGTGGAGGAGGTGGCAGCGAAGTACGGCCGCCAGTGGGACCGGTTCGCGATGTTCGGCTTCTCCGGCGGCGGGCACTTCACGCACCGCTTCGCGATCCTGCACCCGAAGAAGTTGTGGGCGGCCTGCATCGGGGCTTCCGGCTCCGTGACGCTGCTGGACGCGGACCGGGACTGGTGGGTGGGGATCCGGAACCTCGAGAAGGTGTTCGGGATCGCCTTCGACCGCGAGGCGCTGGCGGAGGTGCCCGTGCAGATGCTGGTGGGCGACGCCGACCTGGAGACCTGGGAGATCACCCACAAGCCCGGCGGCACCTACTGGATGGAGGGCGCCAACGACGCCGGCCGCACCCGGCCGGAGCGGATGGACGCCCTGCGGAGGTCCTTCGAGGCGGCGGGGGTGAAGGTTCGCTTCGACCTCGTGCCGGGCGTGTCGCACAGCCGGATGCTGGTGATCGACCGAGTGCAGGATTTCCTGGCGGGGCTGCTGAAGCAGAAGCGGGGCGCCTGACATGGCCGGAATGATCGTGGCGCCGCAGCCGGAGGCGGTGGAGGCGGGTGCGCGGGTGCTGGAGCGCGGCGGGAACGCGGTGGACGCCGCCATCGCCTGCGGGCTGGTGCAGGGCGTGGTCGATCCGCAGATGGTGGGCATCGGCGGCTTCGGCTCCATGCAGGTCTTCCTGCCCAGGCGCGGCGTGCACAAGGTGCTGGAGTTCTTCTCCCGCGCGCCGCTGGCCGCGACGCCGGACATGTGGGAATCGAAGCTGGTGGGCCAGTCCCGCGACGGCTTCGCCTTCCTGCTGGAGGGCGGGATCAGCGAGGCGGGGCACCTGGCGGTCTGCACGCCGGGGAACGTGGCGGGCTATGCGGAGGCGCTGCGGCTCTGGGGCACGATGGAGTGGCGGGACGTGTTCCAACCCGCCATCGCGCAGGCGCGGCAGGGGTGGATGGTGCGGCCGCACGTGCACTGGTTCTGGAGCCAGGACCAGTCCGCCAGCGGGCAGGTGAACACGATCGACAAGCTGCGGATGACCGCGACGGGGCGGCGCGTCTACTTCCGCGAGGACGGGACCCTGAAGCGCCAGGGCGACATCATCGACAACCCGGACATGGCCCGCAGCCTGGAGCGGCTGGCCGAGGGCGGGCCTGAGCTGTTCTACACCGGGGCGATGGCGGAGGAGATCGCCGCCGACTTCAAGGCGCAGGGCGGGCTGATCGGCATGGAGGACCTTCGGGCCTACCGCACCTCGCTGGCCGACCCGATCTGGGGCGCCTACCGCGGCCACCGCATCGCGACCAATCCGCCGCCGAGCAGCGGCTTCGCCATGCTCCAGGTCCTGCACATCCTCGAGCACTTCAACATGGGTGGGCTGACCCATGGCGGGGTGGAGCACGTGCGGATTCTGGCCGAGGCCATGAAGCGCATGACGATCGACAAGGACCGGAACATGTCGGACCCGGCCTTCGTGCCGGTGCCGACGGAAAAACTCCTCTCGCACGACTACACGGCAGAGGTGGCGGAGGGAATCCGGCGCGGCGACAGGCTGCGGGTGACGCGGCTGGAGCGGAAAACGGAGCGCGACACCACCCACGTCTCCGTGGTGGACGGGGCGGGGAACTGCGTGACGATGACGCACACCCTCGGCAGCCCGTCGGGCGCGATCACGGAGGGGCTGGGGTTCATGTATAACGGCTCGATGAGCCGCTTCGACCCGCGGCCGGGGCGGGCGGGCTCCATCGCGCCGGGCAAGCGCCGCGCCTCCTCCTCCGCGCCGACGATCGTGTTCCAGGGGGACCGGCCGCGGATCGTGATCGGGGCGCCGGGGGGCAGCTACATCGCGCCCGCGGTCGCGCAGGGCATCAGCAACGTGCTGGACTTCGGCATGTCCATGTCGGACGCCGTGGCGGCGCCGCGGGTCGTGGCCGTGTCCGATTCCATCGACGTGTCCAATCGCGTGCGGCGGGACGTGACGGAGGCGCTGGCGGGGATGGGCTACGACATCAAGCGCAGCCCGATGAGCTACGCCTTCGCGGCCCTGCACGGGATCCAGGCACGCGGGGACGGAGTGCTGGAGGGCGGGGCGGACCCGCAGCGGGACGGGATGGCGCTGCGGGCGGGGTAGGGCCCGCGGCCCCCCCCAGCGACGTGGGCGAGGCGTGGGCGAGGCGGGGGTTTATTCCCCCGTCCCGACGATTTTGCGCTCGTAGTGCTTGAGGTACTTGGCCGTGACGAGCTCGGTCTTCACCAGCACGCACACATCGGTGGTGTTGAACTGCCGGTCCACCACCGCGCCGTCGCCCACGAAGCCGCCGAGGCGCAGGTAGCCCTTCACCAGGGGCGGCAGCTCCGCCAGCACGCGCTTGGGGTCGAAGCCCGCGGGGTCCATCCGGTCCATCCGCACGTAGAGCTCCGGCAGGGCGCGGGGCCGAAGCGCCGGCGGGGCCAGGTGATAGGCGTGGAGATAGGTGAGGTCGGCCGCCATCGCGTCCGGGTCCGTGCCGGGCAGGGATGCGCAGCCGAACATGAGGGAGATGCGGTGCTGGAAGATGTAGGCGGCGATGCCCTGCCAGAGGAGCTGGAGGGTGCCGCGGGTGCGGTAGCCCTCGTCGACGCAGGAGCGGCCGAGCTCCAGCAGCCCGTCGCCAAGGGTGCGGATCGGCGTCAGGTCGTACTCCCCGGCGGAGTAGAAATCCCCCACCCGGGCGGCGGCGGGGCGGCGGATGAGGCGGTAGGTGCCCACCACGGCGGCCGCGCCCTCGCCCCTGTCATGGTCCAGCACCAGCAGGTGGTCGGCCACGGGGTCGTAGGCGTCGGCGTCCAGCCGGCTGGCGGCGGTGGCGGCGTCGGGCTGGGCGCCCATCTCCTCGTAGAAGACGCGCCAGCGCAGCGCCTGGGCCGCCCTGACCTCCGCCGCGCTCTCGGCGATCCGAACGCCGAGGCTGCCGCTGCGGATCTCCCCGAAGCCGGGATCCGGCTCGGTCATTCCCCGTCCTTCTTCAGTGGCGGGCCGGGGCGGCGCCTGGCATCCGGGGCGGCGTCGGCCTTCTTGCCAAAGAGCTCCAGCCGCTGCTGCACGAGGGTGAAGCCGTAGCGGGCGGCGATCCCCTCCACCAGCCGCTCGAACTCCTCGTCCTCGAACTCGATGACCGTGCCGGTGTCCACGTCGATCAGGTGGTGGTGGTGGCCGCGGTCGGCCGGGTCGTAGCGCGATCGCCCGCCGCCGAAGTCCCGCCGCTCCAGGATGCCCTTCTCCTCCAGCAGGCGCACCGTGCGGTACACGGTGGCGATGGAGACCTTGCTGTCGAGGGCGATGGCGCGGCGGTAGAGCTCCTCCACGTCCGGGTGGTCCTCGGCCTCGGAGAGGACGCGGGCGATCAGCCGGCGCTGGCCGGTCATCTTCAGGCCCCGCTCGATGCAGAGGCGCTCGATCCGCGTGGGGTCGGCGCCCTTGCCGTGCGGTGCCTTGGCGTGGGTGTGCGTGGCGTGGTCCATGGTCATCCCGTTCGGGCGGAGACTACTACCCCGCCGATGGCCCCGGCGCCAAACCCGCCCTCAGGGCCGCCCGCGCCGCCGTTCCGCGGGCCGGCCCCTATTCCTTCGCGCCGCGGCCGCGCCGGACGCTGCGCGGGCGCGTGCCGAGCCCGATCTTCTTGGCGAGCGAGGAGCGGTGCGAGGCGTAGGCAGGCGCCACCATGGGGTAGTCCTGCGGCAGGCCCCAGCGCTCCCGGTACTGCTCGGGGGTCATGTTGTAGGCGGTCTTGAGGTGGCGCTTCAGCATCTTCAGCTTCTTGCCGTCCTCAAGGCACACCAGGTACTCGGGCGTGATGCTCTTCTTCACGGCCACCGCCGGCTCCGGCCGGGTGGCCGGGACCACCTCGGCGGGGCGGCCGAGGCCGGAAAGCGTGCGGTGGACGTTCTCGATGAGGCCGGAGAGTTCGGCCACCGGCACGGGGTTGTTCGAGACGTGGGCCGCCACGATCTGCGCCGTCAGCCCGAGGACGGTCCCCTCCGCACTCTCCCGCGCCGCCGCCGTGGTGTCCGCCATAACGCCTTCCCCGAGTTCTGCCGGATGCGCGCATCCGTTCTAAAAAGCCGGGACTAGCAGAGCCCCCGATTCGCGAGAGGATTTACCTTCTTTTCCATGCCGTTGACAGAGAAGAGTTGAAAGCAGCGACCATGAGCAAAGAAATCACCGCGACGGAGGGGGCGGACATGCCTGCCGAGACTTGCCGGATCGACATCACCCGCGACACCTGCCCCATGACCTTCGTCCGCACCCGTCTGGCACTGGACCGCATGGCGGCCGGCGAGGTGCTGCTGGTAACGCTGCGCGGCGAGGAGCCGCGGCGCAACGTGCCGCGCACTGCGACCGAGCAGGGCCATGCCGTGCTCGGGCTGGAGGAGGAGACGGACGGCACCGCCCGGCTCTGGATCCGGAAGGGCGGGTGAACAGCTTGCCCCGTCCGGAGCCAAGGGGCTCCGCCCCCTGAACCCCCGCCAAGGGCCTGAGGCCCTTGGATCCCCCTCCCGCTGCCGCCGCGCCGTCCTGACGCGGGGCCGCCGCTTCAAGGGCGTGATCCTACCCTCGCAGTCGCCTCGGGTCGTGGACCCGAGGCGCACCGCCAGCCGAGCCAATCCAAAGCCCAGAAGAAGATGATGGAGAGGGGGCCGGGGAGAGGAAGAATTCCTTCTTCCTCTCCCCGGGACAGACCGGACGCGCAGGACCGGGGCAACGGTCCGCCAGAATCAATTCTCCGGCCCGATCCGCAGCACCAGCGCGTCCGTGCCGTCCGCGTAGTAGCGCCGACGCCGCCCCACCTCGGTCGCCCCGGCCCGGGCATAGAGGGCGCGGGCGGGGCCGTTCCTCTCCGAGACTTCCAGGAAGAGCGCCGCGGCGCCGCGCCGAGCGGCCTCCGCGACCGCCGCCTCCAGCAGCCGGGCGCCCAGCCCCTGCCGTCGGGTGCCGGGATGGACGGCGAGGGTGAGGATCTCCGCTTCCCCCGCGACGGCGCGGGCCAGGACAAAGCCGCTCTCCCCGGCCAGAAGGCCGAAGCCGCCCTGCAGCCGCAGCATGGCCGTGAGGGCGGTGCCCCCCCAGCGCTCGGCGGGTGGAAAGGCGGCCGCGTGCAGGGCGGCCATGACGGGGATGTCGGCCTCCCCGGCCGGCCGGAGAGGCGGGGGGGCGTTCGTCACCCCACCGGGCCCGGCGGGCGCAGGGCCAGGGGCTCGGCGTAGAGGGGGGCTGCCGGACGGGGCGGGGAGCCCTCGGAGAGGCGGCGGGCGGCGGCGGCGGCCACGTGGCGCGCCTGGGGCAGCCGCGCTTCGGAGAGGAGGGCGTTCGCGCCGCGCGCCAGCAGGCGGGCGGCCGCCTGGGGCGCGGCATCCCCCATCAGCACCACGGGGCCGGGCGGCACGGGAAGGGCCGCCTCCTCCAGCAGGGCCGGTGCCTCGTCCGGTCGCTCCAGCACCAGGCCGCCGCGGCCGGCGAGCGTGACCGACCAGGGGGTGCGGCCCTCCGTCCGGTGCGCGGGCAGGGCGGCGGCCAGGGCTTCGCCGGTCGTTACCCCCAGCAGGGGTACGCCCCAGCCATCGGCCAGGCCGCGGCCGAGGGCGATCGCGGCCCGCAGCCCCGTGAAGCCGCCGGGGCCGATGGAGACCGCTACCGCGTCCGGCCGCACATTCCCCCCCTCGCGCAGGACCGAGTCCGCCAGGGCGGGCAGGGCGGCCGGCTGGCCACGTGATCCCTCTCGCGACGCTTCCGCCAGCACCGCGCCGTCCCGCCACAGCGCCGCGGAGGCGCAGGACAGCGCCGCGTCCAGTGCCAGGAGTTGCATCGCCTTCCCCTTCTCCCCTTCCGCGCGAATGTGCCAGGACGACGGCACCCGGGCCATGCCGTGCGCTGCCGGATCTATCGGGAAAAGAAGAGAATTTCACTTGTGATTCATGGCGAAGGACGGAATGTTGCACCGCACACAGACGGAGCACGACGATGGCCCAGCGCATCGCCGAGCGGGTAGATGACCTGCTGGACACGGTTCTTGCCCTGAAGCGGGAACTGGCGGTGGCGGGGAACCGCGTCGCGGCCTCCTCGCCGGACTACGTGCGCGCCCTTGCCGCCGCGCCGGAGCGGCTGGGGCCACAGCCCCTGGCCGAGCCGTACGGGGACATCGTCCCGGGGCTGACGGTCGGCTTCCGCCAGGGGTCCAGGCCGGACCTGCACCTCCGCTCCGACCCTGGCCGGGGGCTGGAGATCGCGCTGCGACAGCGCACGAGCAGCACCTGGGTGACGTTGGAGATGGACTGGGACGCCGCCGCCCTGCGCGAGAAGGGGAGGACGACCCTCCTGCTGCGCGGCAGCGCCCCGCAGCCCCTGACGCTGAGCTGCCTTCTCCGCTGCACGGGGGCGGGGGGCGCCAGCGCGGACCTGCCGGGCCGGGCGATCGAGCTGGGGCCGCAGCCGGGCTTCCACGCGGTGGAGTTCGTCGCCTCCGCCGGGGAGGGGCTGCAGGGCTGCCGGGTGATCGTGTTCTGCCCGGTGACGCCCTTCTCCATGACGCTGACGGAGCTGAGCCTGATCTGAGAGGGCTGAAGGGGGGGGGCGCCTCACCGCCTCGCCAGGAAGAAGGCCCGCAGCAGGGCCGCCGCCTCCCTCTCCCGCACGCCGCCCACCACCTCCGGCACGTGGTGGCAGGAGGGAGCGGAGAGCACGCGCGCGCCGTGCTCCACCCCGCCGCCCTTGGGATCGTAGGCGCCGAAGATCACGCGGCGCACCCGGAAGAAGGAACTGGCCTGGGCGCACATGGGGCAGGGCTCCAGCGTGACCCACAGGGTTGTGTCGGCCAGCCATTTCGCGCCCCGCCCGGCGGCTGCGGCGCGGAGCGCCAGCATCTCCGCGTGGGCGGAGGGGTCGTGGCGGGCCTCCACCTCGTTACCGGCGCGGGCCAGGACCCGGCCGGCGGCGTCCGTCACCACGGCGCCCACCGGCACCTCGCCCCGGTCGGCGGCGGCGCGGGCCTCGTCCAGCGCGAGCGCCATGGGAAGGGCCATGGAAGGGGCCATGGGCGCGGCCTCCGTCATGTCGTCTCCTTCATGCGCGCTTGTGGGCAGGGGGGCGCACGCTCTACCAACCCCTGCATGACCGCACGACCCCTGATCGGCCTGACCCTTGATGCCGAGGAGCCTCCCGTCGAGGGGGGCGGCTACTCCAAGCTGCCCTGGTACGCGCTGCGGCGGAACTACTTCGGCGCCGTGGCCGCGGCGGGCGGGCTGCCTGTCGCCCTGCCGCACGACCCCGCCCTGGC
This sequence comes from Pararoseomonas sp. SCSIO 73927, assembly GCF_037040815.1. NCBI lineage: Bacteria > Pseudomonadati > Pseudomonadota > Alphaproteobacteria > Acetobacterales > Acetobacteraceae > Pararoseomonas > Pararoseomonas sp. SCSIO 73927. The sequence goes on from NZ_CP146232.1 coordinate 2,407,061, forward strand.
CGAGGCCTACCTCGACCGGCTGGACGGGCTGCTGGTGACGGGCGGTGCCTTCGACGTGGACCCCGCCCTCTACGGCGGCGGGGAGCGCCACGAGACGGTGGTGCTGAAGGAGGGCCGCACGGCCTTCGAGATCGAGATCCTGCGCGGCGCGCTGCGGCGGGACATGCCGGTGCTGGGCATCTGCGGCGGCGAGCAGCTGCTGGCGGTGGCGCTGGGCGGCACGCTGATCCAGCACATCCCGGATGCCGTGCCGGACGCCCTGGCGCATGAGCAGCCCAATCCCCGCACGGAGCCGGGGCACGAGGTGGCGCTGACGCCGGGCACGCTTCTCTCCCGCATCGTCGGCGCGCCCTCCATGGCCGTGAACTCCGCGCACCACCAGGCGGTGGACCGGCCGGGGGAGGGCGCCATCGTCAACGCCCGCGCCCCGGACGGGGTGGTGGAGGGGCTGGAGCACCCGGGCTACCGCTTCTGCCTCGGCGTGCAGTGGCACCCGGAATACGCGGTGGATGCGCGGGACGGGGCCATCCTGGACGCCTTCGTAGAGGCCGCGCGCGGTGCCGCCGCCCGGCGCGCCGCATGAGCGACGACACGCCCGACGACGCCGCCCACGACACCGCACGGGGCGAGCGCATCGCCAAGTGGCTGGCGCGCGCGGGCGTGGCCAGCCGCCGCGACGCAGAGGCCCTGATCGCCGAGCGGCTGGTCACGCTCAATGGCAGGACCGTGGAGACGCCCGCCACCTTCGTGGCGGAGGGCGACGCCGTCCTCGTCCGCGGGCAGCGCGTGGGCGCGGCGGAGGTCACGCGCCTGTTCCGCTACCACAAGCCCGACGGGCTGGTGACGACCCACAAGGACCCGCAGAAGCGGCCCACCGTCTTCGAGCGCCTGCCCGCCGGCCTGCCCCGCCTCGTCTCCGTCGGGCGGCTGGACCTGACGAGCGAGGGGCTGCTGCTGCTGACGAATGACGGCGCCCTAGCGCGCCGGCTGGAGCTGCCCTCCAACGGCTGGTCCCGCCGCTACCGCGTGCGCGTGCACGGCAAGGTGCATGAGGGGGCGCTGGCCTGGCTGGCCCGGGGCATCACCGTGGAGGGCGTGAAGTACGGCCCCATCACCGCCGGGCTGGACAGCCGACAGGGCACCAATGCCTGGCTGACCGTGACCCTGCAGGAGGGGCGAAATCGCGAGATCCGCCGCGTGATGGAGCATCTGGGCCTGCACGTGACCCGCCTGATCCGCGTGGCCTACGGCCCCTTCCAGCTCGGCGCCCTGCCGCCCGGCGCGGTGGAGGAGGTGAACGCCCGGACGCTCCGCGACGAGCTGGGCGTGGCCACGGCCAAGCCCCGCATCCAGCGCGGCGTGGAGCGCGAGCCCCTGCCCCCGGCCGAGGCCGAGCCGCCCCGCAAGCGCGCGCCCCGCGCCCGCCGCGCGGGCGACCCGCACCGGACGCCCTGGGGGGCGAAGCCGCGGACGGAATGACGGGCCCTCTCGCGTCGGGGGAAGGCTCAGCCTTCCCCCGGACCCCCATCCGCCAGGAAACTGAGTTTCCTGGACCTTCCATCTGGGGAGGGGGCCATCGGCGGGGCCGCGCAAAGGGGCGCGGCCCCGCCGATGGCCGGCGCTTCGCGCAGAGGCGGGCGGAAGACGCAGCCCCCTGGCTATGGAGCTGGGGAGCGCACGACCTTCCCCGGAGCGGGTCGTGAGGATCGTCGCCGGCCAGTGGCGCGGCCGCGCCCTTCAGGCGCCGCCCGGGGAGGGCACGCGGCCGACGGCGGACCGGGTGCGGCAGGCCCTGTTCGATTCCCTTTGGCACGCGCCCTGGGCAGGGCGGGCGGCGGTGGAAGGGGCGAACGTGCTGGACGCCTTCGCGGGTACGGGGGCGTTGGGGCTGGAGGCGCTCTCGCGCGGTGCGGCGCAGGGCTTCTTCATGGAGAAGGATCGCGTGGCACTGGCGGTGCTGCGGGCTAATCTGGCGGCGCTGAAAGCGGAGGCCGTAGCGCGGGTGCTGCCGGCGGATGTGCTGCGGCCGCCCCGGGCGGAGATGGCCTGCGGACTGGTCTTTCTCGATCCGCCCTATGGGAAGGATCTGGGGGCGCGGGCGCTGGCGGCGCTGCGGGGCGCGGGGTGGATCGCGCCCGGCGCGCTGGCCTGCCTGGAGATCGGGCGGGGCGAGGCGGTGCCGGTCCTCGAAGGATGGGAGGTTCTGGCCGAGCGCGAGCACGGCGCCGCGCGCGTGCTGGTGCTGCGAGAGGGCTGACGCCGTCGGTGGCGGCTAGAATGGGGGCGTACCACGGGCCTAGCGGATGGCGAGGACGCCCCAGGCGAACAGGAGAGAGGCGGCAGAGCCAAGTCCGCTCCGGATGCCGTGCAGCTCTCCCCAGCGGCGCAACATGGCGCGGCTTACCGCCCCGGCTTCCTGCGGCGCCAGCGCCATCAGTCGCTTGTTCGTCGGCATGATGACCAGCATCGTAAAGGGCCAGTTCGCGAGCAACAGCAGGCTTGCCGCCCCCCATTGCCAGTCGCGCAGCTGGTACCAGGCTACCAGTCCCGCGGCCCCTCCCAGCACGGCCAGGCCGGCCTGGATGGGCAGGGCGCGCTTGTAGCTGGGCTGCCATTGCGCGAGCTGGGGAGCGTCCTCCAGATCCATCCGGACCGGGTGTTCCACCAGGCTGATGTAGAGCGCAGCCCCGGCGAAGAGGGTTGCGAGGATGAGAGCGACAAGGCCAGCGACCACCTAAAATCTCCTCTGGTGCGCTTCGGGAGACGCGACCATGCCTGATGCGCCTCTCCCGGGATTGATCGGGTCGAGACGCCGAGGCTGAGAAGAACCCGTCGGGGACGGGCGCAGGAGCTACCAACCTGCAACTCTATTTCCGGCAGGGCCAGCATGCCGAACGCCTGCCGCCGGAGCAACCTTTCGCGGGACCGCCTCGGGGCGAGGTCACTGGGCGGGCCTGAACCGCCCCTACCCGGCGCGCGACGGCGGGTGGCGCCGTGGCAGGCTCTCGGCCGCCGCGGCTGCCGCGCTCATCGCCGGGGGCGCAGCGGCCCGTAGAAGCCGCTCCACTCCATCCCCATCGCCTTCGCCCTCTCGGCGATGATGCCCGTCCCGGACAGGAGGAAAGTGACCGGCGAACCCGTGAGGACGGGATCGTCCAGCAGCTGCCCGATCTGCCGGCCCCGCCACCAGAAGAGCCCGAACAGCAGGGCGAGCAGGAGGAGGAGGCCCCAGGTCACCAGGCCCTGGCCGAGAATGTAGACGCCGTAGGGCGGGGAGATCGCGGTGCTCAGCCAGGAGAGGCCGATCAGCGAGGCGAAGAGGAGGAGCAGGAAGCCCAGCAGCTCCAGCGGCAGCCGCCGGTAGATGCGAAGTGCCGCGTTGAGATCCTCGACCGAGGACTCGTTCAGCGACGTTAGGGGACGGTCTTGGGGCGGCTGCATGGGCTCCTCGTTGCAGGGCTGGAGGGTTGAACGCGCCCGGCGAGGGATGGCGGCGGGAGTAGGGCGGCGGCCCGGTGCGCTCCGTTCCGAGGAGCGGAGCGCACCTACCCGATCCCCAGCGCCGCCCTGGCCTCCGCCGCGTCCGCCGCGATGGCGGCCTTCAGCTCGTCCAGCCCGGTGAAGGCCATGTCCTCCCTCAGGAAGCGGACCAGCCGCACCCCGATCTCCCGGTCGTAGAGGTCGCCGGACCAGTCGAAGAGGTGCGTCTCCAGCCGCGTCTCCGGATCCCCGCCGAGGGTCGGGCGGCGGCCGATATTCGCGACGCCCGGCACCAGGGTCCCGTCCGGCAGGGCGGCGCGCACGGCGTATACCCCCCGCGCGGGCTCGAGGTGGCGGCCCATCCAGATGTTGGCGGTGGGCCAGCCGAGCTCCCGGCCCAGCCGGTCGCCGTGGAACACCACCCCGCGCACCTCCCAGTCCCGGCCCAGCAGGTCGGCGGCGCGCTCGGGGTAGCCGTCCTGCAGGGCGCGGCGGATGCGGGTGCTGCTGACCGGGCCGGCGGCGTCGGAGACGGGGGGGACGACGGAGAGGCCGATGCCCCGGCCCTCCGCCCAGCGGGCCAGGAACGCCACGTCGCCGCCGCGGCGGTGGCCGAAGGCGAAGTCGGCGCCGCAGGCCAGGTGTTTCGCGCCCAGGGCCTCGTGCAGGATCGTCTCGCAGAAGGCCTCGGCCTCCATGGCGGCCAGCGCCGCGTCGAAGGGCACGGCGTGCAGGCCGGTGCAGCCCGCATCGCCCAGCGCGGCGGCCTTGGCGGGCAGCAGGGTCAGGCGGAAGGGCGGGTCCTGCGGGCGGAAGTACTCGCGGGGATGGGGTTCCAGCGTCATCGCCTGCAGGGGCAGGTCCGGGCGGGCGGCGTGGGCGGCGGCGAGCACGGCGCGGTGGCCGCGATGCACCCCGTCGAGATTCCCCAGCGCCACGGTGCCGCCGCGCGCGTGGGCCGGCAGGGCGCGCCAGTCGGTCCAGACCTCGCAGGCCCCAATCCCGAAGGACATGCCGGGCCGGATCAGGCCTGGGAGACGCGCTCGATCCAGCGCGTCACCTCCGGCGGGCGGAAGGCGGCGAGCATGTCCAGGGACTGGGCGGGGCTCTCCGCGGTCAAGGAGAGCAAGCGGTGCTCGGCGCGGACGAAACCGGCCTCCACCATGCCGTCCAGCATGGCGTTCAGCCGGCCCCAGTAGCCGTTCACGTCGAGGAAGACCGTGCCCTTGCGGTGCAGGCCGAGCTGGGACCAGGTGAGGACCTCGAAGGCCTCCTCCAGCGTGCCGAAGCCGCCGGGCAGCACCACGAAGCCGTCCGACAGCTTCGCCATCATCGCCTTGCGCTCGTGCATGGACTTCACGACGTGCAGGCGGGTGACGGAGCCGTGGCCGAGCTCCCGCTGCATCAGGTGCTCCGGGATCACCCCGTCCACCTCGGCCCCGGCCTCCAGCGCGGCGTCGGCCACCACGCCCATCAGCCCCACCTTGCCGCCGCCATAGACGAGGCCGAGGCCGCGTTCCGCGATGGCGTGGCCGAGGCTGCGGGCGGCCTCCGTGAAGGCGGGGTCGGTGCCCGGGTTCGCGCCGCAGAAGACGCAGACCCGCTTCATCTCAGTGCTCATCGTCGTGCTCATGGGGGGAATGTGGCACCGCAGCACGCCGCTATCCAGATACGGGGCCAGATACCGGGGCCCCGGCTTTCCGGAACACGAAGAGGTTGGAGAGCCACTTGTCCGTCTCCGCGCTCACCAGCCGCGTGTCCTCCCGCACCTCCACCGGGCGGCAACCGCCGGCCTCGGCCAGGGCGAAGACGGCGGGTTGGGGCAGGACGTGCATCTCCATATGCTGGCCGAGCGGGCCGGCAAGGTACTCCGCCGTGCTGAAGGCGTAGTCCAGCCGGTAGGTGGGCACCTGGAAGATCGCGACGCCGCCGGGGTTCAGGGCGGCGAAGGCGCGGCGCAGGACCGCCGCGATCACCGGCGGCGGGTTGTGCTGCAGGACGATGCGGGAGAACCAGAGGTCGCAGCTGACATCGGGGTGCGGGCGGTCCGGGCCGAGGTGCTCGTAGGACGCCGCCGGGGCCCCGGCCTCCGCCAGGTAGGCGGCGGCGAGGTCCAGGTGGGGCCGGGAGATGTCGCAGGCGATCACGCGCGGGAACTTGCGGGCAAGGTGGAGCGTGACCCGCCCCACGCCGCAGCCGTACTCCAGCACGGTGCCCACCTGGTCCAGCGGCACGCGAGCGCGGCGGAGGCAGGCGCGGATGAGGTTCAGGTCCTCTTTCCCCGTCTCGTAGAAGTGCTCCTTCGTGCCCTCGATGCGCTCCGGCCGGTAGAGCTCGCTCGTCAGCACGGACCAATGGGGGGCCTCGGTGCCGATGGCGGACCAGTAGACGGCGGTCTTCTCCATCAGGCGCCGCAGCACATCCGGCGAGGCCCTGTCCTCCACCTTCAGCGGCGGCACGGTGGAGGGCAGGAGTGGCGGCGGGCGCTGGATGCTGATCCGCGTCTTCTTCAGGAACTCCTCAGACGCGAAGAAGCGGGCGCGCAGCCCGTCCAGGCTCTCGTCGGAGATGACGTGGCCGGCCACGGCGGCCTCGGACTCCGGCTCGCGGCCGAAGATGTAGCGGTAGCAGGCCAGGACGTCTTCGCGGGTCGCCATGGCGCCCCTTACCACGAACCTGGCCCCGCTTGGATAAGCCCCGCATAGACAAGCTCCTGCATGGACAAGGCCGGGCCCCGGCGCGAGAAGCACGGGCACGCCACGGAAGAGGACCGCCCATGCCCGCTACCCGGATCGGTACCAGCGAGGACCTGCTGGAGGAGCTGCGCGGCTGGGTGCTGCAGGAGACGCCGACGACCGATCCGGCCGCGGTGAACGCGCTGGTGGACCGGGCGGAGGCCGCGCTGCGCGAGGCGGGCGCGGTGGTGGAGCGCATCCCCGGCCGCAACGGCTACGGCGACACGCTGGTGGCCCGCACCCCCGCCAGCCCCGCCCACGGCAACCGCCGGCCCGTACTGATCTCCGGCCACCTGGACACGGTGTGGGACCACGGAACCCTCGCCTCCTCGATGCCGTGGACGGTGGAGGGGGAGAAGGCCTTCGGGCCGGGCATCTACGACATGAAGGCGGGATCCTTCCTGGCCTTCCACGCCCTGCGGGAGATCCTGCGCCAGGGCGTGCAGACGAAGAGCCCGATCACCCTCCTGCTCACGCCGGACGAGGAGGTGGGCAGCCCCACCTCCCGTGACATCATCGAGCGGGAGGCGGCGGGGTCCAGCGCGGTGCTGATCCCCGAGCCCGCGGGCAATCCGGGCGGCGCCTGCGTGACGGCGCGCAAGGGGGTGGGGCGCTTCACCGTGCGGATCCAGGGTGTCTCGGCCCATGCCGGCGGGAACTGGACCGAGGGGCGCAGCGCGGTGGTGGCGCTGGCCGGGCTGATCGGGAAGGTCCACGCCATGGTGGACTTGGCGGGGGGCACCACGACGAACGTCGCGCCGGTCTGGGGCGGCACGCGGCCGAACGTGATCCCGCCGGAGGCCGGCTGCGAGATCGACCTGCGCGTGGCCACCGTGGCAGATGGCGAGCGGATGGAGCGGGAGATCCTGGCGCTCGCCGGAACCGAGGACGGGATCACGATCACGGTGGAGGGCGGGATGAACCGGCCCTCCTTCGCGGAGAACGCGGACATCCTGAACCTCTACGAGCGCGCCCGGACGCTGGCGCGGGAGGCGGGTTACGAGCTGCCGAAGCAGCACCGCGGCGGCGGGTCGGACGGCAATTTCACCGCCGCCATGGGGGTCCCGACGCTGGACGGGCTGGGCTGCACGGGCGCTGGCGCCCATGCCCCGTTCGAGCACATCCTGTGGCGAGACCTAGCGCCGCGCGGGCAGGTGATCGTGGGGCTGCTGGAGACCCTCTGACCCGGTCGGGCCGCCGAAGGGCCGGGACCGCGAGGTCCCGGCCGCGGCCGGCCGGTCAGCCCCTCCAATCAGACGGTCAGTTCGCCCTCGTCCTCGCCCGCCCAGTAATGGATGCGGGACGCGTGGACCTTGATCATCACGAGGCCGGGGGTGTCGATGCCCTTCTCGAACCAGCGGTCGAGGTCCGGGGTCCAGTGGGCCTGGAACTGGCCCTTGTCGCGGATCAGCTCGGCCTCGCCCTCCACGTTGATGAAGACAGGGCGCTGGCCGACGATGCCTTCCCGCCCCGCGAAGGCGAGAGCCACCTTCGGGTCGCGCGCGATCTCGCCGACGGTGTGGGTGCTGTCCAGGGCGAAAAAGTAGGAATCGCCCCTGTACTCCACCTCGCCGTTGTTGCTCATCGGGCGGCCGGCGATGTGGCCGTTCTCGGCGCGGGTCATGAGCATGGCGAAGTCGATCTTCGCCATGTCCTTCGAGATGTCGGCCAGGGTCTTCTGGGCCATGGAGTGGCTCCCTCGGGTTGCCGTGGCTGAACGCGGGAAGGCGGCGGTCGTTCCGGGCGGGCAGGGCATGAACCCGCGGCGGGGCCGGGCGTTCCCCGGGCGCATCGCATGGAGACGCCCGTGGGACGGATATCCCCCTTTCTCATCGTCGCGGCGCTGGCCGCCCCTGCCGCCCTGGCGCAGGCTCCCGTGCGGGACGAGGCGAGCGGGCTGGCCCTGACGCCGCCGCCCGGCTACGCGGCCCGCGCCCTGCCGCCGGGCCGCGGGCAGGCGGCGCGCTTCGAGGTGAAGAACGCCTCCGACACCGACACGGGCTGCCAAGTGGCCTTCACCCCGGCGCCGCAGAACGGGCGCTTCTCCCAGGCCGAGCTGGACGCGGTGATGCGGGGGGAGGAGTGGCAGGAGCTCGCGCGGAAGGCGGTTTCGGCTCTCTACGACATCCAGGACGCCAAGGTCTTCGAGAGCAAGGGGCGCATGGGCTTCACCATGGTCGGGGACTTCCAGGGCGAGAACCTGCCGCCGCGGGCGCGCGAGATCCGGACGCTCTTCGTGATCCAGGAGACGCCGCGCGGCCGGACCTCCACCGTCTGCGTCGGCGAGCGGGCGGGGTTCGAGGCGCGGCGGGCCGAGTTCATGGCGGTGGCCACCGGGGCGACCCCTCCGTGATGAGGATGGGGCATCTTCTCCTCCCGCTCCTCCTGGCGGGGCCTGCCCTGGCGGCCGCTCCGCCCGCCTCCGGGCGCTACGGGGGGCTCAACCTCGCCGTCACGGGGGAGGAGGTCATCGGCGTCTTCTCGGAGGCGCGCATGGGCGGCGGCACGGAGGCGGCGCCGCAGTTCAGCTGCATCTTCCTGCTGCGCGGCCGGCTGGAGAACGGGCGCGGGCGCGTGGAGACCTGGTATCCCGGGGAGGAGACGATCCCTGGCGATCTCTCCTTCGAGGGCGGGCGGGCCCTTCTGACGCTGCGGGAGAACCACGGCGGCTGCCTCATGGCGACCGGGGACATGGTTCGGGAACCGTACCGCGCCGGGCTGGACCGCCCGGGGGAGGGTTGGATCGGGGTCGCGCTCGTCACCGCGCGGCGGGCGGTGTTCCGCCCCGCCCCGGGCGCGCCGACCCCGCGCACCCCCTATGTGGTGGAGGGCGACGCGGTGGCGGTGCTGGAGCGGCGGGGGGAGTGGGTGCGGGCGCGCTACGTGGCCGGGCAGCGGCCCGTGACGGGCTGGCTGCGCGCGTCGGAGCTGGCGCCGGACCGGCCCTCCGCTGGGGGCTGAAGGACGGTTGCCGCAGCGGCGGCCGGGTGCGGGCTGTCCGCCAGCGGCGTCGGGGCAAGCACCGTGCGGCCCCGTTTCCCGCCCCTGTGGGCCACTTCGCCGCCGGGGCCGTAACGCAGGCGTGACCCTGCCGGGAAGCCCTGGTGAGGCGGCGGGGGCGGGCGCGCGGGCGTTGTGCGTCCGGTGCCGCGGCCGGGCCCGGCCGGCAGGATCGCAGGGGATGACCAGCATGCGCATAGCCGCCCTTCTCGCCGGTGCGGGGCTCGCCCTGCTGGCCGCCGCGCCCTCGGGCGCGCTGGCCGGGGAGGCGAGCGTGCGCTTCGTGTCGCCGGAGCGCTTCACCGATGCCAGCCTCAACGGGCGGCGGGCGGTGGATGCGGACGCCCCCGCGCTGCGGGAACTGGCGGCGCATATCGGGCGGCTGGCCGGAGGCGGGCTGCCGGCGGGGCAGACGCTGGAGGTCGAGGTGACGGATGTGGACCTGACCGGGCGGGTGGAGCCCTGGCGCATCGACAATCCCGACCTGCGGGTGGTGACGGGAGCCACCTGGCCGCGCATCGCGCTGCGCTACCGGCTGCGCGAGGGGGAGCGGGTGATCCGCAGCGGGGAGGAGCGGCTGAGCGACCAGGCCTTCGAGATGCGGCCGGGGCGGATCCAGTCCGGGGACCGGCTCTTCTCGGAGAAGGCGATGCTGGACGACTGGTTCCAGGCGCGGTTCAGGGCCGGCTGATCGGGGGGGCCAACCGGGGCCGGCTAGAACACGAAGTTCAGGGCCTCCATCCCCAGCCAGCAGAGCAAGGCGAGGACCACGGTGGCGAAGATGCAGCCGACCACGGTGAGGGCGATGCCCCAGCCCATGGTGCGGCTGTCGTGCTCGACCAGGCCGAGCGCCATGACGATGTTGCCGAAGGCCGGCGGGCCGTTGGTGCCTGGGCCGGGCAGGATGAGCATGATGGCGACGTAGACCGTCAGCCAGCCGAAGAGGCGGTCCCCGAAGGGGGTGGTGAAGGGGCCGGGGCGGGGGCGGACATGGCGTTCCAGCTTGCGCAGCCACTTGGAGGAGGTGCCGGCGAGGCGCAGCAGGTCCGTGCGGCGGATCGAGCGCCGCGCGACGAAGGCGGGCAGCCGCGGCGTGCGCCGCCCGAAGCCCATCTGCGCCCCGAGGATGAGGATCGGCAGGCCGCAGATCGAGGCCATGATCGGCACGAGGGAGGCGAGCAGGAGCAGCAGGATCAGCAGGCCGAAGGCACGGTCCCCGAAGACCTCGGCCATCTCGCCGAGCGTGATGCGCTCCCCCGGGAAGGTGGCGGCCACCTCGGCGACGATGCGGGAGATGGGGGCTGCGTCCTCGGCGGCGTGCCCGGCGGGGGCCCCGCCCGGGACGGGCAGGGGCAGGTGGGTGGTGCCGTCCATAGGTCGCGTCGTGCTCCCCCCAGGAGTCGGGTGGTGGTGAAGGGGACCTGCGCCGGCGCCCCCGGGTTTCGGGCCTCACAATCTGGTGCTTCGGGCGCCCCGCCCAAGGAGAACCCAAGGTGAAAACCGCGGCAAAGGGAAGAATCGCAGGCCGGGCGGGGCCATGTACCGGGCATGCGGGACGTGGACATCGCGCTGTGCCTGGCGGTGGACGCCTCCTCCTCCGTCGATCACGACGAGTTCGGGCTGATGATGGGCGGGCTGGCCGCGGCCTTCCGGGACCCGGAGGTGCGGGCGGCCGCCACGGGCGGGCCGCGCGGGGCGGCGGCGGTGGCGGCGGTGCTGTGGTCCGGGCCGGGGGCGCAGGCCGTGGCGGTGCCCTGGACCCTGGTGGACGGCGAGGAGGGCGCGGCGGCCCTGGCGGATGCGGTGGACGACGCGCCCCGGCTGGTGGCCGCCGGGGCGACGGCGCTGGGGGAGGGGCTGACGGCGGCGCTGCGGCTGCTGGCGGAGTTCCCGGGGCTGGCGTCGCGGCAGGTGGTGGACGTCTCCGGTGACGGGGCCGGGAATGCGGGCATCCCTTCCGGCCCCGTGCGGGACGCGGCGGTGGGGGCGGGGGTGACGGTGAACGGGCTGGCCGTGGTGAACGAGGAGCCGGACCTGCCCGCGCACTACGCGACGGAAGTAATCGGCGGGCCGGGGGCCTTCGTGATGGAGTGCGCCGACTACGCCGCCTTCGCCGAGGCGATCCGGCGCAAGCTGGTGCGGGAGCTGCGCGGAGCGCTGACCGCCTGATCCCAGCACGCCCCAATGACGTGAAATGCAGCCATTAACGGATGACATGCCGTTGAATGCGGGCGGCGCCTATATCCCGGGCCTTCCTCGCGCACCGGGAGCCGCCGCCATGTCCGCCACAACTGCCACCGAAGCCCCATCCCTGCCGCGCCCGCCGGGAGTGCAGGCGATGGCGGCGCTGGCGGCGGCCGCGCTGCTGGTGGTGGGGACCGCCTGGATTTCCCAGGCGGTCAGCGGCCGGCAGGCGGTGCTGTACCTGCTGGGGGCGGCGCTGGGGATGGTGCTGTACCATGCCTCCTTCGGCTTCACCTCGGCCTGGCGGGTCTTCATCGCGGACCGGCGGGGGGAGGGGCTGCGGGCGCAGATGCTGATGCTGGCACTGGCCGCGCTGCTGTTCTTCCCCGTGCTGGCGCAGGGGACGCTGTTCGGGGAGCCGGTGCGGGGTCTGGTCTCGCCGGTGGGGGTCTCCGTAGTGTTCGGGGCCTTCATCTTCGGGATCGGGATGCAGCTCGGTGGGGGATGCGCGTCCGGCACGCTCTACACGGCGGGCGGCGGTTCCGTGCGGATGGTGCTGACGCTGCTGTTCTTCGTGGTCGGCTCCACGCTGGGGGCGGCGCACCTGCACTGGTGGGCGGCACTGCCTTCGCTGCCGCCGATCTCGCTCGTGAGCCTCTGGGGGCCCTGGGCGGCGCTGGCGGCGAACCTCGCGGTCTTCGCGCTCATCGCCGGGGTCACGGTGGTGCTGGAGCGGCGGCGGCACGGGCGGCTGGTGCATGCCGGCCCGCCCGTGCGGCACGGGCTGGGGCGCTTCCTGCGCGGGCCCTGGCCGGTGCTGGCGGGCGCGGTGGGGCTGGCGCTGCTGAACTTCGCCACCCTCGCGCTCTCCGGCCGGCCATGGGGCATCACCTCGGCCTTCGCGCTCTGGGGCTCCAAGGCGGCGATGGCGCTGGGGATCGATGCGGCCTCCTGGCCCTTCTGGTCGGCGCCGGCGCAGCGGGCGGCGCTGGAGGGGAGCGTTCTGGCCGATGTCACCTCGGTGATGGATTTCGGCATCATCGTCGGCGCGCTGCTGGCGGCGGCGCTGGCCGGGCGCTACGCGCCGAAGCTCGGCGTGCCGCTGCGCTCCGCGCTCGCGGCCGTGGTGGGCGGTCTGGTGCTCGGCTACGGGGCGCGGCTGGCCTATGGCTGCAACATCGGGGCCTACTTCTCCGGCATCGCCTCCGGCAGCCTGCACGGCTGGGTGTGGATGGTGGCGGCCTTCTTCGGGAACGTGCTGGGCACGCGCATCCGGCCGCTCTTCGGGCTGGAGGTGGAGCGGGTTCCCCGGCAGACCGGCTGCTGATCCCGGTTGTCCGGACGGGACCGGGGGTGCAGTTTCCTGCCCCTCCGTCCCTAAAGGCCCTTCCATGCTCCTGCTCATCCCCGGCCCCGTCCAGACCCGCCCGGAGGTGAAGGCGGCGATGGCGGTGGACATCGCGCCCTGGGACCTCGACTTCCGGCAGGAGTACGCGCGCATCCGGGAGAGGGTGCGCGACCTCGCGGGCGGGAAGGAGGGGATCCACGCCACCCTGCCGCTGCAGGGCGCCGGGCACTTCATCGTGGAGGCGGCGATCCGCACCTTCGTACCCCCCGCGGGCAAGGTGCTGATCCCCCGCAACGGGACCTATGCCGACCGCATGATCCGCCTGGCGCGGGAGGCGGGGCGGGTGCCCGTGGTGCTGGAGGTGCCGGACACCCGCGGCGTGCGGGCGGACGAGGTGGCGGCGGCGCTGGAGGCGGACCCGGAGATCTCCCACCTCTCCCTCGTCTATTCCGAGACGGGAAGCGGGGTGATCAACGACCCGCGCCCGGTGGGGGAGGCGGTGCGGGCGCTGGGGCGGCGGATGATCCTGGACGCGGTCTCCGCCTTCGGCGCGCTGCCCTTCGACATCTCCGCCCAGCAGGAATGCGACGCGGTGCTCTTCACCTCCAACAAGTGCCTGGAGGGAATGCCGGGGATCGGCTTCGCGGTGTGCCCGATGGAGCGGGCGCGGGAGCGGGCGGGGCTGGCGGGATCCTGGAGCTTCGACCTCGGCGACGTGCTGCGGACCGCGGAGACGGCCGGCTGGGGCTCCTTCCGCTTCACCCCCGCGGTGCAGGCGCTGAACGCCTTCGCGGTGGCGATGGACCTCTACGAGGCCGAGGGCGGGCGGGAGGCGCGGCTGGCCCGCTACACCGAGAATATGCGCGTGCTGCGGGCGGGCGCGGAGCGGCTGGGGCTGCGCCCCTACCTGGCGCCGGAGGAGCAGGGGCCGATCATCCTGACCCTGCACCAGCCGGAGGCGCCGGGCTTCACCCTGCAGGGCTTCGTGGACGCGCTGAAGCGGCGGGGCGTGCTGATCAGCAACTTCTACAACACGCCCACCCCCAGCATCCGCATCGGCTGCATCGGGGCGGTGACGCCGGACGACATGCGGCGGGCGCTGGCGGCGATCGAGGGCGTGCTGGCGGAGATGGGGGTGCGGCGGGAGGCGGCCTGAAGGGCGCCTATCAGAAGGGGGCGCTCTCGAAGTAGTCGATGAGCATCTCGGTCAGGATCCGCACCTTCCGTGCGGGGTGCTGGCCCGGCGGGCGGACGACGTAGGCGCCCGCCGTCGGCGGCGGATAGCGCGGCATGATCGGGACGAGCGCGCCGGAGGCCAGGTAGGGGTAGGTGACGCAGTCGGGGAGCCAGGCGACGCCGAGGCCCGCCGCGGCGGCCGCGGCGAGGGCCGGGGCGTTGTCCGCTTTGAAGCGCCCCTGCGGCTTGACCGTGATGATCCTGTCGCCGTCCATGAACTGCCAGGCCTCCGTCCCCTGCATGAGGGCCTCGTGCGCGAGCACCTCCTGCGGCGTCTCGGGTGACCCGTGCGCCTCGACGTAGGCCGGGCTCGCGACGAGCTTGCCGAGGATCGGTCCGACGCGCCGCGTGACGAGGCTGGAATCCGGCAGGTAGCCCACCCGGATCGCGCAATCGAACCCCTCCGCGACGAGGTCGACGAAGCGGTCGCTGTAGGCGGCGTGAAGGTGAAGCCGCGGGTGGCGCCGCGCCATCTCCGCCAGCACGGGGGCGAAGTGGGTCGGCCCGAAGGAGAGCGGCATGGCGATCCGCAGGCGCCCGCGGAGGTCGCCCTCCGGCAGGAGGGCCTCCCTGGCCGCCTCGATCTCGGCGCCAATCCGGGCGGCATGGTCCCGGAAGGTGGTCCCCGCCACCGTGAGGGCAGCGCCGCGGGTGGTCCGCGCGAGGAGCTGGACGCCGAGCTCCGCCTCGAGCCCGACGAGCCGCCGGCTGACGATGGACTTGGACACGCCGAGCCGGCGCGCCGCGGCGGTGATCCCCCCGGCATCGGCGACCTCCACGAAGGTCAGCAGGTCCTCGATGTTCAATCCGGTGTTCCCCGTTCCGCGACACAGCTCGGCACGATCCGGCGCTAGCCTACCACAGGCGGCGATGACCTGATCCCCGCGCCCAAGCGGCGCCCTTCCCGGCGCCCTTCCCGGCGCGCGTGCCCGGCGAACCCGGCTCACCCGCAAAGACGGCAAAAGACGGCAAAGGATCCCCGCATGACTTTCCGCAACGGCCTCGACTCGCTGCTCCGTCCCGAGGACTCGGTGCTCGTGATGATCGATCACCAGCCCTTCCAGATGACCAACCTGAACAGCCACGACCCGCAGACGGTGCTCAACAACTCCGTCGGACTGGCCAAGGCGGCGAAGGCCTTCGACGTGCCCACGATCCTGACCAGCGTGATCGCCCGGCAGGGCGGCCGGATCTTCCCGCAGATCACCGAGGTCTTCCCGGGCCAGGAGGTGATCGACCGCACCTTCGTCAACACCTGGCAGGACAAGCCGACGGTGGACGCCGTGAAGGCCACCGGCCGCAAGCAGCTGATTATCGCCGGCCTCTGGACCGAGGTCTGCGTCGCCATGCCGGCGATCCAGGCGGCGGGCGAGGGCTGGGACGTGACGGTGGTCACCGATGCCTCCGGCGGCATGTCGGTCGAGTCGCATGAGGTCGCCATCCAGCGCATGATCGCGGCCGGGGTGAACATGATGACCTGGTTCGCCGTGCTCGCCGAATGGCAGCGCGACTGGGCCCGCACCGATCATGTCGCCGGCGTGATCGAGGTGATGAAGCAGCACGGCGGCGCCAGCGGCATCGCCTACCTGTGGGAGCAGCAGCTGCTCAACACGCCGGTGGAGGGCAGCGTGCGCTGATACCGGCGGGGGGCCGGGAGGAGGGGCGGCCGCCAGCCGTGCCGCCTTTCCCCGGAACCCATCGCGCGGGGGCCGTCCCTCTCCGGTAGGGGCCGCTTTCCGCCCCCTCGCGATGCCTGCAGCCCCGTTCCCTCGTCCTTTCCCATGGCCAGGGCCGTCCCGCGGCCCTGGCCATGGTGAACGGGTCCGGAAAGCGGCCGAAAGGGGTTGTTCCGATACATCCGTTTCCGGACCGTCACAAACCTGTCTTTTGCCGCGGCATAACAATTTCGCTAGCCCGGCCCTGCTGGCGCGGGAACCGGTCGTGGGGACCGGGCCATCGCTCCAGGGCAGCGGCCGCAGGGCGCGCTGGCGATCGGCAGGCACGGATGTTGCGGCGCAACGCTCTCCTTCTCGTGGCGGCGGCCATGCTCGTCCTATCCGCCCGGCCCGCCCTGGCGGACGGCCTTGCCGGCGCCGGCTCCACCTTCGCGCACCCGCTGCTCGCGCGCTGGGGGCAGGTCTACAGCTCGCTCCAGGGTGAGGGCGGCAGCGCCTTCGCGGTGGATGGCGGCTTCGACTACGAGCCCGTGGGCTCCATGGGCGGGATCATGCGGGTGCTCCAGGGCGCCGTCGACTTCGGCGCCACCGACGTGCCGATGCCGGCCGAGGAGGTGGAGCGGCACCGCCTGGCGCAGTTCCCGATCGCAACGGGCGGCGTCGCCGTGGTCACCAACATCCGCGGCGTCGGGGCCGGCGCGCTCCGCCTCTCCGCCCCCATCCTCGCCCGCATCTATCTCGGCGAGGTGACGCGCTGGTCCGACCCGTCGATCGCCGCGCTCAACCCCGGGCTGCGGCTGCCTGAGGCGACCATCGCCGTGGTCCACCGCAGCGACCGCTCCGGCACCACCTGGCACTTCACGAACTACCTCTCCGGCGGCAGCCCGGAGTGGCGGTCCCGCATCGGGGCCGAGACGCTGCCCCGCTGGCCCGTGGGCACCGGGCTTCGCGGCAGCAGCGCGGTGGCGGACCGCGTGGGCGCCACGGAGAACAGCATCGGCTACGTGGAGGCGGGGCAGGCCGCCGGTCGCGGCCTCGCGGTCGCGCTGGTGGAGAACCGCGCGGGCCGCTTCGTCGCGCCCACCCTGCCGGCGCTGCGCGACGCCCTGGCGAGCACCCGTTGGGATCCCGCGCAGCACTTCGCCGGGGCCGATGCCGGCCCGGTGGGAGAGGAGGCTTACCCGATCACCGCGACCGTCTTCGTGGTCGCCCCGCGCCAGCCCGCCAGCGCCGCCCGCGGCCGCCACGTGGCCGAGTTCTTCCGCATGGCGCTGACCGAGCGGGCGGAGGACGCGGCCGCCCTGGGCCTCGTGCCCCTGCCCGAGGCGGTGGTGCGCCAGGTCTCCGACTACTGGCGCGCCGCCCCGGCCGCTGCCCGCTGAGCATCCGGCAGCCCGGCCAGCGCTTCGCCGGGCCGATCACCGAGAAGGAACAGACGCGTCATGCAGGTTGACGTCTTCACGCAGGTCATCGTGCCTGTCATCGGGGGGTTGGGCATCTTCATGCTCGGCCTCGAGTTCATGGCCAACGGCATCCAGTCCCTCGCCGTCACCAAGATGCGCAACCTGCTCGCGCGGCTGGCCGGCACCCCGGCCAAGGGCGTGCTCGCCGGCACCCTCATCACCGGCGTGATCCAGTCCTCCACCGCGATGACGGTGATGGTCGTCGGGCTGGTGAATGCGGGCGTGGTCGGGCTGCGCCCGGCGATCAGCGTGATCATGGGCGCCAATATCGGCACCACCCTCGGCAACGGCCTCATCGCCCTGCCGCTCGGGCCGCTGGGGCTGCTGCTCGGCGGCATCTTCGCCCTGGTGTACATCTTCGCGAAGTCGGACAAGGTGAAGAACATTGCGCTGGCCTGCATGGGCTTCGCGCTGATCTTCTACGGGCTGAACCTGATGACCGGCGGCCTGCGCCCGCTGCGCGCCATGCCCGAGGTGATGTCCGCCATCTCCGGCCTCAATGCCCAGACCTTCACCGGGCTGCTGACCTGCGTGGTGACCGCCGCGCTGATCACGGCGCTGATCCACTCCTCCTCCGCCACCATCGGCATCGTCATGGGGCTGGGCGCCTCCGGCGTGCTGGACTGGCAGACGGCGGTGGCCTTCTCCCTCGGCGCCGACCTCGGCACCACCATCACCTCCTGGATGGCCTCGCTCAACCTCTCGCGCAACGCCAAGCGCGCCGCCTACGCCCACATCTCCTTCAACATCATCGGCGTGCTGGTGACGATCCCGCTCTTCTTCGTCTCCATGGAGGTGCTGCGCTGGGCCATGGGCTGGTTCGGCGGCGACCCCGGCGTGCCGGTGGTGGTGAACGGGCGCGAGACCTACCCGCTGGTTCCCGTCGCGATCGGCCTCTACTCGACCTTCTTCAACATCTTCAACGTCATCCTCCTCTACCCCTTCATCGGCGTGTTCGAGCGCGTGCTGTCGCGCATCGGCCGCGACGCCTCGGAGGACGTGGAGGACTACTCCACGCCGAAGTACCTCTCCGCCTCCGCCCGCGCCGAGCTGCCCACGGCGCTGGCCGCGGTGCAGCAGGAGATCGCGCGCCACGTCGCGGCCAGCGCCCTGTTCGTCGAGACGGCGCGCGGCACGCCCACCGCGCCGCACGTTGCGGCGGAGCATCACACGGCGCTCGATATCCTGAACCGCGACATCCGCGCCTTCGCCGCCTCGCTCTTCACGCCGGACCTTCCCACCGGGCGGGCGGAGCAGGTGGCCAGCCTCGTCGAGGAGGCGGACGTGGCCGCGAACCTCTCCGACGCGCTCCACCAAGTGGCCCGTCGCGTGCAGCGCGAGGAGTTCGCGCCCGAGGCGAAGCCGGTGGTGGACGCCATCCTGGACGGCATCGCCCGCAAGCTCGCGGTCGCGATGCCGGCGGGACAGGCCCCGCGGCCGACTGGTACAGCGGAGACCGAGGGCGACGCGCTGATCGCCGACCTGCGCGCGCGCACCCTGGCCCTCGGCGCCTCCGTGGCGCCCGGACAGCGTGGCGCGGTCCTCGCCCTTCTCGGCAGCGCCGAGCGCGTGTTCCAGGCCGTGGACCGGCTCGAGGCGGAGCGCCGCTCCGTGCCCCGCGTCGCGCTCGTGCCCGCCTCGGCTCAGGTCCAGGCGTCGGGCCTGGGGCTGGCGCCGCAGCCGGCGGGGTGAAGCGGGGCCGCTGCGTGTGGCTCGTGAGGCCTGAGAGCGGCGAGATGCTGTCCTGAGCCTTCGCGGTGCCGCCGTGGCCAGAGGGAGGAAGAAGGAATTCTTCCTCCCTCCGGACCTCCCGCCATCATCTTCTTCTTCGAGTTAGCGATCCTTCGTTGGCGGTGCGCCTCGGCTCCGTGAGCGGAGGCGACTGCAAGGGCGGGACAGGTGCGCCGGGGTTTGGCGCACCGCTTCAGTTCAGTCCCGCGGCAGCCAGATGAGGTTCCAAGGGCCTCAGGCCCTTGGCGGGAGAGGTCTGGAGAGGGCAGCGCCCTCTCCGGTCCCGCAAGATCAGGACAAAGGCCTGCCCTACTCCGGCTGAATGCCCGCCACCTGCGCGATTCGTGCGTTGCGCTCGGCCTCCGCCTCGATGAAGCGGGCGAAGGCGGCGCGGTCCTCGGCCACGGGCTCGGCGCCCCCTTCGGCGATCCGGGCGCGGATGTCGGGGTCCCGGGCCAGCGCCTGGATGGCGGCGTTAAGGCGGTCGGCCTCGGCGGCGGGAAGGCCTCTGGGGCCCCACACGGCGTACCAGAGGGTGAAGTCCAGGCCGGGCATGCCGCCCTCCCCGATGGTGGGGATGGCCGGGGCGCGGTCGGAGCGCCGGGGGCCCATCACGGCGAAGGCGCGCAGGCGGCCGGCCTCGATGTGGGGCAGGGCGGAGCCGAGCGGGGCGACCATGAGGGCGGCGTTGCCGGAGAGGACGTCGGTGATGGCCGGGGCGGTGCCGCGGTAGGAGACGACGAGGCTGTCGACGCCGGCCTTCTGCTTGAAGCTCTCCGTCGCCAGGTGCCCCATGGCGCCGAGGGCGGAGTTGGCGAAGGGGAAGGCCTCCGGCCGCGCCCTCATGGCGGCGACGAGGGCGGGGACGCCGCCCTCCGGCGTGGTGCGGGGATTGCCGACGAGCACCATGGGGGCGGTGGCCAGGCGCGCGACGGGGGTGAAGTCCGCCACGGGATCGTAGGGCACGGCGCGCATGACGCGGCGGGCCATGAGGTGGATGTCGGCGTTGACGAGGAGGGTGGTGCCGTCCGGCGCGGCGCGGGCGACCTCCGCGGCGCCGAGGGTGTTGTTGGCGCCGGAGCGGTTCTCCACCACCCAGTTCTGCTCCAGCGCATCGCCGAGGCGGGGGGCGTAGATGCGGCCGATCACGTCGATGGCGCCGCCAGGGGCGGCGGGAACGACGAGGCGGACGGTGCGGCGCTGCGCGCGGGCGGCGCGCGGCAGGAGGGGGATGAGAGAGGCGGCGAGGGCGCGGCGGGGGATGCGCATGGACGTTCTCCGTTATGGAGTTCTGGCGCGGGCCTTTGCGGCTTCTCGCGCCGACGCGATCAGATCCCGCTGAACCCCGCGCGGGCGCGGTAGTAGGACCAGGCGCGGTCCAGCGGGCGCTCGCCCATCAGCATCTCGGCCGTCAGCCGGGTCTCGCCTTCCGTGAGGAAGCGCGGCGTGCCCATCGCCATCGCGCGGGACTGCAGCTCCGCATTGTCCTTCATGCGGACGCTGATGAAGACGACGGCGGGGAGCGAGTGCGCGGCGACGGCGGCGCCGTGATTCTTCAGCAGGACGCAGGTGCCGCCGCCGAGCGCCCTGGCGAGGCTGTCGGCGCGCGAGGCGTCGTCTATCAACATGTTGGTGTCGCCGAACTCGTCCCGGCTGTCCCAGACCGGAACCTCGCCGCCGATCACGGACGCCATGTGCATGACCGGGCGCAGCGGCACGTCCACGATCGTGTAGGGCATCACGGAGGGGGCGTGGTGGTGGACGGTGGCGTTCACGTCCGGGCGCGCGGCGAAGATGCGGGCGTGCAGCACGCTCTCCAGGTAGGGGCGCAGGCCCTTGGGATCGACGGGGGTGCCGTCCAGCGCGAACTCAAGAAGGTCGTCGCGCGTGACAAGCTCCGGCGAGCGGGAGCGGGAGATGAAGAAGCGGTCCGGGCGGCCGGGGTGGCGCAGGGCGACGTGGCCGAAATCGTCGAGGACGCCCTCATGCGCGAGGATCCGGTTGGCGACGACGAGGTCGCCCAGCAGCGCGTGCAGGTCCTGGCTCAAGCCGCGAACTCCCGGGGAATGGCGGGCGCGGCCCTTTCCATCCCGCTTCCCTGGACGTGTTTCGTTGAAAGGCAGTATGCGTTCTTTCAGTATGCCGTCAATATCGGCGGCACCACCACGCGAGGGGACACGGGGCTTGAGGGGAGGCAGGGATGACGGCCCGATGCGGGAGATCTACGGGATGCCCGGGCACCTGATCCGGCGCGCCCAGCAGATCTCGGGCGCCATCTTCGCCGAGGAGGTGGGGGAGCACGACCTGACCTCGGTGCAGTTTAGCGCGCTGTTTGCCATCCGGGCCTATCCCGGGGTGGACGCGACGCGGCTCTCCGCGCTGATCGCTTTCGACCGGTCCACCCTCGGCGGCGTGCTGGAGCGGCTGGAGGCGAAGGGCTGGATCCTGCGGGAGCCGGCGCCGGCGGATCGGCGGGCGAAGCGGTTGCGGCTGACCGGGGCCGGGGCCGAGCTGCTGCTGCGGGTGGAGGAGCCGGTGCGGCGGGTGCAGGACAGGCTCCTGGCGCCCCTGCCCCCGGCGGACCGGGAAACCTTCCTGCGGCTGATCGCGCAACTGGCGGACCTGCACAACGAGGTGACGCCGGCGCCGATCCGGCGGGCGGCGGAGGGCCAGCCGGCCCCCGCCGGGTGAACGGCTAGCCCGCCTCCACCGAGGGAGCGTCTAGCCGGCTTCCGCCGGCAGGGGCGGGTTGCCCGTGCCCTCCGGCCCGCGCATCCCGATGCGGCCGAGGCCGGGCAGCTTGATCGCGGGGCGGCGCAGGTCCAGTCCGGCGACGGCGCCGAGGATGTTCACCTCGATCCCCTCCACCCAGGCGAGGGTGAGGCCGGCATAGCCGCCGAGCGAGAGGCGGAGGCCCGTGCGGGACGGGGTAGGGCGCAGCCAGCGGCCGTCATGCGGGTAGTCCTTGCCGATGGCGTTGGGCGGCAGGGTGAGGCCGATGGCCGGCACCGCCTCCATGATCGCCGCGACGAAGGTGTTGGAGTTGGGGCCGGGCCAGGCGCGGTAGTCGCCCTGGTTCCTCCAGGCGTAGTCCGCGATCGCCGCCTGGATCGGCGGGATCATGGCGGCGGCGGCAGGGCCATCGGCGGCGAAGACGGTCTCCGGCACCTGCCCGAACCAGCGGCCATCGGGCGCGAAGCCGTTCATGCGGATGGGATCGCCCCAGGCCGTGTAGTCGTAGCGGGTGTAGGAGGCCGCGCCCTCCGGCTTGAAAACGATCCAGCAGTGCACGGCGAAGACGCCGCGCCAGCGCACGGTGGGCGCGGCGTAGACGCGCACCACGGCACCGGGATTGCGGGCGGCGGGCGGCAGGAGGCCGGCGCTGGAACGGTCCGCCGCCCGCCAATCCGTGCCCGACGCCCTGGCCTTGTAGAGGGCGGCGGAGACTCCGAGCGGGACGAGGTAGAGGAGGACGAAGAGGAAGAGCGCGGCTTTGAGGACGGTCATGATCCGCCCTCATGTTTGTTGCGGCGCAGCGGGGCGCAAGGTTCGTGCCGGTTCTGTGGGGGCGGTCTGTGGCCAGGGAGAGGAAGAAGGAATTCTTCCTCTCCCCGGACCCCTCACCATCATCTTCTTTCTCGAGTTGGTCTGGACATTGCTGACGGTGCGCCTCGGCTCCTGGAGCCGAGGCGACTGCAGGGGCAGGATCGGGCCCCATCGTCAGTGCCACGTCTCAAGTCAGTTCCGCGGCAGCCCAATGCAGGTCCAGGAGGCTCAGCCTCCTGGCGGGGATCCAAGGGGCGGAGCCCCTTAGGGCCGGGCAGGTCAGAGAAGGTCGTCCAACTCCCGGTAGTCCGGCAACTCCACCGGGGTTGGGCGCCCGTTGCAGAGGACAACGCGCGGGCCGCGGCGGCGGGAGAGAAGTTCGTCCATCGTGCGGCCGCGGAAGAGGACGAGGTCGGCGGCCGCACCGGCGCGGATGCGGCCGTGGTCGGGCAGTCCCATCAGGTCTGCGGGGCGGGCGGTGATCGCGGCGGGCCAGTCGCCGATGGGCTTGTCGAGGTGGGCGATGCGGACGGAGTCCGTGAAGGTCTCGATCGGGTCGTGGTCGCCGTAGCCGTAGAAGGGGTCGCGGCAGTTGTCGCCGCCGATCAGCACGGTGATGCCGCGGGCGCGGAGCTCGTGGAGGAGGGTGACGCCGCGCCAGCGCGGGGTGCGGCCGGGCACGCGGTCCTGCAGGTACTGATTGACCGGCGGCAGGGAGATGATGGTGATCCCCGCCTGCGCCACGAGGTCCATCACGCGGTCGGCGGCCTCCGGTTCCTGCACGGCGAGGCTGCAGCAGTGGCCGCAGGTGAGGCGGCCGGGGAAACGGTGGCGGAGGGCGGCGCGGGCGATGGGGCCGAGGGTGGCGGCGTTCGGGTCGCCGCTCTCGTCCACGTGGAGGTCGATGTCGAGGCCGTGCTTCATCGCGAGGCGGAAGAGGCCGTCGAGGGAGGCTTCCAGCTCTGCCCCGTCCTTGTCGTCGGGGATGCGGGTGTTGCCGCCGAGGAGGCCGCCGGTGGCGGCAACGCGGGCGGCGAGGGCTTCGCCTTCCTCCCCGGCGTAAGCGGTGATGGCAACGAGGGCGGCGGCCTGGAGGGTAATGCGGTCCCTCCACTCCTCGCGCAACTCGGCGAAGACGGGCCAGGTGAGGGCGGCTTGGGGGCCGTGGCTGTCCAGGTGGGTGCGGATGGCGACCACGCCGTTCGCCTCGGCGCAGCGCAGGGCGAAGGTGAAGCGGCGGCGAACGTCCTCCGCGGTCCAGTGCGCCGCGCGGTCCTCGCCCACGGCCTTCACGGCGCCGGGGTGGGTGCCGTCCGGGTTGCGCGCGCGGGGGAGGATGTGGGCCTTGTCCAGGTGCGCGTGGGGATCGACGAGGCCGGGCCAGACCTGGCTGCGGTCGAGGTCCAGCGCGCCTTCGGGCGGGGTGGGGGCGGCCGGCGTCACGGCGGCGATGCGGCCGGCGTCGATGCGGATGTCGGCGAGGACGAGGCCGTCCGCGTCGGCGGGGCCGAGATCGCCTTCGGCCAGCACGGCGGGGACCGAGGCGCGGTGGAGGAGCATCCCGCTTCCGTCGGCGGGGATCGGGGGAAAGCCGGGCAGGGTCAGCGATCCTTCTTCAGCGCGCTCTCGTGCCAGCGGCGCAGCACGAGGTGCGAGACGAGGGAGAGGGCGAGGAAGATGACGACGCCCGAGAAGGAGATGAGCGCCAACGCCGCGAACATGCGGGGGATCTGGAGCTGGTAGCCGGATTCGAGGATCCGGTAGGCCAGGCCGGAGGAGGCGCCGCCGGTGCCGGCCACGAACTCCGCGACGATGGCGCCGATGAGGGAGAGGCCGCCGGAGATGCGGAGCCCGGCGAGGAAGAAGGGCATGGCGGCGGGCAGGCGGAGGTGGAGCAGCGTCTGCCAGCGCGTGGCGCCGTAGAGGCGGAACAGGTCCAGCAGGTTCCGGTCCGTGCTGTTCAGCCCGATGGTGGTGTTGGAGACGATCGGGAAGAAGGCGACGATCCAGGCGCAGATGAGGAGCGAGGCCGAGACGTTGTCCACCCAAATGATGATGAGCGGGGCAATGGCGACGACCGGGGTGACCTGCAGCATCACCGCGTAGGGCAGGAAGGTCATCTCCACCCATTTGGACTGGCTGAAGAGCACGGAGAGGGCGACGCCGGCGACGGTGGCGACCAGCAGGGCGAGAACCGTGATCTGGAGGGTGACGGCGAGCGAGCCGGAGAGGACCGGCCAGTCCTGCACCAGGGTTCGCGCGATCTGGACGGGGCCGGGGACGAGGTAGGCGGGCACGGCGAAGTGCCGCACGGCCCATTCCCAGCCGCCGAGGAGGAGGAGGCCCATCGCTAGCGGGGCGAGGATGCGCGGCAGGGTGCCGGAGGGCAGGCCGAGGGTGCGGCGCCTTTCGTCGATGGGCGGGGTCACTCGGCCATGGCCCGTTCGAGCGCGCCGGAGACCCTGCGGCAGAGGGCGGCGTAGTCGGGGGAGGTGCGGAAGGCCTCGTCCCGCCGGGCAGGAGCGTCGAGCGCCAGGTCGGCGTGCAGGCGGCCGGGCCCTGCGGCCATCACCACCACGCGCTGCGAGAGGTAGACGGATTCGAAAACGGAGTGGGTGACGAAGAGGGCGGTGAAGCGCCGCTCCTCCCACAGGCGCAGAAGGTCGTTGTTCAGGCGGAAGCGGGTGATCTCGTCCAGGGCGGCGAAGGGCTCGTCCAGCAGCAGGACCTCCGGCTCTGTCACCAGCCCGCGGGCGATGGAGACGCGCATCCGCATGCCGCCGGAGAGCTCGCGCGGGTAGCTCTCCGCGAACTCCGCGAGGCCGACGAGCGCGAGCATCTCCCGCGCGCGGCGGCGCCGTTCCCCCTTCGCCACGCCCTCCAGCCGGAGGGGGAGGGCGACGTTGTCGAGGGCGGACTTCCAGGGCATCAGCGTGGGCTCCTGGAAGACGAAGCCGAGCTTCGGGCGCGCCCCCCGGTGCCACTCGATGCGCCCCGCGGTGACGGGGGAGAGGCCGGCCACCATGCGCAGTACGGTGCTCTTGCCGCAGCCGGAGGGGCCGAGGAGGGAGACGAAGGCGCCGGCGGCGATGTCCAGCTCCAGCCCCTGCACCGCCAGCGTGCCGTTGCCGTAGCGCTTGGTGACGCCGCGGAGCGCGACGACGGGGGCCGGCCCGGTGCTGTCCTCTCGCAACGGGGCGGTGTGGCCGCTGGCCGCGATGGTGCTGTCCTCCTGCACGCCGGCCGTTTCCGCGACGGATGGCGCGCGGTCAAGATGGGGAGCGGGGCGGGGCGCCGGGAAGGGGGCGGTCCGGCGCAGGACTTGCTTGGCTTCCGCAGCAGCCTTGAGAGGGATCGGGAGCATGGGCGCGACGGCGATGGCGGCCCCGAGGCCGCGGGAGATGATGCACCTCAACACCCGCTCCGACGCGCGGGGCTGGGCGAGGCTGGGGGTCCATCTCGCCCTGATCCTGGCGACCGGGTGGCTGGTGGCGGTGGTGCCCCTGGTCCTGGCGGTGCCGGCCATGCTGCTGGCGGGGGTGGTGCAGGCGGCCCTTTTCGCGCCGATCCACGAGACCTGCCACTACACGGCCTTCAAGTCCCGCCGGGTGAACGCGGTGGTGGGCTGGCTGGTGGCGCTGCCGGCGCTGCGGAACTGGCACTTCTACCAGGCCTTCCACCTGGCCCATCACAAGCACACCCAGGACCGGGAGAACGACCCGGAGCTGTCCCCGCCGCCGCCGGGGGACCTGCCGGCCTACGCGGCACGGGTGGTCGGCCTGCCCTACTGGCGGGCGCAGCTGACGGTCTGGGCGCGGGGGTGGCGCGGCGACCTCTCGGCCTACCCGTTCATCCACCCGGCGGCCGCGCCGCGGGTGATCCGGAGCATCCGGGCGGGGTCGGTCCTCACCGTGGCGCTGGCCGTCGCGGTGGGGCTGGGCATCGGCTGGGGGGCGGTGCTGCTGTTCTGGGTGGGGCCGCAGCTGCTCGGCCAGCCCGTGCTGCGGCTGTACCTGCTGACGGAGCACACGGGCTGCACGGAGGATTCCAACGGCCTGACGAACACGCGCACCATGATGACGGTGGCGCCGGTGCGGCTGCTGATGTGGGAGATGCCCTACCACGCGGAGCACCATCTCTACCCCTTCATCCCCTTCCACCGGCTGCGCGACGCGCACGCGCTGCTGCGGGAGCGGCTGGCGCATGTGGGGACGGGGTACGTGGCCTGGCACCGCGACCACGTCCGGGAGCTGCGGAAGGCCGGGTCCCGGTAGGCGCCCGCCCCCTCCGACGCCCGGAGCGCGGCGCGCCCGGTCCGGGACAGGGTCTCCGCCATCGGCTCTGGGGGGCGGGCACAGGACGCTCCGCCGTCCCCCTTTGCCTTTCCTGCGGGTGGGCGCACATGGCGCGCCATGCCCTCCGACGATCTGCGGCGCCGCGCGCCGGCCGCCGCCCGCAACCGCGACGCCATCCTGGCCGTGCTGCGGGAGGTGCTGCCGCTGCAGGGGGTGGTGCTGGAGGTGGCCAGCGGCTCCGGCGAGCACGCGCTGCATTTCGCTCAGGCCTTCCCGGGCCTGGTCTTCCAGCCGAGTGACCCCGATCCCGCCGCGCGGGCCAGCATCGACGCCTGGGCGGAGGGGCAGGGGAATATCCGCCCGGCCCTGGCGCTGGACGCGGCGGGGGAGTGGCCGGCGGTGGCGGCGGATGCGGTGCTGTGCAGCAACATGATCCACATCGCGCCCTGGTCGGCGACGCTCGGCCTGATGCGCGGGGCGGCGGCCTGCCTGCGTGCCGGGGCGCCGCTGGTGCTCTACGGGCCGTATCGCCGGGGCGGGGAGCACACCGCGCCGAGCAACGCGGATTTCGATGCGGACCTGCGGCGCCGGAACCGGGAATGGGGCGTGCGGGACCTGGAAGCGGTGGCGGCGGAGGCGTCGGCGCGGGGCTTCGGGGCGCCGGAGGCGCATGAGATGCCGGCCAACAACCTCCTCCTCGTCTTCCGGCGGTAGGGGGGCGAACCGGACCGGCGTGCCCGGCGTTCCGGCCGCATGGAACACCCCATCCACGCCTTCCTGCGCGGCGATGGCCGCGATGGCCGGGGGCGCCGCCTGGCCGATGTGCTGGCCTTCGGCGACGACCGGCTGGAGGCCGTGCACGACGTCATCCAGTGGCTCTTCCCGCTGCGGGAGCCGAGCCGGGCCGTGCCGGGATCGCCCGTGCTGGGGGCGGAGGAGGCGGCGGCGATCCGGGCCGATCCGAGGGCGCAGGACGGCTTGCGCGCGGCGCTGGACCGGATGGCGCGGTTCTACGCGGGGACGGACCACTGGCTGGTGCGCCTCGACCACAACCACCTGCGGATCACCCGGATCATCGCGGCCGTGCGGGACCTGCTGGGGCGGGAGGAGGCGGCGCGGTTCCACGCCGGCCTGCTGGCGCGGGTCGCGGCGGCGGGCGGGCCGGTGAACGCGGAGAGCCTGCGCCACTGGGAACGCGCCCTCGGGGCGGCGTAGAAGGCGGGATGCCACCCGAGCAGCAATCCCTTTTCCCCAATCCCGGCTCCATGCTGGCGCGGCTGATCGACGGGCCGGTGGCGCCGGGGCGCGTGGCGTGGATCGGGCTGCGCGCGGTGCGGCGGGAGCCGGTGCGGGTGGTGGAGAGCGCGCTCGCCGTGACGGGGCAGGGGCTGGAGGGGGACCGCTACGCCAGCCGCAACAACGGGGCGCGGCAGGTGACGCTGGTGGCGGCGGAAGGGCTGCGGGCAATCGCGAGCTACCTCGGGCGCGACGCGGTGCCGCCGGAGCGGCTGCGGCGGAACTTGGTTACGGAGGGGATCAACCTGACGGCGCTGCGGAACCGGCGCTTCCGGGTGGGGGAGGCGCTGCTGGAGTGGTCCGGCGACTGCCACCCCTGCTCCCGCATGGACGAGGAGCTGGGCGAGGGCGGCTACAACGCCGTGCGCGGGCACGGCGGCATCACCGCGCGCGTGCTGGATGGCGGGGTGATCCGGCCCGGCGACGCTGTGGTGCGGGTGCTGGAGGCCGGAGCGGACCGATAAGGGCGGCGTGCCGGAGTGGGAGGGTTTGCGCGGGGAATGCAGGGCGAGGCTGCCGCACGAAATTGTCCAGTCGTACGTACGAATTCACGCCACTGTCACGCGGACATGCCTAAGACAGTTCCTGCTCAACGATGATCGATCGAGGCAGGAACAGCATGGACAGCTACGCGACCTGGCACGCGGACCCGGCCCGTGAACCAGCGATGGAGGAGTCCCATCGCCCTCTCTGGCGCCACTTCATCGAGACCGTGCCGGAGACGGACCTCTCCACCCGCGACGTGCTGGATTTCGGCTGCAACCGGGGCGGCTTCCTGCGGCTGCTGCACGCCCTGAAGCCCTTCCGCGCGGGCGTGGGCATCGACATCGCCGAGGACTCCATCCGCGCGGCCAGGGCTATGGCCGGTCCCGCGCCGCTGGAATTCGCGGTCGCGACCGACCTCTCGCCCTGGCGCGGCCGCTTCGACCTCGCCTTCTCCTACGAGGTGATCTACCTGCTGCCTGACCTCGGCGCCCACGCGGCCGCGATCCACGCAGCGCTTCGGCCGGGCGGGACCTACTACGCCGTCACGGGCTGCCACAACGAGGGGCCTCTCTGGCCCGCCTTGCGGGAACAGATCGGCCGCACGACCAACGCGCCAGTCCAGGACCGCTCGCCCGACGACTACGCCGCAGCTTTCCTTGCCGCGGGCTTCGACGTCTCCGTGCGGCGCTTCGGCTTTGACGGCTTCACCCCCGCCTCCAAGGACAGGCGCTATTTTCCCCGCCTGACGGACGCTCTGGACTACTACACCCGGGACAAGCTGCTCTTCCGCATGGTCCGCCAGGACCGCCCCGCCCCGTGAGCCTGCCGCGACAGCCGGGACAGGCGCTCTGGGCGAGGATCGAGACGCTGCTGGCGGAGGAGATCGGCACGGGCCAGATCGTGTCGGGTGATCGCCTCCCGACCGAGCCCGCCCTGATGCAGCGCTTCGGCGTGAGCCGGGCGACGGTGCGGCAGGCGCTGGCCAGCCTGGAGCGCCGCGGCCTGATCCATGCGGAGCAGGGCCGCGGGACCTTCGTCGGCCCGCGCCGCCTCTCCTATGCCCTTTCGGAGCGGACCCGCTTCTCCCGCAACCTGATCGAGCAGGGCTTCGAGCCGAGCGGGAGGCTGCTGTTCGAGCGGGTCGTCCCGGCCGGTCCCGTCGTCGGCGATCGGCTGGCGATCCCGGAATGGCAGTCCGTCTCCCACCGCCACGGCATCGGCGAGGCGGACGGGGTCCCGATCGAGCTGGCCGACGTCTACGTGCCGCTCGACCGCTTCCCCGGCTGGGCCGAGGTGAAGGCACGGCACACGACCTACACGGCCGCCTTCGCGCATTACGGGGTGCGGGACTACCGGCGGCTGAGCACGCGGATCGAGGCGCGGATGCCGACCCAGGAGGAGGCGGCGCTGCTGGACCAGCCGCGGACCTCGCCGGTCTTCGTCATGACCCGCGTGGATGCCGATCCCGACGGCCGCCCGATCCTCTACGGCCATGCCCTTTGGTGCGCGGACCGTGTGACCTTCGAGATCGGAGGGTAGGGGGCCGGTCGTGACCCGGGTCGCGCCCCGGCCCTCCCCGTTCTAGCCCGCCCGGATCACCCGCGCGCCCTCCTCGGCGTAGGGCGCGCAGGCGGCGGGGGGTGCGTCCGTCACCAGGGTCCAGCCGCCGGCCGCCGCGGCGGGCAGGGGCGCCCAGAAGGGCTGGCCGTGGCGGCCGAGCTTCGAGGCGTCGGCCAGCACCACCACCTCGCGCGCCTGCCGGATCATCAGGGATTTCAGGGAGACCTGCTCCAGCGTCGCCTCGCACACGCCGCGGCCGGGCAGCACGCCGTCCGCGCTCATGAAGACGCGGTCGGCGGTGAGGTGGCGGAGCGCCTGCTCGGCCAGGGGGCCGACGGTGGACATGCTGATCGGGCGGACCGTGCCGGCCAGCACCACCAGCTCCATGCCGGGCGCATCGGCCAGCACGGGGATCAGGGGCAGGTTGGTGGTGACAACGCGCAGCGAGCGGCCGCGCAGGAGGCGCCCGAGCGCCTCCACGGTGGAACCGCCGTCGAGGATGACCGTCTCGCCCTCCCCGATCAGGTCCAGCGCGGCCTCGGCGATGGCGGCCTTGGCGGCGCGGTGCTGGCCGGTGCGGGCGCGCAGGCTGGATTCAATGTGCGGGGCGGCGAGGATGGCGCCGCCATAGGTGCGCGCGACCGCCCGCTGCTCCGACAGGGCGTTGAGGTCGCGGCGGATGGTAGAGGCGGAGACGCCGAAGCGCGCCGCCAGGGCGTCCACATCCGTGTCGCCGGCGGCCAGGGCGGCCAGGATCTCGTCGTGGCGCGTTCGTCGGCGTCGCATGGCCGGATTCTAGGTGAGGTGCAGGCCGGGGGCGATCCCCCGGCCTGCACGGTTATCGTTCAGGCCGCCTGCATCACCCGCTTCGGGGCGAGGCCCACCGCCTGCTTCAGCGCTTCCACCAGCGATCCCTCGTCGGCGATGCCCTTGCCGGCGATGTCGAAGGCGGTGCCGTGGTCCACGCTGGTGCGGACCACGGGCAGGCCGATGGTGATGTTCACGCCGGCCTCCAGGCCCATCACCTTCACCGGGCCGTGGCCCTGGTCGTGGTACATGGCCACCACGAGGTCGAAGTCGCCGCGGGCGGCGCGGAAGAACAGCGTGTCGGCGGGCAGCGGGCCGTCCACGGCCCAGCCATTGGCCTGGCACTTCCTGATGGCGGGGATGATCTTCTCCTCCTCCTCGCCCTGGCCGAACAGGCCGTTCTCGCCCGCGTGGGGGTTGATGGCGCAGACGCCGATGCGGGGCTGCTCAATGCCCGCTTTCACCAGCGTCGCGCGGCCGCGCTCGATCACGCGGAACACCAGGCCGGGCTCGATCTTCTTGATCGCGTCGATCAGGCCGATATGCGTGGTGACGTGGATGACGCGCAGCTTCGGCGCCACCAGCATCATCGAGACCTCCGGCGTGCCGGTGAGGTGCGCCAGCATCTCCGTGTGGCCGGGGTACTTGTGGCCGGCGGCGTGCAGCGCCTCCTTGGAGAGCGGGGCGGTGCAGATGGCATCGGCCTCACCGGCCTCCACCAGCCGCGTCGCGCGCTCGATGTAGCGGAAGGCGCCCTCGCCGGAGAGGGCGGAGAGCTGGCCGAAGGGATGGCCGGCGGGGATGATGCCGAGGTCGATCACGTCCACCGTGCCGCGCTGATACCCCGCGCCGGCGGGGGTCTGCAGGGCGTTCACCTGCAGGCCGGTCTTCGTGACGGCATCGGCCTCGCGCAGGCGCGTCGCGTCGCCCACCACGAAGGGGCGGCACATCGCGTAGACGTCCTCCCGCGCCAGGGCCTTCATGATGATCTCCGGGCCGATGCCGGAGGCGTCGCCCATGGTGATGGCGATGATCGGGCGGGTATCAGTCATCACGCGGTCTCCCGGGAAAGATTGTGCAGCCGGGACAGGCTGCGGAGGATGGTGCCGTCGTCGCCGAAGGCGCCGGCCTTCGTCATGACGGGGATCTGGATGGCGCCCTGGGTAACGCCGAGGGGCACGCCGGCCTCGACCTCCTCCACCAGGCGGATGCCGTGGACGCCGAGATGGCTCAACAGGGCGCAGGCCGTTTCCCCGCCCGTGGCAAACAGGGCGCCCATGCGGCGGCCAGCGGGTTCCAGCAGGACCCCCAGCGCGGCGGCGAGGGCGGCGCCCCCGGAGAGGTCGGCGGCGGAGGCGTCGGTGATCAGCACAAGCGTGTCGTGGCCGGCGGCGAGCGAATCCGCGATCGCGCCCGCCATGGGCGCCCAGCCCGCATCGGCGGGGCCGGCGCGCAGCAGGCCGACCGGCACCTCGATGAGGACGGCGGCATCCTCGGCGACGAGGCGGGCGGCGGCGCCGCGGGACGCCTCCGCAATGCTGCCGACGACGACGAGCACGCCGTTCCGCACGGCCGGCGGCGCGGCGGGCGCGGCGCCCGTCTCCGGCAGGGCGGCGGCGAGGGCGGCGGCGATGCCGCCGGAGCCGACCCAGAAGACGTCGCCGACCATCGGCAGGCTGGCGCGGGCGAGGCTGTCGAGGTCGCCGGCCGCGGTGGCGTCGCAGACCACGGCCTCGACGCCCGTGGCCAGGGCGTCCCGCAGGGCGGCCGTGAGGGCCGCCCCGTCGCGGATCGTCCCCAGCGGCAGGTGACAGTTGGAGAGGCCGACGGAGTCCAGCACGGACGGCAGGTGCGCGCTCTCGTAGCTGTGGTCGCGCGCCCAGAGGGGGGTGGTCTCCAGCGGGGCGCCGTTCAGGTGGACGCGCCCGGCCTCGGTGGTGCGGCCGGTGGCGGGGAAGGCGGGGGCGACGATCGCCATCGCGGGGCGACCGGCTTCGCGCAAGGCATGGATGGTGGCGGCCAGTTCCGCGGCGGGCTGGCCGCGGAGGGTGGAGTCGATCTTCTTGATCAGGCCGGTGCCCGGGGCGTGGCGGGCGCGCAGCAGCGCGGCGTGGCGTGCGGCGGCGTCCTCCGGGGCCAGGCGGCGGCTGTCGGCGTCGATCGCCAGGACCTCGGCGGTCCCGCCCTCCGCGCTGTGCCAGCCGACGCTCGCCTCCAGCCCGCGGCGGGCGAAGGCGATGCCGCAATCGGCGGCGCCGGTCAGGTCATCCGCCAGGATGAGCCAGCGGCGGGTCACGCCCTCCGCCCTTCGGCCCCGGTACCCTGAGCCATGGCGTCCTCCGCCGCGGCGTCCCGGCCCGGTCCCACCCGGCGGGCGACCCAGGCCGTGAGCGGCGGCACGAGGATGGCGGTGACGATGACGCAGGCGGAGACGAGGATGGTGGCCGCCGGCGCCGCCTCGGCATAGGCGGGGTTGTTGGCCGCGACGATGGCGGGCACCGCCGCCGCGTTGCCGGCGGTGGAGGCCGCGGCGACGCCCGCGACCCCGTTCCCGCCGATGGCGCGGTCCGCGAGGAAGAGGGCGAGGCCGGTGATCACGACCACCGCGACGCCGAGGCCGAGGCCGAGGATCCCGGCCTGCCACACCTTCGTCAGGTCCAGCCCGGCGCCGAGCGCGAAGGCGAAGAAGGGGATCATCACGGGGATGGCGCGGCTGAGGAAGTCCCGCATCTCGCGGTCCAGGTTGCCGATGATCATGCCGACGAGGAGGGGCAGGATGGCGCCCACCAGCACCGGCCACTCAAAGGCCGAGAGCCCGGCAACGCCGAGGGTGACCATGGTGAGGAAGGGGCCGGATTCCAGCGTCATCACGGTGTAGGCGCCGACGTCGCGCGGCTGGCCGTACTGGCCCATCAGCGCCATGTAGAGGCCGCCATTGGTGTCGTTCATCGCGGCGACGATGGCGAGGGTGGAGAGGCCGGCGAAGATGCCGGCGGACACCGGGGCCTCGCCGAGGAACTGGCCGACGATGATGCCGAGCAGGGCGGCGATGCCGACCTTCGTGGCCAGCAGCGTGCCACCCTTCTTCAGGATATAGGGGGTGGCCTTGAAGTCGATGCTGGCGCCCATGCAGACGTAGAACACCGCCAGGATCGGCAGGGACCCGGTGAAGAGCGCGCCGGTGAAGGAGCCGAAGAACTTCGGCGTGGCCGGGAAAAGGGTGGCGATGATCGCGCCGAGGGCGAGGGGCACGACCATCATGCCGCCGGGCACGCTCTCGATGGCGCGCTTGATGGGAATCTGCATGGGCGTTCTCCGATGGCGCCCGAGGCGGGGCGACCGGCTGCATGGGAGGCGGGATCGGTGGGGCTGATGTCGCGTCCGGCAGGGCGAAGTCAATGCATTTATGCGCGAAACGCGCAAAAATGCGGGAAGGTGGGCAAGCTGGCCTTCTTCGCAGTTGCGGCATGAGAACCGGGCCGGAAACCACACGAAGTCACGGCTCCGCACGGGGATGATCGGAGCGCGAAGTTGGCTCTCGACATTTCTGCTCGGTACGCGCAAAAGGCCCGCGCAATTTGATCATGTAGAGGACTAGCGGGGGCGGCATCTTTCGCCACCCCGGTTGGGAGGAGCATCGCCCCGCGCGCTGCCGCCTCTCGGTCCCCAAGGACGGAGCCGACCGACATGATGAGCCTCGCCCTTCCCGACGCCACCGCCGATGCCGCGCTGCTGGAGGCCCTGGCGGCGATCGTCGGCCGCCAGCACGTCGTCGCGCCCGACGAGGACCAGGAACCCTACGTTGTGGACTGGCGCGGGCGCTATCACGGGCGCGCCGCCGCGGTAGTGAAGCCGGCCGATACTGCGGGGGTGGCGGCCGTCGTGCGCCTCTGCGCTGAGCGGGGCGTGACCGTGGTGCCGCAGGGCGGGAACACCGGCATGTGCGGCGCGGCCACCCCGGACGCCTCGGGACAGGCGGTGGTGCTGCGGCTGGACCGGCTGAACCGCGTGCGCGCCGTCTCCGCGCTGGCGAACTCCATCACGGTGGAGGCGGGCTGCATCCTGCAGGTGATCCAGGAGGAGGCGGCGAAGGTGGACCGCCTCTTCCCGCTCTCCCTCGGGGCGGAGGGAAGCTGCCAGATCGGCGGCAACATCGCGACCAATGCCGGCGGCACGGCCGTGCTGCGCTACGGCAACACGCGGGAGCTGGTGCTGGGGCTGGAGGTGGTGCTGCCGGACGGCACGGTGCTGGATCGCCTCCACGCGCTGCGGAAGAACTCCTCCGGCTACGATCTGAAGCAGCTTTTCATCGGGGCGGAGGGGACGCTCGGCATCGTCACGGCCGCTTCCCTGAAGCTGTTCCCGTGCCCGCGCGTCTCCGCGCTGGCGATGGTGGCGCTGCCGGAGATCGAGGCGGTGCTGACGCTGATGGGGCGGCTGCGCGGCGC
Organism: Pararoseomonas sp. SCSIO 73927; assembly: GCF_037040815.1. Classification (NCBI taxonomy): domain Bacteria; kingdom Pseudomonadati; phylum Pseudomonadota; class Alphaproteobacteria; order Acetobacterales; family Acetobacteraceae; genus Pararoseomonas; species Pararoseomonas sp. SCSIO 73927. The sequence continues at coordinate 2,442,352 of NZ_CP146232.1, forward strand.
CGTGGGCGACCGGCTGGCGAGCCTGGAGGCGATGTCGCGCGGGCAGATCGAGGTGATCGCGGAGCACGTGCCGGACGTGGCGATCCCCTTCGCGCTGGAGGCGCCCTGGTACCTGCTGATCGAGCTGACGGACACGCTGGCCGCGACCGACCTCCGCACCCCGCTGGAGGAGGTGCTCGGCGCCGCCTTCGAGGAAGGGCTGGTGACCGATGCCGTGATCGCGGAGAGCGGGGCGCAGGCCGAGGCGCTGTGGAAGATCCGCCACTCCGTCTCCGAGGGCAGCAAGCGCGCGGGCTACGTGGTGAGCCATGACAGCGTGGTGCCGCTGGAGAACCAGGCGCTCTTCGCGCGCAACGTGGAGCGGCGCATTGCCGAGGTGGCGCCGGAGGCGCGCATCGTGATGCACGGCCATATCGGCGACGGGAACATTCACGTCCTCGCCATCCTGAACCCGCAGCAGTACCCGGATGCCGCGGCCGCCGCGCCGATGGTCGCGAAGATCAACGCGGTGGTGGACGACGAGACCGCGGCCCTGGGTGGCGTGATCAGCGCCGAGCACGGCATCGGCATCAGCAACCGCGGCCGCCTTGGCCGCGTGACGAACCCGGCCGAGATCGCGCTGATGCGCCGCGTGAAGGCGCTGCTGGACCCTGCCGGGCTGATGAACCCCGGCAAGGTCCTGCCGCCCGAGGCCTGAACACCTTTCCCGCAGATTCCCAAAGAGGAAACGCCGTGAACCGCCGCACCCTGCTCGGAACCGCCTTCGGCTCCGCCCTGCTTCCCTCCCTTGCCCGTGCCCAAGGGGGCAACTCTGGCGGCAACTGGCCGACGCGGCCGATCCGCATGGTCGTGCCCTATCCGCCGGGCGGCGCGACGGACGTGATCGCGCGCGTCTATGCCGACCATATGAGCCAGACGCTGGGCCAGCCCGTGGTGATCGAGAACCGCCCGGGCGCCAGCGGCAACATCGGCACCGACGCGGTGGCGAAGGCGAACGACAACCACACGATCGGCTGCGTCACTGTCTCCAACTTCTCGATCAACCAGTACCTCTACAAGAACGTCCCCTACGACATCGAGCGCGACCTGAAGCCTGTCGCGCTGGGCTGGGAGTTCCCGAATATCGCCGTGGTGGCGCCGGGCAAGGTGCAGGCGAAGACCCTGCAGGAGTTCATCACCTGGGCGAAGGCCAAGCGCGGCGGCATCACCTACGGCTCCACTGGCGTCGGCACCACCACGCACCTCTCCTCCGCCATGCTGTTCTCCCGGCTGGGGATTGAGGCGGTGCACGTGCCCTACCGCGGCGCAGCGCAGATCCAGCCGGCGCTGCTGAGCGGCGACATCGACTTCGCGATCGACGGCGTGGCCTCCTACCAGGCGCTCGTCGAGGCCGGGCAGATCCGCGCGCTGGCGGTGACGAGCGCGGAGCGCTGGCCCACCGTGCCCTCCGTTCCGACCATGGCGGAATCCGGCGTGAACGACTTCGTCGTGACGGTGTGGGGCGGCTTCGTGGTCCCGGCCTCCACGCCGGACGCGGTGGTGGAACGGATCAACGCCGCGCTGAAGGCGACGGTGGACGACGCCACCCAGCGGGAGCGCTTCGCCCGCGTCGGCGCCAAGCCGATCTGGACGACGGCGGCCGACGCCGCGGCGCGCGCGGCGCGGGAGCGGCCGATGTGGCGGGAGACGATCGAGAAGTCCGGGGCGCAGGCGGACTGACCCTTCGTTTTCGGTCCGTGGCCAGGGAGAGGAAGAAGGAATTCTTCCTCTCCCCGGACCCCTCTCCATCATCTTCTTCTCGGCTTTGGAGTCATTCGGCTGGCGGTACGCCTCGGGTCGACGACCCGAGGCGACTGTAAGGGCAGGATAGACCCGGTTGCGCAGAGATCCCGCATCAGGACGGCGCGGCGGCAGCCAGATGGGGATCCAAGGGCCTCAGGCCCTTGGCGGGGGTCCAGGGGGCGGAGCCCTCTGGTGCTGTTGTCCCCAGCCGCCACGCGTGATGGGATCGTGCCTATGCCCCGCGCCAGGACCGTTCCGGAGAGGAGTGACGAGCCGCGGCTGAACCTGCGGCTTGACCTTGGCGGCGGCCTGCGGGTCGGGCCGGGCAAGGTGCGGCTGCTGGAGGAGATCGGGCGCGCCGGCTCCATCTCGGCGGCCGGGAGGGCGCTGGGCATGTCCTATCGCCGGGCCTGGGAACTGGTGGAGGCGCTGAACCGCGGCTTCGGCGCGCCCGTGGCGGAGACGGCGGCGGGCGGTGCGGGCGGGGGCGGGGCGAGGCTGACGGCGCTGGGGGATGAGGTGGTGCGGACCTACCGCGCCATCGAGGCGGAGGCGAACGCGGCCGCCGCCGCGCGCCTGGCGGCGCTGGCGGGGCGCGGGGTAGGCTGATCCGCGGTTGTTTCCGGGGTTGTTTCCGGGGCCTCGGCTTTCGATCTGCGGACCATGAGCACCACGGTCCTGGAAGGGCAGGCGGTCCGCTTCCCCTTCGACAATTCCTATGCCCGGCTGCCGGAGCGCTTCCACGCGCGGCTGGACCCGACGCCCGTGGCGGCGCCGCGGCTGCTGCGGCTGAACGACGCCCTGGCGCGGCGGCTGGGGCTGGATCCGGCGGCGCTGGCCCTGCCGGAGGGCGTAGCGGTGCTGGCGGGGAACCGCGTGCCGGAAGGGGCGGAGCCGCTGGCGGCCGCCTATGCGGGGCACCAGTTCGGCAACTTCGTGCCGCAGCTCGGGGATGGGCGGGCGATCCTGCTGGGCGAGGTGGTGGCGCCGGACGGGGCGCGGTTCGACGTGCAGCTGAAGGGTTCGGGGCCCACCCCCTTCTCCCGCCGTGGGGATGGGCGGGCGGCGCTGGGGCCGGTGCTGCGGGAATACCTTGTCAGCGAGGCGATGGCGGCGCTGGGCGTGCCGACCACGCGCGCCCTGGCGGCCGTGGCCACGGGGGAGGAGGTTTACCGCGAGACGGCGTTGCCGGGCGCGGTGCTGACGCGGGTGGCGAGCAGCCATATCCGGGTGGGCAGCTTCGCCTACTTCGCGGCGCGCGGGGACGTGGAGGCGCTGCGCGTGCTGGCGGACCACGCCATCGCGCGCCACTACCCCGGGCTGGCAGGGGCGGCGAACCCGTACCGGGCGCTGCTGGACGGGGTGATCGCGCGGCAGGCGGCGCTGGTCGCGCGCTGGATGGGGATCGGCTTCATTCACGGGGTGATGAACACGGACAACACCTCGATCTCCGGCGAGACGATCGACTACGGGCCCTGCGCCTTCATGGACGCCTACGATCCCGCCACGGTGTTCAGCTCCATCGACCAGTTCGGGCGCTACGCCTACGGCAACCAGCCGCGGATCATGCAGTGGAACTTGGCGCGGCTGGCGGAGGCGCTGCTGCCGCTGCTGGCCGAGACGGAGGAGGCCGCGCTCGCCTCCGCCAACGAGGCGCTGGCGGGTTTCGCCCCGGCCTTCGAGGGTGCCTATCTGGAAGGCCTGCGCGCCAAGATCGGGCTGCCCGGCGGGAGCGCGGGAGACGCGGCGCTGGCGGGCGAGCTGCTGAAGGCGATGGCGGAGAACCGGGCGGACTTCACCCTGACCTTCCGCCGGCTCTGCGATGTGGCAGAGGGGCGCGCGGTGGAGGGGGATGCCTCCGTGCGCGGACTCTTCGCCGACCCGGCCGCCTTCGATGCCTGGGCGGTGCGCTGGCGGGCACGGCTGCTGGAGGTGGGTGGCGATCCGATGGCGCGGGCGGCGGCGATGCGGGCGGTGAACCCCGCGGTGATCCCGCGCAACCACCTCGTCGAGGCGGCCCTGGCGGCGGCCCGGGGCGGCGACCTCGCGCCCTTCGAGGCGCTGCTGGAGAGCACGGCCCGGCCCTACGAGGACCAGCCGGGCGCGGATGTTCTGCCGCAGGGGGCGGAGGAGCCCTATGTCACCTTCTGCGGGACCTGAAGGAGGAGCTCACCTCGCGCAAGGGTGACATCCATCCGGTGGATACGAGGTATTCGCTTGGTCGAGTGGAGCTGCCGGGCCTAGCGGTCCATACCGTCGCCAACGACGACGACATGGTGCCGCCGCCATCCATTCGGGACATGGACTGATGTTTTCCAGGACGATTCGCACCCTTGCCCTCGCCGCCGCGCTGGTGGGCCCGGTGATGGCCGGTGCGGCCCATGCGGAGACGGGCGCCCCGGCCTTCGGCGCCCCCTCCCTCTACAAGAGCTGGAACCCGGCCGATGCGGCCCGCACGCCGCTCGCCTCCCCGGAGGTGAACAGCCCCGCGCAGAGCATGCTGCAGGAGAGCGGCGCGACGGGCGGGGGCGGCCAGCACGCCTGAGCGGATCCGGGGCTTCAGTGCCCCGGAGCGATGACGGAAAGGGGCCGCCGGGCGATCCGGCGGCCCCTTCTCGTTCCTGGGTGCTACCCGTCCAGGCGGATGTTGAGGTCGCGGATGAGGGGGCGCCAGACCGTGTTCTCCGCCTGCACGTACTCGGCCATGCCGGAGGGGGTGCGGGGCACCAGCTCCGCGCCGATATCCTTCATCTGCTTCGAGACCTCGGGGCTCTCGATGGCGGCGCGGAGAAGGGTGTTCAGGCGCTCCACCACCGGGGCGGGCGTGCCTGTGGCGACGGCGATGCCCTGCCAGCCATAGGCGACGGCCCTGGGGTAGCCCAGCTCCACCGCCATGGGCACGGAAGGTGCGGCGGCAGCGCGGCTGTCGCCCATCATCACCAGCCCGCGGGCGCGGCCGGTAGAGAGGTAGGGCAGGCCGTTGGTGATGTCGGCGACGACGCAGTCCACCTGGCCGGCGACGAGGTCGTTCAGCACGGCCGGCATGCCGCGATAGGGCACGTGCGTCGCGTCCAGCCCGGAGTGACGCTTCAGCACCTCCATGGCGAGCTGGTGCGGGGAGGCGACGGCGGGGGTGCCGTAGGTGACCGTGCGGCGCTTCGATTCGGCGAGCAGGCCGGCGAAGTCCTGGAAGGGGCTTTCCGGCCGCACCAGCACCAGCATGGGAAAGCGGCCGATAAAGCCGACATTCACCAGGTCCCGGTCGGGGTCGAAGGGCAGCCGGGCGTAGAGGGCGGGGTTGTAGACGAGGATGCCGTTATCCGTGTGCAGCAGCGTGTGGCCGTCGGCGGGGGAACGGATGACGTTCTCCGTGGCGACGATGGCGCCGCCGCCGGGACGGTTCTCCACCACGATGGACTGGCCGAGGGCCGGGCCCATCTGTCGGGCGATCAGGCGCGCGAAGATGTCGCTGGCACCGCCCGCGCCGTAGCCGACCACCCAGCGGAGGGAGCGGTCGGGCCAGGGCCCCTGTGCGCGCGCCGCGCCCGACAGCGCCATGCCCGCCCCGGCGCCGAGCGCCAAGCGGGTGAGATCCCTTCGTCCGAACATGCAGCAGCCTCCTGATGGTTATGCCGCCGCGCGCTGCGCTTCCCTCTTCCCCGTCCGGTTCAGTCCGGCAGCACGGGCGGTTTGGCGAGCCCTTCGGCCCGCAGTCTCTCCACCAGCGCGCCGAGGCGTTGGCGGCGATAGGATTCGAGATCCAGGCCGGAATAATCCATGAAACCCTGGCCGGTGTGAAGGCCGATCCGGCCCCTCTCCATGTTGCGCTCGATCACCTCCGGGGCGCGGTAGCGCTCATGGCCGAGGGCGCCGGTGAGATAGCGGCTGGCGTGGTAGAGGATGTCGCCACCGCCCCAGTCGATGAACTCCAGCACGCCGAGGACGCCGAAGCGGAAGCCGAAGCCGTACTTGACGGCCTTGTCGATCTCCTCGGCGCTGGCGACGCCTTCCTCCACCATGCGCGCGGCCTCGTTCATCGCGAGCGTTTGCAGGCGCGGGACGATGAAGCCGGGGGTGGCGGCGCAGGTGACTGGGACTTTGCCAACGGATTCGAGAATGGCGTGCAGGCGCGCGACCGTCTCCGGCGCGGTGTGGCGGCCGGGTGAGACCTCGACGAGGGGAATGATGTAGGCGGGGTTGAGCCAGTGCGCGTTCAGGAAGCGCGCGGGGTCCGCGACGGCGGGGGAGAGGTCGTCCACCAGGATCGTGGAGGTGGTGGAGGCCAGGATGGCGTCGGGTGCCATCAGGGCGGAGGCGCGGGCGAGGATGTCGCGCTTTAGGTCGAGGATTTCCGGCACGCCCTCGAAGACGAGGCCGGCGCGGGCGAGGATTTCCGGCGCCTGCTCGTCCGGTGCGACGCGCACGCGGGTGAGGATGGCGTCGGCCTGCGCGGGATCGAAGAGGCCGAGTTCGGCCAGGGTGCGGAGGGCTGCGCCGATCTCGGCCAGCGCTTCCGTCTCCAGCTTCGCGAAGGCGGTGGGATCGCGCGGCTTGGCGTCCAGCAGCACCACGTTGTGGCCTGCATAGGCGAATTGCACGGCGATGCCCCGGCCCATGCGGCCGGCGCCGAGGCAGGCGACGGGGATGCGGTCAGAAGCCATGCTTCAGCACCCGGTCGATCCCGGCGCGATCCAGCCCGCCCAACCCGGCATCGGCCAGGGTGCGGCCGGAATGGTCCGGCATGTCGCCCCGGATGGCGGCACCGATGGAGGAGAAAGCGCGGGCCAGCGGGGTGGGCACGCCGGCCAGCTCGGCGGCGGAGATGATGAGGGAGAGGCCGAGGCGCAGGTCCTCCATCATGTAGCGGTGCTGCGTGAGGATGATCTTCTCGCGCCAGTCGCCGGATTCCGTCAGTCGGTCATGGCTGGCGCGGCCGTACATCCACTCCTCACCCTCCTTCGCGTAGTGGTGGGCGAGGGGAAAGTGCGGGGCGCCGTAGCCCAGGGCCTCGCGAACCGCGATGCGCTCGGCGTCCAGCGCGTCCGTGGTGCGGCGGATGGCGGGGACGGTGCCCTCGTTGTGGATGTCCCACTTCTCGAAGTGCTCGAGCGGGCCGGCGTTCATGATGATGAGGGGCGGGTGGATGATGGCGCCCGCGTTCATCAGCGCGCCGGACAGGGCGTCGCCGCAGGGCTCGATGGCACCGGGGAAGGCCTGGCCAATCACGGCCAGGGCGTGGCCCGCGGCGTCCAGCGGGAAGACGCCCGTGGGCAGGCGCGTGGCGCGGGTGGTGATGGCGACCTGATGCGGGCCGTGCTTGCGGGCCAGCCAGGGCAGGGTGCCGGTTTCGGCGAAGGCACCGCGGGGCTTGCGGCCGATTTCGTGGAGGGCGCGGGCCATCAGCACGGTGCCGAGGGTTCCCGGCGGCAGAAAGACGACCTGGCCATCCTCCAGCACCGGGGCCAGCAGGCGGGCTATGTCGGCCTGCGCGGTGGCGGGGGCGGGGCAGAGGATCAGGGCTGCGCCGCGCACCGCTTCCGCAATGTCGGTGGTGACGAGGGCGAGGCGGGCCTCGTGGGTTCCCTTGGCGTCCTTCACGGAGATCGTGCCGCCCTGCGCCTTGTGCGCGGCCACCGCCTCCGCGTCGCGCCGCCACAGGCGGACCTCGTGGCCGTTCAGGGCCATGTCGCCGGCGGCGGCGAAGGAGCCGTTGCCGCCCCCGAGGACGGCGATGCGAAGCGTCATGCGGGGGTTCCGACCAGGGGGCGCAGCTCGAAGTGCCGGACCTTGCCGAGGGCGGTCCGGGGCAGGGCATCGGTGAAGATCACGTCCCGCGGCACCTTGAAGCGGGCGAGGCGGGCGGCGACGTGGGCGCGGACACCATCTGCATCTACCGTGCAGCCAGCGCGGAGGACGAGGAAGGCCACCGGCACCTCCTGCCACTTCGGGTCGGGGGCGCCGAGGACGGCAGCCTCCGCCACGTCCGGGTGCTCCAGCAGCACGCGCTCCAGCTCGGCGGGGTAGATGTTCTCGCCGCCGGAGATGATCATATTCTTCTTGCGGTCGTGCACGGTGAAGTAGCCGTCCGCGTCGCGCGTGGCGATGTCGCCGGTGCGGTACCAGCCGTCGATGGTGCAGGCCGCCGTCGCTGCCTCGTCACGCCAGTAGCCGGTGAAAAGGTTGCGGCCGCGCAGAAGGACTTCGCCGGGGGTGCCGTGGGGGAGCTCGCGGCCGCTGTCGTCGGCCACCTTGGCCTCGCAGAGCAGGCCGGGGAGGCCGGTGGAGGTGCCGCGGGAGAGATCGCCGCCGAGGCGCGTGTAGACGGCGATGGGGCAGCTTTCCGTCGCGCCGTACACTTGCAGCAACGGCACGCCGCGGACGGTGACGGCATCGATCAGCGCCTGGTGGACGGGTTCGGAGCCGGTGGAGATGGCGCGGAGGGAGGAGAGGTCGGCATCCGCCCAGCCTGGTGCGGCCAGCAGGGCGCGGATCACGGCGGGAACGGTGAGGAGGAGGGTGGGGCGGTCCCTCGCGATGCTCTCCAGCGCCGTGTCGGGCGCGAAGCGGGCGTGGATCGTGACGGTGGCGCCGGCCTGCAGGGCGGGCGTGGTCTGGATGTTCAGGCCGCCGACATGGAAGAAGGGCAGGGCGGAGAGGATGTGGTCCTCCGCCGTCATGCCGTGCAGGTGGTGGCTCATCACCGCGTTGTGGAACAGGGCTTCTTGCCGCAGCAGCGCGCCCTTCGGGCGGCCGGTGGTGCCGGAGGTGTAGACGAGCAGCAGAGGGTCTTCGAGCGTGCCGGGGCATTCCGCGTCCGCGTCGCCTGCGGGGATGTGCAGCGGGATGGCCGGAAGGTCCGGCGCGGCCTCGGCGAGCGTCGCCGCGAAGGCGGGCTCCACGAAGCAGAGGCGGGCTTCGGCATGATCGAGGATGTAGCGCAGTTCCGGCACGGCGAGGCGCCAGTTCAGCGGCAGCAGGATCGCGCCGAGCCGGGCGCAGGCGTAGAGCAGGGCGAGATAGACGGGATGGTTGGTGGCCAGCACCGCCACGCGGTCGCCGGGCCGCACGCCGTGGTCCACGCGCAGCGCGTGGGCGGCACGCGCGATCATGGCGGAGAACTCGGCGTAGGAGATCGCCGCCCCTTCGAAGCGCAGGGCGGTCTTGGCGGGGGCGAAGGCGGCGTTGCGGTCGATGAGGGTGGCGAGGTTCGTCACGCCCCTAATCGTCCTTCTCGCCCGGCTTATAGAGGGTTTCGCGGCCCAGGCGGTCGATGCAGATCTCGGCGGTCCAGGGCAGCATGAGGGAGCCGCAGCGGCTGTCGCGGTAGATGCGCTCCAGCGGCAGGGACTTCAGCATGGACTGCCCGCCGCAGGTGCGGATGGCCTTGGTGGCCAGGGCATTGGCGTTCTCCATCACCGTGTGTTGGGCGGCGTAGGCGCGCATCACCTGCTCCCGCGTGGGATCGGGGCGGGCTTCCCGCACGGCCTGGAACCACAAGGCCTTGGTCTGCTCCAGCATCACGCGCATCTCTGCCACCGCGATCTGCTTCGTGGGGAACATGCGGCGCTTCACGGGCGGGGTGCCGGGAACCTCGCCGCGCAGGTAGGCGACGGTGAAATCGTAGGCGGCCTGGGCGAGGCCCATGTAGGTGGGCGTCAACGTCATGAACATGTGCGGCCAGCGGCCGGCGGCCTGGAAGTAGACGCCGCGCGGCATCAGCATGGATTCCTCGGGGACGAAGACATCCTTCAGCAGCAGCGTGCGGGAGACGGTGCCGCGCATGCCCAGCGGGTCCCAGTCCCCCACCACGGAGACGCCGGGCGCGCTCGCGGGCACGGCGAGGTAGAGGGTGTCGCGGCGACTGCCCCGCTCCTCGCCGGTCTTCTCCGTGCAGAGGATGCCGTAGTAGTCGGCGGCGCCGGAGAGGCTGGCGAAGATCTTCTTGCCGTTGACGATGTAGCCGCCCTCGACCGGCCGCGCTTCCGTGCCGAAGGCGACAGCGCCGGCGGCTGCCGCGCCGCCCTCGGAGAAGGGCTGAGAATAGACGGCACCTGTCTCGATGATGCGGCGGTAGTGGGCGGAGCGGCGCGCGCGGTGGGCGGCGCGGTCCGCCTCGCTCATCTCCAGATCCTCGCTCAGCAGGCCGGACCAGAGGGTGGAGCAGACGTGCATGTTCCAGGACAGCGCCGTGGCGCCGCAATAGCGGCCGAGCTCCGCGGCGGTGAGGCAGTAGGTGGTGAAGTCCGCGCCTTCCCCGCCATCCTCGCGCGGGACGCAGATGCCGAGCAGGCCTTCCCCGTGCATGTCGCGGAAGTTGTCGAGCGGGAAACGCGCCTCGCGATCCCAGATCGGGGCGCGGGGCGCCAGCACGGCCTTGCCGAAGCGGCGGGCGCGTGCGGTCAACTCGGCCTGCTGCGGCGTGAGGTTGAAGGCCTCCGGCGCGAAGATCGGTTCGTCCTGCGCGGTGTCGGCGGTCAGGGTGTCCATCACGCGCTCCCCTTCAGGTTGCGGTCGAGGAAATCGAGGATGATGGCGTCGAACTCCTCCGGCGCCTCGATGTTCGGCAGGTGGCCGATGCCGGCCATGCAGCGGTACTCGGCGCCCGGGATCTTCCCGGCCATGCGCTCCATGACGGGGGCGGGGGCGTTGGTGTCCGCTTCCCCGGCCAGGAGGAGGGTTGGGATGCGGATGGCGCCGAGCGAGGCGCGCTCGTCGAAGGTGACGAGGCAGCGCACGGCGGCGCGGAAGGTCGGGGCGGGTGTCTCGCCGAGGACGGCGATGGCGTGGTCGCGCCAGGGCGTGCTGGCGCCGCGCGGGCCGACCAGGGCGGCGAAGGTCTCGGGCGCCATGTCGGCCATGGTCCGGCCCTCATCCAGCGGCTTCATGCGGGCGGCGACGAACTTCTGCTGGAACTCGCCGGACGGGTTCCCAAAGGCCGGGCTGGTGGCGCAGAGGATCGCGGCGGCATAGGCATCCGGGCGGCAGCGCAGCAGGGTCTGCACGACCATGCCGCCCATGGAGTGGCCGAGGAGGACGGGGCGGTCCAGGCCGCGCTCCGCGATCGCGGCTTCCACGTCCGCCGCCAGCCCCTCGAAATCCATGGCGTCCACGGGCGGGCGGGTGCCGTAGCCCGGGAAGTCCAGCGGAACCGGGTCCAGGCCGCGGGCGGCGAGGACGGCGCGCTGCGGCTCGAAAAGCCGCGCGCCGGCGCCGATCCCGTGAAGCATCACGACTGCTGTCATGAGGGGATCATATGAAATGGAATATTTCTGTCCAGCGTCGATTTCCTAGCCGAACAATTCCTGCACCACGCCCTTCACCACCACGGGGGTGCCGTCCAGCAGGATGTCCGTGCCCATCACCGGGATGTCGAAGTGGCCGGGGGTGTAGCGGCCCGCGAACTCGTTGGCGCCGGTGGAGAAGAGGAAGTTGCCGGAGACGGCGCGCAGCTCCGTGCCGTTGGTGTCGCGCCCATCGTACATGGACAGCGCCTCGTATCGCGCGGCCGGGTTCATGCCGAAGCCGACATGGGAGACGGAATAGGCCTCCCGGTCGCCCCAGGCGGCGAAGGACTGGCGCATCATCTCGGCATCCGGGCCGCTTCCCTCGATGGCCGTGACGTAGTCCTTCTCGATCGTCAGGCGGATGGGGGCGGCGAGGTAGCGCTTGAAGGTCAGGTTGATGTCGCCGGTATCCAGCACCAGCACCCCGTTCACCGTACCGGCGGCGGGGAAGCTGACGACGATGCCGCCGGGCCAGTGGGCCAGGGTGCCCGGCCGGTCCGTCCAGCCCCAGACGCCGACGGTGGAGGCGCCGGCCATGTCGATCTCCAGCACCGTGCCGGCGGCGGAGCGCACGCTCATCTGCTTCGCCCCGCGCATCATCTTCGTCGCGGCCTTCACGCGGGTCATCAGCGCATCGTCCGGGCGCATCCGTTCCAGCGCCTCCGGGTGCTCGTTGGAGATGGAGAGGATGCGGGAGCCGGCCTTCAGGATCGCCGCCGTCTCCCGCGCGTGCATCAGGCCCTGCACGGTCAGGTCCACCACCAAGGGGCTGGCGGAGAGGGCGCCGACCACGGGCGCCAGACCCCCGATCGCCTCGCTGGCGCCGGTGGAGCGGACGGGGACGGGGTAGGGGTTGCGGGCGGTGGGCAGCACCAGGTGAAAGGGGCGGGCGCCCAGGCGCAGCAGGGCGAGCTCGGCCAGGTGAACGTTCAGGGCGCGGGATTGCGTCTCGGAGAGAATGGCCACGGCCTCGCCGGGCTTCACCGCGCATTTCGCCAGGATTTCGGCGAAGGACTCGATCCACTTGTGCTCGATGCGGTCCGCAAACATCCTTGGCCGGCCCCCTGCGTTCCCTCGCATTCCCGCGCAGAATGGCCGGGCCGGTCAAGATATATGAAAAGGGATGGAAGCCCCCGTGGCCTTCACCGAGAACTACCTGCCCTATCTTCTCGCCCGGGCCAGCTATGAGGTGTCCTCTACGTTCCATGCCTCGCTGAAGGGGTGGGACCTTTCCGTGCCGGAGTGGCGGGTGCTGGCCTGCCTTTCCGATATCAATGGCCTGGGCGTGGGGCAGCTGGCCGCGATGGCACTGATGAAGCAGCCCAGCATGACGAAGGTGCTGGACCGGATGGAGGCCGACGGGCTCGTGCGCCGTCGATCCACGCGCGAGGACCGGCGGCGGGTGCTGATCCACCTGACATCCAAGGGGCGCGCGCGCGTGAAGCCGGTGCTGGAAGCGGCGCGGGCCCACCAGGACCAACGGCTGGCCCCGCTGGGCGAGGAGGAGCGGGCGCTGATCCTGCGCGCGCTGCGCCTGCTGATCGGCGAGGATGAGGAAGGGGCGCCGGAAGTCCTGTCCCGCGTCTCGGCACGCGGGGGATGAGTGCGGCGGGGCGCCGGCCATGGCAAAGGGGCGGCACCATCCCCTGACGGAGCCCGCGCTATGTCCGAAGCCGCTTCCCCCCGCCACGCCGTCGTCACCGGCGTTTCCTCCGGCATCGGGGCCGCCATCGCGGCGCGGCTGCTGCGGGAGGGATGGCAGGTGACGGGAATCAGCCGCTCTGCCCCGGGCGCCACCGATCCCCGCTTCACTCATCGTGCCGCCGACCTGTCCGATCCGGCGGGGCTTGAGGCGGCGCTGGACGGGCTGGCGCCGCGCGCCCTGGTCCATGCGGCCGGGCTGCTGCGGACCAACCCGCTCGGCTCCCTCAAGCCGGGGGACGGGCAGGCCATGTGGCGGCTTCATGTGGAGGCGACGGAGCGCCTGGCGGACCGGCTTCTGCCCGCCATGCCCGATGGCGGGCGGATGGTGCTGATCGGCAGCCGCACGGCCACGGGCGCGCCGGGGCGCAGCCAGTACGCCGCCAGCAAGGCCGCCATGCTCGCCCTGGCGCGGTCCTGGGCGGCGGAGCTGGCGCCGCGGGGCATCACCGTGAACGTGGTGGCGCCGGCGGCCACCGAGACGCCGATGCTGCGCGACCCCGCCCGCGCCGGGGTGCCGCCCCGCGTGCCGCCGATCGGGCGCTTCATCCGGCCGGAGGAGGTGGCGGCGCTGGTGGCCTTCCTTCTCTCGGAGGAGGCGGGGGCGATCACGGGGCAGGGGATCACGGTCTGCGGCGGCAGTTCCCTTTAGGGCGCGGCACCCCCGCTTCTGCTTGACGGCAGAGCGGGAGAGGTGCTGAAACTCCGCCCAACACCACAACAAATGTTCGCATTCCGATCAATAAGAGTGTGGGACGGGAGGGAGGCATGGCCGGAGAGGAGGAGGTTTCGCCCGCGGCGAACCCGAAGAACCTCGTCCAATCCGCCGCCAAGGTCTTCGCGGTGCTGCGCGCCTTCGGGGCCGACCTGCCGGAGCTGACCGTCACCGAGGTGGCGGCTCGGGCCGGGCTGGATCGCGGCACCGCCTTCCGCCTGATCCACACGCTCATCGCCCTGAACTATCTGCGCGCCGTGCCGGGCACGCGGCGCTTCCGCCTGACGCTGCGCTGCCTGGAACTCGGCTTCGCCGCCCTTTCCGCCAACGACCTGCCCGGCCATGCCGAGCCGCTTCTGCGGGAATTGGTGCCGAGCGTGGCCGATGCCGGGTCGCTGGGCGTGATCGAAGGGGGCGAGGTGATCTACCTGCAGCGCGTGCAGCACGGGCTGGAGCGCAGCGGGCTGGTGCGCCGCCCCGGCACGCGGGTGGGCGCCTATGCCACCGCGCTGGGTCACGCCGTGCTCGCCTGGCTGCCGCGGCACCGGCAGGTGGAACACCTGGAGGGCGTGGAGCGCGTGATGCTCTCCGAGCGCACCGTGACCGACTTGGACGCCCTGCTCGGCCGGCTGGAGGCCGTGCGGCGCCAGGGCTACGCCGTGTCCGACGGCGAGAACGCCTATGGCCTCCGCACCATCGCCGCCCCCGTGCTGGGGGTGGATGGGATGCCGCTGGCGGGCGTCAGCCTCACCATCGGCGCCGCGCGCCAGCCGATCGATGCTTTCGTTGAAACTGCCCTTCCCCATCTCCGCCGCCTGACCGACGAGCTGACGGAGGGCGTGCGCCTTTCGCTCGGTGCCATCGGCGTGCGGCGGGCCGGATAGTGACTGGAACCCCTGCGATGCCCGAGATCCACAGCCCCATCGAGCTTCTCCGCCCGCCGCGCATCGAGTTCGGCTCCGGCACCCTTTCCGCCCTGGCCCCCTGGGTGGCGGAGCGCGGGCTGAAGCGCGTGCTGGTGGTGGCCGATGCCTTCAATGCCGGGCGCGTGGACCTGCTGGGCCTGCCCGGTGAGGTGCACGTCTTCGGCGAGGTGAAGCCGGAGCCCGACCTGCCGAACCTGGAGAAGGTGCTGGCGATGGCGGAGGCGGTGAAGCCCGACCTCGTCATCGGCTATGGCGGCGGCAGCGCCATGGACTTGGCGAAGCTGGTGGCGGTGCTGCCGGGCAGCGGGCAGACGCTGCACGACGTGGTCGGCCCGGAGAAGGTACGCGGGCGCAGCGTTGCCCTGGTGCAGATCCCCACCACGGCGGGCACGGGCAGCGAAGGCGGCACGCGCTCCCTCGTGACCGACCCGGCCACGCAGAACAAGCTGGCGGTGCAGAGCCGGCACATGCTGGCCGACTTCGCCGTGGTCGATCCCGACCTGACCATGACCGTGCCGCCGGCCGTGACGGCCGCGACCGGCGTGGACGCCATGGCGCACTGCACGGAGGCCTTCACCAGCAGGAAGGCGCACCCGATCATCGATCTTTACGCCCTGGAGGGCATCCGCTTGGTCGGGAAGTATCTCGGCCGCGCGGTGAAGGACGGGTCCGACAAGGAGGCGCGCGCCGGACTGGCACTCGCCTCCATGTATGGCGGCTTCTGCCTGGGCCCCGTGAACACCACGGCGGGCCATGCCGTGGCCTATCCGCTGGGTACGCGCCACCACATCCCGCACGGCCTGGCCTGCGCGCTGATCTTCCCGCACACCCTGGCGCACAACGCCCCCGCCGTGCCGGAGAAGACGGCGCTGGTGCTGGAGGCGCTGGGCCTGCCCGCCTCCACCGACCCGAAGGCGGTGCTGGAAGGCACCCACGCCTTCTGTGAGCGGCTGGGCGTGGAGATGCGCCTGTCCCGCCTCAACGTGCCGCGCGGCGACCTCGGCACCATGGCCACGGAGGCCCACGCCATCCGACGCCTGCTGGACAACAACCCCCGCGACCTGAGCCGGGACGAGATCCTGGCCATGTACGAGGCCGCCTACTGATGTCCGCCGCCGTCAGCCCCCCGCCCGACTTCAGCGCCAACGGAAAGCTCGCGCCGCATCCCGGCGACGCCGCGCGGGTGGAGACCTTCATCCCCCACGCCACCGTGCAGAGCCACGCGGCGAACCTGACCTACCTGCCGAACGGCGACATCGCCTGCGTGTGGTTCGGCGGGACGCAGGAGGGGGTGCCGGATATTTCCGTGCAGTTCTCCCGCCTCGCCAAGGGCAGCGACACCTGGACCCAGCCGGAGCAGCTCTCGGACGACCCGGCGCGCTCCGAGCAGAACCCGCTGCTCTTCCCCGCGCCGGACGGCACGCTGTGGCTGATCTGGACAGCGCAGATCAGCGGCAATCAGGACACGGCCATCGTTCACTGCCGCAAGTCCCGCGACAGCGGCCATTCCTGGGGCCCGATCGAGACGCTGTTCGGCCCGCGCGAGGATGGCGGCACCTTCATGCGCCAGCCGATGGTGGTGCTGGAGAACGGCGACTGGCTGCTTCCGATCTGGGTCTGCCTGACTACCCCTGGGAAGAAGTGGGTGGGGGACAAGGACTACAGCGCGGTGAAGATCTCCTCCGACCAGGGCAGGACCTGGACCGAGGTGGCAGTGCCGGAGAGCGAGGGCTGCGTCCACATGTCCGTGCTGGACATGAAGGACGGAGGCCTTGTCGCCTTCTACCGCAGCCGATGGGCGGACAACGTCTATGTCTCCCGCTCCACCGACCTCGGGCGGACATGGACGGCGCCGGAGCGGACGGAGCTGCCGAACAACAACTCCTCCGTGCAGGCCGTGCGGCTGGCCAATGGCCATATCGGCATGGTGTACAACGAGAGCAGCGCGGCGGACGCGAAGGAGCGCCGCACCTCGCTCTACGACGATATCGAGGGCGATGAGGGCGACGACCGCGCGGAGCCCGTGCCGGTGGAGGGCGTGCGCAGCACCTTCTGGGGCGTGCCCCGCGCGCCGATGACGCTGGCGATCTCCGCCGATGGCGGCCGCACCTGGCCCTACCGCCGGAACCTGGAAACGGGCGACGGCTATTGCATGACGAACAACTCGCGGGACAAGGTGAACCGCGAGTTCTCCTACCCGACCATCATGCAGTCGCCGGATGGGGCGCTGCACATCGCCTACACCTACTACCGACAGGCCATCAAATACGTCCGCGTGGCCGAGAGCTGGACCGGAGCACCCGCATGACCAATGTCCACCCCACCGGCGTCTATTCCGCCGCCCTCACGCCGCTGAAGGAAGACCTCTCCCCGGACCTGCCCGTCTTCGTCGAGCACGCGAAGCGCCTGATTGCCCAGGGCTGTGACGGCATCGCCCTGCTCGGCACGACCGGTGAGGCCAACTCCTTCTCCACCGACGAGCGCAAGGCCATCCTTGAGGCCGCGGTGGGGGGCGGGGTGGAGACGCACCGGCTGCTGCCCGGCACGGGCGTGGTGGCGATCCCGGAGACGGTGGCGCTGACGAAGCACGCCTTGTCGCTGGGCGTGAACACCGTCGTGATGCTGCCGCCCTTCTACTACAAGGCACCGAGCGAGAAGGGCGTGATCGCCGCCTATTCCGAGATCGTGGAGCGGATCGGCGATTCCAGCCTGCGCGTGATCCTCTACCACATCCCGCAGATGTCGGCCGTGCCGATCACCGCCCCGATTATCGAGGCGCTTCTCAAGCGCTACCCCGGCACCTTCACGGGCATCAAGGACAGTGCCGGCGATTTCGCCAACATGCAGATGCTGGTGAAGACCTTCCCCGGCTTCGCCGTGCTGGCCGGCGCGGACCCTCTGCTGCTACCGCTGATGCGGGAGGGCGGCGCGGGCTGCATCACCGCCACCTCCAACCTCGTCGCCGCCGACCTCGCCTTCATCTACCGCAACGCCAACGACCCCTCGAAGACGGCGGAGGTGGATGCGGCGCAGGCGCGGGTGGTGGCGAAGCGCACGCTGGCGTCGAAGTTCGCGCAAATGGCCTCGCTGAAGGTGCTGCTGGCGCAGGAGACGGGGCACCAGGGCTGGACGCGGCTGCGCCCGCCGCTGCTGCCGCTGACGCAGGACGAGGCCTCGCAGCTTCTGGCGGCCTGAACGGAAGGGGCCGGTCCCGCAACAGGGGCCGGCCCTTGCGACACCAAGGGAGAAACAACCATGAACCGCCGCAGCCTTCTTCTGGCCGCCGCCGGCACCCTGGCGGCCCCCGCGATCCAGGCGCAGGAGTCCTGGCCCCGCGCCAAGCCGATCCGCGTGATCATTCCCTGGCCGCCGGGCGCCGCGAACGACACGCTCGGGCGCCTGCTGGCCCAGCGCCTGTCGGAGAAGCTGGGCGCGACGGCGGTGGCGGAGAACCGCACGGGCGGGGCCGGGCTGGTTGGCACCAACGCCGTGCTGCAGGCAGCGCCGGACGGCTACACGATCCTCGCCTCCGCCTTCAACACGGCTGTCATGCCGCTGGTGCTGCGCGGCGCGACCTTCGATCCGCAGAAGGACCTGGAGGTCTGCGCCCGCACGGCCAGCGCCCCCCTCGTCCTCGCCTCCACCGGCACGAAGCGGGAGAAGACCTATGCGGAGGTGATCGCGGCCGCGAAGGCGAAGCCGCGGGACTGGAACTTCGCCATCTCCTCCCTCGGCTCCGCGGGGCACCTCGCCACCATCGAGTTCCTGCGCCGCACGGGGCTGGACCTGGACATGGTGACCTATCGCGGCACGCAACCCGCGCTGACGGACATGATGGGCGGCAGCGTGCAGATGCTGATCGACCCCTGCTTCGCCATCCTGCCCGCACGCGGCGACGGCAAGATCAACGTGCTGGGCATCGCGACGAAGGAGCGCTCCTCGCTGGCCTCCGACGTGCCGACGATGGGTGAATCCGGCCTGCCCGGCTACGAGTTCCAGTCCTGGTACGGCGTCTGGGCGCCCAAGGGCACCTCGCCCGAGATCTGCGGCCGCATCAACGCGCTCATGCAGGAGACGATGCGTGAGCCGGCGGTGGTGGAGCGGCTGCGCGGCCAGGTGCTGGAGCCGGTGACGGAGAGCATCGCCGAATGCAGGGCCTTCATCGCCCGAGAGATCGAGCGCGCGACCGCCCTGCTGAAGAGCGTGAACTACCAGCCGGAGTAGGGCGCCGTCAGGCGTTGCCGACGGTCGCGAAACCGTCCCCGTGCATGCTGCGGATCACGGCCTGGAAGAGCCGCAGCGCGCCGGGGCCGCCCTGGTCCAGCAGGGTACCCGCCTCGATCTCGTCGGCCAGGATCTCCGCGTGGCCGGCGAGGATGCCGGCGGCGTGGCGGAGGGCTTCCTGCGCGAGAGCGAGCTGCAGGGCCTCGGGGATATCTTTCCAGGCGAAATCCTGGTTCTGCGCGGCGCTGTTCATCGAAGCCTGACCTTGTTCAGGAAAGCCCCTTGCGATCTCGCATCCGTTCTGGGCGGGCTGATGTCTGCCGGGGTAACGTCACCCCTGGCCCGCAAGTGTCGTTAACTCACTTCACCTATCAGCCAGAGGGACCGGGCGGACCCGGTCCCTCCCGGCCCTACATGCCGCCGATGTAGTTCGGGCCGCCGCCGCCCTCGGGCGTGCGCCAGTCAATGTTCTGGCTGGGGTCCTTGATGTCGCAGGTCTTGCAGTGCACGCAGTTCTGCGCGTTGATCACGAGCTTCACCGAGGCGTCGCCCGCCTCCACCGCCGCACCCTCGCCGGTGGCTTCCGCATCCGGCGTGCCGCGCAGCTCGCGCTCCGCCTCCGGCCCCACCGCCTCGTAGACGGCGGCCGGGCAGTAGCGGCTCTCGGGGCTGCGGAACTGGTCCCAGTTCACGCCCTTCCACCGTTCCGGCTCCTTCAGCACGAGGTGGGCGGGCTGGTTCTCCTCGTGGTTCGTGTTGGAGAGGAACACGGAGGAGAGGCGGTCGAAGGTCAGCACGCCGTCGGGCTTGGGGTAGACGATCCTCTCCGCCTTGCTGGCGGGCTTCAGCGTCTCGTTGTCGGCGTGATGCACCCAGGTCCAGGGCGCCTTGCCGCGGAAGACGTAGGTGTCCAGCGCCGCGGCCGCCATGCCACCGAAGAAGCCGTACTTGGAGAAGCCCGGGCGGATGTTCCGCACGGAGTGCAACTCCTCCCACACCCAGGACTTGCGGATGGCCTCGGGGTAGCTCTCCAGCACCTCCGGCCGCGTCTCGCCCTTCAGGGCCTCCGCGATCGCGTCGGCGGCCACCATGCCGCTCTTCATCGCGGTGTGCGTGCCCTTGATCTTCGGCACGTTGAGGAAGCCCGCCGTGTCGCCCACCAGCATCCCGCCCGGGAAGACCAGGCGCGGGACGGATTGCAGCCCGCCCTCGTTCAGGGCGCGGGCGCCGTAGGAGATGCGCTTGCCGCCCTCCAGGAACTTGCGGACCTCGGGGTGGGTCTTGAAGCGCTGGAACTCGTCGAAGGGCGAGAGCCAGGGGTTGGGGTAGTCCAGCCCGACCACGAAGCCGATGGAGACGAGGTTCTCGCCGAGCATGTAGAGCCAGGAGCCACCATAGGTGTCGCTCTTCATCGGCCAGCCCGTGGAGTGCCACACCAGCCCCGGCGTGTGCTTCTCCTTCGGGATCTCCCACAGCTCCTTGATGCCCAGGCCGAAGGTCTGCGGCTGGCAGTCCTTGCGCAGGTCGTACTTCTCGAAGAGGCGCTTGGTCAGCGATCCCCGGCAGCCCTCCGCGAAGACGGTGTAGGTGGCGCGCAGCTCCATGCCGGGCTGGAAGTCCGGGCCTTCCTCACCCTCGCGCGTGATGCCCATCACGCCGGCCACCACGCCCTTCACCACGCCTTCCTCGATCACGAGGTCGGAGGCGGCGAAGCCCGGGTAGATCTCGATCCCCAGCGCCTCGGCCTTGGCGCCGAGCCAGCGGCAGACATTGCCGAGGGAGACCACGTAGTTCCCGTGGTTGTTCATGGACGGCGGGGTGGGGAGCTTAAAGGCGCGCTTCT
Organism: Pararoseomonas sp. SCSIO 73927; assembly: GCF_037040815.1. Classification (NCBI taxonomy): domain Bacteria; kingdom Pseudomonadati; phylum Pseudomonadota; class Alphaproteobacteria; order Acetobacterales; family Acetobacteraceae; genus Pararoseomonas; species Pararoseomonas sp. SCSIO 73927. The sequence goes on from NZ_CP146232.1 coordinate 2,462,827, forward strand.
CCGTCAGGTACATGAAGCGGTCGTCGCCGGCGGGCGTCGCCAGGGCGGGCGGGTCGTCGCGCCAGTCCGGGAAGAGCTCGTCCAGCGCGCGCGGTTCCAGCACCGCGCCGGAGAGGGTGTGGGCACCGATCTCCGAGCCCTTCTCCACGAGGCACACATTGGCGTCCGGCGAGGCCTGCTTCAGCCGGATGGCCGTGGCCAGTCCGGCGGGGCCGCCGCCCACCACCAGCACGTCGAATTCCATGCTCTCGCGTTCGGACACGGTCGCTCCTCCCGATCTCCGGTGGATGTAGCGTCGCCTTCTCCTCTGCGTAACCCTCGATCCGTGCAGGATTCGGCGCGCGCCGCCGCGCCGGGAGCATTGCGGGGCTTTGCGTTGCAAGCGGTTCGCAACGTCGCGCTTCGGGGTGCGGAAACGTCGCGCTCCAGCGCCCGGGAACATGGGGCGCCGTTGCACGGACAGGGGCCGCTCATCGACCTGGTGAAGGGCCATTGCGCGCGGGGGCGCGCAGGCGCGATACCTCCACCATGGACCTGGACGCGGCCGAGACAGCCGCCCTGCTCGCCGCGCTGGAGCTGCAGATCGCCTGGGGCGCCGACGAGGCGCTGGATGAGGCGCCGCTGGACCGCACCCGGCCGCGCCCGGCCGCGGTGCCGTCCGCGCCTCGCCCCGTCGCGCCCGCCGCCCAGACGGCCGCGCTCCCGGCCGCGCTCCCGGCCGCGCCGCGCGCCGCTTCCCCCGCGGCGGCCGCCTTCGCCCCCGCCGCGGCCCGGGCGGGTGAGCTGGCGGCCGGCGCCGACAGCCTGGAGGGGCTGCGGACCGCACTTGCCGCCCTGGACCACCCGCTGCGGGAGACGGCGGGGAACCTCGTCCTCTCGGACGGGGTGGCGGATTCCGGCCTTGTCCTGGTGGGGGAGGCGCCGGGGGCGGATGAGGACCGGCAGGGCAAGCCCTTCGTCGGCGTCTCCGGACGGCTGCTGGACCGCATGCTCGCCAGCATCGGGGTGGAGCGGGCGCGCAACGCTTACCTGACAAACATCCTGCCCTGGCGCCCGCCGGGGAACCGCACCCCGACCGACGCGGAAATGAACGTCTTCACCCCCTTCGTCCTGCGCCACCTGGCGCTGGTCCGCCCGCGCCACCTCGTGCTGCTCGGCGGTACCGCGGCGAAGGCGCTGCTTCGGCGCAACGAGGGCATCACCCGGCTGCGCGGCCGGTGGCACAGCCTGGAGGTGCCGGGGCTGGGCGCGGTGCCGACCCTGGCGACGCTGCACCCCGCCTATCTCCTCCGCCAGCCTGCCGCGAAGCGGGAGGCCTGGACCGACCTGCGGCTGCTCCGGCGGGCGCTGGACGGGGCACCGCCGCCCGGCGCGGCGGGCGCATGAACGGAACGTGAAGGCCTTACGTCTCCTAAGCCCCTGATTCGCGTTCTGCGGGGCGCAGGATCGCGTCAGGGTTGCTTGCCCCCGGGGGCCGACCCCCCTAACGGTGGCCGCCCATGCGAGCTTCCCCCCTCGGGCTCGGTCGCCGTCCCCCCCGGCGAGCGCGCGCGATGCGGGTGGCGCTGGCGCTTGCGCTCGCCCTGTGCGGGTCCATGGCCCAGGCCGCTCCGCAGCGTGCAGAGACCCATTCCCGGCGTGAGCAGCCCTCGCTTCGCGAGACCGCGCGCGCCATGACCCAGCGGACCGCGCAGCGGCCCCCCGCTCCCCATCGTCCCTCCCTTCGGACGGGGCTGCCCGCCCGCGCGGGTGCCCCGATCCGGGATGTGACCCGGGATGTCAGGGGCCGGCTCGGCCAGGACGTGTCGCGCGCCCTGCCGCAGGGCGCCGTCCGCATCCTCTCACGCGCTCCTGTCCGGCGCCCTGTAGGGCAGCCGGCGGGGCGCACCGCGCGCCTGAAGCCCGGCCCCGTACCGTCGGCGCACTCGCCGGAGCCCGTGCTGGCCCGCGTGCCCACGCGCTTAGCCGAGATGAGCACACCGCAGGAGATTGCCCTCTCCTTCGCGCGCACGCCGCTGGCCGGGATCAGCCCCGCCGTGCCGGGCATGCCGCAGCCGCTCGCCCCCTCCGACGCCGCCCGGCTGCGCCGCATCTTCGAGCTGCAGGCGAGCGGCGAGATGGCCCAGGCCATGCGGGAATCCGAGCGCCTGGACGACCGCCGGCTGATGGGCCACGTGCTGGCGGACCGCTGGCGCGCCGGCGGCCCCGGTGCGGGCGGGGTGGAGCCAACGGCCGCGGAGCTGCGCGCCTGGCTCTCCGACAACTCCGACCACCCAGACGCGCCGCGGCTGCACGCCCTGCTGGTGGCTCGCCTGCCGCGCGGCGCCGCCGTGCCCGCCCTGCCCGGCGCCCCCGCCGCGGAGGAGGTTCCCCCCCCAGGACAGGAGGTGCCGCCGGAGGAGCGCGAGCCGCCCGCGGCCGCCGCCCGCCCCCTGGCGCGGAACCCCGCCCTGGACCGCACCGTGCGCGAGATGGCCGGGCGCGGAGACGTGCAGGACGCGCTGCGCTACATCGCCTCCACCCGCGGCATGACGCCGGCCTATGCCGCCGCCCTGCAATCGGAAGTGGCGCAGGTCCTCTTCACCGCCGGGCGGGACGCGGACGCCTTCCGCGTCGGCTCCCTCGCCGCGCGCACCCCGGGCGCCCCGGCCCAGGCCGGGTTCACCGCCGGGCTCGCCGCCTGGGGGCTGGGCCAGTACGAGGCGGCGCTGCCCCTCTTCGAGGGGGCCGCCCGCAACGAGACGGCGCCCGCCGTGCTGCGCGCCGCCGCCGCCTTCTGGACCGCCCGCGCCGCCGTGCGCGCCCGCCGGCCGCAGGGCTACGTGCCCTGGATGCTCCAGGCCGCGCAGGAGCCGCGCACCTTCTACGGGCTGGTGGCCCGCCGCGCGCTGGGCCTGCCCTTCGGCTTCGCCTGGGAGGGCGAGGTGGCCGGCGAGGCGGAGGGCGCCGCCCTGGCCGAGACGGCCGGCGGCTGGCGCGCCCTGGCCCTGATCCAGATCGGCCAGAAGGCCCGGGCGGAGGCGGAGCTGCGCCGCCTCTGGACCGTGGCGAGGGGCAATTCCGGCCTGGCCCGCGCCATGCTCGCCGCCGCGACGGGGGCGGGAATGACGGAGCTGTCGACGATGCTCGCCTCCCAGGCGCAGGCAGCGGACGGCCGCCCGCGCGACTACGCCCGCTTCCCCGTGCCCCGGCTGGAGCCGCAGGGCGGCTGGCGGGCCGACCCGGCCCTGATCTACGGCCTTGCCCGGCAGGAATCGAACTTCGACCCCGACGCCGTCTCCCCCGCGGGCGCCCGCGGGCTGATGCAGGTGATGCCGGCTACTGCCGCCTACATCACCGGGGATGCCAGCCTCCGAGATGGCGGCCGGCGGCTGCACGATCCGGGCTTCAGCCTGGAACTGGGCCAGCGCTACCTGCTGCACCTTTCCTCGCAGGAGAACGTGAAGGGCGACCTGATCCGGATGCTGGCCGCCTACAATGCGGGCCCGGGCAACCTGACGAAGTGGATGCCCACCAACGGCCACCGGGAGGACCCCTTCCTCTTCATCGAGAGCATCCCCTTCAACGAGACGCGGGCCTACGTGCAGCGCGTGCTGGCCTATTCCTGGATCTACGCCAGTCGCCTGGGCCTGCCGGCGCCGAGCCTGGACGCTCTGGCGGCCGGCAGCGCGCCGCGCTTCCTGGGGGTAGAGGAGCTGGCGCGGCTGGTGGCCCGGAACCGCGGGGTGCGTTGATGGGGTGGTGCGGGTGGCCCCAAGGGGCTCCGCCCCCTGGACCCCCGCCAGGAGCCTGAGGCTCCCGGACCTGCATGGGGCTGCCGCGGGACTGACGGGAGGTGCCAGCCCTCTACGATTGGCATCTTTCCTGCCCTTGCAGTCGCCTCGGGTCATCGACCCGAGGCGCACCGCTAGTCGGGTTGCTTCCAAAGCCTAGAAAAAGATGATGGTGAGGGGGCCAGGGAGGGGAAGAATTCCCTCTTCCTCTCCCTGGCCACAAACCGCCAACAAAGGATCAGTAGGCCCGGTCGGGCCGCTGCGCCGCGCGGATCTCCTCGGGCGTGGGGGCGCGCCGCACGTGAATCGTGATCCCGTCATCCAGCGGCTCGATCAGGCCCATCCGGGCGAAGGCGTCCAGCCAGCCGTCCATGGGCCAGAAGCCGTGGCGTGCCCGGAAGCGGGCGGCGTTCGCCACGATGTCGGCGAAGTGCTGCAGGGGCGGCTCGTGGACGGTGTGGTGCTGGTGGAAGGCGGTGGTGGAGGCGGTGAAGAGGAGGGGAAGCCCGGCCTCCCGCGCGCGGAAGGCGAAATCCGTGTCCTCCCCGCCGTAGCCGGTGAAGCTCTCGTCGAAGCCGCCGAGGCGCAGGAAGCTTTCCCGGCGCACGGCGAAGGCGAGGGACCAGAACAGGCCGGTGTTCGCTTCCGGGCGCAGGCCGGATTCGGGGAAGTGGCGGACGGTGTGGCGCTGGCCGGCGGCCATCAGGGCCGGCTCGGAAAGGTCCGTGACGCCGGGGGGAAGGTAGCGGATCTCGCAGCAGATCAGGGCGTCGTGGGCGGCGACGTCGGCGGCCAGGGCCTCCACTAGGTTGGCGGCGGGGATGCAGTCCACGTCGAGGAAGGCGAGCAGGGGCGTCTCCGCCAGGGCAGCGGCGGCGTTGCGGGCCCTGGCGAGCGGCAGGCCGGGGGAGGGGAGGCGGTGGTGCAGCAGCGGGAAGGGGGTGGGGGGCATCGCCGCGGGGGTCTCGCCCATGTCCACCACGATGCAGCGCGCCGGCATCCGCGTGCCGCGCGCGAGTCCCGCGAGGAGGTTGGCCAGGTGCCCGTCCCGCCCTTTCACCAGGGTCAGGACGCTCAGGTCCGGCGCCGTCATCGCTCACTCCGCCAAGGGGGCGGCGGGGGATAGCAGGGGGGCGGGCGTCCCGCCAGCCACGCGCATTTGTCTCGGGGAGGGGCATGCGCGGGTTGGATGCGGCGCGTTCGGCCCTTAAATAGGACACTGCGTTCTTGGACAGGGCATGGCGACCGGCACCGACACGACGCAGCCCCCGTCCACCCGGTTCACCGGCATGGCACAGGCGCTGCACTGGATCACGGCGGCGCTGCTCTTCCTCCTGCTGCCTTTCGTGTGGGTTGCGGAGAACTTCCCGCCCGGCGAGGTGCGGGTCTTCTGGTATCTGCTGCACGAATCCTTCGGGATTAGCGTTCTCCTGCTCGTTCTCGCCCGGATTACCTGGCGCTTCCGCCACCCGCCGCCGGCGGATCCGGACCCGCCCGCGCTGCAGGTGCTGGCGCGGCTCAACCACTGGGGCCTCTACGCTGTGCTGATCATCATGCCGGTGACCGGCTACCTGATGGCCGGGAACGGGCAGCCCGTGCCCTTCTTCGGCCTGCTCTCCCTGCCGGGGCTGCCGAAGAACGACCCGCTGGGCGTGCTGGCCAACACGGTTCACGTGAACACCCAGTTCGCCGTCTACGCCCTCGTGCTGCTGCACCTCGCGGGGACGGTCTGGCACGTGGCGGTGCGGCGCGACGGGCTGCTGGACCGGATGCTCCCACCGCAGGACGGGCGGCGCTGATGGCACCGGGCGTGACGATCCAGCCGAAGCTGCGCGGCGTGGTGGCCCAGGCCGAGCCGGAACTGCCGGACCGGGCGGATGCGCTCTGCGCGCAGGAGCCGATCCACATACCCGGCTCCATCCAGCCGCACGGGGTGCTGCTGATGGCCGATCCCGCGCGCGGCATGGCGATCGTGGCGGCGAGCGAGAATGCGGGGATCCTCTCGGAGGGAACCGCCTCCAACACCCTGATCGGCCTCTCGGTCGGCGCCGTGCTCGGCGAGGAGTTCGCCGCCACGCTGGCCGGGTTGGCGGCGGCCGGCGACATGCCGGGCGAGGCGCCGTGGGAGACCGGGCTGACGCTGCCCGGCGGTGCCTTCGAGGTGGCCAGCCACACCGGGGACGGGATGGTGCTGATCGAGCTGGAGCGGGTGGCGCCGCGGGACGAGCAGGAGGCGCTGAGCGCCACCCGGGCCCTGCAGCGCGCCATCGCCCGGCTGCGCGGGGCGGGGGGGCGGCTGGAGGACCTCGCGCGGGTGACGGTGGAGGGAATCCGCTTCTTCACGGGCTACGAGCGGGTGCTGATCTACCGCTTCGACCGGGACTGGCACGGCGAGACCCTGGCCGAGGACATGGTGGAGGACTGGGACCAGTCGCTCGCCGGGTTGCACTTCCCCGCCTCCGACATCCCCGCCCAGGCGCGGGAGCTGTACCGGCGCAGCCTGATCCGCTGGGTTCCCAGCCGTGACGCGGAGCCGATGGCGCTGCTGCGGGACCCGATCTGGGACAGCTCGATGGCGCCCGAGAAGCCGATCGACATGTCCTTCTGCCGGCTGCGCAGCCTCTCGCCGGTGCATCTGCAGTACCACCGCAACATGGGGGTGGACGGCTCCATGTCGCTCTCCATCCTGCACGAGGGGCAGCTCTGGGGGCTGGTGGTGTGCCACCACCGGCAGCCGCACCGGCCTTCGCCCGGGCAGCGCGCCGCGGCCTCCGCGCTGACGGACGCCTTCGCGCTCCGGATCGGCGGCGCCGAGCGGATGATGGCGGAGGAGGCGCGGCGGGCCGACAACGGCCGGCTCTCCGAACTGCTGGCGCACATGGCGGAGGCGGAGGACGTCTCCTCGGCCCTCACGGCCGGCTCCGTCACCATCGCCTCGCTCTTCGGCTGCACGGGCGCGGCGGTGGTGCGGCAGGGGCGGGTGGAAACGCTGGGCGTCGCGCCGCCGGAGGCCGAGGTGCTGCGCTTGGCCGCCTGGCTGCGCGCCCGGGGCGCGGAGGAGATCTTCCACGCCGACCACCTGCCGGAGGACTTCCCGGAGTGGGCGCCGCACGCCGCCACCGCCAGCGGCGTGCTGGCCGTGTTCCTGGCCGACCGGGAGGACATGATCCTCTGGTTCCGGCCGGAGGAGCCGCACCTCGTCAGCTGGGGCGGCAACCCGCACAAGGCGGTGGAGCCGGAGAGCGGCTCCGTCATGCCCCGCCAGTCCTTCGACCGCTGGGTGGAGGAGCGCCACGGCTACGCGCGACCCTGGGCGGAGTGGGAGCTGGAGATCGCTGCGACGCTGCGCCACGCCATCACGGAGGTGGTGATTCGCAGCCTGTCCCGCATCGCGGAGCTGAACGAACGGCTCCGGCAGAGCCAGAAGATGGAGGCGGTGGGCCAGCTCACGGGCGGGATCGCACACGACTTCAACAACCTGCTGGCAGGCATCATCGGCAGCCTGGAGCTGCTTCGGAGCCGCGTGGCGCAGGGGCGCTTCACGGAGCTGGACCGCTACCTCGGCGCCGCCACCACCTCCGCCAACCGCGCGGCGGCCCTGACGCACCGGCTGCTCGCCTTCTCCCGCCGGCAGACGCTGGACCCGCGGCCGACGGACGTGAACCGCCTTGTCACCTCGATGGAGGAGCTGATCCGCCGCACGGTGGGGCCGGCCATCCACGTGGAGACGGTCATGTCCGGCGGGCTCTGGCCCGCGCTCTGCGACGCGAACCAGCTCGAGAATGCGCTGCTCAACCTCTCCATCAACGCGCGCGATGCCATGCCCGACGGGGGGCGCCTGACGATCGAGGCGGTGAACGGGTGGCTGGACGAGTCCTACGCGCGCCAGCACCACGACGTGGCGCCCGGGCAGTACGTGGCGGTCTCGGTCACCGATACCGGCACGGGCATGCCGCCGGAGGTGATCGCGCGCGCCTTCGACCCGTTCTTCACCACCAAGCCGCTGGGGCAGGGCACGGGGCTGGGCCTTTCCATGGTCTACGGTTTCGCCAAGCAGTCCAACGGCTATGTCCGTATCTATTCCGAGGCCGGGCAGGGCACGACGGTGCGCCTGTACCTGCCGCGCTCCACGGAGGGCGAGGACGCGGAGCGGGACGGGGTGAAGGAGGTTGCCTCCGTCCTCGCGCCCGAGGGCGGCACGGTGCTGGTGGTGGATGACGAGCCCGTGGTGCGGATGCTGGTGGGCGAGGTGCTGCGCGAGCTGGGCTACGGCGTGGTGGAGGCGAATGACGGCGTGCAGGGGCTGCGGGCCGCGGAGGCCATGCCGCGGATCGACCTGCTGGTGACGGATGTCGGCCTGCCCAACGGCATGAACGGGCGCCAGCTGGCCGACGCGCTGCGCGCGCGCCGCGCCGGGCTGAAGGTGCTGTTCATCACGGGCTACGCGGAGAACGCCGCGCTGGGGAACGGCGTGCTGGAACCGGGCATGCAGGTGATGACGAAGCCCTTCGCCATGGACGCCCTGACCTCCAAGATCCGGGCGATGATCTGAGCGTGTCGATCGCCGCCGATGTCCCGATCCGCGACCGCCTGCGCGCGGAGACGCGCCCCGACCACGAGCGCCTGGAGGACGGGCTGCGCCTGGCCGATCCCGGGCTGACGGCGGCGCGCTACGTCGCCGTGCTGGAGCGGTTCCACGGCTTCTGGGCGGGGTGGGAGCCGGCCGTGGCGGCGGCGCTGGGGGATGACGGCTTTCTCGCGCCGCGCCTGCGGCTGCACCTGCTGCGGGACGACCTGCGCGCGCTGGGCGTGGAGCCGGAAACCCTGCCAGTCTGCCCGCCCCCGGCCCTGCGCGGGCGCGGCGAGGCGATTGGATCCCTCTACGTCATGGAAGGATCGACGCTCGGCGGACGGTTCATCCTGAAGCGGCTGGACGAGACCGGCCTCGCGGAGGGTGCCCGATCCTATTTCGCGGGGCATGGCGAGGCGACGGGGGCCATGTGGCGCGCCTTCCTCGGCCGGCTCGAGGCGGAGCCCGACGCGGAGGCGGTTCTGCGGGGGGCGAAGAACACCTTCGCGACTCTGGCGGACTGGATGCTGGTGCCGGGCTGATCCTGCGGTGGCGGTCCGCCTCAGGGGGAGGTGTGAAACCGCTATGCGGCCGGCCAGGACTTCAGCACGCGCACGCCATCCGGTTCAGGTCCCGGCCAAAGCTGCACCACGTAGCGATCACTTCCTTCGAGACCGTCCGCGCTGAGGGTATCAAGGCCCGAGAAGCCCGCACGGACGCCGAGTGGCCCCGCCCTCACTGGGAATCGTGGGGCGCTGGGGCCGTAATCCGTCAGGCCAGCGAGGACGAGTTGGCCCGAGGGACAATCGAAGCGGGCCTCGACGATGTGCTGGTAGGCGTCGTGGTCGACGGTGGGACGCCCGCCGTGCCATTCGACGCGAATCGGCACGGTCATGTTGCGTGCCGTATGGAGAATGACGGCGTGTGGCCCGGCCAAGAGACGGTGGGCGATCGCCTCATCGGTGTAGTCGTCGGGCAGGTCGGGATGGGCCTCGTCCCGGAGGTAGACCTGGAAATAGTCGGCCAGCAGACTGCCCTGGTACAGAACTCTGGGGGGTGGTGCGGCAGTCGCCACGGGACCTGCCATTCCATGCACTCCTGCGGCGAGTAGGATGCGTCGGTTCAGAGGCATGTGGCGTCCTATCGGATGAGGCTTCCGGAGGATAGTCCATGGCGAGGACCCTCATGTCGGCTTCCTGCCAGGCTCCGATGAGGGTGCCGGTGCTGGCTTCGATGGCCATCGAGCAGCACTTTACCGACAAGACGACGATCCGGGATGGCCAATTGAAACCGGCAGGGCCGCGTGGCCGATTGTACGCTCCGGCCCCAAGAGCGGAGACGAGAGGGACGGCGGGATGAGTGCCGATGGCAGGGGGCTGACCGGTCGGGTAGCCCCCTGGGTCCGGATGGGTCAGGCCGCGCCCTTGATCGGTGCGTCCGCCAGCACGAGGAGATGGCCGAGGGAGCAGCGCTCCACCCGCGCCTCCACCTCGTAGACGCGGGCAAGGAGGTCCGGCGTCAGGGTTTCCTCCGGCGTGCCGTCCGCCTGGACGGCGCCGGCGCTGAGCGCCACCAACCGGTCCGAGAAGCGGGCGGCCAGGGCGAGGTCGTGCAGCACGACCACGCCGACGAGGCCGGCGCGCAGCACGGTCTCCCGCACCAGCGCCATGACGGAGACCTGGTGTCGCAGGTCGAGGGCGCTGGTGGGCTCGTCCAGCAGCAGCACGTCCGGTTCCCGCGCCAGGGCCTGGGCGAGGCCGACGAGCTGGCGCTGGCCGCCGGAGAGGCGGTCCAGCGAGCGGAGCGCCAGGTGCTCGATGCCGAGTTGGCGCAGCACGGCGATGGCGTGGTTGGCAGCCGCGGCGCCGTCCGGCGCCAACTCGGTCGGCACGGCGCGCAGGGCGCCGACCAGGGTTTCCATTACGGTCAGCGCCACGCCGCCCGGAAGACCCTGGGGCATGTAGGCGAGGTGCCGCGCGCGCTCGGGGATGGACATGCCGAGGAGGTCGCGCTCGCCCAGCCGCACCGTGCCGCGCGTGCCGGAGACGAGGCCGGCGATGCCGCGCAGCAGGGTGGACTTGCCGGCGGCGTTCGGGCCGACGAGGGCGGTGAGGGTGCCGGGCCTCAGCGGGGCGAGGTTCAGCCCCTCCACGATCACGCGGCGGCCATAGGCGACACGGAGGTCCGAGACGGTGAGCGGTGCGCCCTTCACGACACGCGCCCCCTTCCCATGACGAGGGCCAGGAAGACGGGCACGCCGACGAGGGCGGTAACGATGCCGATGGGCACCAGGAGACCGGGCACGACGAGCTTGCCGGCGACAGAGGAGAGGGAGAGGAGGAGCGCGCCGCAGAGGGCGGAGGCGGGGAGGAAAAAGCGGTGGTCCTCCCCCACCAGCAGCCGCGCGGCATGCGGCCCGACGAGGCCGACGAAGCCGATGGTGCCGACGAAGGCGACGGAGGTGCCGGCCAGCAGCGAGACGCGCAGCAGGGCGCCGCGCCGGGTGGCCTCCGTGTCCACGCCGAAGGAGCGGGCGCGGTCCTCGCCCAGGCGGAGCGCCGTGAGGCGCCAGGCAGCGCGGGCGGAGAAGGGGATGCAGAGGGCGAGCGCCGCCGCGAGGATGGCGATCTTGTCCCAGGAGGAGCGGGCGAGGCTGCCCATGGACCAGAAGACGAGCTGCTGGAGGGCCTGTTCCGTCGCCACGAACTGGATCAGCGCCACCAGGGCGTTGAAGGCGAAGACGAGGGCGATCCCGAAGAGCACCAGCGCCTGCACCCCGGCCCCGCGCAGCCGCGCCATGAACTGCAGCAGCAGCATGGCGGCGAGGGCGAAGAGGAAGGCGTTGGCGGGAATGAGCCAGTCCATCGGCACGAAGGGCAGGCCGGTGCCGAGCACGATCGCCAGCGCCGCGCCGAGCGAGGCGGCGGAGGAGACGCCGAGGGTGAAGGGGCTCGCCAGCGGGTTGTCCAGCACGGTCTGCATCTCCGCGCCCGCGAAGGCGAGGGCGGCGCCCACCAGCACGGCCATGACGGCGTAGGGCAGGCGCACGTCCCAGATGATGACGGACATGGGGCCGCCCGCGCCGCGCCCGGCGAGAAGGGCGTCCGTGACCGCGGAGAGCGGCAGGCGGGCCGGGCCCGTGGCCACGTCCAGCAGGAAGGCGGCTATAAGGAGGAGGGTGAGCAGCGCCAGCAGGAGGGAGCGGCGCAGGATGAGGCGGCGATAGCCGGCGGCCGCCCCCTCGGCCAGGGCAAGGGTGCTCAACGCGGCAGGGCCCGCTTGATGCGGCCGGAACGCGGCCCGGTGACAGGGCGAGGGGCGGCGAGGCGCAGCGGGCTGCGGCGGATCATGAAGGCTCCGGGTGGGGCAGGGGACTTCGCAGAGGATAATCATTCGCAAGCGGCTTCACAAACCCGGCGCGGCCATCCGCCTCTCGCAGGGCGGGTGCGGCGTGCTCGCCACAGGAGGGGCGAAGGCGATCGGAAGATATTGCGAGTGATTTGCATCCGTGTCAGAGGGTTCTGACGTTTTCGTGTGGACGACCGGCATGCCCCCAACCTCCCTCCGCGGCCTCCTTCTCACCGGTGTCGCGCTCGTGGCCCTCTCCGCCCCGGCCGTGGCCCAGACTGCTACAACCGAGACCAACGCCTCGCTGGCCGTGCCGGAAGTGGACGTGCAGGCCACGGCTTGGCGCAGTTGGGAGCACACGCCGGGCTACGTCGCCCCCGTCACCACCACGGGCTCCAAGACCGACACGCCGCTGATCGAGGCGCCGCAATCCGTGGGCGTCGTCACGCGCGACCAGATCGACGACCAGTCCGCCCTCTCCGTCGCCCAGGCGCTGCGCTACACGGCGGGCGTGCTGGCGGAGGTGCGGCCCTCCGCCCGCTACGACAGCGTCTTCGTGCGCGGCTTCGGCGGGCAGGGCACCTCCGCCGCCTTCGTGAACTTCCTCGACGGGCTGCGGCAGGGGCGCGGCGTCTTCTTCGGCGTGCCGAACACCGATCCCTGGCTGCTGGAGCGGATCGAGGTGCTGCGCGGCCCGGCCTCCGTGCTGTACGGCCAGACGGGCGCGGGCGGGCTGGTGAACCTCGTCAGCCGCCGCCCGAGCTTCACACCCTCCAACGAGGTGCGGCTGGAGGCGGGGTCCTACGGCCTGCTGCAGACCGCCTTCGACACCACCGGGCCGCTGACGGCGGACAATACTTTCGCCTACCGCCTGACCGGCATCGGCCGGATCTCCGACACCCAGTACGACTTCGTCGGCGAGCAGCGGATCGCCATCGCGCCCGCCCTGACCTGGCGGCCGAGCGACAACACCACGGTGACGATCCTTTCCTCCTACCAGCGCGACCCGGAGGGCGGGTTCTACAACTTCGTGCCAGCCGTCGGCACCGTGATCGCCAGCCCCTTCGGCCGTATCCCCCGCCGCTTCTTCGGCGGCGATCCCGACTACAACCGGTTCGACCGCACCCAAGCCTCCATCGGCTACCAGCTGGAGCACCGGCTGGACGACACCTGGACCCTGCGCCAGAACTTCCGCTACTCGCACATCGACGCGGATGTGAACGTGCTCTCGGTCGGCGCGGTGAACGGGCGGATCGGCACGCGCAACCAGACCTACGTTTCCGACCACGCCAATGCCTACGCGCTGGACAACCAGGCGCAGGCCACCTTCAGCACGGGCATGGTGCGCCACACCGCGCTGTTCGGAATCGATTGGCAGCGCACCTCCGCCCGCGCCGTGCAGGCGCTCGGCACGGGCGTGCCCTCGCTGGATGTCTTCTCGCCCAGCTACTACATCGCCCCCGGCCGCGTGACGACGAACGCGACCCGCACGAACCAGGAGGTCGACCAGATCGGCTTCTACGCGCAGGACCAGATCGCAATCGACCGGCTGCGCCTGAACTTCGGCATCCGCTACGACCGCGCGAGCCTCGGGACCGACGTGCGGACGCTGGCCACGAACGCCGTCGCCCACCGCTCCCAGTTCGACGACGACGTGACCTGGCGCGCCGGCGCGCTGTACCTGTTCGACAACGGCATCGCGCCCTATTTCAGCTACTCCACCTCCTTCCTGCCGAACTCCGGCACGGGCGCGCCGCAGCGGGGCAGCCCGACCTTCGACGCCACCACGGGCGAGCAGTACGAGGTGGGCGTGAAGTATCAGCCGCCGGGGATGAGCAGCTTCGTCCAGGTGGCGGCCTTCCAGATCACCCAGGACAACGTGCTGACGCGCGATCCGCAGTATCCCACCTCCAGCATCGCGCTCGGCACCGTGCGGTCCCGCGGGATCGAGGTGGAGGGGCGCGCGACGATCAACGAGAACATCGACCTGATCGGCGCCTACTCCTACACGGACGCGACGATCCGGAGCTCCAACACCCCCGGCGAGGCGGGCAGCCGCGTGCCGCAGGTGCCGCTGCACGCCGCCAGCGGCTGGGCGAACTACAGCTTCCGCGAGGGGCCGCTGCGCGGGCTGCAGCTCGGCGGCGGCGTCCGTTACGTCGGCTCCACCTACGGGAACACGACGAACACCTTTAAGGTGGACGACGTGACGCTGTTCGACGCGGCCATCCGCTACGACGTCGGCGCGCGGTTCGAGAGCGTGAAGGGGCTGGAACTGGCGGTGAACGCGCAGAACATCGCGGACAAGGACTACATCGCGAGCTGCTCCTCGGTCACGGCCTGCTACTACGGCACGGGGCGGCTGGTGCTCGGCTCGGTGCGCGTGCGTTGGTGACCGGCGCGGCCCCGATCCCGGGGCCGCCCTTCGGGGCGCCGGTGGCGCTGCCCCGCACCGCATCCTGGGATGCGGGCGCGCACCGCATCCTCCTCTCCTGGCCGGAGGCGCCGCCGCCGCCGGGCGGCTACCCCGTGCTGTTCCTGGCCGATGGCGCCGCGACGTTTCCGACCGCGGCCGAGATCGCCCGCCTGCGGACTGGGCGCGGCGCGAAGGATGTCGGGCCGGGGCTGGTGGTGGGTCTTGGCCATGCCGGGGAGGGCCCCTATGACCGGGCCGCCCGCGCGCGGGACTACACCCCTTCCTTTCCCGCCGCCCCGGCCGGATCCGGCGGCGCGGACGCCTTCCTCGACCTCCTCCTGGGGGAGATCCTGCCCGGGCTGGAGCGCCAATTCCCGGTGGACCGGGCCGGGCTGGCGCTGTTCGGCCACTCCTTCGGCGGGCTGCTGGCCCTGTACGCCTTCCTCTCCCGCCCCGGGCTGTTCCGCCGCGTCGCCGCCGCCAGCCCGTCCCTCTGGTTCGCCCAAGGGGCGGCCATGGAGGTGGCGCGCCGCTTCGCCGCCGAACCGCCGCCGGCCGCCGCCGGATCGGCGCTGCTGCTGACGGCGGGGGGCCTGGAGGAGGCGGATGACGGCACGCCGCGCGGCCCGTTGCGCGTGGCCCGGCGGATGGTGAGCCGCGCGCGCGAGGTTGCCGTGTCCCTGCGGGATGCCGGGGTTTCGGTGGACTTCACCGAGTTCCCCGGCGAGAACCACGGCTCCGTCCTGCCGGCCGCCCTCTCGCGCGCCGTGCCCTTCGCCCTGCCTCCCGCCCCACCCCCTGCCGGAGCGCCCGCATGAAGCGTCGCCACCTTCTCGCCGCCCTGCCCATCCTCGCGGCGCCTGCCCTGGCGCGGGCACAGGGCGGGCCGATCCGGATCACGGACGTCACCGGGCGGCAGGTGGTGCTTCCGCGCCTGCCCAAGCGGATCGTGCTCGTGCAGGCGCGGCACGTGCTGGCCATGGCGCTGCTGCACCCCGATCCCGTCTCGCTGGTCGTGGGCTGGGGCGACGACCTTCGGCGCATGAACCCGCCGGACTACGCGACCGTGCGCGCCCGCTTCCCGGCCGCCGACGCCGTACCCGTGGTCGGGCGCGCGCAGGGGGACGGGCTCTCGCTGGAGAACGTGCTGGCGGCGCGGCCGGACCTCGTCATCCTCAGCCGTGCCGGGGCGCGTGGCGGGACGAACGAGATGGCGGAACGGATCTCGGCGCTCGGCGTGCCGGCCATCACCATCGACTTCTTCGCGGACCCGATGCGCGACACCCGGCCCAGCATGGCCGTGCTGGGGCAGGTCCTCGGGCAGGAGGAGAAGGCGCGCGCCTTCGACGCGCTCTACGCGGGGCGGCTGGAGCGGATCGCGGAGCGCCTGTCCGGCCTCGGCGCGGCGGAGCGGCCGAAGGTGATGGTGCACGCCCATGCCGGGGGCACGCCCTGCTGCGGCTCCCCCGGGCACGGGGCGTTTGACGGGATGGTGTCCTTCGCGGGCGGCCGCAACATCGGCGCGGGCATGATCCCCGGCAGCACCGGCCAGCTGGCGCTGGAATACGTGCTCACCCAGGCGCCGGAGGTCTACGTGGCCACGGGCGGCCCCTATGGCGGGCGCGGCGGCATCCCGCTGGGCCCGGGCGTGGACGAGGCGGAGGCGCGCCGCGCGCTGGCGGAGGTGATCCGGCGCTCCCGGATGGACAGCCTCTCCGCCGTGCGGGGCGGCCGGGCGCACGCCATCTGGCACGGCTTCAACGATACCCCGGCCCATGTGGTGATGCTGGAGGCCCTGGCCCGCTGGTTCCAGCCCGCGCGTTGCGGCGACCTTGATCCGGCCGCCACGGTTGCCGAACTGAACGCCCGCTTCCTCTCCATCCCCATGGAGGGGGCGCACCTGGTCAGCCTGCCGCCGGGCGCGCTGTAATCCCGAGGAGACCGGCCATGACCCCTCTCATCGCCGAGGCCCATGCCCGAGCCCGCGCACCGGAGCGGCTGATCGAGATGTTCCGGGAGCACATGGTCGGCCATGGGCTCGAGGTGGCGGGACCCGTCCCGGAATCCCGCGTCACCTTCCCCGGCTGCGTCGCGCTGCTGCGGCTGGCAGAGGGTGGGGTCGCCCTGCGGATCGAGGCGGACACGCCGGACTGGCTGGCGGACGCGAAGAACATCGTCTCCGGCCATCTCGATTCCTTCTGCCCGGACGAGGCGCTGGGCATCGTCTGGCGCGGCCATGGCGCGGTCGGCGCCGGCGCGCGCCCGCACAACTTCCGCGCCCTTCGCGTGGCGGCGGTGGAGGATGTGACGCCCCGGATGCGCCGGCTGCGGCTGGAGGGGCCGGATATCGGCCGCTACGCCGGCCTGGCGCAGATGCACGTGAAGATCCTGATTCCGCCGAAGGGGGAGGAGCCGGCCTGGCCGACCGTGAGCCCCAGCGGCCAGCCGCTGATGGAGGACAGCCTGCGGCGGCGCACCTACACCATCCGACGGATCGACCCCTCCGCCGGCTGGATGGAGATCGACTTCGTGGTGCACGGGGATGAGGGACCCGGCTCCGCCTTCGCGCTGCGCGCCGAGGCCGGGGACTGGATGGGCGTCATGGGGCCGGGCGGGGGCGGGATCGCCTGCGCCGGCTGGGGGCTGATCGCCGGGGACGAGACGGCGCTGCCGGCCATCGCCCGCGCGCTGGAGGCCATGCCGGCCGACGCGCAAGGATTGGCACTGATCGAGGTGGCCGAGGCCGGTGAGCGTCAGGCGATCCAGCACCCGGCCGGGGTGGAGCTGCGCTGGCTGTTCCGGGATGGCACCGGCTACGGCGCCCGGCTGCTGGAAGCGGTGCGGGCCGCGAACCTGCCCGCAGGTGCGGCCGTGACCTGCTGGGCGGCCTGCGAGAACACCGCCGCGCGGGCGATCCGCGACCACTGGGGCGGGACCTGCGGGCTGTCTCGCAACCGGTTCCGCGCCGTCTCCTACTGGCGGCACGGGGTGGGCGACGGGGAGGGCTGATAGCCCTTCCCGCCACCATCGGGCGTCAGCCGACGCCGAGCAGCTCCACGTCGAAGACGAGGGTCGCGTTGGGCGGGATCACCCCGCCGGCGCCGCGCGCGCCGTAGCCCATCTCCGGCGGCAGGGTGAGGGTGCGCTGGCCGCCCACCTTCATGCCCTTCACGCCCTCGTCCCAGCCGCGGATCACGTGGCCGGCGCCGAGGGGAAAGGAGAAGGGCTCGCCCCGGTCGCGGGAGCTGTCGAACTTGCGGCCCTTGTTCTCGGGCTTGGAGGGGTCGTGCAGCCAGCCGGTGTAGTGCACCGTGACCTCCTTGCCGGAGACGGCCTCGTCGCCCGTGCCGGGCTTGCGGTCCTCGATCATGCCTGTCGCTTCCTGGTGGTGAGCGGCGCTTCTAGCCCGCGCCACCGCCGGGGGCCAACGGTTGGACAGGCGGGCCCCCATCCGATTAGCTGCCCCGCCATATCCGCCGGAGGTCCCGCCCATGTCCCCTATCGCACGCGCGCTCGCCGCCGCTTCGCTCGCCGCGGTCGCCATGGCCGGCCCGGCCGCGGCCGGCACCACGCTGGATGCGGTGCGGAGCCGCGGGACCCTCTCCTGCGGCGTGAACACGGGGGTGGCCGGCTTCTCCCAGCCGGACAGCCAGGGCGTGTGGCGCGGGCTGGACGCGGATCTCTGCCGCGCCATCGCCGCCGCGGCGCTGGGGGACGCGAACAAGGTTCGCTTCCTGCCGCTCTCCGGCCAGCAGCGCTTCCCGGCCCTGCAATCCGGCGAGATCGACGTGCTGGTGCGCCAGACCACGGCGACGATGGGGCGCGACACCGCGATCGGGCTCCGCACCGTCGGGATCAACTTCTACGACGGCCAGGGCTTCATGGTGCGCAAGGATGCGGGCGTTTCCCGCGCCGCGCAGCTGGACGGCGCCACGGTCTGCGTGCAGCAGGGCAGCACGACGGAGGGGAACCTGGCCGACTGGTACCGGGCCGCGAACATCCGCGTCACCCCCGTGCTGTTCGAGCGGATTGACCAGGTCGCGGCCGCCTTCTCCTCCGGCCGCTGCGACGCGCTGACGACCGACGCCTCCCAGATCGCGGCGGTCCGCTCCTCCTTCCCCAATCCGGCCGACTTCATCGTGCTGCCGGACCGGATCAGCAAGGAGCCGCTCGGCCCGATGGTTCGGCGGGACGACCAGGAGTGGTTCGACCTAGTGCGCTGGACCCTGAACGCCCTGATCGAGGCGGAGGAGCTGGGGATCACGGCCGCCAATGCGGAGGCGCGGCGGGCGCAGGACAGCTCGCCGACCGTGCGCCGGCTTCTCGGCGCGGACCCTTCGCTGGCGCAGGGCGCGAAGCTCTCGCCGAGCTGGGCCTATGACGCGATCCGCGCCGTGGGGAACTACGGCGAGCTGTTCGAGCGCAATGTCGGCCGGTCCACGCCGCTGGGCATGGAGCGCGGGCCGAACGCGCTGTGGACGGCGGGCGGGCTGATGTACGCGTGGCCGCTCCGCTGAGGCGCGATCTGGGACGTGCGTAGAGGAACGAGCCGGATCACTCCGGCCCGTTCGCGTTTCTAGGCCGCGACCGGCTGGGACGCCGCGACCTCCGCCAGGATGGCGTAGGAGCGCTTGCGGGCCTCCAGGTCATGGATGTGCCCGGTGAGCATCAGCTCGTCCGCGCCTGTCCGCTCGATCAGGTCGTGCAACCCGCGCCGCACGGCGTCCGGTCCGCCGACGATGGTGCAGGACAGGCTGTTGTCCAGCATGCGCTGCGCGTAGGGGTCCAGGCTCTCGTAGAACCCCTCCTTCGGCCGCGGCAGCTTGCCGGGCTGGCCGGTGCGGAGGTTCACGAAGGACTGCTGGTGGGAGGAGAAGAGGAAGCGCGCCTCCTCGTCCGTCGGCGCCGCGTGCAGGTTGGCGCCGATCATGACGTGCGGCTTCTCCAGATACTCGGAGGGCCGGAAGCGCTCCCGGTAGATGGCGATGGCGTCGTGCAGCGCGGCGGGCGCGAAGTGGGAGGCGAAGGCGTAGGGCAGGCCGAGCGCCGCCGCGAGCTGCGCGCCGTAGGTGGAGGAGCCGAGGATCCAGAACGCCATCTCCAGCCCCGCCCCGGGCACGGCCTGCACGCGCTGGCCGGGCTGGGCTGGGCGGAAGTAGGACATCAGCTCCATCACGTCCTGCGGGAAGGAGTCCACGTCGCCCTGCAGGGTGCGGCGCAGGGCGTGGGCGGTGATCTGGTCCGTGCCCGGCGCGCGGCCGAGGCCGAGGTCCACCCGGCCGGGGTAGAGGGCGGCCAGCGTCCCGAACTGCTCCGCCACCGTCAGCGGCGCGTGGTTGGGCAGCATGATGCCGCCCGCCCCGAAGCGGATGCGGGTGGTGCCCTGCGCCACATGGGCCAGGGACACGGCGGTGGCGGCGCTGGCGATGCCGGGCATGTTGTGGTGCTCGGCCATCCAGTAGCGGTTGTAGCCCAGCGCCTCCGCATGGCGCGCCAGCTCGGCCGAGTTCCGCAGCGCCTGGCCGGCGTCGGAGCCTTCGGGGATGGGGGAGAGGTCGAGGACGGAGAGCGGGATCATGGCGGACATATGGGGCGCCCCTCTCAGGAGAAGAACCGGTTGGCCGGGCGGGGCAGGCCGAGATTCTCCCGGAGCGTCCGGCCCTCGTACTCCGTGCGGTGCAGGCCGCGGCGCTGCAGCTCCGGGACCACCTTCTGGCAGAAGTCGTCCAGCCCCTCCGGCAGGTAGGGAAACATCAGGTTGAAGCCGTCGCAGGCGCCGGTCTCCAGCCATTCCTGCATCTGGTCGGCGATCCCCGCGGGGGTGCCCACCATGGCGGCGCCGGCGTAGCCGCCCAGGCGCCCTGCGAGCTGGCGCACGGTGAGGTTCTCCCGCCGGGCGATGCCGATGGCGCGCTCCCGCCCACTCTTGCTCGCATTTGTCTCGGGGATGTCCTCCGGCAGGGGGCCGTCCGGGTCGAAGCGGCTGGCATCCGTGCCGAGGGCGACGGAGAGGGAGGCGATGGCGCTGTCATAATGGACGCGGCTGTCCAGCAGGGCGCGCTTCTCCCTCGCCTCCGCCTCGCTCTCGCCCACCACCACGAAGCAGCCGGGCAGGACGAGGAGGTGGTCCGGGTTCCGCCCGGCCTTCGCCGTGCGGGCCTTCACGTCCGAGTAGAAGGCGCGCGCCTCCTCGATCGGGCCGCCGGCGGCGAAGATCACCTCCGCCGTCTCCGCCGCCAGCTGCCGGCCGTCATCGGAGGCGCCGGCCTGCACGATCACCGGCCAGCCCTGGACCGGGCGCGCCACGTTCAGCGGGCCGCGGACGGAGAAGTGCTCCCCCTTGTGGCCGAGGACGTGCATCTTCTCCGGATCGAAGTAGGTGCCCGCCTCCACGTCCCGGATGAAGGCATCGTCGGCCCAGCTGTCCCAGAGCCCTTCCACCACGTCGATGAACTCGTGGGCGCGGCGGTAGCGGGCGGCGTGCTCCACGTGCTCCTCCCGCCCGAAGTTCTGGGCCTCGGTGGGGTTCCCGGAGGTGACGACGTTCCAGCCGGCGCGGCCGTTGCTGATGTGGTCGAGCGAGGCGAACTTCCGGGCGATGTGCCAGGGCTCGTTATAGGTGGTGGAGGCGGTGGCGATGAGGCCGAGATGCTCCGTCACCATGGCCAGGGCCGGCAGCAGCGTCATCGGGTCGAAGCTCGTCACCGTGGCGCTGCGCTTCAGGGCCTGGATCGGCATGTTCAGCACGGCCTGGTGATCGGCCATGAAGAAGGCGTCGAAGCGGGCCGCCTCAAGCGCCTTCGCGAAGCGGACGAGGTGCCTGAGGTTGAAATTCGCGTCGGGGAAGGCGCCGGGGTAGCGCCAGGCGGCCGTGTGGATGCTGACTGGGCGCATGAAGGCGCCCAGGCGAAGGCGACGTCGGGACATCGGTGATCAATCCACGTTTAATCTTCGTGTATTGATATGATGCCCGGCGTGCTGCGGTGCAAGGCGGCCTCAGAACCGGTTCTGAAGCCGCACCAGCACCCGCGTCTCGTCGAAATCCGCCGCCTTGTCGTAGCGCACGGCGCCGATAAGGCTGAGGTCGGGGGTGATGGACCAGTCCACCTCCGCCCGCAGCCCGCCCACGAAGCCGCTCTGCGTCTGGCCGGCGTAGAAGGCGGTGGCGGGCGTGGTGGTGCCGGCGCTGGAGGTGGCTAGCGCCTCCGCCTGGGCCTGCAGCCCGGCATCCCCGGGGAAGAACGGCGCCCGGTCCTCGCGGTACCGGGCGTAGCCCGCCGTGGCGCCGAGCCGGTAGGCCACGTTCCCCACCCGGCCCCGCCAGTCCACCGGCACGTTGAAGGCCATGTACTCCTGCGGGCTGAAGTAGCCGCCATGGCCGAGGGTGAAGTAGCGGAGGTTCTTGTCGTAGCTGAAGTAGACGAGGTCCACGCCGCCCGTCAGCTCGCCCGCCGTGCTGCGGTACAGGGGCAGGGAAACGCCGGCCCCCGCCTCGATCCGCGTGTTGCTCTCGACGTTCTCGCCCTGGAAGGTGGCGTAGCCGCCGCCGGCATAGGCGTAGCCGCGCCCGATCGGGATCTCCACCTGCGCCCGGCCGCCGGTGCGGACCACCGGGCCCATGGTGACGCCCGTGCGGTCGTCCACCGCGCCCGCCCAGGAGAGCAGGCTGTCCGTCACGGCCCGCCGCTCGCCGGCCACGCGGACCCGCAGGTTGTCCGTGATCGCGGGCGAGATCTCGATCCCGCCTACCACGTTGGTGCGGCGGAAGCCGAGCGGCGTGGTGCCGATGTCGAGCTTCAGCCAGTCCCGCCGCACGTAGTTCAGCGCGAGCGCGACGCCGGTGGCGCTGGTGTCGCGGCGCGAGGCGACGCCGGCGGCGTTGGCGGCGATGTTCGTGTCCAGCACGTTGGTGCCGTAGCGGCGCAGCGCCTGCACGCTGGCGGAAGGGCTGCCGGAATCGATGGCCACGGGCTGGACCGAGGCCGCGAGCCGGCCGCCCAGCGCGCCCGGCGAGACCTCCGCCTGGAAGGTGGCGCCGAACTCCGTCAGCCCGTCCAGCCCGTCATCGCCGGAGCGGGTCCGGACTGAGGCGGCGCCGGAGAGCAGCGTGGCCGTCTCGCTCCGCAGCGCCTCCGCCTCCGCCCGGATCTGGCGCAGCACGGGGTCGGCGGGGCCGGCCGAGGCGAGGGCCGTGCCCCCGGTGCCGGTGCCAGCGCCGGCGCCTGCGCGGGCGAAGGGGTTCGCCAAGCCCTGCATCTGCATCGCGGCCGGCGCCGCGGCGGTGGCGCGGGCGTTGCCGATCTCCGCGCTGCGGAAGGCGGCGGCCCGTTCCAGCGCGGCGGTGGCGCGGGGCTCGTCCCCGGCGGCGCGGGCCACCCGGGCCTCCAGCAGGGCCACGCGGGAATCGCGGGGGTTGGCGGACTGGGCGCCGGCCAGCAGCGCCTCGGCGCGCTCCCCGTCGCCGATGGCGAGCGACGCCTCGATGGCGCTGCGCCGGGCTTCCAGGTTGCGCGGGTCACGCATCAGCACGGCCTCGGCCACGCGCAGCGCCTCCTCCGGCCGCCGGGCGCCGAGGTAGAGGCGGGAGAGGGCGAGGTTGGCGTCGCTGTTGCCGGGATCGCTGGCGAGGACCGGGCGCAGCCGCTCGAAGGCGTCCGCCTGGTCCCCGGCCTCGTTCAGCCGGTCGGAGCCGCGAATGGCGGCGCCGGCGCGGATGGAGGCGATGTCGCGCCGCTGCTCCGCCGTGGCGCCGCTCGTGTCGGCCTCGGCCGCCAGGGCCGTCGCCTCCGCGTCCAGCCCGGCGCCGAGAAGCGCGCCCGCGACGGCGATGCGCGCGGCGGTGCCGGAGGCCTCGCGGTTGGCAAGCGCCGTGCGCGCCGCCTCCACCGCGCCGGCGCGGTCATTCGCGTCCCCGAAGGCACGGATCACGGCGGCGGCGGTGCTGCCGGTGGGATCGGGCCTTGCCGCGAGCGCCAGCAGGCGCGCGCGCCCCTCATAGGGGCTGAGCGAGAGGGTGGCGGCCGCGGCCTGCACCTCGCGCTGGCCGCGCACGCGGGCCGCGAGGCGGGACATGTCCGGGCTGCGGCGGTTCGGCGGCACCCGGGCCAGCAGAGCGTCCGCATCGGCGAAGCGGTTATCCTCCTCCGCCAGCAGGGCGGCGGCGAAGGCGGCGTCGGGGTTCGTGCTGCGGGCGGCGAGATCCTCCACCGTCGCGCGGGCCTCGGCGTTGCGGCCCCCGCGACGCAGGGCGCGGGCGAGGTCGAGCCGCGTCCAGGGGTCCTCCGGTGAGGCGGCCACCGCGTTGCGCAGGATAGCGGCGGCGGCGGTGGGGTCGGAGACGCGCGCGGCCTCCGCCCGATAGGAATTGCCCTCCGCCGTGGCGGTCTGCGGCGCGGCCGGGGCGCGCGGCGCGCTCGGCGCGGCCGGGCGCGGGGTGGCGAAGGCGGGGGCGCGGCCCTGGGCACGGAGCGCGGAATTCAGCCCCTGCTGCGCCGGCTGGAAGCCCGGGCGGCGGGCGAGGGCGGCGCGGAAGCGCTGCTCCGCCCCCTGCGGGTCGCCGCGGCGCAGCGCCAGCTCGCCCAGCACCACCTCGGCGTCGGAGCGGTCGTCCACCTGGCGCATGGCGGCGCGGCGGGCGGCGGTGTCGGCGCCGTCCAGGTCGTTGCGGCGCAGCCGCGACTGCGCCTCCGCCAGATCGGTCGAGTAGGAGGCGGCGTCCAGCGCGCGCTGCCACTGCTGCGCCCGGTCCGGGGCGGCGGCCACCGCGCGCTCCAGCAGGCGCCGGGCCTCGGGCTGGTTGCCCTGGCGCAGGCGGACGATGCCGAGCCCGCCCAGCGCGTCCGCGTCGTTCGGGTTGGTGGCGAGAACGGCCTCGAAGCCCCGCGCGGCATCGGTGTTGCCGGCGCTGCCGCCGGCCTCCAGCCGCGCGAAGGCGGATTGGCGCGCGGCGGCGTTGGGATCGGCGGGCGCCGCAGCGGGCTGGGCGCGCAGCGCCTCCAGCCGGCGGCGCAGCTCCGCGTCGTCAGGGTAGCGCTGGAGATAGGCCTCGATCTGCGGGGCGGCGGCCGGGTCGTTGCCCGCGAAGCCGATCGCGGCGCGCCAGGACTGCCGCGCCTCCTGCGCCACCTCCGGCCGGTCGGCCAGCTCCGCCAGGCGGCGGATGCCGTCGGCCCGGGTATTGCCGGCGTAGGTGAGAGACTGGGCATAGGCGAGGCGGGAGCGGTCCGTGGCGCCGGAGCGGCCGGCGAGCTGTGCCAGCCCGCGCTGCCCTTCGGCGCGCCCGGCCTCCGTGCCGGACAGGGTCTGGTAGTATTCCAGGGCGTAGGGATCGGTCGGGGCCTGGCCGCCGAAAACCTGGCGGTAGCGCTGCGCGGCGGCCTCCGTGCGGCCGTCCCGTGCCAGGCGGCGCGCCTCCTCGATGGCGCCCCGGTCCACGGTCGCGCCGCGCACCGCGGTCTCGGCCTGGCTCTGCTGCTCGGGCGAGGCGCCGGCCGTGCGGAGGCGGGCGAGGTAGGCGTCGGCGGCGCTGCGGTTGCCGCGTGCCACCTCCAGCCTCGCCGCGACCGCGAGGACGGCCGGGTTGTTCGGCTCGGCGGCGAGCGCCCGCTCCACGGCCGGCCCGGCCAGCTCCAGCCGATCCGCGGCCAGCCAGCGCTCGGCCTGCCGGACGAGCACGTCCACCGCCCCGGGCTGGCCGGAGGCGACCGGGGTGACCTGCGCGGGGGCCGGCCCTGCCCAGGCGGAGAGGGCAAGGGCCACGCCCAGCGCGGCCCGGCCCCCGTTGCGGCGCATCCCCCTCATGGAACCCCCCATGGTCAGTGCTCCCTCGGTGTGCGGGCCCGCAGGCGCATCGCGGCCCGGCGGCGCAGCAGCCAGTAGAAGGGCAGGCCGAGCAGCAGCGCGGCCGCCAGCATCAGCCCGGCCACCCGCCAGGGGCTGCTTCCCAGCCAGAGGTAGGGAAGAACCCAGATCGGCGGGCTGCCCACGCCGTAGGTGGCCGCGGTGCGGTAGCCCGCGGCGTTGCCCCCGTTGATGACGACGAGGTCGCCCTGCACCCGCGCGGAGGCCTCCGGGCTGCGGAGCGTGGAGACCACGCCGGAGAGCGCCGCGGGCGTCGCGCCCAGCACGGCCACCACGGACTTGCCGGCCGCCAGCGGGCTCTCCGTGCCCAGCAGTACCGCCGTGCCCTCGCCGAGTTCGGCGAGGGCGGTGGAGGCGCGGGTGATCTCGCCGGAGCCCGGGCGGTCCAGGAAGAGGGCGCGGAAATCGGCCAGGGCATCGGGTGCTGCGATCGTCAGCCGGTCGTTCTGCACGGACACCGCGCTGTCCCGCAGCAGGGTGGCAGCGGCGGGCTGGCGGCCCAGCGTGCCCATCAGCAGCAGGTCCTGCCCGGCCACCGTCTGCAGCGTGGCGGGGAAGACGACGCTCAGCCCGGTGGCGGGCAGCCCGACATTCGCGGCCAGCATCCCGATCAGGTCGAGGAAGGCGCCGGCCTCCAGCGTGTTCGGCCGCTCCGGCAGGACGGCGGCCGTGCCGGAGAGATCGGCCATGCGGGTGAAGGGGTAGCCCGCGGAGGCGAAGAAGTTGAGGCTCGGCAGGCGCGCGTAGCGCCAGGCCTTGGACACGTCGATCGTGCTGTCGGGATCGACGGCGGCGCGGATGTCGCCGGGCACGGCCGTGCACTCGCCGCGGTTTAGCGGGCGCATGTCGAAGCGCATCTGCAGCTCCTCCCGCCCGAAGAGTAGGTAGGTCGGGACCATCGCCCGGCCGCGGCGCACGGCCTCGTCGCCCAGCAGCCAGCCGCTGAGGAGGTTCAGCGGCCACATCCGCTCCCCGGTGCCGAGCGGGAAGGAGCGGAGGTAGTTCTCGGAGACGAGCACGTCGAGGCGCGACGCCGCCACGTCCACCGCTTGCCCGTTCGGCCCGCGGAAGTTGATGTTGGCGGGGATGCCGCGGTCCGCCCAGGTGTAGAGGTCCGGTGCGGTGCGCAGCGGCACGCGGATGGTGCCGGGGGCGTAGCCGTAGCCCTGCAGCTCCGCGCGGTCGACGAGGGCGCCGAACTGCACGGGGCGGTCCGGCGGCAGCCAGCGCGGCGCGTCGTAGGGCGCGCGGGCCGGCAGGGTGGGGGCGGAGACGAGGGCGAGGTCGCCACCGACGCCGCCGCGCCCGGCAGCCAGGGCCAGGGCGGCCTGCGCCACATCCTGCTCCGACCGGCCGCCGAGGACGAGCAGCGTGCCATAGGGGTCGGTGGGGTTGGCGACCATGGCGAGGGTCGGGCCCTCGAAGCGCGGCAGGGGAAGGCCGGGCACCGCATCCGGCCCCGCGGCGATCACCACGGCGTTGCCCGTGGGCGGCGCGGCGCGGTCCACGGGGAAGCTGGCGCCGCGGTAATCGGCCTGCACCGCGAACCAGGAGGCGGCGACGGCCGCGGCGCGCAGCCCCTGCGCGCCGGTCTCGGCCGGGATGACGAAGGGCAGGGTCAGGGCGCGGCGCAGGACGCGGCGGTCGAAGAGCGGCTCGGGCAGGCGGGCCAGGTCGCGCTGCGGCTGCAGGCGCTCAATCGTCAGCTGCAGCGTCGAGAGGTCGGTGATGTTGGCGTAGAGCAGGCCGGAGAGCGGGTCGTTGCACTCCGTCGCGTAGCGGCCGGCGAAGCGGAAGTTCAGCCGGTTCAACTCCGCGAAGTTCACGGGGTCGATGTCGAAGGAGAGCGGGCCGAAGGCCTGGCGCGCGGGGTCGAGCGTGATGTTGCCCACGAACTGCTCGTTCAGCGTGATCGCGATCTGACTGAGCGAGGGGAGGAGGGAGGCCGAGGACCCGCCCTGCACGGTGAGGCGCGCCGCCGTCACCACCTCGTCCCGCGAGAGACCGAAGAGGAGGCCCTGGAGCTCGGAGACGCCGCTGAAGCGCATCGGGCCGGTCAGGCCGAGGTCGCGGAAGGTCAGCCGCGCCTCGCGCCGGGATCCCGGCGGCGCCGGGGAAGCGGCGGGGGGGGCCGCGGGCGCGGCCTGCTGGGGTGCCGCGGCGGGCGGAGGCGCCGGCTGGGCGGCCGGGGCCGTCGCGGGGGCGGGAATGGGCGGCGGGGTGAAGCTCGGCGGCGCCACGTCAGGCCGGGCCTGCGCAGGGGTCAGGGTGAGTGCCGGGGCGGGCGCCGTGCGCGCGGCGGGTTGGGCGGCCGCCACCGCCGGCAGCAGCAGCGCCAGGAGGCCGATGGCGGCCGCCGTGGTCTCGCGCAGGCCGACTTCCTGCGGCGACTGCTTCGGCCGCACCACGTCGGACTTGCGGATCTGTTCGACCGGCACGGGCTTGCTCACGCGGCTGGGCTCTTTCGTCATCTTGAAGCGGTACTTGCGGAACACGGCGTCCTTCGTGGCCATCACCACGTCCTTCAGGGCGCGCAGGGGCTGGTCCTTCGGCCAGTGGTCCCAGTGCACCCAGGCGTCCGGGCGGCCGAAGAACACGCGGACCATCGCGGCCTCGTCGACCACGTTCTCGATGTGGAAGCGCAGGAAGGCCTGGCCCTCCTCCCAGTGCAGGAGGGTGGCGTGCACCGGCACCTTCTCGTCGCCGAGGTCGAAGCAGACCTGGCACTGGTCGCCATCCGCGATGCCCAGCGGGCGGTCCAGCAGGAGGCGCGCGCCGGACATGGAGATGTCGGAGGAGTGGGCGGAGACGCGGCGCCCGTCGGAGAGGACCAGCTCGGCGGGCAGGTTCACGTCCACGCGGGCGCGGTCGCGCATCTGCTCCCGCTCCAGCCCTACCGCGACGGCGGCGGAGACGGGGACGAGGCAGAGGGTGGTCCAGAGCGTGTTCAGCAGGTAGGCCTGGAAGTCCAGCGATCCCGCCTCCGTCGTCAGCGTGCCGTAGAGGCCGATGACGACGCCGGCGACGAGGCAGCCGAGCAGGATGAGGTTCGGCAGCACCGCGCGCACGTCGAGGTAGCCCACCTCCAGCCGCCCGCCCTTGTCCGTCACGTTGAACTTGCCCTTGCGCGGGTCCCAGAGCGTCGCGAGCGTGACGAGGACGAGCGGCGCCGCCATGCAGGCCTCGTAGATCTCGGACCAGAAGGAGTGGCGGTTGTGCCCGTTGAGGCGGGAGGCCGTGCCGAAGGCGTGGAACATGTGGCTGCCCGCATAGGCGATGATCGCGAGCGGCGAGGCCGCGATGATGTTCTGCCCGAAGAAGAGGAAGGCGAGCGGCGAGGTGAGGAAGACGATGCGCGGGAGCGCGAAGAGGAAGGAGAAGCCCGCGGTAAAGTAGCAGAGCCGCTGCGCCCAGGTGAGGCCGGCGGCGAAGGGCGTGTTCTCCTGCCGGAGGATCTGGATCATGCCGCGCGCCCAGCGCATGCGCTGGCCGATGTGGATGGACAGGCGCTCCGTCGCCAGACCGGCGGCCAGCGGCAGGCGGATATAGGCGGTGTGCCAGCCCTTCTGCTGCATGAGCAGGGAGCAGTGGCAGTCCTCCGTCACCGTCTGGTGCGGCACGCCGCCCACCTCCATCAGCGCCTCGCGGCGGATGAGCGCGCAGGAGCCGCAGAAAAAGGCGGCGTTCCACAGGTCGTTGCCGGGCTGGATGGCGCCGTAGAAGAGCAAGCCCTCGTTCGGCACGGGGCGGCTGCGCGCGAGGTTCCGCTCGAAGGGGTCGGGCGAGTAGAAGTAGTGCGGGGTCTGCACCATCGACAGGCGCGCGTCCCGCACCAGCCACCCGGCCGTCATCTGCAGGAAGGCGCGGGTGGGGGCGTGGTCGCAGTCGAAGATGGCGATGTACTCGCCATCCGTGTGGCGCAGCGCGTGGTTGATGTTGCCGGCCTTGGCGCCCTTGTTGTCCGGGCGGATGATGTAGCCGCAGCCCACCTCCTCGCAGAACTGGCGGAACTCCGGGCGGCGGCCATCGTCCAGCACGTAGACGTTCAGCTTGTCCCGCGGCCAGTCGATGTTCATGCAGGCCAGCACGGTCGGCCGCACGATTTCCAGGCTCTCGTTGTAGCTCGGCACGTAGACGTCCACGCTCGGCCACTCCGCCGGGTCGGCGGGAAGCCGCGTGGGCTTGCGGTTCAGCGGGTAGGTGAGCTGCACGTAGGAGAGGAAGAGCAGCGCGCCCGCGTAGCACTCCGCCGCGAAAAGCCCGAGGGAGAGGAAGCCCTGGAAAGGGTTGTCGAACTCGATCGTCTCGCTCACCCGCCACCAGAGGTAGCGGGAGGTGATGGCGAAGGAGAGCATCACCAGCAGCACCGTGGCGCGGCGGGACTTCCAGCGGCTGATCACCAGGAAGGCCGCGATCCCCAGCAGGGTGAGAACCGCCTGCTGCTCCCCGTTCAGCGGCACCGTGATGACGGCGAGGACGGCGAGGGCCCCTGCGACGATGCTGGCCGTCCGGAGTGCCCGCCCGAGAAGCGGCAGCCGGTCGGTCGTGGCGGTCATCCGCATCGCGGTCATCGACGCAACCCCCAATGGGTCAGGACGGAGTGCCCGCCCGCGGGCGCCGCGGGCGGAAGGGCCAGGCGGGCGAGGATGCCCTCGGCCAGGAGAGAGAGGTCCTCGGCGGCCCGGCTGCCCGGGACCTCCACTGGCAGGCGGCGGTCGGCCAGCGCCTCGGCCACGCCGGGATCGCGGGCGACCACGCCGACGAGCCGCGCGCCCATCACGGCCTGCGCGCAGTCCAGCACGGCGGTGGAGAGCGGCGCGTCCAGCTCCACCTGGTTCAGCACGAGCAGGGCGCGCTCCGCCGCCCGCACCGCCAGGGTGCCGCGGCCGAGGAAGCGGCCATCGGCGATCTGGGGGATGAGGGAGGCGCTGCCGCCATCGGCCAGCAGCACGACGGCGGAGAGGTCGATCAGCGGCATGATGGCCGAGAGCGCGGGGGATGGGCCGGGCGGGCTGTCCACGATCAGCAGGCGGTGCGGGTCCGCCAGCATTTCGCGCACCGGCTCGGCCAGCGCCTCCGGCCGGTCCATCAGCAGGCGCGTCAGCTCCAGCGCGCGGCGCGGCTCCACCTCGCCGTGCGGCAGCAGGGAGACCCCGTAGGGCGTGTGGCGGAGCGCGGCGCGCCAGGCGAGGCCGCTGCCGACCTCCGACACGAATCCCGCCTCGTCCCGCACGGGCATGCCGAGGTGGAGGCGCAGCGCGTTCTGCGGATCGAGGTCCAGGCCCATGACCTCGTGCCCTCGCGCCGCGAGGAGGGCGGCGACGTTCGCGGCGATGGTGGTCTTCCCGACGCCCCCCTTGGGCGACACGAAGGCGATGAGCGGCACTAGGCGGCTCCTCCGGGGGTGGGGCGCCGGCGGACCCGCAGGCGCGGCGGGGATGATGGAGCAGGCGGTGCGGCCGGCCTCTCCCGGTCCACGGCCAGGGTCGCGTGCGGCCCCGCGACCTGCGCCGTGATCTCGTCCAGCAGGGCAAAGCGGCGGGCGGGCTGCGGCGCAGTGGCTTCGGGAGGGGGCGGCGGCCCCTCCGGCAGGCGGCGGAGCGGGGCGAGGCGCGGTTCCAGGGGCGGCGTCGCCGGAGGGGGCGGGAGAGGCGCAGGGGGCGCCGGCGCGGTTCTGGTTCCCTGCGTCCGAACAAGGGACGGGCGGACGGGGCGGACCGGGCGCGCGGCCCGCGCCAGGACCGGCACGTCCCCGTCGGCCCGGAGTGCGGGGGCGGGAAGCGCGGGAGACGGTTCCGGAGCGGGCGGCGGGGTTGCCGGGAGGGGTGGCGGGGGCGGCGCGCTGGTGACCGGTGCCGCGACTTGGCTCGCCGGCAAGGGCTTGGCGACCTCGCCCGGGGCGTCTCCTGAGATTTCCCTGGGCGGGGCGCCCGGGCGGAGGGGGCGGGACATGCGGAGCATCGCCCGCGCCGGCACCGGCGCGTGTTCCCGGGGGCGGGGGGCCGGCAGGACCGGTGCCGGCGCGGGCCGCGTGGCCTGATCCTCGCCCGGTGCCACTTCCTCCGTGGCCGGCGGCGCCTCCGCGGCGACGCGGGCCGGGGTGACGGGTTCCGGAACCTCGTCCTCGAACTCAGGCAGCGCAGGGGTAGGAGCGGGCGGATCAATCCGGACCGCCGGGTAGTGCAGATAGGGGAAACTGCTCAGGCCGCAGGCACGCAGGAGGCGGTCGATCGGCTCGTCCACGCGCTGGAGCGCCCCCGCTGCGTTCTGTTCCGGCAAGGATAGGGGCTGTTCCTGCTCGGGGGAAGTGTGGCCGAGATGTGCTACCATGACGAGTGCAAGAGCCGCGACCACACCAAATGGTCGCCAGCCCCGGCCTTCCAGGCCGATCTTCCCGCCTCGAAACAATCGTGCGCGATTAAGTCGAGACTTCTGCGAAAGAAGGGTTTCGTCAGCCGTCGCACTTTGAGAGATTTGGAACGTTCTCGTCCGGCTTTTCGCATGTTATGCGCTCTGAACTCCGGAGATGACGTGGGACAGGACTTCAACATGAACGAGGCCGCGTTGCGGAGGAGCATGGCCGCCGCCATCCGCACCGTCCTCGAGGAAGGGCTGCGCAAGACGGATGATCCCGTCCACTACCTTCGCTCGGCCGCGGAGGAGGTGCGGCAGCTCGTCGACCTGTTCGAGCAGGAGGGGTCGGCGGGCCGCACGGACGGCGCGCTGATCCGCTCCATCCTGGCGGACGAGGTGGAGGCCGCCGCCCAGGAGATGATCCGCCGGCTCCATCACTAGGATCCGTCCGCGGCGACACCCCAGATGTCGGCGGCGTACTCGCGGATCGTCCGGTCGGACGAGAACCAGCCGACATGCGCCGTGTTCAGCACGGCCGAGCGCCACCAGGCTTCTGGCTGCGACCAGCGCGACGCCACGTCGCGCTGCCGCGTGTTGTACGAATCGAAGTCCGCCGTGACGAGGTAGCGGTCGTCGTGCATCAGCCCTTCCACCAGGCCGCGGTAACGGCCCGGATCCCCGGGCGAGAAGACGCCGGACGCGATGGCATCCAGCGCCCCCCTCAGCTCGGGGGAGGCGGCGGCGGCCGCGCGCGCGTCGTAGCCGGCCCGCTTGCGCTCCATCACCTCGTCGGCCGTCAGGCCGAAGATGAAGATGTTGTCGCGCCCGACCCGCTCGTCGATCTCCACGTTCGCGCCGTCCAGCGTGCCGATGGTCAGCGCGCCGTTGAGCGCCAGCTTCATGTTGCCAGTGCCGGAGGCCTCGAGGCCGGCGGTCGAGATCTGCTCCGACAGGTCAGCGGCAGGGATGATCACCTCCGCCAGGCTTACGTTATAGTTCGGGATGAAGGCGACCTTCAGCAGCCCTCGCAGCGTGGGATCGTCGTTCACCACCGCCGCCACGTCGTTCGCCAGGCGGATGATGTCCTTCGCCCTGTGATAGCTCGGCGCCGCCTTGCCCGCGAAGATCTTTACCCGCGGCACCCAGGCCGCGGTGGGGCGGGCGCGCATGGCGTTGTAGAGCGCGACGGTCTGCACGATGTTGAGGAGCTGGCGCTTGTACTCGTGGATGCGCTTGATCTGCACGTCGAACAGGGCGTCCGGGTCCAGGCGCAGCCCGATCCGGCCAGCGACAAGGGCGGCGAGGCGCTCCTTCGCGGCGCGGCGCTGGGCGGCGAACTTCTGTTGGAAACCGGCATCCTCGGCGAGCGGGGCGAGGTCGGCCAGCCGGTCCGGGTCGTCCAGCACGGCGGGGCCGATCGCGTCCACCAGCAACCGCGTCAGCCCGGGGTTCGCGCGGTGCAACCAACGACGGAAGGTGATGCCGTTGGTCTTGTTGGTGATGCGGTCGCCACAGACCTTGTTCAGGTCGGCGAAGACCGTGTCCTTCATCAGCTGGGAGTGCAGCGCCGAGACGCCGTTGATCCGGTGGGAGCCCACGAAGGCCAGGTGCCCCATCCGCACGCGCCGCCCGTGCTGCTCGTCGATGAGGGAGACGGCGGAGAGCAGGGCGTCGTCCGCACCCCCGTTGCGGGCGCGATCCAGGTGCCGAGCGTTGATGAGGTAGATGATCTGCATGTGCCGGGGCAGCACCCGCTCCATCATCGGGACGGCCCAGGTCTCCAGCGCCTCGGGCAGCAGCGTGTGGTTGGTGTAGGAGAAGACTGCCTGCGTGACTGTCCAGGCGGCATCCCAGTCCATGCCGTGCACGTCCACCAGCAGCCGCATCAGCTCCGCCACCCCGATCGCGGGGTGCGTGTCGTTCAGCTGGACGGCGACGTGGTCGGCGAGCCGCGACAGGTCGCCGTGGTTGGAGAGGTGGCGCCGGATGATGTCCTGCAGCGAGGCCGAGGCGAAGAAGTACTCCTGGCGCAGCCGCAGCTCCTGCCCCGCCTCCGATTCGTCGCCGGGGTAGAGCACGCGGGAGATGGCCTCCGCCCGCATGCGTGAGGCCTGGGAGCCCACGTGGTCGCCGCGGTTGAAGTCGCCGAGCTGCAGCGGGTCCGTCGCGCGGGCGGACCAGAGGCGCAGCGTGTTCACCCGCTTGCCGCGCCAGCCCACCGCCGGGGTGTCGTAGGCCAGGGCGTTCACGATCTCGCCGGCGTGCCAGATCATGCGGGTGGAGCCGTCCACCGAGACCTCGGAGCGCACATGGCCGCCGAATCGCACCTCGTAGACAAGGCCTGAGCGCTCGAACTCCCAGGGGTTGCCGAGGGCGAGCCAGTCCTCCGGCACCTCGTGCTGGATGCCGTCGGCGATCACCTGCCGGAAGAGCCCGTTCTCGTAGCGGATGCCGTAGCCGTAGGCGGGGATGTCGACGCTCGCCATGCTCTCCATGAAGCAGGCCGCTAGGCGGCCGAGGCCGCCATTGCCGAGCGCCGCGTCGGCCTCCTGCCCCGCCACCGCGTCGAGATCGACGCCAAGGCCTTCCAGCGCGCGGCGGGCGGTCTCGGTCAGGCCGAGATTGCCCAGCGCGTCCGAGAGGAGGCGGCCGATGAGGAACTCCATGGAGAGGTAGCAGACGCCCTTGCGGTCCTCCGCCCGGGTCTGGTCGTTGGAGCGGCGCCAGTCGTCCACGATGTGGTCGCGCGCGGCCAGGGCCGTGGCGATGAACCAGTCGCGCGGGCTGGCCCGCTCCGGGCGCCCCCCCACCTGATAGACCAGTTTTGCCAGGATGCTGTCCCGGAACGCCTCCACGGCGGCCTCGTCCGGGGCGTCGAGCCCGGCCGGCAGGGCGGGGGCAGGGAGAAGGCTGTCGTTCATCGGCCGTCCTGGTCCGGTGGAAACAACTTAAGCGTATCAGAACTGATGGGGAGAGGCGAAAAACCTTCCGGAGTTTCGCGCAGCGCGCGAATGTTTGACCGGATTATCTCAACCCAAGGTAAAGGGCGGCGTAACGGGACGCGGAATGTTCCCAGCCAACCGGTGCGCGCATGGCATTGGCCTGCAAGCCCTTCCAGGCCTCCCGGTCAGCCCAGAGAGCTGCGAGGCGGGCGAGGGCCCCCTCCAGGGCGGCGGCCGTGGTGGGGGCGAATTGCAGCCCGGTGCCCACGCCCATGGCGAGCGCGGCCTCGTTCGCGTCGATCACCGTGTCCGCCAGCCCCCCGACTCGGGCGACGACGGGAAGCGCGCCGTAGCGCAGGGCGCAGAGCTGGGTCAGGCCGCAGGGCTCGAATCGGGAGGGGACGAGCAGGGCGTCGCAACCCGCCTGGATCAGGTGGGCCAGGGCCTCGTCATAGCCGATTCGCACGGCGATTCGGCCGGGATAGGCTGCCGCGGCCGCGCGGAACCCGGCCTCCAGCGCCGGCTCCCCGGCGCCCAGCACCGTCAGGCGCATGCCGTGCCCGAGCAGGGCGGGCAGGCAGGCCAGGAGGAGGTCCATGCCTTTCTGGCCGGTGAGGCGGCTGACCACGCCGAGCACGGGGGCGCGCGAATCGTCGTCCAGGCCCATGCGGACGCGCAGGGCTGCCCGGCTGCTCTCCCGGCCTTCGGGCCGGGCGGCATCGAAGGCGGCGGGCAGGTGGGGATCGGCCGCGGGGTTCCAGGCCTCCTCGTCGATGCCGTTCAGGATGCCGTGCATCGCCCCCGCCCGCGCCCGGATCAGCCCGTCCAGGCCCATGCCCTCCTCCGGCGTCGCGATCTCGCGCGCGTAGGTGGGGGAGACGGTGGTGATCCGGTCCGAGAGGCGCAGCCCGGCCTTCAGGGCGCCAATCCCGCCGAAGAATTCCACCCCCTCGATGTCGAAGGCGGCGGGCGGCAGGCGCAGCGCGTTCAGCAGGTAGGCCGGCGCCCAGCCCTGGAAAGCCAGGTTGTGGACGGTGAAGACCGTGCCGGGCCGCGGGCCGCCGCCGTAGTGCAGGTAGGCCGCGGCCAGCCCGGCCTGCCAGTCATGCGCGTGCACCACGGCGGGCACCCAGCCCGGCAGGGCGCCGCGCCCGATCGCCGCCGCCGCCCAGGAGAGCGCGGCGAAGCGCTGCGGGTTGTCCGGCCAGTCCCGCCCCTGCGGATCGGCGTAGGGGCCGCCGGGGCGGTCGAACAGGTGGGGAGAATCGAGAACCAGCAGGTCCAGCCCGGCGTGGCGGGCCGCCAGCAGCCGGGCCGGGCCGCCGAACAGATCGTCGAAGCCGTGGACGGGCTCCGCCCCGTCCAGCCGGCCCAGCACCGCCGGGTAGCCGGGCAGGAGGGTGCGCATTCCCACCGATTCGGCCGCCAGGGCCAGGGGCAGCGCGCCGACGACATCGGCCAGGCCGCCCGTCTTGATGAGCGGGTAGCACTCGGAGGCGACGGAGAGGACGGGGAGCGTCATCCCGGGAAGGCCCAGCCCGCCCGCCTTGCCGGCGCGCCTGCCATCGCGCTGACCATCGCCTCTACCATCGAACGGGCACGAGGAGTGTCTCCGTGCCGCCGAGGCGGCGGCGCAGCGTCACCGGCAGGGTCCAGCTGCGCGTGCCCGTGTCGTAGCTCGGCGGGTCCTCGGCCAGGGCGCGGCAGCGCAGGCGCGCGGCCAGCGCCTCGGCCACCGCGTCCCAGCGATCGGTGCCGCGGGGAACGGGCTGCCGGTGCTCCACGCCGTCGAGGGTGTAGAAGACGAGCCCCTGCGCCGGCACGGTGCCGGCGGACGGGGCCGTGCTCTCCATCAGCAAGGCAGGCCTCCTCTTCTTCGAAGGAGGCGGAGCCTAAGGAGAGGATCCTAACGAACTGATGAAGGGCGGACACCGATCTCAGCCCGACAGGGCGTCGATCATGGGCTGGGTGATGAGGCAGATCCCGCCCGCCGATCGCCGGAACCGGCGCGCGTCCTCCTCCGGGTCCTCGCCCACCACCAGCCCGTCCGGCAGGGCGACGCCGCTGTCCACCACCACGTTCTTCAGCCGCACGTGCCGGCCCACCTGTACGCCGGGCAGCAGGACCGCGCCCTCGATGCTGCCGTAGGAACGGACGCGGGTGTTGGGGAAGAGGAGGGAGCGGCCCACGCGGCTGCCGGAGATGATGCAGCCGCCGGAGACGAGCGAATCCACCGCCATGCCGCGGCGCCCGTCATCGTCCAGCACGAACTTCGCGGGCGGCGTCACCTCCGCGTAGGTCCAGATCGGCCAGTCGCGGTCGTAGAGGTCGAGGGCGGGGACCACGTCGGTCAGGTCGATGTTCGCCTGCCAGTAGGCGTCCACCGTGCCGACGTCGCGCCAGTAGGCCTCGGCCTGCTCGCTGCTGCGCACGCAGGAATCCTGGAAGCGGTGCGCCACCGCCGTGCCGCGCGCGACGAGGGCGGGGATGATATCCTTGCCGAAGTCCCGGTCGGAGCCGGGGGTGGCGGCGTCGCGGCGCAGCTCCTCCGCCAGGAGCCGGGTCTCGAACACGTAGATGCCCATGGAGGCGAGGGCGACATCCGGCTGGCCGGGGATGGAGGGCGGGTCCTTCGGCTTCTCGAGGAAGGAGACGATGCGGTCCTCCTCGTCCACGTGCATCACGCCGAAGGCGCTGGCCTCCAGGCGCGGCACCTCGATGCAGGCCACGGTGACGTCGGCGCCGGATTCGCAGTGGCGCTGCAGCATCACCTCGTAGTCCATCTTGTAGACGTGGTCCCCGGCCAGGATGACCATGTAGCGGGGGCCGTAGCTCTCGATGATGTCGAGGTTCTGGTACACGGCGTCCGCCGTGCCGGCGTACCATTCCGTCTCCGAGACGCGCTGGCTTGCCGGCAGGATGTCGAAGCTCTCGTTCCGCTCAGGCCGCAGGAAGTTCCAGCCGCGCTGCATGTGGCGGATCAGGCTGTGCGCCTTGTACTGGGTGGCCACGCCGATGCGGCGGATGCCGGAGTTGATGGCGTTGGAGAGCGCGAAGTCGATGATCCGGGACTTCGCGCCGAAGAAGACCGCGGGCTTGGCCCGGCGGTCCGTCAGCTCCATCAGGCGGGAACCGCGCCCGCCGGCCAGGACATAGGCCATGGCATGGCGCGCCAGGGGCCCGGAATGGACCGGCCTCGATGACATGCGCTTCCTGTCCTCCCGTGCGAGTCCCCGGGAATATGGCAGCTTTCGGGCCTCCCGGAACCGGGGTGGGCCGGGATGGCGGACACGGACGCGCGATTCCCGGTGGCGCGTCGCCCCGAGGGGAATGGCCGGCCCCGGAGGGCCGGCCGACGCGCGTCAGATGGGCTCGCCCGCGCCGGTGCCGTGGCGCGGGGTGGGAAAGGTCCACTCCTCGCCGCGGGGGGTGGAGACGTATTCCGGCCAGCGCAGGTCCACCGGCGGGTCGAAG
Organism: Pararoseomonas sp. SCSIO 73927; assembly: GCF_037040815.1. Taxonomy (NCBI): domain Bacteria; kingdom Pseudomonadati; phylum Pseudomonadota; class Alphaproteobacteria; order Acetobacterales; family Acetobacteraceae; genus Pararoseomonas; species Pararoseomonas sp. SCSIO 73927. The sequence continues at coordinate 2,500,564 of NZ_CP146232.1, forward strand.
TCGGCCGGCAGTAGGGGGCCGACCCATTCCGTGCCGCCCACGCCGCCGCCCGTGCGGTCCCGGAACTCGGCCTGGCAGGCCTCCAGGGCGCCGGGCTTCGTCGCCAGGTCCACCATCGTCAGCGCCATGGTCCGGCCCGCGACGAACATGCCGGGATCGACCGCCGCCGGCAGGCCGCCCAGCGCCAGATAGGCCCAGTTCGGGTAGGCGTAGCCGGCGGAGGGGGCGCGCAGGCGCGGGCGCGCGGCCAGCAGCCGCACCGTCGGGCAGTGCCAGGAGTACTCCACGTAGTCGTCGGCGCTGAGATGGGTCTGCCAGCCGGCGAGGGTGCGGCGCAGGCCCTTGTCGTTGTCCTCGGGCGTGGTCAGCGTCGTCACGCTCGGGATGAAGGGGTTCTCCATCGGCTCCAGGCCGAGGTTCTTCTGGATCTCCCGCCCGAAGGCCAGCGCCTCCTCGGCGTAGGTCGGCGCCCCCACGGCCTGCAGGTTCGCCCAGGTCAGATCCGTCAGCGCTGTGTTGGGCAGGCCCACGCGCGTCTTCGTCACCCAGCGCACATGGGCCTTGCAGCCCGTCGCCATCGCGGCGGACTTCGCGTTGTTCGCCAGCACGCGCCAGATCTGCTCCTGGATCGCCAGCCAGGAGGAGCGCCAGGAGTACTGGATCTGGCTGAAGCGCGGCGCGAGGTTGTCCGATGTCGCGCCGCCATCGCCGAGGACGAACTCGTTCAGCGTCCAGGAGCCGCTGTGCGGGAACATCGCCTCCTTCGTGTACTTCGTCGTCGTGTACATCAGGCACATCGCGTCCAGCGAACCCGGGCAGCGCGCCACGGCATGGGCGGCCTGGGTGGGCATGAGCGCGGGATCGACCCAGCCCTCCGGATCGTCGCACTCGAAGGTGATCACGGCGCTCCAGTAGGCGCCGAAATGGATGTCGCCCGTCACCGTGTTGCTGGGCCAGGGATGCCACACCACGGCGGCGTCCAGCCCGTCGAAATAGCCCTTGGCGGCGTGAATGGGCTTCGATCCGCACACCTTCTCCGCCGGCTCGCCGAAGAGCTTCAGCGTGGCCTTCACCCCGTGCTCCGCGAACGCCGCCTTCGTCGCCAGCATGGCGGTGAGGGAGGCGGTGCCGAGCACCGAGTGCGGGTCCGTGTGGCCGGCGGCGTAGGGGTGCAGCCCCTCGCGCGGGGCGGGGTAGGGGACGACCTGCTGCGAGTTGCCGGGCACGGCGTCGTACTCGGAGAAGCCGGCCAGCACCGGCCCGGAGTCGCCCCAGCGCGCGGCGAAGGCGGTCGGCATCTCGCCGGAGCCCTCCTCCACCGTGAAGCCCTCCTCCCGCAGGATCTCGGCATAGGCGGCCATAGAACGGTACTCGCGCCAGGCGGGCTCCGCGTAGCCCCAGATCCGCTCGTTGAAGGCCGAGAGGCGGGCCTCGTTCCGCGTGATCCAATCCAGCGCGGATTGGCGGACGGCATCTGGTTCGGTCATCGCGGCTTTCCCTGGCGCGCCTGGAAGCGTGGCGCGCCGGGAGCCTAGAGCGGGATCGGCGGATGCAACATCGCCTGCGGGCCGATTCCCGCGCTCAGCCCGCGCAGCGCGCCTCGGTCACCGTGCAGGTCAGGCTCCGGCCGCGCTGGGCGCAGGCGGAGAGGGCCTGGCGCTCCGCCTCCTCGCGGGTCGCGCCCGTGCCGCTCGTCGCGGCCATCACGGTGTAGGTGCTGGGATGGGAGGTCATCACCGCCGCGTTGTTGGAGCGGAGCGCGTGGGCCACGGCCCCGCAGCGGGCGGTGAAGTCCCCGGCCATGCGGCAGTCCGCGCCGGTGCCGCCCTTGCACGCCCCTTCCGCCTGCCGGTGCGCCGCCACCCGGTCCCCAGCGCCCACCACCAGCCCGAACCCACGGGAGGGCGCGGCGGCGAGATAGACCGCGCCGTAGGAGCCGCGCCCGCCGCGACCGGCTGGCACGGCGGGGGCGGAGACCGGTGCCGCACCCGGCTCGGCCGCCTGGGCCGCCATGAGGGAGCCGAAGAGGGAGGTGGACGCGGCGGGCGCCGCCGGGGCGGGGCGCGTGGCCGGAGAGGCGCCGGAGGGGGTGCCAGAGGGGGTTCCAGAGGAAGGGCCGGATGGGATGGCCGCCACGGCCGTGCCGCCGGCGCCGGCGCGGCGGCCCCTGGCCGTCTCCCGCCGCCCGGGCTTCTCCTCCGCGGGGCGCGGCGTCTGCACCACCTGCACGGGGGCACGGCCCGCGGACGCGCGGCTGTTGTTGGGAAGCTGGGTCCAGGGCGTCTGCGGTGTCGGCATGGCGGTGGTGCCGGAGACGTTCGCCCTGCCCAGCGCCGCGGAGCGGGCGGCGCAGCGGACGAGGCAGGCCTGGATGATCGTGGTGTTCTGCGCGCGCTCGGCGAAGGGGGCGGCGCACTCGGTGCGGCAGAAGGGGCTGTCCTGCGCCAGGGCAGTGTACGGGAGGCTTCCCAGCACAACCGCCAGCACCAGGCCCGATGCGTTCCGCAGCACCGCCGACACCCCTTGCATCCCCCATTCCCCGGCACGGACCAGCAGCGGGCGTGAGTGCAGGCGGCCCGGGTTCGTGCTAAGCGTCGTCTGCCATGCCGAGGGCTTCGACCGCAACCATTCCGAGCAGCCCGCCGGCGCGGCCCGCCCATGCGGCGAAAAGGGCGGCAAAAGAGGCGGCGAGAGAGGCCCCGAAACGGGGCGGGGAGCCGCCCGCGAAGGTGGTGCCTGCGGGGGCGGGCACGGCGCGGACCCGGCGGCGCCTGGCCGGGCGCCTCCTCGGCTGGGCGGTGGTGGCCGCCATCTGGGGCGGCCTCGCCCTCGGCGTCCTGCTGCTCGTCTTCGCCTGGGACCTGCCCCGGCCGGAGGAGGCGCTGGAGACGACGCGCCGCCCTTCCGTGACGCTGGAGGCCGCCGATGGGCGCCTGCTCTCCACCAGCGGCGACCTCTACGGAGAGACGGTGCGGCTGCGGGACGTGCCCGTGCACCTGCCCACGGCCCTGCTGGCAATCGAGGACCGGCGCTTCCGCGAGCATTTCGGCCTGGATCCCATCGGGCTGATCCGCGCCGCCTGGGTGAACCTCACCAGCGGCCGGGTGGCGCAGGGCGGATCGACGCTGACGCAGCAGCTGGCGAAGAACCTCTTCCTCACCCCCGAGCGCTCCTTCCGCCGCAAGGTGCAGGAGGCCATGCTGGCCCTGTGGCTGGAGAGCCGCTTCACGAAGGACCAGCTGCTGGAGATCTATCTCAACCGCGTCTATCTCGGCGGCGGCGCCTACGGGGTGGATGCGGCGGCGCGGCTCTATTTCGGCGTGCCGGCCCGGCGGCTGGCGGTCTGGCAGTCCGCGGTGCTGGTGGGGCTGCCCAAGGCGCCCTCCCGCTACAACCCGCGCGCCAATCCCCGGGCGGCGGCGGATCGCGGGGCGGAGGTGCTGCGCGCCATGGCCGCGACCGGCGCCCTGACGGAGGCGCAGGCGAATGCGGAGGCGGAGCGCATCGCCTTCCCCCCGCGCCCCTCCCGCGATGCCGGCTGGTTCGCCGACTGGATCAACGACGACCTGGCGGCCCGCTTCCCCGGCTCGGCCGACCTCACGCTCCGCACCACGCTGGACCTTCGCGTGCAGGCCCTGGTGGAGGCGCGGCTGGAGGCGCTCCTCGCCGGGCAAGGGGCTGCCGCGGATGTGGGGCAGGGGGCCGTGGTGGTGATGGAGGCCGCCACCGGCAGGGTGCGCGCCATGGCGGGCGGGCGGGACTACCGCCGGAGCAGCTTCAACCGCGCCGTCTCCGCCCGGCGGCAGCCGGGTTCCGTCTTCAAGCCCTTCGTCTACCTCGCGGCGCTGGAGCAAGGGCTCTCCCCCGATTCCACCGTCTCCGACGGCCCGATCACCCTCGGCCGCTGGTCCCCCGGCAACGGGAGCTGGCGCTCGCGCGGCGACCTGCCGCTGGAGGAGGCGCTGGCCCACAGCGTCAACACCTCCGCCGTGCGGGTGCTGGTGCGGGGCGGCGGGCCGAGGGAGGCGGCGGCGGTCGCCCGGCGCCTGGGGCTGACCGGGCCCTTCCCGAACGACGCCACGGTCGCCCTCGGCACCGGGGAGGCGAGCCTGCTGGAGCTGACCGCCGCCTACGCCGCCATCGCCAATGGCGGAATGCGCGTGGTGCCGAACGGCATCGCCGCCGCCCGGGCGGAGCGCCGGGCGCTGCCGATCGGCGAGCCCCCGCCGATCCGGGTGCTGCAGGCCGATGATGCGGGGGCGATGCGGCGCATGATGGAGGCCGTGGTCAACCGCGGCTCCGGCCGCGCCGCCGCCGTGCCGGGCCGCAACGTGGCGGGCAAGACGGGCACGACGCAGGATTTCCGGGACGCCTGGTTCGTCGGCTTCTCGGGGGGGACGGTGATCGGCGTCTGGCTCGGCAACGACGACGCGACGCCCATGGACGACGTGCGCGGCGGCACCCTGCCGGCCCGCCTCTTCCACGAGATCCTGGAGGGAATGCCACGATGACAGGGCCGGAGACAGGGCCGGATGACGGCGCGAGCCCCGGATCGGACGGGAAGGGCGCCTCCGCCGCCGAGCAGGCCATGGCGCTGCTGATGCGGCCGGTGCGGCACGCGGTGAACAACCTCTCCATGGTCCTCACCGCCAACCTCGATTCCGCCGTGCCGCGGCTGCCGCCGGGCGAGGTGGTGGCGCGCCAGGTCACCCGCGCCCGGGACGCCGCGCTGGAGTACGACGCCCTCGCCCGCGGCTTCCTCGCCCTCGGCCGGGAGGAGGGGATCCGTCCGGCCCCGGCCGGGCGCCTCCTGCAGGAACTCATGCCCCTGCTGACCCTGGCCGCGGGCGGGCCGGTGGAGCTTCGCATCCTCGGAGGGGCGGTGGTCCAGCGGCGCTCCCCCCTGCTGGAAGGGGCGCTGATCCTGGCGGCCTCGGGCGGTGCCGCGCTGCCACCGGGGCCGCGCCCGGCGATCCGCCTGGACGGCGCGAGGCTGAGCCTGGCCTGGCCCCTGCCGCCCGCGGCCCGGTCCGCGCTGGAGGAGCTGGGCGCGGCGGTAGAGCCGGAGGGGGAGGGCGTGGCGATCGCCCTGCCCGCGGGCTGATCGCTCCGAACCCCTTCCCGCTGGGGGCGGCACGCGGCTTGCTGGGCGAACCGGGCGACGTCGACCGACGGTCGTGCCGCCCGGCCCGGGTCGGGTGGCAGCCCCCGAGGAATGGACGTTAGGGCAAACGGGAGCTAAGGGGCGGCTGCCCTGCGGTCCGCGCAATCCCGCGTTGATCCAGGCACAACCCTGGCGCAGCATGTCGCCTGGGTGAGTCCCGAAGCGACCTGACCCGAACAAGAGTCTGGGAGAATGGAATGAGCATGCAGCCCTTGCGGCGCGTGATGTCCGGCCTGAAGGGTGGCCTGCTGGGCGCCCTGGCCGTGACCGTGGTGAGTGCCCTTCCGGCCGCCGCACAGGCCCCGGCCGGCGGCAGCGCCGCGACACTGGACGCGATCAAGGCGCGCGGCACCCTCGTCTGCGGCGTGAACACCGGCCTCGCGGGCTTCGCCCAGCCGAACAGCCAGGGCGTGTGGCAGGGCTTCGACGTGGAGTACTGCCGCGCCCTCGCCGCCGCGATCTTCGGCGATGCGGGCAAGGTCCGCTACGTGCCGACGACGGCGCAGAGCCGCTTCACCGCGCTGCAGTCCGGCGAGATCGACCTGCTGGCCCGCAACACGACCTGGACCCTGTCGCGCGACACCTCGCTCGGCCTCGACTTCACGGGCGTGAACTTCTTCGATGGCCAGGGCTTCATGGTGAAGACCTCCACCGGCGTGAAGACGGCCAGGGAGCTGAACGGCGCCACCATCTGCGTGCAGCCCGGCACCACCACCGAGCAGAACCTGACGGACTGGGCCCGCGCCAACCGCGTGCAGTTCACCCCCGTGGTGATCGAGCGGCTGGAGGAGCTGGTGGGCGCCTACGCCGCCGGCCGCTGCGACGCCTACACCACGGACGTCTCCGGCCTCGCCGCCACGCGCTCCAGCCAGCCCAACCCCGCCGAGCACACGATCCTGCCGGACGTGATCTCGAAGGAGCCGCTCGGCCCGCTGGTGCGCCACGGCGACCAGCGTTTCGCCGACCTCGTCCGCTGGGTGCACTTCGCCCTCGTCGCCTCCGAGGAGCTGGGGATCACCCAGGCCAACGTGGCGCAGACCGCCGCGAACGACACCCGGCCGGAGGTGCAGCGCATGCTCGGCCGGAACGGCGGGCTCGGCCAGATGCTCGGCGTCTCCAACGACTGGGTCGTGAACGTCCTCCGGGCGACCGGCAACTACGGCGAGGTCTTCGCCCGCCACCTGCAGCCGATCGGCATCCAGCGCGGCCCGAACGCCCTCTGGACCACGCCGGGCGGCCAGCAGTACGCGATGCCCTTCCGCTGATCCCGACCGCCGCGGGGGCCGGGCACGGCCCCCGCGGCACGCCTGAAGACTAAGCCTGAAGACTAGGACAGAGAGACGAGGCCCAACCGGATGTCGCAGTCCACCATCGACCCGAGGCACCTCCGCGCACCGCCGAAACGGCAGCTCAGGCTCTCCTGGGCGGATGAGCGCGTGCGCGCCATCGTGTGGCAGGTGCTGGTAGTCGGCGTGGTGGCGGGCGTCATCTGGTGGCTGGTGCGGAACACCCAGCACAACCTGGAGGTCCGGCGCATCGCGACGGGCTTCGGCTTCCTGCAGCGCGAGGCCGGGCTGCCGATCGGCGAGCACATGATCGAGTACACCCCGGCCAGCACCTATCTCCGCGCGCTCACCGTCGGCGTGCTGAACACGCTGAAGGTGGCGGTGATCGGCATCGTGCTCGCCACGATCCTCGGCACCCTCGTCGGCATCGCCCGCCTCTCGAAGAACTGGCTGCTCTCGAAGATTGCGGCCGTTTACGTCGAGGTGATCCGCGACGTCCCGCTGCTGCTGCAGCTGCTGTTCTGGTACACGATGCTGCAGGGCCTGCCCGGCCCGCGGCAGGCGTTGAACCCCGTATCCGGCGTCTTCCTCTCGAACCGCGGCCTGCGCCTGCCCTTCCTGGACTGGCAGGAGGCGCATAGCTGGGCGCTGCTGGCCTTCGTGGCGGGCCTTTTCGCCACCTGGCTCACGGCCAGGTCGCTGCGGCGCAAGCAGATGGCGGACGGCAAGCCCCGCCCGGTCTGGCCGGCGGCGATCGGGTTCATCATCGGCCTTCCGCTGATCGTCTGGCTGGCCGGCGGCGCCCCGGCGGCGGTGGACTGGCCGGCGCTGCGCGGCTTCAACTTCCAGGGCGGCTTCACGATCAGCCCGGAATACTTTGCCCTGCTGATCGGCCTCGTCACCTACACCGCCGGCTTCATCGCGGAGATCGTGCGCGCCGGCATCCTGGCCGTGCCGCAGGGCCAGTGGGAGGCGGCGCAGGCGCTCGGCCTGCGCCCCGGGGTGGTGCTGCGCCAGATCGTGCTGCCCCAGGCGCTGCGGGTGATCGTGCCGCCGATGACGAGCCAGTACCTGAACCTGACGAAGAACTCGTCGCTGGCCGTCGCCATCGGCTACCAGGACATCGTGAGCATCGCCAACACCACCCTGAACCAAACGGGGCAGGCGATCGAGGGCATCGCCATCATCATGCTCGTCTACCTGACCATATCCCTGTCCATCAGCTTCTTCATGAACTGGTACAACAACCGCATCGCGCTGGTTGAGCGCTGAGAGGAGCACGGGCATGAGCGAGATCTCCCTCGGCACCTCCGTCGCCGGCGTTCCGGAGGCGGCGCCACGCCAGCCGCCGGCCCTGACCACCGGGCCGATCGCGTGGCTGCGCGCCAACCTCTTCTCCTCCTGGCTGAACACGGCGCTCACGCTCGTGCTCGGCTACTTTATCGTCCGCTACGCGATGGGCTTCGTGGACTGGGCCTTCGTCAACGCCATCTGGTCGGTGGAGAACAACCAGACCCAGGCCTGCCGCGCGCTGAAGGCCTCCCCCACGCCCGGCGCCTGCTGGGCGGTGGTGACGGAGAAGCACCGCTTCATCCTCTTCGGCACCTACCCCTATGAGGAGCACTGGCGGCCCGCCCTGGTCTGCGTGCTCTTCACCGCCCTCTACGTCGTCTCCGCCATGCGCCGCTTCTGGCGCAAGGAGCTGGCGCTGGTCTGGATCGTCACCCTCGTCGCGATCGGGGTGCTGATGTGGGGCGGCGTGCTCGGCCTGAGCTACGTCCCGCAGGAGCGCTGGGGCGGGCTGCCGATCACCCTCATCCTCGCCACCTTCGGGCTGGCCTTCGCCTTCCCGCTCTCCATCCTCGTCGCGCTCGGCCGGCGCTCCTCCATGCCGGCCATCCGCGTGCTCTGCGTGGCCTATGTGGAGCTGATCCGCGGCGTGCCGCTGATCTCCCTCCTCTTCATGGCCAGCGTCATGTTCCCCCTCTTCCTTCCCGAGGGGATCAACATCGACAAGCTGCTGCGCGCCCAGGTCGCGATCATCCTCTTCGCCGGCGCCTACCTGGCGGAGGTGGTGCGCGGCGGGCTGCAGGCCCTGCCGAAGGGCCAGTACGAGGCGGCGGACGCGCTGGGCCTGCCCTACTGGTACAAGATCGGCTTCATCATCCTGCCGCAGGCGCTGCGCCTCGTGATCCCGCCGCTGGTGAACACCTTCATCGGCTTCTTCAAGGACACGTCGCTGGTGCTGATCATCGGCATCTTCGACCTGCTGACCGCGGGCAAGACCGCGGTGGTGGAGCCGGCCTGGCAGGGCTTCGGCGTGGAGGTCTACCTCGCCATCTCCGTCATCTACTTCATCTATTGCTTCGCCATGTCCCGCTACAGCCAGAACCTGGAGGCGGAGCTGAACCGCCACCGGGTCCGCTGAGCCCCGCGGATCGAAAGGACCACGCCATGAGCGCCGCCCTCTCCGAAGGCCCCTCCATCGCCTCCGTCGCCCGCACGGACGCCCCGCCGGCCATCCTGCTGGACAAGGTCAACAAGTGGTATGGCGCCATGCACGTGCTGCGGGACGTGTCCCTCTCGGTTGCGACCGGCGAGCGGGTGGTGGTCTGCGGCCCGTCGGGCTCCGGCAAGTCCACCATGATCCGCTGCATCAACCGCCTGGAGCAGCACCAGGAGGGGCGGATCGTCGTGGACGGGACGGAGCTGTCCGACGACGTGCGGGCGCTGGACGCGATCCGGCGCGAGGTCGGGATGGTGTTCCAGTCCTTCAACCTCTTCCCGCACCTGACCATCCTGGAGAACTGCACCCTCGCCCCGATCTGGGTCCGCCGCATGCCCAAGCGCGAGGCGGAGGAACTGGCGATGCACTACCTGACCCGGGTGAAGATCCCGGACCAGGCGCGCAAATACCCGGGCCAGCTCTCCGGCGGGCAGCAGCAGCGCGTGGCCATTGCCCGCGCCCTGTGCATGAAGCCGAAGATCATGCTCTTCGACGAGCCGACCTCCGCCCTCGACCCCGAGATGATCAAAGAGGTGCTGGACACCATGGTCGGGCTGGCCGAGGACGGCATGACCATGATCTGCGTGACCCACGAGATGGGCTTCGCCCGCCAGGTGGCCGACCGGGTGGTGTTCATGGACCGGGGCGAGATCGTGGAGCAGGGCGCGCCCGAGTCGCTCTTCAACGACCCGAAGACCGAGCGGCTCCGGGGCTTCCTCTCCCAGATCCTGCGCGGGCACTGAGCCCCGGGACCCGGCCCGAGACCCGTCGAGGAGGGTGTTCCGGAACCGGGAGCATGACCGGCCTGCAACTCAGGGGCGGGGCCGGGGGTTGCAGGGTCCGGGGTAGCGGTCATATGCCGCTGCCGGCCAACAGGCGCGGACAACGGACGTGACAGCAGCGGATACCCCAGGCGACCGACGGCCGGTGAATGCGGCCGTCCTCCTGGGCGTTCTGGGTATCGTCTACGGCGATATCGGCACCAGCCCCCTCTACTCCATGCGCGCGGCGCTGCTGCACTTCTCGGCGGACGGGCTGGAGCGCTGGGAGATCCTGGGGATCCTCAGCCTCATTATCTGGTCGCTCATCATCGTCGTCTCGGTGAAGTACGTCTGGCTCGTCATGCGGGCGGACAACCGGGGGGAGGGCGGGATCCTCGCCCTCATGGCCCTCGCCCAGCGGGTCGCCCGGACGGAGCGCGGGCGCTGGACCGTCGCCCTGGTGGGGATCGCCGGCGCCGCCCTCTTCTTCGGGGACGGGGTGATCACCCCCGCCATCTCCGTCCTCTCGGCGATCGAGGGGCTGAAGATCATCTCCCCCGCCTTCGAGGGCGCGGTCGTGCCCCTGTCACTCGCCGTCCTCCTGGCGCTCTTCCTTTTCCAGTACCGGGGTACCGGCAGCATGGGGAAGGTGTTCGGGCCCATCACCGTCCTCTGGTTCGCCGTGATCGGCGTGCTCGGCCTCATCGAGGTGATCCGGGAGCCCGGCGTTCTCGTCGCCCTCTCCCCGCACTACGCCGTGCAGTTCGCCATCGCCTACAAGCTGGCGGCCTTCGTCGCCCTCGGCTCCGTCGTGCTCGCCGTCACGGGGGCGGAAGCCCTCTACGCCGATATGGGGCATTTCGGCCGCCGGCCCATCCAGATCGCCTGGGTCGCCTTCGTGCTGCCCTCCCTCGCCCTGAACTACCTCGGCCAGGGCGCGCTGATGCTCGCCGACCGCTCGGCGCTGGAGAACCCGTTTTATCTGCTGGCGCCGGACTGGCTGCGCCTGCCGCTCGTCATCCTCGCCACCGCCGCGACCATCATCGCCAGCCAGGCGATGATCTCCGGCGCCTACTCCATCGCCCGGCAGTGCGTGCAGCTCGGCCTCCTGCCCCGGCTCGTGGTGCGCCACACCAGCGAGACCGAGGAGGGGCAGATCTACCTGCCGCAGGTGAACTTCGCCCTCCTGCTGGGCGTGCTGATCCTCGTCGTCGCCTTCCGCAACTCGGACAGCCTGGCGGCCGCCTACGGGCTGGCCGTCACCGGCACCTTCCTGGCCACCTCCACCCTCGCGGGGCTCGTCTTCCGGCGCAGCTTCGGCTGGTCGCTGCCCCTGGTGGTCGCGGTCTTCACGCCGCTCTTCGTGCTGGACTTCGCCTTCTTCTTCTCCAACGTGCTGAAAATCCCGGATGGCGGCTGGGTGCCGCTGCTGCTGGGCGGCGCGCTCTTCGTCCTGATGCTCACCTGGCGCCGCGGCCGCGACCTGCTGTTCAGCCGCTTCCGGCAGGACAGCCTGCCGCTGAAGTCCTTCCTGGCCCGGCTGCCGCAGTCCCGCACCGTCCGCGTGCCGGGGATCGCGGTGTTCATGACCAGCCAGGCCGACTACGTGCCGAACGCGCTGCTGCACAACCTCAAGCACAACAAGGTGCTGCACGAGCGCGTGCTGTTCGTGACCGTGAACAACGAGGACGTGCCGCAGGTGACGGACCGGCGGCGCGTGGAGGAGTTGGCGCCCAACATCCACCGCGTAACCCTCTGCTACGGCTTCCAGGAGAGCCCGAACATCCCGAGGGAGCTGGAGGGGCTGCGCGAGGTCGGCGTGGACTACGAGCCGATGCAGGCCTCCTACTTCCTGGGGCGGGAGACGGTGGTGGCCTCCGCCATGCCGAAGATGGCGCGCTGGCAGCAGTGGCTCTTCGGCCTCATGTCCCGCAACTCGGTTCCGGCGACCGAGTTCTTCCGTATCCCCAGCGACCGCGTGGTCGAGCTGGGCGTTCGCGTCGCGATCTAGGGCGGCCCTGCCGCCAGAGCACCAGGAGGTTCCGCATGCCGCTCGTCGTCCTGTCGCCGAGCGGCGGCACCGGCCTGCCGGAGGGCAGCCCCGAGCACCGGTACGAGGCGCAGCTGATGCTCGACTCCCAGGGCTTTCCGGACCCGGACGCGTGGCTGGCGGATGCGGCGCCCTGGCCCGCGCGGCGCTTCTGGCCGGGCCAGGGCCTGATGGACGGCGACGTGCTTTACGATCCCGACACGGGCTGGGCGCTGCGCTTCTTTCGGCGGGACGACAGCCCGATCGACGCGCCGATCCAGGCCGTGATCCGCAGCGGCGTGCCCTGCCGGCCGGGCGAGAACGTGACGATCACCGAGCCGGACGGGCAGGAATACGCTTGGCGCATCGTCGGGGTGGGCTGAACCGATGGCGCTGAACCGGCAGCGCTGAACCGAAGCGCTCCAAAAGAGAGCGGGGCGCCCGTTTCCAGGCGCCCCGCTTCATCCCGCTAAACTGGTGGAGCCAATCGGAATCGAACCGACGACCTCTTGAATGCCATTCAAGCGCTCTCCCAACTGAGCTATGGCCCCCTAGCGTGCGGGTGCCGCGATATAGCCGCCGGTCCCTGGAGCCGCAATCCCCTCCTGGCGGATTTTTCGCCCTCTTTCTCGCCCGCAATCGCGGGGCTAGCCTCCGCGCCGGAAACGCAGGAGCAAGGCCGGAATGAGCAGGAAACTCTACCCCGATGCGCGGGCGGCGCTGGACGGGCTGCTGCGGGACGGCATGCTCATCCACTCCGGCGGCTTCGGTCTCTGCGGCATTCCCAGCCTGCTGATCGAGGCGATCCGGGATTCCGGGGTGAAGGACCTCACCTTCGTCTCCAACAATGCCGGCGTGGACGATGCGGGGCTCGGGCTGCTGCTGAAGACCCGCCAGATCCGCCGGATGATCGCCTCCTATGTCGGCGAGAACGCGGAATTCGCCCGCCAGTACCTCGCCGGGGAGCTGGAGATCGAGTTCAACCCGCAGGGCACGCTGGCCGAGCGCATCCGCGCGGGCGGCGCCGGCATCCCCGCCTTCTTCACCCGCACGGGCGTGGGCACCGCCGTGGCCGAGGGCAAGCCGACCCAGGAGTTCGACGGCGTCACCTACGTCATGGAGCGCGGGATCATGGCGGACCTCGCCATCATCCACGCCTGGAAGGCCGATCCGGAGGGCAACCTTGTCTTCCGCAAGACGGCGCGGAACTTCAACCCGGTGATGGCCACCGCCGCCCGGGTGACGGTGGTGCAGGTGGAGGAGATGGTTGGGCAGGGCGAGCTGGACCCTGACCACATCCACACGCCCGGCATCTACACCAAGCGCATGATCCTCGTGCCCCCCGGCACGGAGAAGCGCATCGAGCAGCGCACGGTCCGCAAGCGCTCCGAGCCCGCGACGCCGGCCGCCGCCGGCACCGACCCCCTTCCGGCCCGCTGAGGAGGCACAGACATGGCCTGGACCCGCGACGAGATGGCCGCCCGCGCCGCGCGCGAGCTGGAGGACGGCTTCTACGTGAACCTGGGGATCGGCATCCCGACCCTGGTGGCGAACCACATCCCGGAGGGCGTCTCCGTCCAGCTGCAGAGCGAGAACGGGATGCTCGGCATGGGCCCCTTCCCCTATGAGGGGGAGGAGGATCCGGACCTGATCAATGCCGGCAAGCAGACCGTGACGGAACTGCCGACCACCAGCTTCTTCTCCTCCGCCGACAGCTTCGCGATGATCCGCGGCGGGCACATCGACCTCTCCATCCTCGGCGCATTGCAGGTGGCGGAGAACGGCGACCTGGCGAACTGGATGATCCCCGGGAAGATGGTGAAGGGGATGGGCGGCGCCATGGACTTGGTGGCGGGCGTCAAGCGCGTGGTGGTGCTGATGGAGCACACCGCCGGCGGCAAGCCGAAGCTGCTGAAGTCCTGCACCCTGCCGCTGACGGGCCAGGGCGTGGTGGACATGGTGGTGACGGAGCTCTGCGTGATGGCGATCGACAGGGCCGCCGGCACGATGCGGCTGGTGGAGCTGGCGCCGGGCGTCACGGAGGAGGAGGTCCGGTCCAAGACCGAGGCCGGGTATGAGGTGGCCTTGCAGGCCGCCTGAACGAGGTCCGGGGCGCCGCAGCGCCCCGGATCGTGCCCGCCGCCGCTCAGCGCGGCGAGCGGCGCTCCTCGTCCAGCTGGCGTTGAAGATCGCGGATCTGCTGGTCCCGATCCGACAACTCCCGCCGCAGCTCGTCCCAGGTGACCGCCCCGGACCGCCCCGTGGAGCGGGACCCGGAGGCCGACCGGATGTTGCCGCGGCGCCGCTCCGCCCGACCCGTCTCGGCCCGGCCCGTCTCAGTCCGATAGGGGCGGCCGCTCCGCGACACGGCCGGGGGCAGGGGGGCCGGCACGATGGAGGGCGTGCCGACCTCCACGGTGCCGGGGACGTCCGTCACCGGCATGTCCGGCACCACCCGCTCCCCGAAATTCCTCTCGATCGGCGGGGGGGAGAGCCGCTCGAACTGACGGAGCGCGAAGCCGAGCTGATCGCCCGTCGGCCCCGAATCGCTGGGCCAGGACTGGGCGGCCGCAGGCAGGACGACCAGCCCGGTCAGGACCAGTCCCAGGATTCCCGCGTGCACTCGCGGCATCAGCATCGGCCTCTTCTCCTCCGCGGCGTCGAACCGTTAAGCCAACAGGCCCCGGAGCGGAAGCCTCGGCGTGCCCTCTAGCGAATTGCGAGCCAGAGGAGAATGATGCCGCCCAACACGATCCTGTACCAACCGAAGGGCGTAAAGCCTATTTTTGAGATGAAGGCCAGAACCACCCGCACCACCACAAGCGCGACCAGGAAGGCGGCGACGAAGCCCACGCCGATCTGGCCGAGACCGGAGAGGTCCAGCTCCGCCCGTGCCTTCCACAGGCTGTAGGCCGTGGCGGCCAGCATGGTGGGGATGGCCAGCAGGAAGGAGAACTCGGCCGCCGCCCGCCGCTCCACCCCCAGCAGCAGGGCGGTGATGATGGTGGCCCCCGACCGGCTGGTGCCGGGGATCATGGCGAGCACCTGCCCGAAGCCGATGATCACCGCCGCCACCGGCCCGATCTCCGGCATGGATCGGATGGTCGGGTTCGGCCGGGCCCGCTCGATCAGGATGATGGCGGCGCCGCCCAGGACCAGGGCGCAGGCCACCACCCAGGGATTGAACAGCAGCCGCGTGATGGTCCCGTGCAGCGCGGCGCCGATCACCATGGCCGGCAGGAAGGCGAGGAGGAGGTTGACCGCGGTGTACCGCTCCACCGTCGCGGGCCGCCACATGCCGCGGGCCAGGATCATCAGCTCCCGCCAGTAGGTGACGACCACCGCCAGGACGGCGCCGAGCTGGATGGCGATCTCGAAGACCTTCCCGGGCGGGCCCTGGAAGCCGATCAGCTCCCCCAGCAGGATCAGGTGGCCGGTGGAGGAGATGGGCAGGAACTCGGTCAGCCCCTCCACCACGCCCATCAGCAGGGCGGACAACAGGCCGGCGAGATCCATGGAAGGTCGTGACCCAGAAAAGGGAAAGGGGGCGGAGCCCCCCGGCCCCGCCCCCTTCCTTTACGCGCCCGGCCGGTTCAGCGCACCGTCTGGGACGCGGTGAAAGCAAAGTTGTCGAACGAATTCTCGCTCACCCGGTGCCAGGTGTAGACCTCGTCCCGGAACCGGCGATTGCTCTCCAGCACCTTCTTGAAGCGCTCGCTCTTGTCGGCCTGCTCCGTCATCACCTCGTTCGTGGCGCGCCAGGCGGCCTCCAGGATCGGGCGGGACCAGAAGCGCAGCTGGGCGCCGGCGGCGACCAGACGGCGCAGGGCCTGCGGGTTCGCCACGTCGTACTTCGCCACCATCTCGGCATCCGCCTCGGCGCAGGCGACCTGGATCGCGGCCTTGTAGGCGGCGGGCAGGGCGTCGTAGGCGCGCTGGTTGGCGATGAAGTGCAGCCGCGCGCCCGGCTCCCAGAAGCCCGGGGCGTAGTAGTTCGGCGCCACGCGGGCGAAGCCGAGCTTCTCGTCGTCGTGCGGGCCGACGAATTCGGCGGCGTCGATCGTGCCGCGCTCCAGCGAGGAGTAGATGTCGGAGGCGGGCGTCACGGAGGGGGTGGCGCCCATCTTGGCGAAGACCTGCCCGGCGAGGCCGGTGATGCGGAACTTCAGGCCGCGCACGTCCTCCACCGTCCGGATCTCCCGCCGGAACCAGCCGCCCATCTGGGCGCCCGTGTCGCCGCAGGGGAAGGAGACGGCGTTGTACTCCCGCAGGAGCTCGTCCAGCAGCTGCTGGCCGCCGCCGTGGCGCAGCCAGGCCGTGTTCTGGCGGGCGTTCAGGCCGAAGGGCACGGCCGTGAAGAAGGCCAGCGTCGGGTCCTTGCCGATATAGTAGTAGGTGGCGGTGTGGCAGCACTCGATGCTGCCGGACTGCACGGCGTCCAGCGCCGAGAGGGCCGGGGCGATCTCACCGGCGGAGAAGGCCTGGATGCGGAAGCGGCCATCCGTCAGCTCGCCCACGCGGCGGGCCACCGCCTCGGCCGTGCCCCAGAGGATGTCGGTGTTCTTGGGGAAGGAGGAGGTGAGGCGCCAGCGCACCTCCGGGTTGGTCTGGGCGACCGCCGGGGCCGCGAGCATTACCGGCACCGCGGCGGCCGGTGCGGCCCCGAGCAGGGCGCGGCGGTTCACGCTGGAGGACATGCGGGACATTTCCTTTCCCTGAAGAGGCTTTGATTGGCGCTTCCTTACGTCATGCCCGGGCAGTTCGGAAGCGGCGATTCCGGCGGCTGTCCGGCGGCCTGGGAGTGCTCCCAGCGGCGGAGAGGTGGCGTGCCGACTGGTCATGCGCGCTTCCAACGGGAAGACATGCGATTGCCGAGGCCCGACACTATCGGCGAGAGCTGCGGCTGGGACGAGGTAGCCTCAGCTCGTCGGGCAACCGCGCTGCGAGAGCAAGGCGGTGAGGCGTAGGTTGCGTCGGGCCAGTGCTTCCGCTTCGACCTGCTGTGTCCGGCCGGAGTCCGCGAAGGCCAACCCTGCTAATGGTCCTGCAACCAGGACCATCCCCAGGTTGTCGCGAGTTCGCCGGTCGCTCTCGCCTGTCAGCTCCGTCAACCGGGCCTTGTTGCCCTCCAGTTCTCCAGAGAGGTGGGCGCAACTCAGGCGGTCATCCAGGGCAGATGTCTCTGCGACCGGCGCGGCTTGCCGGGCACCGCACCCTGCCAAGGCAAGAAGAAGCAGGGCTGGCGTAAGGTAAATGGCTCGCATAAAAACCACGATACAGAGCGTAACCTTTCGGAACCAGAGAGTGATGCCCAGATTCTCGACTCTTCCCGCGCTTGCCCTCGTCGCGTTGCTCTCTGCCTGTGCTAGCGGTGCCACACCAGGCGCAATGGTCCCACCCATTTCGGAGGCCACACTGATTGCGCCCGGCTCCTCCTTGCGCGGCTCCGTCACTGTGGGCGCCGTGAGCGGCGGGACCGAGACGAACCCAATCCTCGCCTCGAACATCTCCGATGCGGATTTTGCCGCGGCACTGCGCCAGAGCCTCTCGACCCACGCCATGTTGGCCTCGGCCGGTGGCACCTTCCGACTGGAGGCGAAGCTGGTTGAGTTGGAGCGCCCGTCGATTGGGTTCAGCTTCGAAGTCAAGGCTCGGGTCGCGTACCGGCTGGTCCGCGTAGCGGACGGCCGTGAGGTCTTCTCGACCGAGATCCGGAGCGCCCATACCGCTACCTTCAGCGACGCTGCCTATGGGGTGGAGCGTCTCCGCATCGCGAATGAGGGAGCAGCGCGTGAGAACGTGAGGCAGTTCCTCGTTGCTCTTGTGGCCGCAGAAAAGGCGAACCCGGAGACCTTTGGGCCCGTCTCGCGACCAGTGGCCTGACAATCCTCGCCTGCGAACTTCAGAGACCGGTCCGAAGCCGGGACGGGATGGAGGAGGGGTGACCTTCCTCCACCCCGTCCCGCCTCGCCCATGACCTGATCAGAAGGTCAGGCGCACGCCGCCCCAGAAGGCGTAGTCGTTGCCGTCGCGCCGCGCGAAGGTCGTGCCGGCATTCGCCATCACGGCCACGCCGGGCACCACCTCCGCGCTGATGCCGCCGGCCACCTGCCCGTAGGTCCGGCCGCGCTCCTCCACCTGGGACCGAACGGGGAGGGACTGGGCGAAGGTGGCGTTGGTGATCAGCGTCCGGCCGCGGCCGATGAAGTCGTGCTCCGCCGTGACGTTCACGTAGGGCGTCACGGAGCGGCCCGCGACCGTCACGTTCAGCCGGGCCTGGGCGCCGAGGCTGCCGGTCAGCGCGTCGATCGTCTGCCGGCGCACGTCGTTGGTCAGCAGCCCGTCCCCGCTCTCCGTGTAGTTGCCGGAACGCGACCAGGTGTAGGTCAGCCCGCCGATCGGGCCGAGCCGGACCGGCCCGGCGTTGACGAGGTAGCCGCCCCGCAGGCCCATGCTCGCGCTGCTGCCCGTCGGGTCGCCGCGCACGGCGGAGATGACGCCGGTGCGGGAGGTCTCGTAGACGTCGCGCCCGGCCGTCACCACCCCGTCCACGAACCAGTTCGGCCGGGTGACGGAGCCGTAAATCGCGGCGCGGTAGCTGTCCGCCTCCACCTTGCCCAGCCCGGCGTCGATGTCGGCGTTGGTGTTGGAGTAGTTGAAGGCGAGGCCGATCCGCACCCCGGCCACCGGCCGCACCTCGCCGCCCAGGGTGATGCCGCCGAGGTCGTAGCTATAGCCCGCCACGCCGTTGCGGCGGTCGCGGTCGCCGGCGGCATAGTGGCCCTGCACGAAAACGGAGACGGGGCTGCCCGGCGCGACCGGCACCGGCGCCGAGCCGCCGCCGCCCATCCCCGTGCCCGCCAGCGCCTGCCGCCCCTCCATCCCGGCGAAGCGGTAGGTGTCCAGCCGCTCGAAGACGGAGTTGGTGAAGGCGGTGACGGAGGCGAGGCCGATCTCCGGCGTCACCGCGATGGCGTCCGGCGCCCCGACCTGGGCCGCGATGTAGCGGGCGACGAGCTCGAAGCCCTTGCTGGTCAGGTGCAGCCCGTCATAGGTCAGGTACTGCTGCTGCAGGGGCGAGTTCGGCGTGCGGCAGGCGGCGAAGGTGTTGCAGGGCGTCTGCGCGTCGGTGAAGCCGTAGGCCGCCGGGTTCGCCTGCACCGCGCGGAGCAGCCGCCCGGTGTCGAAGAGGAAGACCCGGACGCCCCTGTCGCCGAGCGGGGCGAGGTCGCGCTGCAGCCCCTCGAAGTAGAGGCGCCCGTACTCGATGCTGCCCGCAGGGTTCGGCCCGTTCCGCACGGAGGCGAGGGCGCCGAGGTCGCTGGTGGAGCGGAAGACGATGTTGCGCGCCCCGGCCGCGACGAGCTGGTTCACCCCGGCTAGGGAGTTGGCATTCGCCGTCGCCGCCGTGGAGGCCGCGAGGGAGAGCGGGACCGAGCCGCTGGACGCGCCGCCATCATTGCCGCCGATGGAGAAGAGCACGATCTCCCGCGGCCCGATGCGCTCGCCCCGCGCGGCGAAGGTCTGGAGCTCGAAGGGCAGGCTGAGGCCGCGGCCCGCAGAGGCGTTCACCGAGGTCGTGGTGGCGCCGCCGATCGCGTAGTTCCGCACGTTGGCGTCGGGGATGCCGTAGAGCTGCTGCACGTAGAGCGGGAAGGTGTTGTAGCTGACGGAGGGGTCGGTCGTGCTCGACGGGTAGGTGCCGGTCTCGCCACGCAGCAGGCGCTGGACGTTGCCGTTGTCGGCGTAGCTGTCGCCGAAGGCGGTGAGGCGGTCAAAAGTCGCCTGGGCCCGGGCCGCGATCGGGGCCGCCGTGAGCGCCGTGGCCGCGAGGAGCCCGAGCGCGAGGGTCGAGCGCCCCCGGCGCCCGGCGAAGGGTTGCTGTTCCAAGTCCGTTTCTCCCCCATGCGCCCCGCGTTGTGCGGGTGCGCCGCCCCGTGCCCCCGGACGCGAAGCCCGGCATCGCGGCTTCGGCTTTCCGTAGGCAGGAACGTGCGAAGGGGATCACCTGTCTTTTCGGCCGTCAAGCGGATTGAATTTCCGCGATGCGGAATACGTTTGCGGTACTGTATTGGGCGCGCGTTTCCGCTCGCGCCTTGGCAGCGCTCTTCCCGGATGGAGGTGTAGGTCAGGCCCGTCGCAAGGTTCGCCATGGTCGCGCGGGCAAGCGGTAGGGTGGAGACGGCCTTCGCGCCGCCTCGTGGAGCCCGGTCACGCTCGGGGGCGGATTACTCCGCGGCTTCGGCCTGGACCCGTCGGTAGGGGTGGGCGGGGTAGCAGCCCAGCACATGCACCTCGCGGGAGAAGAAGCGCAGCTCCTCCAGCGCCCGGCGGAGTGCCGGCTGGTCGGGGTGGCCGTCCACGTCGCAGAGGAACTGAACGGCGGTGAAGTGGCCGTCCAGCATGTAGGATTCGAGCTTCGTCATGTTCACGCCGTTCGTCGCGAAGCCGCCGAGCGCCTTGTAGAGCGCGGCGGGGACGGAGCGGACACGGAAGACGAAGGTGGTGACGCTGTCCGTGGCGGTGACGGCCGGCAGGACCGGCTCCCGCGACATGACGTAGAAGCGGGTGGTGTTGTGGGCCTCGTCCTCCACGTTCCGGCGGAGGATGTTCAGCCCGTAGATCTCGCCCGCGAGGGACGAGGCGATGGCCGCGTCCTCCACCCCGCCGCGCTCGGCGATGAGGTGGGCGGCGCCGGCGGTGTCGGCCTCGATCACCGCCGCCCAGCCCGTGCTCCGCAACAGGTTCAACACCTGGCCCAGCGCCACCGGATGGGAATGGGCGCGGCGGATCGTCTCCATCGTCGCGCCGGGCGGGGCGAGGATGCAGTGCTCCACCCGCTCGAAGTGCTCCCCCACCACGTGCAGGCCGGATTCGGGCAGCAGGCGATGAATGTCCGGCACCCGGCCGGCGAGGGAGTTCTCGCAGGGGAGCATGGCGAGCTCCGCCCGCTCCTCCCGCACCGCCGCCATCGCCGCCTCGAAGGAGGGGCAGGGCAGGGTGGTCCAGCCGGGATAGGCGGCGCGGCAGGCCAGGTCGGAATAGGCGCCGGGGAGGCCCTGGAAGGCGATGCTCTGGTTCACGGGGCCTCTCAGCCTGGATGTCCGGGCCACCAGCCCGGGGTGGAGGATGGCCGGCACGGCCGTTGCGGTGGGCGCCACGGGTTGTCGCGGCGGTCCGGGAACATTATGGTCCGCGGGCTTCTAGCCGTGACGGCAGGGGCGCGCAAACGTGCCGCGCCGGTCCTTTGGACGTGGCCAGATATGGGGAACGGGCAGGTCGGATGAGCCTGGAAGCGAACAAGGCCTTCGCAGCGGTCCTGACCGCCGGCATCAGCTTCATGGTCGCCGGGCTGGTCGGCGGCATCCTCGTGCACCCGGAGCGCCTGGAGAAGCCGGCCATCGAGACGGGCGAGGTGGTGTCCGCCGCCGCCCCGGCCGCGCCCGCCGCGCTGGAGCCGATCGGGCCGCTGCTGGCGAGCGCCGACGCGGCGAATGGCCAGGCGATCATGGGCCGCGTCTGCGCGGCCTGCCACACCTGGACCGAGGGCGGGCGCAACGCCGTGGGCCCCAACCTCTACAACGTGATCGGCGGCCCGCACGCCCACCGGGAGGATTTCAACTACTCCCCGGCGATGAAGGCCCTGCACGACAAGCCCTGGGACTACGAGGCGATGAACGCCTTCCTCAACCGCCCCGCCGGTGCCATCCCCGGCACCCGCATGGCCTTCGCCGGGCTGAACCAGGCGAAGCAGCGCGCGGACGTGATCGCCTACATGCGGACCCTCTCCGGCAGCCCGCAGCCGCTGCCCCAGTAATGGAAGCCCTGATCGCCTCGGCCGAGGCCGCGGCGGATCTGGCGGGGGCGGTCATCCGCCCCCTTTTCCGTTCGGCCCTGCTCGTCGAGGCGAAGGGCGATGCCAGCCCCGTCACCGAGGCCGACCGCGGGGCGGAGCGCGCGATCCGCGACCACATCGCCCGCCACCACCCCGACCACGGCGTGATCGGGGAGGAGTACGGGAACGACCGCGCGGACGCCGAGTGGGTCTGGGTGCTGGACCCGATTGACGGCACCCGCGCCTTCGTCACCGGCCGCCCCCTCTTCGGCACGCTGATCGCCCTGCTGCACCGGGGCCGCCCCGTGCTGGGGATCATCGACCAGCCCGCGACGGGGGAGCGCTGGATCGGGGTGGAGGGGCGCCGCACGGTGTTCCGCGGCCCCTTCGGCGGCACTGCAGGCTGCCGGCCTTGCCCGGAGATCGGCGCAGCGGAGCTCGCCAGCACCTCGCCGGACATTTTTCCGCCGGGACAGGACGCGGGCTTCCTGGCCCTGCGCCGGTCGGTGCGGCGCGTGAGCTGGGGCGGGGACTGCTACATCTACGGCCTGCTCGCGCTCGGCCTGATCGACGTGGTGGTGGACGCCACCATGAAGCCCTGGGACTGGGCCGCGCTCGTGCCCGTGGTGGAGGGCGCCGGCGGGCGCGTCACGGACCATGCCGGGCGGGTGCTCACCCTTGAATCGGCGGGGGATGTGATGGCGGTCGGGGACCCGGCGCTGCTGCCCGCCTGCACCGCGTTGCTTTCCGTTTGACGGCAACAGGTTGAGGGACCGGGCTTTAGGCCCCACTCTGAGCCCATGCGCCGCCGCACCCTTCTCTCCTCGGGCCTTGCCCTCGGCCTCCCGGCCCTTCCGGCCCTGGCCCAAACCGCCACGCCAGGCCCGAGGCGGGTCCACGCGCTCTCCCTGCTGGGGGAACCGGCCCTGCCGGCGGATTTCACCCACTTCCCATGGGTGAACCCGGATGCGCCGAAGGGGGGTGAGATCACCCTCTACGCCCTCGGCAGCTTCGACAGCTTCAATGCCTACATCCTGCGCGGCACCCCGGCCGTTGGCCTCGGCAATCTCTACGACACGCTGCTGAAGGAGAGTGCGGACGAGGCGAGCGCCGAGTACGGCCACCTCGCCGGCACCGTGGAGATCCCCGCCGACCGCCGCGGCGTAACCTTCGAGCTGCGCGAGGGCGCCCGCTGGCACGACGGGAAGCCGATCACGGCGGATGACGTGGTCTGGACCTTCAACACGCTGCGCCAGCACGGGCGCCCCTTCTACCGCGCCTATTGGGCCGACGTGTCCGAGGTGGTGGCGGAGACGCCGCGCCGCGTGACCTTCCGCTTCTCCACCGATGAGAACCGGGAGCTCGCCCTGATCCTCGGCCAGCTCGCGGTGCTGCCGAAGCACTGGTGGGAAGGGCGCGACTTCTCCCGCCCGGGGCTGGACGTGCCGCTCGGCTCCGGCCCCTACAAGGTCGAGCGCTTCGAGGCCGGGCGCTCCATCGCCTATCGCCGCGTGGCCGACTACTGGGGCCGCGACCTGCCGACGATGAAGGGCACGAACAACTTCGACCTCATGCGCTACGAGTACTACCGTGATGCCACCGTCTCGCTTGAGGCGTTCAAGGCCGGCAGCATCGAATTCCGCACGGAGAACGTGGCCCGGGACTGGGCGACGGCCTACGACTTCCCCGCCGTGCGCCGCGGCTGGGTGAAGCGCGACGAGGTGCGCCACGAGCTGCCGACGGGGCTGCAGGGCTTCATCATGAACGAGCGGCGCCCGCTGTTCCAGGACCGCCGCGTGCGCGAGGCGCTCGGCCTCGTCTTCGACTTCGAGTGGATGAACGCGAACCTGTTCTACGGTTCCTACGCGCGCACCACCTCCTACTTCTCCAACTCCGACTTTGCCTCCCGTGGCCTGCCGGAAGGGCGGGAGAAGGAGATCCTGGAGCGGTTCAGGGACAGGCTGCCGCCGGAGGTGCTGACCCGCGAGTTCAAGGTTCCCGTGACGGACGGCTCCGGCAACAACCGGGACGGCGCCCGCCGCGCGCTGGAACTGCTGCGAGAGGCCGGCTGGACCGTGCGCGATCGGCGGCTGACCAACGCGCAGGGCCAGCGCTTCGAGTTCGAGATCCTTCTGAACGGCCCGACCTTCGAGCGCGTGGCCCTGCCCTACATCCAGTCCCTCCAGCGCCTGGGTATCGAGGCGCGGGTCCGGACCGTGGACCCGCCGCAGTACCAGGTTCGGATGGACGCCTTCGACTACGACATGACGGTGGACGTCTTCGGCCAGTCCTCCTCCCCCGGGAATGAGCAGCGCGACTTCTGGACGAGCGCGAAGGCCGACGAGAACGGCAGCCGCAACACCATCGGCATCAAGGACCCGGTGGTGGACGCGATTGTGGAGGCCATCGTCGCCGCGCCCGACCTACCGGAGCTGACGGCCGCCTGCCGCGCGCTGGACCGCGTGCTGCTCTGGGGCTTCCACGCCATCCCGCAATGGCACAGCCGCACCTTCCGCATGGCCTGGTGGGACAAGTTCGGCCGGCCGGAGCGCGCGCCGAAGCGCGCCATCGGCCTCGATTCCTGGTGGGTGGATGCCGGGAAGGAACGCGCCCTGGCCGAAGCCCGGCGCGCGGGCTAGGGGCGCGTGGGAGCCTACCTCCTTCGCCGCCTCGCGCTGCTGGTGCCGACGCTGTTCGGCATCATCCTCATCAACTTCGCCGTCACCCAGTTCGCACCGGGCGGCCCGGTGGAGCAGATGATCGCGGAGCTGCGCGGCCAGGGGAACACGAGCCTCGGCCGGCTGACGGGCGAGGGCGGCGGCGCAGAGGTCCGCCCGCCGCAGTCGCAGGGGGGAGGAGAGGGGCCGCGCTCCACCTATCGCGGCGCGCGCGGGCTGGACCCGGCCGTGGTGGCGGAGATCGAGCGCAGCTTCGGCTTCGATAAGCCCGCCACCACCCGCTTCTGGGAGATGATCTCCAGCTACCTGCGCTTCGACTTCGGCGATTCCCTGTTCCGCGGCCGCCCGGTGCTGGACCTGATCCTGGAGCGGCTGCCCGTCTCCATCTCGCTCGGCCTCTGGTCCACCCTCATCATCTATCTCGTCTCCATCCCCTTGGGCATCCGCAAGGCGGTGCGGGACGGCACGCGCTTCGATGCCTGGACTTCCGGCGTGGTGCTGCTGGGCTATGCCATTCCCGGCTTCCTTTTCGCGATCATGCTGGTGGTGCTCTTCGCCGGCGGGTCCTTTTTCCAGTGGTTCCCCTCGCGCGGGCTGGGCAGCAGCGGCAGCGAGACCTGGCCCTTCCTGCAGCGCGCGGCGGACTACGCCTGGCACATGGTGCTGCCCACGGTCGCCCTCGTCGTCGGCGGCTTCGCCGGGCTGACGATGCTGACGAAGAACGCCTTCCTCGACGAGATCAACAAGCAGTACGTCCTCACCGCCCGCGCCAAGGGCGCGGGGGAGGGGCGGGTGCTCTATGGCCACGTGTTCCGCAACGCGATGCTGCTGATCATCGCGGGCTTCCCGGCCGCCTTCATCGGCATCCTCTTCACCGGGGCGCTGCTGGTGGAGATCGTGTTCAGCCTCGACGGGCTCGGGCTGCTCGGCTTCGAATCCGCCATCCGGCGCGACTACACGGTGATGTTCGCCACGCTCTACATCTTCACCCTGCTCGGCCTCGTCATGCAGATCATCGGCGACATCAGCTACATGCTGGTGGACCCCCGAATCGACTTCAGCGCCCGCCGTTGAGCCTCTCGCCCCTTACCCGCCGCCGTCTCGCCAACTTCCACGCCAACCGGCGGGGATGGTGGTCGCTCTGGATCTTCGCGATCCTCTTCGTCGTGACCCTCTTCGCGGAGGTGATCGCGAATGACCGCCCGATCGTCGCGCGGGTGGAGGGCCAGTGGTTCTTTCCCGTGGCCGTGGAGTACGCCGAGAGCGACATCCTGAGCGACGGCTTTCCCACTGCCGCTGACTGGACCGACCCCGTGCTGGCGGAGGAGGTGAGCCGGCGCGGCTGGGCGATCTGGCCGCCCATTCCCTTCAGCCACCGCACCGTGGTGCGGGACCTCGGCCGCCCCGCGCCCTCGCCGCCCTCCGCCCGCAACCTCCTGGGCACGGACGACCAGGCGCGGGACGTGCTGGCGCGGGTGATCTACGGATTCCGCATCTCCGTCCTGTTCGGCTTCACCCTGACGATCCTGTCGTCCATCGTCGGCGTCACGGCGGGGGCGGTGCAGGGCTACTACGGCGGCTGGGTGGACCTGATCTTCCAGCGGGTGATCGAGATCTGGTCGGGGCTGCCGCAGCTCCTGCTGCTCATCATCCTCGCCAGCGTCATCGAGCCGAGCTTCACCTCACTCCTCGTCTTCCTCCTCCTCTTCTCCTGGATGTCGCTGACGGGGGTGGTGCGGGCGGAGTTCCTGCGCGGCCGGAACCTCGACTACGTGCGCGCCGCGCGGGCGCTGGGCGTCTCCGACACGCGGCTGATGGCCCGCCACATCCTGCCCAACGCCATGGTGGCCACCCTGACGATGCTGCCCTTCATCCTGGCCGGCTCCGTCACGGTGCTCGCCAGCCTCGACTTCCTGGGCTTCGGCCTGCCGCCCGGCTCGCCCTCGCTCGGGGAGCTGGTCTCGCAGGCGAAGAACAACATCCAGTCGCCCTGGCTGGGCATCACCGCCTTCGTCGTGCTCGGCGGGATGCTCACCCTGCTCGCCTTCGTCGGGGAGGCGGTGCGCGACGCCTTCGATCCGCGCAAGCAGCCCGGCGGGGGCGGCCGATGAGTGGGCCCATCCTCGACGTCCGGAACCTCTGCGTGGCCTTTCGCGGCCATCAGGTGGTGCACGACGTCTCCTTCGCGGTCGATCCCGGCGAGACCCTCGCCCTGGTGGGGGAAAGCGGGAGCGGCAAGAGCGTGACGGCCCTGTCCTGCCTTCGCCTGCTCGGCCCTGGCGGCAGCAACCCGGGCGGGCAGGTCACGCTGGACGGCGTGGAGGTGCTAAAGGCGCCCCCTGCCGAGCTGCAGCGCCTGCGCGGCGGCGTGGCGGGCATGGTGTTCCAGGAGCCGATGACCTCGCTCAACCCGCTGCACAGCATCGGGCAGCAGGTGGGGGAGGCGGTCACGCTGCACCGGCCGGTGCGCGGCGCCGCGCTGCGCGGCCGGGTGATCGAGCTGCTGCACCGCGTCGGCCTGCGCGCGGCGGAGGAGCGGCTCAACGCCTTCCCGCACCAGCTCTCGGGCGGGCAGCGGCAGCGCGTGATGATCGCCATCGCCCTCGCCAACGACCCGCGCCTGCTGATCGCGGACGAGCCCACCACCGCGCTGGACGTGACGATCCAGGCGCAGGTGCTGGACCTCCTCGCGCGGCTGAAGCGGGAGCTTCGCATGGCGATGCTCCTCATCACCCATGATCTCGCGATCGTCCGCCGCCACGCGGACCGCGTGGTGGTGATGAAGGACGGCGCGGCGGTGGAGCAGGGCCGGGTGGCGGAGGTTTTCGCCAACCCCGCCCACCCCTACACGCGCATGCTGATCGAGACGCAGCCGCATGGCCGCGCCGCGCCTCTGCCACTGGGTGCGCCGGAGATCCTGCGCGCGGAGGGCATGAAGGTGCACTTCCCCATCCGCCGCGGCCTGTTCCGCCGCGTGGTGGGGCAGGTGAAGGCCGTGGACGGCGTGGACATCACCCTCCGCCGCGGCGAAACGCTCGGCGTGGTGGGGGAGAGCGGCAGTGGCAAGACGACGCTCGGCCTCGCGCTGCTGCAGCTCGAGCACTCCGAGGGCGAGGTGGCGCTGGACGGGCAGCCCATCCACGACCACTCCCGCAAGGCGTTGCGCCCGCTGCGGCGGAAGATGCAGATCGTCTTCCAGGATCCCTACGGCAGCCTCTCCCCGCGGATGAGCGTGGGCGAGATCGTGGGGGAGGGGCTGGCTGTGCACGAGCCCGCGCTGTCCCGTGTGCAGCGGGATACGCGCGTGGCGGAGGCACTGCGCGAGGTCGGCCTCGATCCCGCCACCGCCGTGCGCTACCCGCACGAGTTCTCCGGCGGGCAGCGCCAGCGCATCGCGATCGCCCGCGCCCTGGTTCTCGGGCCGGAGCTGGTGGTGCTGGACGAGCCGACGAGCGCGCTGGACGTCTCCGTGCAGGCGCAGGTGGTGGAGCTGTTGCGCGACCTGCAGGCGCGCCGCGGCCTCGCCTACATCTTCATCTCCCACGACCTGCGCGTGGTGCGCGCCCTCGCCCACCGCATCGTCGTGATGAAGGACGGAAGGCTGGTGGAGGCGGGGGAGACGGAGCAGGTGGTCACGAACCCGAAGCAGCCCTACACCCGCGCCCTGATGGAGGCCGCCTTCGAGCTGCGCGCCGAACCCGGGGTGGAAACGTGACCGAACTCGAGCGCCTGCGCGACCTGCTGAACCGGGAGAGGGTGAAGCTCGGCATCAACATCCGGCAGATGAACGCGCCGGGATCGCCGGTCTACCGGACCTGGGAGAACGTCACGGTTCCCGCGATCCTGCTCGGCGCAAGCCTGCTGGCGACGATGTTCATCCACACCTGGGTCGGCTTCGCCATCCTGGTCGCGGGCGCGGCCTGGTGGATCCTGAAGGTGCTGCCGAAGGTGAGGGACGGCGTCTTCGACCGCAGCGCCGCCTTCGCCCTCTCCAGCGAGGCGGCCTTCGACGCGCTCTGGGCGAAGGGCGTGCTCAGCCTCTACGCGCGCATGCCGGACGGGACGGAGAGGGCGGCGGCGAAGCGGCAGGACTGGCGCGCCTTCGTGCGCGCGCTGCCGGAGGAATAGTTGCAGGAGCAACGCTCCACTGGCACGGAGGCGGATCGCTGGAAGCCGGGTACGTCCCGCGCCTCCAGCGATGCCCTGGCTCTCAGCTCGCGCGCTTCGTGGCGACCTGGGTGTTGGCCGGCTGGGCCGCGGCCTTCTGGTCCACGTCCTCGGCGGCGGCGGCGGCCTCGCCCATGATGCTGCGCATCTCGCGCAGCAGGGCGGCGCCCTTCACGGTGCGCTGGACGAGCACGGAGCGGCGGTCCTGCGGGTCGGTCTTGCGGCGGGCGAAGTCCAGCTCGCCCAGGCGGTCCAGCGCGCGGGTGATGGCGGGCTTGGAGACGTTGAGCGACGCGGCCAGGCCGCGCACCGTGTGCGGACCCTCACCGAGATAGACCGTCAGGAACACGCCCAGCTGCCGCGCGGAGAGGTCCGGGCCGTCGCGGCGGACCAGCGCCACGACCGTGTCCCGGAGGATGCCGACGAACTGGTCCGGTGTGCCTTGCACGGGCATCGATAGAAACTTCCTTCTCATGGGCGGCCCGTTTTGGGACGCCAAGCTTACAAACAGCTGCGGGGCCGACCTCCTGTTGGAGATAGGCCCGGGCCGGCCTTGCGGAAGCCCCGCTCAGGACTCGGCCCATGCAGGGAGGAGCGCCATCAGGCCGGCCAGGAGAGCCCGCAGGCCCATGGCCTCGCCGCCCTCCGGACGTCCGGGCCGCGCCGAATCGTTCCATGCGTAGACGTCGAGATGGGCCCACGGAACGTCGTCCGGGACAAAGCGGCGCAGAAAGAGCGCAGCGACGATGGAACCTGCCATCGGTCGGCTTCCGACGTTGTTGATGTCGGCTACCGAACTGTCGAGCCACGAAGCGTAACCTTCATGCAGCGGCAATCGCCAGAGCGGGTCGTGACACGCATCACCCGCGGCGAGAAGGGCGGCGGCCACGTTTTCATCATTCGTGTAGAGCGCGGGCAGATCGGGGCCGAGCGCCACGCGCGCCGCGCCGGTCAGCGTCGCGGCGTCTAGGATCAGCCGGGGCCTGTGCTCGCCCGCGAAGGCGAGAAGATCGGCGAGCACGAGGCGCCCTTCGGCGTCCGTGTTGCCCACCTCCACCGTCAGCCCCTTGCGGGTGCGCAGCACATCGAGCGGGCGCATCGCCTTGGAGGAGACGGCGTTCTCCACCGCGCCGATCGCGACGAGCAGGCGGACCGGCGCGCGCAGCCGCATCAGCGCCTCCGCCAGGCCGAGCATCAGCGCGGCGCCGCCCATGTCCTTCTTCATGCGCTTCATGCCGTCGGCGGATTTCAGGTCCAGCCCGCCCGTGTCGAAGCACACGCCCTTGCCGCAGAGCGCGACCAGCGGTCCCTCCGCGCTGCCCTCCCAGCGGATCACCGCCACGCGCGGGGCGCGGTGGCTGCCGCCGCCCACCGCGGCCACGGCGGGGAAGCCCTGCGCCAGCGCCTCCCCGGCGATGTCCTCGAAGGTCGCCCCGCAGCGCTCCGCCAGCGCGCGCGCCGCGTCCGAGAGCTCGGCGGGGCCGAGATCGGCGGCGGGCAGGTTGATCAGCTCCCGCGCGCGCAGCACGGCCTCCGCCAGCACCTGCGCCTCCGCGGTGCCCTGTGGCGGCACGAGCAGGGCGGGCTTGCGGGCGGGTGTCCTGTACCGGGCGAAGCGGTAGGCGCCGAGCATCCAGCCCAAGGTCGCCGCGGCCGGATCCGCCTCCCCGGCCAGGTGCCAGGCCGTGCCCTCCCGCAGGGCGTAGGGGAGGGCGCCGTATGTCCAGGGCGAGGCGGGGGCGGCGCCGAGCCCGAGCACCGCGGCCGACACGCCCTCCGCTCCCGGCACGAGCACGATCCGCCCGGCCTCGGCCGCAAATCCGCCGTCCCGCAGGAAGGCGGCTGCCGGGGGTTCCAGCCCTTCCATCAACTCCGGCAGCCCCTCGGGAGTCACCGTGTGCAGGGGGCGCGATTCGGAGCCGGACGGCGCCAGGGGCCGGAGGAGGTCAGTGTTCGACATATCTACAATCTGAGACTGTATATACTTAAGATTTATCGCGGAAGTGAAATTTTCGCCCGCATCGCCTCGGCCAGCGCCTCCGCCAGGCAGGCGTAGCCGCGGTCATTGTGGTGCAGCCCGTCGGGCGCGATCACCGCGGCGTCCGGCGTGCCCGCCCCGGCCCACTCGTCCATCATCCGCCGGCGGGAGAAGAGCTGTGCCCCGCGCTCCTGCGCCACCTCCGCCAGGGTCGCGTCGAACAGGTCCCGCAGCACCGCATGGGCGGCCACCCAGGGGCCGCGCTGGCTGTCCATCAGCACCACGTCGGCGCCGGCCTCCTGCATCATCGTCACCCCCTGGCGCAGCAGGGTGCGGAAGCGGGCCAGGCTCTGCTCGCGGATCGCGCCGTTCACGCCGAGTTGCCAGATCACCACGGTGGGGCGGGCCGCCACCACGTCCGCCTCCAGCCGGGCGCGCATCTCCAGCGCGTCCTCCCCGCCGCGGCCGCGGTTCAGCACGCGCGCGGGGATGCCCATCCGCCGCAGCGCCGCCTCCAGCCGCGCCGGGTAGGCCCGGTCGGGCGAGGAGGCGTAGGCGCCCTGGGTGGAGGAACTGCCGAAGGCCACGACCACCGGTTCCCGCCCTTCCCGCAGCGCCTCCGCCAGGCGCGGCAGCTCGAGGGGCTGAGGCGTCGCCGGCGGGCAGGCCGGCGCCTCCTGCGCCCGGGCGGAGGACAGCGCGAGAAGGACGAGCAGGAGGGGCAGGAGGCGCGGGGCCATCCATTGCCTATGCCGCACGTTTCGAGAAGCGCCAAGGTCGCCCCGGGAGGCGGATCGCCATCACCGGGCGCCGGCGCCGAAGAGCTGGAACCGGGGCCCCCGGCTTTCCCCGGACGGGCGCGGGTGATACGCGCCGGGGATGCGGATCCTGCTCTGGTACTGGGGGCGGCGCGGCGGCGGGGCCCAGTTTACCCTGTGCCTCGCGCGCGGCCTGGCCGGCCGGCCGGGGGTGGGCCTCGCCCTCTCCCTCGCCGACCGCAACGAGCTGCTGCCCGAGGCGCGCGCGATCGGCGCCCCGCTGGACGCGGTGGAGACCTTCGCCGGGGCGGCGGGCGCGGCGCTCGGCACCCTCCGCATCCCAGCCCTTCGCCGCCGGCTCGTGCAGCAGGCGCGCGCGACGGGCGCGGACGCCGTCGTCTCCGCCATGAACCATGTCTGGACGCCGCTCGTCGCCGGGGCCCTGCCGCGGGCGGGGATCCCCTTCGTCAGCACCGTCCACGACGCCCTGCCGCATCCCGGGGACCCCGCCTTCGCCTGGGACTGGCGCCTGCGGCGGGAGCTGAACGCGGCCGCGGGGGCGGTGACCTTCTCGGCGGCCGTGTCGCGCGCCGTGGCCGCCCGGCGCCCGGAGCTGCCGATCCTGAACCTGCCCCTCGGTGCCCATATCCCGGCCCTCGCGGAGGGGCGCCAGGAGCCGTCGGCGGACTTCCTCTTCTTCGGCCGCATCCGGGCCTACAAGGGCCTGGACCTGCTGCGGGACGCCTTCGCCGCCCTGCGCGCCCGCCACCCCGGCGCGACCCTGCGCGTGGTGGGAGAGGGGGATCCGGAATCCTGCGCTCCCGGCCTGGCCACCCTGCCGGGCGTGACGGTGGAGCCGCGCTGGGTGCCGGATTCCGAGATGCCGGCCCTCGTCGCCTCCGCGCGGGCGGTGGTGCTGCCCTACCGGGAGGCCAGCCAGTCCGGCGTGCTGCCGATCGCGCTCGCGCTCGGCGTGCCGGTGGTGGCCACGCCCGTGGGCGGGCTCTCCGCCCAACTTGAGCACGGGGTCAGCGGCCTCCTCGCGCGGGAGGCCTCGGCCCCCGCCCTGGCGGAGGCGATGGCGGCGATGCTCGACCCGGCGCGCCGCCTCACTCTCTCGGCGGGCGCTCGGGAGGCGGGAGCACGCCTGACCGACTGGGACGCGCAGGCCGCCCGGCTGGTCGCCTGGCTGGAGAGGACCATCCGATGAGCCCGCTGCGCCGGATCTGGACCCTGCTGCCGCGATCGGCCCGGCGCGAGGCGCTCTTCTCCCTCACCGCGCTCCTCGCCCCGCGGATCGCGCGGCCCGCGCCGCCGCCCGCCCTTCCCGTGACGGTGGCCGGCTACTTCAACGCCCGCACCGGCCTCGGCGCCGCGACGCGCCGCCTGGCGGCCGGGCTGCGGGAGCAGGGAATCCCCGTGTCGGAGGCGGACCTGACGGGGCCGTTGCGGCAGGGCCCTGCCGGCGCGCCGCCCGCCGTGCCGCCCATGGTGCCACCGGGGCCGGGGACGCTGCTGGTCCATGTGAACGGGCCGATGCTGCCCTGGGCGCTGCTCGCGCTCGGGCGCCGCGCGGTGGCGGGCAAGCGGGTGATCGGGGTCTGGAACTGGGAGCTGCCGGTGCTGCCCCCGGACTGGAACCGCGGCCTGGCGGCCTGCCACGCCGTCTGGGTGGGCACGGAGTTCGTGGCCGGCGCCTGCCGCCGCCCCGATGGGCCGCCCGTTCAGGTGGTGCCCTATCCCCTGCCGCGCCCGGCGCCTTCCGCCCTGGGGCGGGCCGATTTCGGGCTGCCGGACGGGGCCTTCGTCACCCTGGCGGTCTTCGACGCCACCTCGTCGCTTGCCCGCAAGAACCCGCTGGGCGCGATCGAGGCCCATGCCCGCGCCTTCGGCGGCGATCCCGGCCACATCCTTCTCCTGAAGACCCACGGCACGGCGGAGGCGGGTCCCGGCTGGGCGGAGGTGGCCGCCGCCGCGGCCGCGCGGCCGAACGTGCGGGTGATGGATTCCTCCCTCTCCCGCGGCGACCTCTGGGCCCTGATGGCGGCGGCCGACGTCCTGCTCTCCCTGCACCGGTCCGAGGGGTTCGGCTTCGCGATCGCGGAGATGATGGAGCTGGGCCGCCCGGTGGTGGCGACGGGCTGGTCGGGGAACACCGACTTCATGCAGGGCCCGGGCTGCCACCCGGTGGGCTGGCGGCTGGTGCCCGCGCGCGACCCCCAGGGAACCTACGACATGCCCGGCGCCCTCTGGGCGGAGCCGGACCCTGACGAGGCGGCCGCGGCGCTGCGCCGGATCGCGGGCGATCCCGCCCTGCGGAACCCGCCGCCCGTCCGGCTCGCCGCGCCCGACTACCGGGCGGCACTCGGGCTGGCCCCGGACGCCCCTCCGGCCTCCCCCCGGACACCCCTGTGACCGTTCTGCCCTAGCAAGGCCGGGTCAAGGTCGCTAAAGGCTGCCGGCCTGAAACACCAGACGAAACTGGATAAGATGCCGCGCGCGCTCATCACCGGTGTGACCGGACAGGACGGGGCCTACCTGTCGCAGCTCCTCCTCGACAAGGGCTACGAGGTGTTCGGCCTCCTGCGCCGCTCCTCCTCGGGCGACGTGATCGATGAGCGGCTGCGCTGGCTCGGCATCGCCGGGCAGGTGCGGATGATGGACGGCAACCTGCTGGACCTCTCCGCCCTGCTGCGGATCCTGCAGGAGGTTCAGCCGGACGAGGTGTACAACCTCGGCGCCCAGTCCTTCGTGAAGACCTCGTGGAACCAGCCGCTGCTGACGGGGCAGGTCACCGCGATGGGCGCGGGGAACATGCTGGAGGCGGTCCGCCTCGGTGCCCCGAATGCCCGCTTCTATCAGGCCTCCTCCTCCGAGATGTACGGGCTGATCCAGGAGCCGGTGCAGAGCGAGAAGACGCCCTTCTACCCCCGCTCCCCCTACGCGGTGGCGAAGCTCTACGCCCACTGGATGACGGTGAACTACCGCGAGAGCTTCGGCCTGCACGCCAGCTCCGGCATCCTGTTCAACCATGAGAGCCCGCTGCGCGGCATCGAGTTCGTGACCCGCAAGGTCACGGACGGTGCCGCCCGCATCAAGCTCGGCCTCGCCCAGGAGCTGCCGATGGGCAACCTGGACGCCAAGCGGGACTGGGGCCACGCGCGGGACTACGTGCGC
Source organism: Pararoseomonas sp. SCSIO 73927 (assembly GCF_037040815.1). Lineage (NCBI taxonomy): Bacteria > Pseudomonadati > Pseudomonadota > Alphaproteobacteria > Acetobacterales > Acetobacteraceae > Pararoseomonas > Pararoseomonas sp. SCSIO 73927. The sequence continues at coordinate 2,534,903 of NZ_CP146232.1, forward strand.
GCCATGTGGCTGATGCTGCAGCAGGACGTGCCGGACGACTACGTGGTGGCCACCGGCCGCACCGTGACGGTGCGGGACATGTGCCGCATCGCCTTCGAGCATGTCGGCCTGGACTACCAGGAGTTCGTGAAGGTGGACCCCGCCTTCATGCGCCCGGCCGAGGTGGACGTGCTGCTGGGCGATCCCGCCAAGGCAAAGGCGAAGCTCGGCTGGACCGCCGAGACGACGCTCGAGGAGATGATCAAGGAGATGGTCGAGGCCGACCTCGCCCGTCACCGCGCGCGGATGCGCTGAACCCGGTGTTCCGTCCCGGCCGGATCCTGCTGACGGGAGCCGGGGGCTTCGTCGGCGGCCACCTGCTGCCCGCGCTGCGCGCGGCCTTCCCGGACGCGGCCCTGATCGGGACGGCCCGGGAGGCCGCCGAGGGGGCGGTGGCCGGCGCCGACGAGACGCTGGCGCTGGACCTCGACGACCCCGCCTCCATGCCGGACATCCTGGCCGCGGCGCGGCCGGACGCGGTGCTGCACCTGGCCGCCCGGGCCGATGTCGGCGCCTCCTTCCGGGACCCGCTGGCGGTCTGGCGCACGAACCTGACGGGCACCGTTGCCCTGGCCGAGGCCGTGCTGCGGGTCGCGCCCGCGGCGCCCTTCCTCCTCGCCTCCTCCGGCGAGGTCTACGGCCTGGCCTTCAAGGCCGGCCGCCCGGTGGCGGAGGACGCGGCGCCCGCGCCCGCCAACCCCTACGCCGCGAGCAAGGCGGCGGCCGACCTGGCGCTGGGCGAGATGGCGCTGCGCGGGCTTCGCGCCGTGCGGCTGCGCCCCTTCACCCATACCGGCCCGGGGCAGACGGACGGCTTCGTGGTGGCGGCCTTCGCCCACCAGGTCGCCCGGATCGAGGCGGGGCTGCAGGCCCCGGTGCTGCGGACCGGCGCACTGGACCGCTGGCGCGACTTCCTCGACGTGCGGGACGTCTGCGCCGCCTACGTCGCCGCGCTGGAGCGGGCGGAGGCCCTGCCGCCGGGCATCGCCCTCAACATCTGCTCCGGCACGCCTCGCCGGATCGGCGACATGCTGGACAGCCTTCTCCGCCTCTCCGGCGTCGAGGCGCGGGTGGAGCAGGAGGCGGCCCGTCTGCGCCCGACCGACGTGGAGCGGGTGCTCGGCGACAATGCCCGCGCCCGCGAGGCCCTCGGCTGGACTCCCCGGATCCCCTGGGAGGACACGCTGCGAGGCGTGCTGGAGGACTGGCGGGCCCGCGTGGCGGCGCGGCAGCGAGCCGGCTGACGCCCGGCGGGTACCCGTTGCTGGCCTCCGTCCCGACGAGGCCCGGCCCGCCCTCAGGCCGCGGCGCTGGTCGCCGGCTCGATCCCCGCCAGCAGGGCGCGGGCGGTGGCGGACCAGGGCACGGGCTGGAACTCCCGGCCGATCCTCGCCTCCAGCCCCGCGATCTCCTCGGGCCGTGAGATCGCGCGGCGCAGCAGCGCGACCGCCTCCGGCACGTCGTCCGGGTCGTGGTAGAGGCAGAACGGCCCCCCGGCCTCCGGGATGGAGGTGGCGGAGGAGGCGATGCAGACCTTCCCGAAGGCTAGGCTCTCCGTCACAGGCAGTCCCCAGCCCTCGTAGTGGGAGGGGAAGAGGGTGAAGCGACACCCGGCGTAGAGGGCGGCCAGCTCCGTGTCGCTCGGGTCCTCCACCAGCACCACCTTGCCCGCCAGCCAGCCGCAATTCTCCAGCTGCTGCATCAGGTCGGCCACCATCCACCCGACCCGCCCCGCGAAGACGAGGGTCGGCACCTCCTCCTCCGGCATCGTGTCCAGCAGCCGGCGCCAGGCCCGGAAGGCCATGAGGTGGTTCTTCCGGGCCTCGACCGTGGAGACGAGGAGCGCGTATCCCGGCGGCAGCGCGGCCACGCGCGGCGGCGTGGGGCCGGATCCGCCCGCCTGTTCCTGCCCGAAGCCGCTGCCGACGGGCAGGGCCATCACCGGGCCGGGCAGGCGGAAGCCCAGGCATGGCGCCAGCCGCTCCAGGTCCGCGGCGCTGGCGCGGGAAATGGCGAAGAACCGGTCCACCGCGGGCAGGGTGGATTCCATCCAGGCCCGGAAGGTGCGGACCAGCCCGGGATCGCAGAATTCCGGCCGGGCCACCGGGATCAGGTCGTAGACCAGCAGGGCGACGGAGATGCCGGAGGCCGCCTTCATCCGCCCCAGCAGCGCCCCGTAATCCGTGCGGAACCAGGGCGAGCCGAGGATCAGCAGCGTGTCGCCGGGGCGGGCGAGGGCCTTCAAGTCGCCGCCCTCGGCGACCGCCTGGTCGGGCAGGCGGGTCGCGGCGGGCCGCAGGATGCGGCGCAGGGCGGCGAGGGCACCGCCGCCGGCCCGCAGCCCGGCCCGCAGCGCGGAGCCCTGGGATCGCACCGCCTCGCCGAGCGGCAGGCGGATATCCGCCGGCAGGCGGGAGGCGAGGCGGCGCACCGCCCCCGACCGGCCGGGCGGCCGGGCCGCGGCGGGAACCCCGCCGGAGGGGTTCGGCCCCTCCGCGTGGCTGAGGACCCTGAACAGAGCCTCCACCTCGGACCAGGGCACGGCGCGCATGGTGTCGCGAATCCGGTCGTGCCGGCAGAAGGCGATCTGCCCCGGGCGCTCCGCCAGCAGGGCGCGGTAGAGCTCGTAGGACAGGCGCTGGATGCCGCTCGGGCGCCGGTTGACCAGCGCGTACTCGAACAGGTCCTCCACATCAATCCAGAAGGTCACGCGGACCCCCCGGGCCCTTGCGGCCCTGTCCCGTCCGGACGGACATGGCGCGTCTTGGTCATCAAACTGCGATACGCGATGCGCCGGGCGGTGCCAAGGATCGCGGCCCCGCGGGGGGGGCGGGGCGGGGCGACAGCCCGGCGCCCCCGTGCGATCCTGGGTTCCTTCCCACCGGTTCAGGAGAGATGCCTTGCCCGAAGCGCCGCGCGTGGTGATCGTCGGGGCCGGCGGCCATGCCAAGGTGATCATCGAGGCGCTGCGGGCCGCGGGCTTCCCGCCGCCCCTGGGCCTGGTGGACCCGCACCCGCCCGGCCCCGAAGTGCTCGGCGTGCCCGTGCTCGGCGGGGATGAGCGGCTGGAGGGGCTGCGGGCGGAAGGGGCCGTCGTGGCGGTGGTGGCGCTCGGCGGCAACGGGCTGCGCCTGAAGGTGGGAAAGGGGCTCGCTGCCATGGGCTACGCCCTGCCGGCCGTGATCCACCCGGCCGCGCAGGTCTCCCCGAGCGCCCTCGTCGCCGAGGGGGCGGTGATCATGGCCCGGGCCTGCCTCGGGCCGGAGGCCCGGATCGGGCGGCTGGCGATCGTGAACACGAACGCGGTGGTGGAGCACGACAACGTGCTGGGCGAGGCCGCCCACGTGGCCCCGGGCTGCGCCCTGGCGGGGAACGTGACGGTGGGCGACCGGGCGCTGGTCGGCGCCGGCTCGGCGGTCCGCCCGGGGATCACCATCGGGGCGGATGCCGTCGTCGGGGCCGGCTCGGCGGTGGTGCGGGACGTGCCGGCCGGGCTCCGCGTCGGCGGGGCGCCGGCCCGGCCCCTGCCGGGGCGGGGCTGAGGGCAGCGCCGGTAAATCCCCTCTTCGTCCCGGCCGAAACCGGTGTAAGAGGCGGCGAAGCAAGGCCGGTCACGGCGCGGTAACGAAGGATGGCGGTAAGAATGAGCGGTGCGACGATCCCGCAGCCCGAACGGCCGGCTCGCGCGGCGCAGCCCGTGATCCCCGTGTACCGGCCCGACCTCTCCGGCAACGAGCGCGCCTACGTGCTGAACTGCGTGGAGAGCACCTGGATCTCCTCCCTCGGCGCCTATATCGGCAAGTTCGAGGCGGCGATCGCCGGCATCACCGGGGCGCGGCACGCGGCCGCCGTGTGCAACGGCACCGTCGCCCTGCACCTGCCGCTGCACTGCATGGGCATCGGGCCGGGGGACGAGGTGATCGTCCCGGCCTTCACCTACATCGCCTCGGTCAACACCATCGCCCAGACCGGCGCCACGCCGGTCTTCGTCGAGAGCCGCGCGGGCGACTGGCTGCTGGACCCCAAGGACGTGGAGCGGAAGATCACGCCGCGGACGAAGGCGATCATGCCCGTCCACCTCTACGGCGGCGCCTGCGACATGCCGGCGATCATGGAGATCGCGCGCCGCCGCGGCGTGCGCGTGCTGGAGGATGCGGCGGAGGCCCTGGGCACCACAATCCACGGCCGCCACGTCGGCACCTTCGGGGATGCCGGCAGCTTCTCCTTCTTCGGCAACAAGACCGTGACGACCGGCGAGGGCGGCATGGTCGTGACGGATGACGACGATTTCGCCGCCCAGCTTCGCCAAGTGAAGGGCCAGGGCCAGTCCCTCACGCGCCGCTACTGGCACGAGGTGCTGGGCTTCAACTACCGGATGACGAACATCTGCGCGGCCATCGGCCTGGCGCAGACCGAGCGCCTGCCGCAGATCCTGGCGGCCAAGCGCCGCCTCGCCGACTTCTACCGGCAGCACCTCTCCAACCTGCCCGTGACCTTCCAGGTGAAAGGCGAGGGCGTGGAGAGCGCCGACTGGCTGGTCAGCCTGCTGCTGCCGCCCGGCACGGACCGGGACCGCGTGATGGCGGAGATGGGCGCGGCCGGGGTGGAGACGCGCCCCGTCTTCTACCCGGCGCACCACATGCCGATGTACCAGCGGGACGCCCACTTCCCCGTGGCCGAGGAGATCGCCGCGCGCGGCATCTCCCTGCCGAGCTTCCCCGCCCTGACCGACGACGAGCTGGGGCGTGTGTGCGAAGCGCTGACGGACGCGCTGCGGGGGCAGGGGAAGGCCTGATCCTTCGCTGACGGGATGTCCCGGGGAGAGGAAGAAGGAATTCTTCCTCTCCCCGGACCCCTCTCCATCATCTTTCTCTAGGCTTTGGTCTCTCTCGGCTGACGGTGCGCCTCGGGTCCACGACCCGAGGCGACTGCAGGGACAGGATCGGTCCCGATCGCAGTGCACCGCCACCGCTCATCAGTCCCGCGGCAGCCTGATGCAGGTCCAGGAGGCTCAGCCTCCTGGCGGGGGTCCAGGGGGCAGCGCCCCCTGGTTCCGAAAGGATCAGAACACGGGCCCGGCCCGGCGCCTCAGCCCGGTTCGGCCAGCATGTCCGCGATTACCTGTTCGGCCGGGCCATCCGCCACGATGCGGCCGGAGTCGAGGCGGATGGCGCGCGTGCACCAGCGGCGGACGATCTCCATGTCGTGCGACGCGATCACCAGGATGTCGGCGCCGGAGACGAGCTGGGCGAGACGGGCCTCGGCCTTGCTCATGAAAACGGCGTCGCCGGCCAGGAACCACTCGTCCATCAGCAGGATCTGCGGCTGCATAGCGGTGGCGATGGCGAAGGCCAGGCGGATGGCCATGCCGGCGGAGTAGCCCTTGATCGGCACGTCCATGAACTCGCCGAGGCCGGCGAAGTCCGCGACTTCCTCCTCCAGCCGCGCCTGGTCTTCTGGGCCGAGGTTCCGGTACAGCGCGCGCAGGCGCACGTTCTCCCGGCCGGTGCTGTCCTGGTCCATGCCGGCGGCAGGGTCGATCATGGAGCCGAGGGAGCCCTCGATCCGCAGGCGGCCGCCCACGGGCTCGTAGATGCCGGCCAGCGAGCGCAGCAGGGTGGTCTTGCCCGCGCCGTTGCGGCCGATCAGCGCCACGCGCTCCCCGGACCCGATGCGGAAGTTGAGGTCGCGGAGCGCGCTGACGACCACGCGGTTGGACTCGTCCGTCCGGACCCGCGCGGCGGCGCGGGCGAGGAGGCGCTTCTTCAGGCTGCGGGCGGCGAGGTGATAAAGCGGGAACTCGACCCGCAGCGCCTCGGCTTCGATCAGGGCCATTGGATCAGACCCAGAAGGCCAGGCGGCCGCGGAAGCGGGCGAAGAAGGCGATCGAGACGGCGCCGAGCACGACCGTGTAGATCACCGCGGCCAGCCAGACGAGCGGCGCGCCCCCTCCCTCCACCAGCGGCCCGCGGATCGTTTCCAGCACGGCGTAGAAGGGGTTGAGCGGCAGCCACACCGCCAGCTCCTTCAGCAGCTCCGGCTTCCACAGGATGGGGGTGAGGAAGAAGGAGAGCTGCATGATGTTGGCCACGATCGGCCCGACGTCGCGGAAGCGCGCGCAGATCATGCCGAGGAGGATGGAGGCGAAGAAGGCGTTCGCCAGGAGGAGGGCCAGCCCGAGGATCGCCAGCGGCGCCTCCGGCCCCGGCAGGTGGCCGAAGAGGGCGAAGATGACGAGGATGAGCGGCAGGCTGTGCGCGGCCGTGAGGGCGTTGCGGAACACGCTGCGCAGCGCGTGGACGGTGAAGGGCACGCGGAGCTGCCGGATCACCCCCTCCGCATAGGTCATGGCGATGCAGGCGTCCGTCACCATGGCCGCGATGACGTTCCAGACCACGAGGCTGACGGTGAGGTGGGGCAGGTAGTCCGTGAGGCTGAGCCCCAGCAGGCGGGAGTAGAGCAGGCCCAGCCCCATGATCATCAGCGCCGTGGACAGCGTCATCCAGAAGGGGCCGATGACGGAGCCGCGGTAGCGGTTCCGCAGGTCCAGCCGGGCGAGCGCCCAGGCGAGCCGCCAGGACGCGAAGCCGTCCCGCAGATCTGTGCGGGCCAGTTCCACGCGGCGGGGCGAGGCCGCGTCGAAGGCGTAGGTTTCCGGGGCGAGGATGGGGCCTGCGAGCATTGCGCCGGGCCTATACACCGCCCGGCGCCCTGCCCGCCAGCAGTGGGCGGGGCGTACGGCCAAGTCAGAGGTTCAGGGCGCCTGGCTCAGCCGCGTGGGGCTGCCGGGCAAGACGGTGACGCGGTCCCCGGCCTTCAGCCCCCCGTCATCGGCCTGGATCACCTGCAGCTCCGTGCCGGCCTCGGCGCGCACGGTGATCTCCACCGCCGTGCCGCCCCCCTCACGCAGGACCGCGGGGCGCGTGGCGAGGACGGTTCCGCGGGCCGGCGAGGCCCCGCCCGCGGAAGGGGTGGCGGGCGGCGGGGCCGCGGGTTCCGGCCCGCAGGCGGCGAGCGGGGTGAGGAGAACCGCGAGGGCGGCGAGGCGACCGGCCGGGGAGGAAGCGCGGGGAGGGGCGGGCATTGATCTTCCTCGACGGGGCGTGGTGCCAGGCAGGCCCAGAATGGCGCCGGCGGGCCGCCCGGCCAATCCCGCGGCCCATCCCGCAGCGGGCGCGATCGGGGGGCTGGCCCCCTTGCGGCCGCAAAGTCTCCTTGCCGCGGCCGCAAGCTGCCGTTAACCCTGCCTCTGCGACAGTCAATCGCGGCCGGCGGGAGCCGGCGGCGCCGCGTGGGGACGCGGTGCCGGGGGTCTCCCGCCCGCCGGGCAACCGGCCGGCCGAAGCACAGGGGGTTGAGGGGATGAACCTGATCGTTCGCGGCGCGAAGGCGCCGAGACCGCGGGGCGCGTCCGGCTTCCGGCGCGGTGCTCGCGCGGTGGCGGCGATGTCGGTCCTGGCCGCGCTGGCGGCCTGCGGCAGCCAGCCGGAGCCCGCGGGGCCCGTGACCAGCATGCGGTCCACCTCCACCAGCCGGATCGACAGCTACGACCCGCCCGGCCCGCCCTCCGATCCCTGGGGACCCTACATCCGGGAGGCCTCCGCGCGCTTCGACGTGCCGGAGCGCTGGATTCGCGAGGTGATGCGTCAGGAGAGCGGCGGGCGCGTCTCCGCCACCTCCCGCGTCGGCGCCATGGGGCTGCTGCAGCTCATGCCCGGCACCTACGCCGAACTGAACGCCAAGCACGGGCTGGGGGACGACCCCTACCACCCCTGGTCCAACATGATGGCCGGCACGGCCTACATCCGCGAGATGTACGACCTCTACGGCTCGCCGGGCTTCCTGGCGGCCTATAACGGCGGCCCGCGGCGGCTGGAGAACTATCTCTGGGCCGGCGGGCGCATGCCGGAGGAGACGCGGAACTACGTCGCCCGCATTGGGCCCCGCCTGAGCGGCGAGCCGCGTCGCCGCGCGCCGGAGGAGGTCTACGCGGCCGCCGATATCGGCTTCAACCCGCCCTCCCGCCGCAGCAGCGGAGCCGACCCGGCCACCATGCTGGCGATTCGCGAGCAGCGGCGGAACGCGGCCGCCGAGGTCCAGGTTGCGCGCCTCGCGCCCGGCCCGGTCACGCGGATGGAGCCGATCCCCGACGGCTCCACCTACGCCTCGCGCCCGGCCGCGGCGCCGGTGCAGACGCAGCTCGCCTCGCTCGGCCCGAACGTGATCCGCATGGATCCCATCCCCGACGGCTCCACCTACACGCAGCCGGAGCGCGTGGTGGTGGCGCAGATGGACCCGATCCCGGACGGCTCCACCTATGCGCGGGAGCCGGAGCGGGTGGTGGTGGCCCGGATGGACCCCATCCCTGACCCGCCCGCCGCCTCCTCCGCGCCGGCCTCCCCGCGCGGCATGGCCCTGGCCTCGGCCGAGGCGGCGCCCCCCAGCCCTGCCCCCACCAGCATGCCGTTCGAGCGGGCGACTCCGCCGAGCCGCTTCTCCATTGTGCCCTCCGCCCAGGCGAGCACGCTGCCGGCGCCGATGACCCGGCAGAACGGCCTGCCGCCGGGCGTGCTGCGCGCCGGGACGGCCGCGCCGATGGCCGCCCCGCCCGCCTCCAGCGGCTGGGGCATTCAGGTCGGCGCCTTCGCGAGCGAGAACCTGGCGCGCGACGCCGCCGGCCAGGCGCGGAACGGCGCCGGGAACGGCCGGGCCACGGTGATGGCGGTGGCCCAGGGCCGCAGCACACTCTACCGCGCCCGCGTCACCGGCCTGTCCCGCGACGCGGCGCAGAGCGCCTGCGACCGGCTGCGGGCCCGCGGGAACTGCATGATCGTCTCGCCCGAGAGCTGAGACGCGAAAGGCCGGCCGCTGCGGCGGCCGGCCTTTCAGGACAGGATCGGGGGCCGGGGAGAGAGGATCTCCCCGGCCCTATCCGTTTCAGGCCCCAACGACGACGGCGCCGCCGAACTTTTCCTCCACGAAGGTCCTCACCGCCGGGTCGGCGTAGCCGGAGGCGAGCTTCGCGGCCCAGGGCGCGCCCGCATCGGCGCGGCGCACCACGGCGAGGCAGGTGTAGGGGTTGGTCCTCGCGCCCTCCGCCGATTCCGCGGCCAGGCTGTCGCGGCCGGGCTGCAGCCCGGCGGGCACGGCGTAGTTGCCGGTGATGGCGGCGGCGTCCACGTCGTCGATCGCCCGGGCGATGGAGGCGGCGTCCAGCTCCCGAATGCGGAAGCGCTTCGGGTTCTCCGTGATGTCGGCCACCGTGGCGCGGAAGTCCGCGCCGGCGCGCAGCTTGAAGAACCCCGCCTCGGCCAGCAGCACCAGGGCGCGGCCGCCATTCGTCGGGTCGTTCGGGATGGCGATGGTGGCGCCGTTCGGCAGGTCGGCCACCGCTTTGTGCTTGCGGCTGAACACGGCCATCGCCGTCAGCACCGTCTTGCCCACGGGCACGAAGTCGTAGCCGCGCTGCTGCTTCTGGGCGTCGAGGAAGGGCTGGTGCTGGTAGACGTTGGCGTCTATCTCGCCGCCCTGCAGGGCGACGTTAGGCTGGATGAAGTCGGCGAACTCCGTGATGCGGACCACGAAGCCGTCCTTGGCGAGGAGGTCGCGCACCTGTTCCAGCACCTGGGCGTGGACCCCGGAGGTGACGCCGACGCGGAGCGGGCGGGCGGCGGTGCCGAAGGCGGCGGCCGTATTGCTGCCTTGGGCCAGGGCGCCGCGCGCGAGGACGAGCGCGGGCGCGGCGAGGAGGAGGGAGCGGCGGAGCATGGCGGCGTGTCCTTGATGCGGGTTCAAAAGGCGGGGATGGCGGCGCCCTGGAAGGTGGTCTCGACGAACCTCTTCACCTCGTCGTTCTGGTAGGCGGCGAGCAGGCGACGCACCCAGGGGGCGTCCCTGTCCTGCGTCCGCACGGCGATGAGGTTGGCGTAGGGGCTGTCGCCGCTCTCCACCGCCAGGGAATCGCGCACGGGGTTCAGCCCGGCGGGCACGGCGAAGTTGGTGTTGATGGCGGCCAGGTCCACATCCTCCAGCGCGCGGGGGATCTGCGCGGCCTCCAGCTCCGTCACGCGGATGCGCTTGGGGTTGGCGGTGATGTCGGCCACCGTCGCCGTGTGGTCGGCGCCCTCCTTCAGGCTGAACAGGCCGGCCCTCGCCAGCAGGACCAGGGCACGGCCGCCGTTGCTGGGATCGTTCGGGATCGCCACCCGGGCGCCGTTCGGCACCTCCTGCACGGACTTCAGCCGGCGGGAGTAGACGCCCATCGGGAAGATCAGCGTCTTGCCCACGGCCACCAGCGGCAAGCGGCGGTCGCGCACCGCGGCGTCCAAGAAGGGCTGGTGCTGGTAGGAATTGGCGTCCAGGTCGCCGGCGGCGAGCGCGGCGTTGGGCTGGATGTAGTCGGTGAACTCGACCACCCGGATTACCAGCCCGTCGCGCGCCGCAATGTCGCGCACCCTCTCCAGCACCTGGGAGTGCGGCCCGGCGGTGGCGCCGATGCGGAGCGGCCGGGCAGCGGTGCCGGCCTCCTGCGCACGCGCCGCGGCGGGCAGGACCAGGGGGGAGAGGGCAGCGAGGGCCGCGAGGCGGCGGCGTGTGACGGGCATGGTTGTCCTTCCCTGTTATGTCAGCGCCGGCTGGTGCGCCGGACGAGCCAGTCCCCCAGGGATTGCAGCCCCTGGACGAAGAGGATGAGGATGACGACAACGGTCGCCATCACCTCCGGCATGAAGCGCTGGTAGCCGAAGCGGATGCCGAGATCGCCGAGACCGCCACCCCCGATGGCCCCCGCCATGGCGGAGTAGCCGACGAGGCTGACGAGGGTGACGGTGACGGCCGCGATCAGCCCGGGCATGGCCTCCGGCACCAGGACGCGGGTGAGGATCTGGGTGCGGGTGGCGCCCATGGCGCGCGCCGCCTCGATCACGCCCCGGTCCACCTCGCGCAGCGCGTTCTCGAAGAGGCGGGCGATGAAGGCGATGGCGGCGAGGGCCAGCGGCACCATGGCCGCCGTGGTGCCAATGGAGGTGCCGGCCACCAGCCGCGTAAAGGGCACGATGGCCACCATCAGGATGATGAAGGGCGTGGAGCGCACGGCGTTGATCAGCAGCCCGACCGGCCGGTTGGCCCAGGCATTGGGGGCGAGCCCGCCCGGACCGGTGGAGTAGAGCAGCAGGGCGAGCGGCAGACCGACGACGACGGCGATGACCACGCTGCCGAAGGTCATCAGCAGCGTTTCCCATGCCGCCTCGATCATCAGGTCGGTCAGCGCCGGGGGCAGCCAGGGGATCATACCGGGTCCTCCGCGATCTCGGAGACGTCGAGGCCGAGGCCGCGCATCCAGGCGCTGGCCTCCTCGATGGCGGCGGGCGGGCCGTAGGCGGCCAGCGCCATGAGGCCGTAGGGCTCCCGCCCGATCGCGTCGATGCGGCCGGAGACGATGTTCAGGTCCAGCCCGTAGCGGCGGGAGGCCTCGCTGACCACGGCGCGGGTGGAGGAGGGGCCGGCGAAGAGCACCTGCAGCAGCCGCCGCTCCTCGTCCGGCCCCGGCTCGGGCAGGCGGGCCACGGTGCCGGGCGGCACGACATGGCCGATCACCTCCGCCACGAAGCGGCGGGTGGTGGGGTGGGCGGGGCGGGTGAAGACGTCGAAGACGCGCCCCCCCTCGATCACCTTCCCGGCCTCCATCACCGCCACGCGGTCGCAGATCGCCTTCACCACCGACATCTCGTGGGTGATGAGCAGCACCGTCAGGTCCAGCCGGTCCCGGATGGAGCGAATGAGGGAGAGGATCTCCTCCGTCGTCTCCGGATCGAGCGCGCTCGTCGCCTCGTCGCAGAGCAGGACGCGGGGGCGGGAGGCCAGGGCGCGCGCGATGCCCACGCGCTGCTTCTGCCCGCCGGAGAGCTGGGCGGGGTAGTAGTTCCTGCGATCCTCCAGCCCCACCAGGGGCAGCAACTCTGCCACCCGCGCCTCGCGCTCCGCCCGGGGCACGCCGGCGATTTCCAGCGGAAAGGCGATGTTCGCGGTGACGGTGCGGGAGGAGAGCAGGTTGAAGTGCTGGAACACCATGCCGATCCCGCGCCGGGCACGCCGCAGCGCCGCCTCGTCCAGCGCGGTAACTTCCTGGCCCAGCACCGTCACGCGGCCCGAATCGGGGCGCTCCAGCAGGTTCACGCAGCGCAGCAGGGTGGACTTGCCGGCACCTGACCGGCCGACGATGCCGTAGATCTCGCCGGGCGCAACATCGAGGGAGACGCCGTCCAGCGCGCGCAGCGGCGTGCCGCGGCCGCGATACTCGCGGACCAGCGCCTGGAGGGATATGGCCGGCGGGGGGCCGGAAGGGTCGGACATGATGGGGAACCCGAAGCGGGGAGGGGGGGCGGTCAGGCCCGCCGGGTCTGCCACGGATGGGGGATGCGGGGAATCCGACACCGCCCTGCGCCGTTCGGCATCGAAGCGTCGCGCCCTTCGCGAAGTTGCCGCGCCAGGCACACCGCCTTTCTCCTGTTCGATGGTGTGGTTTACGGATTGTACCCTATACGATCGTGCAAAGCTGTCAACGTGGCCGCGCGGCTTGTCCCCCGGCCGGGAGCGCCGCACCATTCCGCCCCATGAGCACGCTCCCGAGCTTCGATGACGTCCGCGCCGCTGCCGAGCGGCTGAAGGGCCGTGTGGTCCGCACGCCGATGCTGCGGCACCCCGTGCTGGACGAGGCCGTGGGCGGGACCGTGCTGGTGAAGCCGGAGCCGCTGCAGCGCACCGGCTCCTTCAAGTTCCGGGGCGCGACGAACGCCGTGCTGCGCATGCCGGCGGAGAGGCGGGCGGGCGGGGTGGTGACGCACTCCTCGGGGAATCACGGCCAGGCCATCGCCTGCGCCTGCGTGGCGGAGGGGGTTCGCGCGCTGATCGCCATGCCGAAGGACGCGCCCTTCATCAAGGTGGAGAGCACGCGCCGCTGGGGCGCCGAGCTGTTCTTCTTCGACCGGCTGAGCACGGACCGGGATGCCCTGGCGCAGCACCTGGCGGAGCAGCGCAGCGCCACCCTCATCCCGCCCTTCGACCACCCGGACGTGATCGCGGGCCAGGGCACGGTGGCGGTGGAGCTGATCGAGGACGCCGAAGCCGCCGGGCTGCGCCTGGACGTGCTGGCGGTCTGCACGGGCGGCGGCGGGCTGACCGGCGGCTGCGCCCTGGCGGTGGAGGGAATGAGCCCGGGGACGGAGATCTTCGCCGTAGAGCCGGAGGGGTGGGACGATACGGCCCGCTCGCTCGCCGCCGGGCAGCGGGTGCGGGCGGACGGGAAAGGATCGACCTTCTGCGATTCCCTGCTCTCGGCCACGCCGGGGGAGATGACCTTCGCCATCAACGCGCCGCGCCTCGCCGGCGGCGTCTCCGTGACGCCGGACGAGGTGCTGCGCGCGATGCGCTTCGCCTTCGACCACCTGAAGATCGTGGTGGAGCCCGGCGGTGCCGTGGCGCTCGCCGCCGTGCTGGCGGGCTATATCCCGGCCAGGGGCCGGACCGTGGGCGTGGTGCTGAGCGGCGGGAACGTCGATCCCGCCGTCTTCACGCGCGCCATGGCCTGAACCCGGCGGCGCTGCGCCGGATCAGGTATAACCCTTGTTCCGGTGATCCTCGGAAGCTTCCTCCTGGGTCTCGGCCCCGGCCTGGGAGCTGCCGGCGGAGGTGCCCCCGCCGGTGGAGGCGCCGCCCGCGGTGCCGGTGCTGCCTCCCGACGAGCCGTTCCCGGAGGAGGTGCCCGTGGAGGCAGCGCCCTCGGCGGGGCGGAAGTCGAAGCTGCCGTCCGTGCTCTGCCAGCTCTGCACGGTCAGCACCTTGGCGCCGCCCTTGCTCTCGTGCGGGCCGTGGACCACGCCCTTGGCATGGGTGAGGAAGGCGCCGACGCCGAGGGTCTCCCCGGCCTCGACGAGGTCGCCCTCCAGCACGTAGTGCATCTCGTCGCCGGCCTCATGGGAGTGGGCTGGGATCACGCCGCCCGCGGGCAGGTGGACGATGGAGGTGACGACGCCCTTCGAACGGTCCTCGTTCAGGATCTGGATCCGGAACTCGCCCTTGGCGCCCGGGATCTCGAAGGGCACCGCCTCACCCGCCGATGCCATCTTCAGGCCCTGGCCCGCCCCTTGGTCCGACATGTTCTGCCTCCGTCCGTCTGAGCGTTTCGAACGTGGCGCCGGATCGGGAAGTTGCCAGGGGGGCGAACCGGGGCGGAGTCAGGCTGCCTTCAGGTGCTCCAGCAGGCGGGGCATCAGCTCCACCAGGTTGCAGGGGCGGAAGCGGGAATCGAGCTGGTGGACGAGGATGTCGTCCCATCCGTCCTTCACCGCCCCCGTGCTGCCGGGAAGGGCGAAGAGGTAGGTGCCGCCGGAGACACCCCCGATGGCGCGGGACTGGATCGTGGAGGGGCCGATCTTCCCGTAGCTCAGCATCCGGAACAGCTCGCCGAAGCCGCTGATCTCCTTCTCCAGCACGCGGGCGAAGGCCTCGGGCGTCACGTCCCGGCCTGTGATGCCGGTGCCGCCGGTGGTGATGACGCAGTCCACCTGCGGGTCCGCGATCCAGCGGCGCAGGTGGTCCTCGATGGTCCCGGCGTCGTCCCGGCAGATGGCGCGGTCGGCCAGGCGGTGCCCGGCGGCCTCGATCCGGGCGGCCAGGGTGTCGCCGGAGCGGTCGGAGGCGAGGTCGCGCGTGTCGCTCACCGTCAGCACGGCGATGTTCACGGGCAGGAAGGTCCGGGTCTCGTCGATGGGCATGGCTGGTACTCCTCTTCCCGGGATATAGGCGGCCAGGGCCGCGCAGCCGCCCCCTTCGCGGCGCGTTCGTGCCGTGGCAGGGTCCGCCCCCAATTCCCTGTCCTGGGTCCGAGAGGAGATCTCAATGCCGCGGCTGCTGAACGCCCTGGGGTTCGTCGCCTTCGTGGTCGGGGCCGTCGCGCTCGCCTTCGCCCTCTATATTCTGCTCGCCGGGGTGATCGGCTGGAACCCCTTCAGCAATGTCCGGCCGATGCTGGCCAGCGTGAACAGCATGGCCGTCATGGCGCTGATCGGCGTCGTGCTGCTGGTGATCGGGGCCATGCTCGCCGTGGCGGCCGCCCGGGCGGAGTGGCGGCGGGAGATGCAGGCGGTGGTGGCGCCGTAGCACCACCCGCCACCCCTACCACTCCCCGAGGAACACTCCCGCCCGCTTGTGGCTGTCCGTCCGAAGCTCCGCCTCCGCCCAGGTGATGGTGGTGCGGCGCTTCAGGCCCTGAAACCAGGACAGCAGCCTCTCCCGCATCTCTGCGCAGACCGCGGCGGTGGCGGGATCGGCGCCGAGGTCGTTCAGCTCCTCCGGATCGGCCCGAAGGTCGAAGAGCATGGGGCGCAGCCCGTCGGTCCAGTGCACGTACTTCCAGCGCTCCGTCCGCACCATCCAGGCGTGGTGGTGCCCGGTGGGCAGGCCCAGGCGGCGGCGAGCGCCGCGGAAGGTCCAGTCGAGCTCTGAGATCGCGGCGTCCCGCCACGCCACCTCCCGCCCGCGGGTGAGGGGGAGGAGGGAGCGGCCGTCGATCACATGCTCCGCCGGGTCCAGGGCCAGCGCGTCCAGCACCGTCGGCACCACGTCGACCGCCTCGGCGAAGCGGTGCTCCACCGTGCCGCGCGTGGCGTCCGCCTCCGGCGAGGGATCGTAGAGAAGGAAGGGCACGCGCTGGATGCAGTCGTGGAACAGCTCCTTCTCGCCGAGCCAGTGGTCGCCGAGGTAGTCGCCGTGGTCGGCGCAGAAGACGACGAGCGTGTCCTCCCACCGCCCTAGCCGCTCCATCGCCTCCCACACCCGGCCGAGATGGTCGTCGAGCTGCTTGATCAGGCCCTGATAGGCCGGGCGCACCGTCTCCACCGTCTCGTCGCGGGCGAAGTTCCGCGCCACCTCCTCGTTCTGGAACTCGCGCAGCACGGGGTGGGCGTCCGGCCCGCGCTCCGCCGTGCCCCGCACCACCGGCAGGCAGTCCTCCGGCCCGAACATGGCGTGGTAGGGGGCGGGCGCGATGTAGGGCCAGTGCGGCTTCACGTAGGAGAGGTGCAGCACCCAAGGCTTGTCCCCCTGCTCCTCCATGAAGCGGATGGCGACATCGGTGGTGTAGGCGGTCTCGCTGTGCTCCTCCTTCACGCGGGCGGGGTAGCGGACGTTCCGCATCTTCCAGCCGGAGAGCGGGCCATCGGGTCCGTCCACGGCGATGACGTAGTCCGTCCACGGGTCCTTGCTGTCGTAGCCTTTCTCGCGGAGCCAGTCGGCGTAGGCGGAGTCCGGCTCCCCGTGATGGCCGTCATGCCGGTCCACAAGCGTGAACCAGCCCTCGTCCAGCAGCACCTTCAACTCGCTCGCGCCGTCCACCTCCAGCCGCGCCTGGCCGCGCGCATCGGGCAGCACATGGGTCTTGCCGGCGAGCGCGAGGGTGCGCCCTGCCTCGCGCAGGTGCCAGCCCAGCGTCACCTCGCCGACGGAGAGCGGGACGCGGTTGTGCGTGGCGCCGTGCGAGGAGACGTAGCGGCCGGTGTAGTAGGACATGCGCGAGGGGCCGCAGATGCCGGACTGCACGTAGGCCTGGGCGAAGCGCACGCCGCGCGCGGCCAGGGCATCGAGGTTCGGCGTGTGCAGGTGCGGGTGGCCCGCGCAGGACATGTGGTCCCAGCGGAACTGGTCCGCCATCACGAACAGCACGTTGCGAACCGTCATGGTGCCCTTGCTTCCCCCCGTTTGCTGCCGCCAGGATAGGTGAGGAGGAGGGCCGGCGACAGACCGGCCCCGGCGGGAAACAGGGGTTCAGGACGGCATGGCGATGCTCACGCGGCGGATGATGGGGATGCTCGCGGCCGGTGCTGCGCTGCCCGGGCCGGTGCTGGCCCAGGGCGACGTGACGCGGATCGTGGCGGCCTTCCCGCCCGGCGCGGCGCTGGACGGGGTGGCGCGGCTGCTGGCCGATGGCGCCGCGCGCGGGGCCGATGGCCGCGCCCGCGGCCCGACGGTGGTGGACAACCGCGCGGGCGCCAACGGCAACATCGCCGCCGGCCTCGTCTCCCGCGCCATGCCGGACGGGCGGACGCTGCTGCTGGCGATCGACACGACCTTCACCCTCAACCCCTTCGTCTATCCCCATCTTGGCTACGAGCCGCGCGACCTGGAGCCCGTGGCGATCGCCGGCACCTTCCCGCTGGTGCTGCTCGTCCACCCCTCCACCCGGATCACGAGCCTGGAGGGCTTCGCGCGCGCGGCGCGGGAGCGGCCGATGCTCTACGCCTCGGCCGGCAACGGGTCCCCGGGCCACCTGGCGATGGAGTTCCTGCGCACCAGCCTCGGGCTGCGGCACCGGGCGCTGGAGCACGTGCCCTTCCGCGGCAATGCGGAGGCGATGACGGATCTTCTGGCGGGCCGCGTGCAGGCCGCCTTCATCGCCGTCTCCGGCGGCGCCGACTTCGTGAAGGACGGGCGGCTGCGCGCCCTGGCCGTCTCCGGCCCCCGGCGCATGCCGATCCTGCCGGATGCGCCCACCGTGGCGGAATCCGGCCATTCCGGCTTCGACGTGCGCTTCGCCTACATGCTGATGGCCCCGCGCGGCGTGCCGGAGGAGGCGAAGCAGGAATGGGCTGGGCTCGTCTCCGCCGTGATGCAGGAGTCCCTGACGCGGGAGAGGATGGGCGCCTGGGCCGTGGACCCCGACGCCGGCGGCCCGCGTGAGGCGGCCGCCTGGATCGAGGCCGCCCATGCCCGCTGGGGGAAGGTGGCGCGGGATTCCGGAATGCGGATCGGCTGATGGGCCGCGCGATCTCGCGCCGGTCCCTGGGCGCGGCGCTCGCCGCGGGGGCACTGGCGCGGCAGGCAGCGGCGCAGTCCACGGACCCCGCGCGCATCATCGTGCCCTTCCCGCCCGGCGCTGCCTCGGACGGCATCGCGCGGCTGCTGGCGGAGCGGATGGTGCGGGCCGGCACCTGGGGAAGCGCGGTGCTGACGGAGAGCCGGCCCGGCGCGGGCGGCAACATCGCCGGCGCCGCGGCCGCCCGCGCGCGGCCGGACGGGCGCAGCTTCCTGCTGACCATCGACAGCACGCTGACGGTGAACCCGCACCTCTACCCCGACCTCGGCTACGACCCGGACGCGCTGGAGCCGGTGGCGCTGATGGGCACCTTCGCGCAGGTGCTGCTGGCCCATCCATCCTCCGGTGTCTCCACCCTTCCGGAGTTCCTGGCGGCGGCACGGGGGCGGGGCCTGGCCTACGCCTCCGGCGGGGTGGGCACACCGGGGCAGCTGGCGATGGAGGCGTTCCGGCTGGCCGCCGGGCTGCCAGCCACGGCGCTGAGCCACGTGCCCTATCGCGGCTCCGGCCCGGCGCTGACGGACCTGATCGCCGGGAACGTGCCGGTGGGTTTCCTGGCGATCTCCGGCGCGCCGGACTTCGTGCGCGACGGGCGGGTGCGGGCCATCGCCGTCTCCAGCGCGGAGCGGCTGGAGACGCTGCCGGCCGTGCCAACGGTCGCGGAGCTCGGCTTCCCCGGGCTGGACATGGAGTTCGCCAACCTGCTGATCGCGCCGAAGGGCATCCCGGCCGCGGCGCGGGACGAGGTCGCCGCCCTGGCAGTCGCGATGCTGCGGGAAGAGCCGGTGCGCGCGCGCTTCGCCATGTGGAACCTCTCCACCCGCGCTGGCGGGCCGGAGGAGGCGGGCGCCTGGATCGCCCGCGCCCGGCCGCGCTGGGGCGAGGTGGTGCGGGCCACGGGAATGCGGGCGGAGTAGGGGCGGCGCGGTTCCTACGCCGGTGGTCCGTGGCCAGGGAGAGGAAGAAGGAATTCTTCCTCTCCCCGGACCCCTCACCATCATCTTTTTCTTCGAGTTGGAATTTCCCGGCTGACGGTGCGCCTCGGCTCATGGAGCCGAGGCGACTGCCGGGTCAGGACGGTTGCCGATCAAACAGGGCCGACACCTCCCGTCAGCCCCGCGGCAGCCCGATGCAGGTCCAGGAGGCTCAGCCTCCTGGCGGGGGTCCAGGGGGCGGAGCCCCTTGGTCCGCAACCCTCACGCGCCCAGCCCGGCCACGGCGGCGTCCGCCACGCGGCGCTGGCGCAGCACGTCGATGGTGGCCTGGGCGGTGCTGGCGGCCACGCCCATGCGCTGCATGGCGAAGTCTGCGATGCCCAGCGCCACCTCCCGCTCCCCCATCACGGCGAGGCCGGAGGAGTCCTGCAGGCGCAGCCACTCCACCTCGGCGTCCTGGTGGGCGCGCACGGTCACCGCGATGGCAGGGTTGGCGGCGCGGGCCAGCTCCACCACGCGCCGCGCTTCCCAGGCCAGGGGAAGGGTGACGATGAGCAGGCGGGCGCGGCCGATATGGGCGGCCTCCAGCATCTCGGTCTGGGTGCCGTTGCCCCAGAGCACCGGGACGCCCTGACTGTGCAGAAGATCGACGCGGTGGCGGTCGTCCTCCACCACGATGAAGGGCAGGTTGTGCCGCCGCAGCGCCGCGGCCACCAGCACGCCGACGCGGCCGTGGCCAACGAGCACGGCGTGGTCCTCCAGCCGCGGCAGGCCTGCGGCGAAGCGCCCCGCCGCTTCCCGGCCCCGCAGCGCCCGGCCGGGCATCCGCGCGGCGAGTGCCATCAGGGCGCGGTGCGTCAGCGGCATGAGGAGGATGGCGCCGAAGCTGCCCAGTAGGATGGGGCCGCGGATTGCCGCGGGCAGCAGGCCCTCGCCGATCGCCAGCTCCATCAGCACGAAGGAGAACTCGCCGATCTGGGCCAGGGCGGCCGCGACGAGCGCCGCGGTGGCCGGCGGCACGCGCAGGACGACGAGCAGGAGAAAGGTGGCGACGCCATTGGCGAGGAGCACGACGGCCAGCGCCAGAAGGGAGGTGACGGGGGTGTCCAGCACCGTCAGCGGGTTGAGCAGCATGCCGACGGAGACGAAGAAGATGGCCGCGAAGATGCGCTGCAGCGGCAGGGTCTCGGCGGCCGCTTGGTGGCCCAGGTCGCTCTCCCCCAGCACCACGCCCGCGAAGAAGGCGCCGAGGGCGAAGGAGACCCCGAAGAGGGTGGAGGCCCCGTAGGCCACGCCGAGCGCGACGACCACGACCGCGAGGGTGAACAGTTCGCGCGAGGCGGAGCGCGCCACCTGGCCCAGCGCCCAGGGCAGGACGCGCCGCCCGATCACCAGCATCAGGGCCGCGAAGGCGCCGAGCTTGGCGAAGGCGAGCAGCAGGTTGAGGCCGATGCTGCCATCCCCCTCTCCCGAGGCTGCCGGCAGCAGCACGAGGCCGAGCACGACCAGCAGGTCCTGCAGCACGAGCCAGCCGAGCGCGATCTTCCCGGCCTCCGCCGAGAGCTGCCCGCGCTCCTCCAGCGCCCGCGTGGCGACGGCGGTGGAGGCGATGGCGAGGGCGAGGCCGAAGACGAGGGCGTGGCCGAAGGACAGGCCTGGCAGCGCGATGCCGAGGGCGGCGCCGAGCAGCACACCCACGGCCACCTGCGCCGTGGCACCGGGCACCGCGACGCGCCACACCGCCAGCAGGTCCCGCGCCCGGAAGTGCAGCCCGACCCCGAAGAGGAGAAGGCCCACCCCCACCTCCGCCAGGGTGCGGGTGAACTCGCCGTCGATCGTGATGCCCGGCGTGTTCGGGCCGATCGCCACGCCCGCGACGAGGTAGCCCACCAGCGGCGGCATGCGGAGAAGCCGGGCCATGAGCCCGAAGGCGAAGGCGAAGGTCAGGCCCAGCACGAGGCTGGTGAGGAAGGGCGTGGCGTGTTCCATCGAGTCAGGCTTGTCGCAGCCCGCGCCGGTCAGGACCAGGGCGGAACGGTGCGTTTCCGGTGGTAGATTCCGGCGTGCGAGGTCAGGCCAGGACCACCAGCACCACGCTCGTCACGATGAGCAGCGCGCCGACCACGTCGCGCGGCTTCAGCGGCTCCTTCAGGTACCAGCGGCCGAAGGCGAGGGTGAAGACGATCTCCACCTGGCCGACCGAGCGCACCAGCGCCACGGGGGCCAGGGCGAAGCCGGTGAACCAGCAGGCCGAGCCGAGGGCCGAGAGGAGGCCGACCGGGGCGGCGTTGCGCCAGTTGCGGAAGACCTGCCCGACCGAGGCGGGTTCCCGCGCCATCAGCCAGCCGCCCTGCATCACCGTCTGCATGAGGTTGGTGACGACGAGGGTGCAGAGCGCGCCCAGCACCGTGTCCGCCGCGGCGAGGTCCTGGTTGGCGGCGCGGATGGCGATGCCCGTCAGCCCGAAGCAGGACCCCGCCGCGATGCCGAAGAGCGCGGCGGGCTGGGCGGTGGCGCGCAGGGCCTCCCCGAGGCTGCGGACCTGCCCAGCCATGGAGAGCCAGAGCACCGCGAGAACCCCGAGCCCCACCCCGGCCCAGGCCAGGGGCGGCAGGTGTTCCCCGAGCAGGATCACGGCGAAGACCGCGCCCTGGATCGCCTCCGTCTTGGAGTAGGCGGTGCCGACGGCGAAGCCCCGCGGCGCGAAGGAGGAGATGAGGAAGAGGGTGCCGAAGATCTGCAGCACCCCGCCGACGAAGCAGAGGAACAGCGCCCAGGGCCCGAAGGCGGGCAGGGCGCTGCCGCTGGCCCACCACCAAAGGCCGACCAGGGCCAGGCCCGGCGGCACGCCGTAGAGGTAGCGCACCACGGCGGCGGCGTTGAGCGAGAGTCGGCCGCGCAGCTTCTGCTGGAGGGCGGTGCGCCAGCACTGGAACAGGGCGGCGGAAAGGGTGGCGGCGAGCCAGAGGGGCATTCAGCGCGTCCGGGCAGGGGTGAGCGGCCGGAGGCGGCGCGTCGTCACATCCGCACCAGGGTTGGCCCGGCGGCGGCGCCCGTCAATCCTGCGCCCACCACTCCCACGCCCGGCCGCCGCCCCATATCCGCCGCATCCCTAATGAAGGATCCCGACATGAGACGCACCCTTCTTCTCTCCCTTCTCGCGCTCCCGCTCCTCGCGGGCGCCGCCGCCGCGCAGCCCGCGGTCTTCGCCGGGCCGGGCACGCTGCTCCGCCTCTCGGAATCCGCCGAGGTGGTGCGGGTGCCGGACGAGGTGAGCGCCACGCTGCGCTACGAGGCCCGGGAGACCTCCGCTTCCGGCGTGCAGGCCACGGTGAACCGCGCCATGGCCGCGGCGCTGGAGACGGCGCGCGGCGCGGCAGGGATCACCGCCTCCACCGGCGCCTATCGCAGCTGGCGGCAGGAGGACCCGGCCCGCTGGGTGGCGAGCCAGACGCTGAACCTGCGCGGCAGGGACCAGGCGGCGCTGCTGGAACTGGTGGGCGCGCTGCAATCCCGCGGCCTGGTGGTGGGCGGGATCGGCTTCGGCCTGACCCGGGATTCGGCCCGCGCGGCGCGGCAGGAGGCGGCCTCCATCGCGCTGGATGCCCTGCGGCGCCGGGCGGAGGCGGTGGCCGGCCAGATGGGCATGCGGGTGGAGCGCATCGCCGAGGTGAACGTCGAGGCCAGCGATGTGAGCCCCCCGCGCCCGGTGATGGCCCAGGCCATGGCTGCCCGCGCCGCGCCGCCGCCGCCCGTGGCGCAGGCGGACGACATCGTGGTGACCGCCTCCGCGAGCGCGGCGGTGGTGCTGGCGCCGAACTGAGCGGGCGGATTGACGAGGGCCGGGCGGGGCGGGACCGTCCGGCCCCACAGATCCGAACGGAGGAAGCCCCTTGCCCCGCCTCGCGCCCGTCCTCGCCGCGCTCGCCCTTCTCGTCGCCCCCGGCCTTCCCACCACGCGGGCGGCGCTGGCCCAGGGCCAGCCCGCCCAGCCGCCCATCCGCCTGATCGTCGGCTTCCCGCCCGGCGGCGGGATCGACCTCCTCACCCGCGTGATGGGGGAGGGGCTCTCGGCCCGGCTCGGCCGCACCGTGGTGGTGGAGAACCGGGCGGGGGCGGGCGGCAACATCGCCGCCGACGCAGTGGCGAAGGCGGCGCCGGACGGCAACACGCTCGGCGCCGTGCCCGCCGGGCCGCTGGTGATCAATCGGCACATCTACCGCTCGATGCCCTTCGACCCGCTGCAGGACTTCACCCCCATCAGTCGCTTCGCCGCCATCCCCGTGGTGTTCCTGGCCGCGCCGAACTCGGGGATCACGGGCATCGCGGGGCTGCGCGCGGCGCTGGAGAAGGGGCCGCTGCCCTGCGGCACGCCGGGGGCGGGCACCACGCAGCACCTGGCGCTGGCCCTGCTGATGCGGGAGATCGGGCGGGAGTGCACGATCGTGCACTACCGCGGCACCGGCCCCGCCCTGCCGGACCTGCTGACGGGCACGATCGGCCTCTACGTCGATACCGTCGTCACCGGCCTGCCGCCGGCGCGGGACGGGCGGGCGCGGGCGGTCGCGATCGCCTCCCCCGCCCGCTCCGCACTCGCCCCGGACGTGCCCGTGGTGGCGGAGAGCGTGCCGGGCTTCGTGGCGGAGACCTGGCTCGCCCTCGTCGGCCCGCGCGGCCTGCCGGAGCCGGTAGCGGCGCGGCTGGAGGAGGCGATGATCGCCCTGGCCCGCGACCCGGCCGTGGCCGCCCGGCTGCGGGAGCTGGCCTCCGACCCCGTCGGCTCCACCCGGGCGGAGCTGGCCGAGACAATCCGCGCGCAGGACGCCGTTTGGGGGCCAGTCGCGAAGGCGGCGAACGTCACGGCGGACTGAGGCCGCCCGGGGAGGGGCGGGGACGGGCCGGGCGGGGCGTGGCATAAGTGCCGCTCATGTCCCCCGTCCTCTCCGGCCTGCTGCTCCAGTTCACGGCCATCGCCCTCTTCGTCGGGCTGGACACGGTGACGAAGCTGCTGACGGTGGACTACCCCGTCCCGCAGATCGTCTTCATGCGCTTCGTGTTCCACACCCTGTTGGTGGCACTGGCGCTGCGGCTGGCGACCGGCCGCCTGCCCTGGCGCAGCCGGGCGCCGGGGCTGGAGGCGGTGCGGAGCCTCTGCCTGCTGGTCGCGAACGGCCTCGTCGTGCTGGCCTTCTCCTACATCCCCCTGGCCGACGCGGCGGCCGTCACCTTCGCCTCTCCCATCTTCACCGCCGGGCTCGCCGCCCTGCTGCTGGGGGAGGTGGTGGGGCCGCGCCGCTGGCTCGGCATCGGGATCGGGATGGTCGGCGTGCTGATCGCCCTCCGGCCGCCCTTCCTGACGGGGGAGATGCCGCACCCCGCCCTGTTCCTGCCGCTGGGAACGGCGGCCTTCTTCGCGGCCTACCAGATCCTCACCCGCAAGCTGTCGGAGGTGGACAGCCCCTCCACCATCATCCTGCACACCGGGCTGGCGGCGGGCGCCGTCTCCGGCCTCGTGCAGCCCTTCGTGTGGCAGGACCCGACCGCCTGGGCCTGGGGGCTGATGGCGCTGGCCGGGGTGTTCGGCCTCTCCGGCCACTACCTCCTCGTCCTTGCCTATTCCCGGGCACCCGCCAGCATCCTGGCGCCGATGACCTACACCCAGCTTATCTGGGCCACCCTGTCCTCCGCCCTCGTCTTCGGCGACATGCCGGATGGGTGGATGCTGCTCGGGGCGGGGGTAATCACGGCGGGCGGCATCATCGCGGGCCTGCCGGCGCGCCGTCGCCCGGGTTGACCCTCGTGGGCAGGCCCCCACGGCACGGCCTCCGTAGGCTGCCCCCACCGGGTTGACCGCTCCGCCGCCCCGCCACAGCCTGCCGCCATCAAGGGAGGGCAGCATGGCCGAGTACGGGATGATCAAGGCGGAGACGCGCGGCAAGGTGGGGCTGATCACCCTGGACCGCCCCTCGGCCCTCAATGCGCTCTGCGATCAGCTGACGACGGAGCTGGGGCAGGCCTTGCTCGCCTTCGACGCCGATCCGGGCGTGGGCGCGATCGTGATCACGGGCAGCGAGAAGGCCTTCGCCGCCGGGGCCGACATCAAGGAGATGAAGGACCGGACCTACCCCGCGGTCCATTTCGAGGACTTCATCGGCACGAAGTGGGAGACGGTGCTGACGGTGAAGAAGCCGGTCATCGCGGCGGTGGCGGGCTTCGCCCTCGGCGGCGGCTGCGAGCTGGCGATGATGTGCGACATCATCCTGGCGGCGGAGAACGCGAAGTTCGGCCAGCCCGAGATCAAGCTCGGCATCATTCCCGGCGCCGGCGGGTCCCAGCGGCTGATCCGGGCGGTCGGCAAGTCCAAGGCGATGGACATGATCCTGACCGGCCGGATGATGGACGCCGCCGAGGCGGAGCGCTGCAACCTCGTCACCCGCGTGGTGCCGGTGGAGAGCCTGGTGGAGGAGGCGCTGAAGATGGGAGAGGCGATGGCCTCCTACTCCCTGCCCTCCGTGGTGATGGCGAAGGAGGCGGTGAACGCCGCCTACGAGCTCTCCCTGCGGGAGGGGGTGCGCTTCGAGCGGCGCCTGTTCCACAGCCTCTTCGCGACCGAGGACCAGAAGGAGGGGATGGCCGCCTTCGCCGAGAAGCGGAAGCCTGCCTTCCGGAACGCGTGACCGGGTTCCGGGGGGAACCCCGGACTCTTCCTTGACTCCCGGGGGGGCTGTGGATAGAACGCCCCCCTCTCGCGGCCGCCCCCGGTGGTGCGCGTCCCGTGAACATATCGACTGGTAACCCCAAGGCCCATGGCGAACACCGCTTCCGCGCGCAAGCGCATCCGTCAGATCGAGAAGCGCACCGAGCGCAACCGCAGCCGCCGCTCGCGCGTCCGCACCTTCCTTCGCGCCGTCGAGGACGCGATCACGGGCGGCGACAAGGGCAAGGCCCAGGAGGCGTTCCGCCTGGCCCAGCCGGAGCTGCAGCGCGCCGCCGACAAGGGCGTGACGCACGACAACACCGTGGCCCGCAAGCTGTCGCGCCTCTCCGCGCGCATCAAGGCGCTCGGCGCGGCCTGATCTGCAGGTTCGGGGCGCCGATCCGGCGCCTCTTCCGGTGGCATTCCAGTAAAGTCGTGATGCATGGGCGTCACGGTGCTTGCGCGCCGTGGCGCTTTTCTTTGCGTGTTCCTTTGCGCGCGGGGCCTCTGCCAGGATCGTGTTTGGCGTTTACCTGGGGAGGGCTCGCAAGTTACGGTTCGTGATGGTCCCGTGGCACGGCAGCGCCGGCGGGAAGGGGGCTCGGGGGTGGATCACATGCCGGAACAGCACGCCAGTGCCGCGTCCGCCGTTTCGGCACAGAGCGCTTCCGATTCCGGTCTCTCCAACCCCGTCGGTCTGGACGCGGCCTGGGCGCGCATCCGCGGCCGCCTGCGCGAGGAGGTGGGCGAGGCGGAGTACCGCACCTGGCTGCGCCAGCTAACCCTGGCCGGGGTCGAGGGCGAGGAGGCGATCGTCCACGTCCCCACCCGCTTCCTGCGGGACTGGCTGCGCGGGCAGTACGGGGATCGGCTGCGGGCGCTGTGGCAGGCCGAGGCGGTGGGCGTGCGCCGGGTGGACATCCGCGTTGCCTCCGCCGGGGCGCCGGCGCGCGAGGCGGAGGCCGCCCCGGCCCCGGCCGCGGTGGAGCCCGCCGAGCCGGCCGCCCGCCAGGCGCCGGAGGCTGCGAAGCCCGATCCGCGCGGCACCGATTCCCGTGGTGCCGATTCCCGTGGTGACTGGGCGGCCCCCCTGGATCCGCGCTTCACCTTCGACAGCTTCATCGTGGGCAAGCCCAACGAGTTCGCCCATGCCTGCGCCCGCCGCGTGGCGGAGAAGCCGAACTCCCCGGGGTTCAACCCGCTCTTCCTCTACGGCGGCGTTGGGCTGGGCAAGACGCACCTGATGCACTCCATCGCCTGGGCGATCCGCGAGCCCCAGGCGGGCGGCACCGGCCGTTCCGTCGCCTACATGTCCGCCGAGAAGTTCATGTACCGCTTCATCGCGGCGCTGCGCTCCCAGTCCACCATGGAGTTCAAGGAGAGCCTCCGCTCCGTCGACGTGCTGATGATCGACGACCTGCAGTTCCTGATCGGCAAGGACAACACGCAGGAGGAGTTCTTCCACACCTTCAACGCGCTGGTGGACCAGGGCAAGCAGATCGTCGTCTCCTCCGACAAGCCGCCCTCCGATCTGGCGGGGCTGGAGGACCGGCTGCGGACGCGGCTGGGCTGCGGCATGGTGGCAGACATCCACGCCACCACCTACGAGCTCCGCATCTCCATCCTGGAGAGCAAGGCGGCTACCGCCGGGGTGGACGTGCCGGCGCGGGTGCTGGAGTTCCTGGCGCACAAAATCACCAGCAACGTGCGCGAGCTGGAAGGCGCCCTGAACCGCCTGATCGCCCATGCCAATCTCTTCGGCCGGCCGGTGACGCTGGAATCCTGCCAGGAGGTGCTGCACGACATCCTGCGAGCCCATGACCGCCGGGTGACGATCGAGGAGATCCAGAAGCGGGTCGCCGAGCACTACAACATCCGGCTGACCGACATGTCCTCCGCCCGGCGCGCCCGGAACGTGGCGCGTCCGCGGCAGGTGGCGATGTACCTGTCGAAGCAGCTCACCTCCCGCTCCCTGCCGGAGATCGGGCGGCGCTTCGGCAACCGGGACCACACCACGGTGATGCACGCCGTGTCCCGCGTGGCGGAGCTGATGCAGGGCGATGCCGGCTTCGCGGAGGACGTGGAGCTGCTCCGGCGGATGCTGGAGACCTGAGCGCCGCTCTCCCGCGCGCGGTCGTCGTCGGTGCTGCCGGCGGCATCGGCGCTGCCCTCGCGGCGGCGCTGGAGGCGCGGGGAGAGGCCGTCCTGCGGCTGGGGCGCCGCACCCATCCCTCTCTCGACCTGCTGGACGAGGCGAGCATCGCGGCGGCGGCCGAAGCGGCCGGCACCGGCCTGACCCTGGTGATCGACGCCACCGGCTTCCTGCACGATGCCCGCCACCGGCCGGAGAAGGCGATCCGCGAGATCGACCCCGCCCACATGGCCTTCAGCTTCGCGGTCAACGCCACTGGCCCCGCCCTGCTGATGAAGCACTTCCTCCCCCGCCTCGCGCGGGACCGGCGCGCGGTCTTCGCCACCCTTTCCGCGCGGGTCGGCAGCATCTCGGACAACCGGCTCGGCGGCTGGGTGAGCTACCGCGCGGCCAAGGCGGCGCTGAACCAGGTCGTCCGCACGGCCTCGGTCGAGCTGGCCCGCACGCACCGCCAGGCCGTCCTCGTCGCGCTGCATCCCGGCACGGTGGAGACCGGGCTCTCCGCCCCCTTCTCCAGGGCGGGGCTGGAGGTTCAGGAGCCGTCCGCCGCCGCCGCCCGGCTGCTCTCGGTCATCGACGGGCTGGCGCCGGACCGGACCGGCCTGCTGATCGACCACCGGGGCGAGACGATCGCGCCGTAGGTCCTGGCCTTCACGGCGCCTTTTCAGGGTGATACGAGGATCATTCGGGGGCTTTGCGCCCTCCATGGCGTTGCGGGGGTGGCGGCGATGAAGTTCACGGCGGACCGGGCGGTGCTCCTGAAGGCCCTCGCCCACGTCCAGAGCGTGGTGGAGCGGCGCAACACCATCCCCATCCTGGCGAACGTGATGCTGGACGCCGCCGAGGGCCGCCTGCGCCTGACCGCGACGGACATGGAGATCGCGATCGTCGAGGAGGTGCCGGGCATCGAGGTGGGGCGCGAGGGCCGCTGCACCGCGCCGGCGGCCACCCTGTTCGAGATCGTCCGCAAGCTGCCGGACGGCGTGAAGGTGGAGCTGGACCACAAGGGCGGCGACGCCCCGCTGGGCCTGCGCGCAGGCCGCTACGTCACGAGCCTGACGGCCCTGCCGGTGGACGACTTCCCCTCCATGACCGAGGGCAAGCTGCCCCATAAGTTCAGCGTCCCGGCCGGGTTGCTGCGCGACCTGGTGGACCGCACCCGCTTCGCCATCTCCACCGAGGAGACGCGCTACTACCTCAACGGCATTTACCTGCACGCGACCGAGGCGAACGGCGCCAAGGTGCTGCGCGCCGTGGCGACGGACGGGCACCGGCTGGCGCGGGTGGAGGAGCCCCTGCCAGACGGCGCCGAGGGGATGCCGGGCGTGATCGTGCCCCGCAAGACCGTGGCCGAGCTGCGCAAGCTGGCGGAGGAGGCCTCCGACGAGATCGAGATGCGGCTCTCCGACACGAAGCTGCAGGTGAAGGTCGGCACCGTGACCCTGACCAGCAAGCTCATCGACGGCACCTTCCCGGACTACGAGCGGGTGATCCCGAAGGGGAACGACCGCGTGATGTCCGTGGACAAGACCGCCTTTGCGGCCGCCGTGGACCGGGTGGCCGCGATTTCCTCCGAGCGGTCGCGGCCGGTGAAGCTCTCGCTGGAGAAGAACCATCTCCTCCTCACAGCCGCCTCCCCGGACCAGGGGCAGGCGCAGGAGGAGCTGGACAACGACACCGTCTCTTACGACTCCGCCCCGCTGGAGATCGGCTTCCAGGCCCGCTACCTGAAGGACATCACGGACCAGGTGGACGGGCAGGTGGAGTTCCGCTTCGCGGACGGCTCCGCCCCCACCATCGTGCAGGACGCGGCGAAGCCGGAGGCGCTCTACGTCCTGATGCCGATGCGGGTCTGATCCCGCGCGGCTTGATGCGGCGGCGCCCGGTGCTATCTGTGATAGCATCGGGTTCGGGGCGCATTGTATGGGCCAGCTTCTGGTTCGCAACGTGGATGACGAGGTAATCGCCCGGCTACGCGCGCGGGCGAGCGCCCATGGGCGCTCGATCGAGGCCGAGCACCGGGAGATCCTTCGGGCGGCGCTGTCGGACGAGGCGGCACGGCGGCGCGAGGTGGAGGCGCTGCGGGCGGAGTTTCGTCGACTTCAGGCGGAAGCGCCGAACCGCGATGGGCCAACGGCCGAGCAGATGATCCGAGAGGACCGGGACAGCCGGTGATCAGCACCGCCGGCTGGGTCCTGGATGCTTCGGTGGCAGTGAAGCTGCTCGTCGAGGAGCAGGGGAGCGACGCTGCCCTGGGATTGCTGGGGGCCCGCCTCCTGGCCCCGGATATCCTGCCTGTCGAGTGCGCCAACGTGCTGTGGCGCATGCACCGGCGCGGCCAACTGTCCGGCGAGGCCGCCGCGCTGCGGCTTCAGAGGCTCTCTGCCCTGCGGCTCGAGATGAGCCCGTCCCAGGCGCTGCTTGCCGGCGCCCTGGCCCGGGCCATGCGCCTGTCCCATCCGATCTACGATTGCCTGTACCTGGAAACCGCGGCGCGGGCGGGCCTTCCGCTCGTCACCGCCGACCGCAAACTTGCCGCCCTGGCGGGCGAGGGGGCGCAGGTGGTGATGCTGAGCGACCTTCCCCCGGCGTGACCCCCTCCCTCAGCCTCACGCGCCTGCAGTTGCAGGACTTCCGCAACCACGCGCGCCTCTCGCTCCGCTTCTCCTCGGGGATCGTGGTGATCGCGGGGGAGAACGGCTCGGGCAAGACGAACCTGCTGGAGGCGATCTCCCTCCTCGGCCCCGGCCGCGGGCTGCGGGGCGCGCGGATCAGCGACCTGGGCCGCCGCGTGGGGGAGGAGGGCCTGCCCTGGGCCGTCTCCGGGCGCTTCGAGGGGCCGGAGGGGGTGTTCGACCTCGGCACCGGCACGGCGCACGGGGGCTCCCCGGAGAAGCGGGCCTTCCGCCTGGACAACGAGCCGGTGAAGACCCAGGCGGAGCTGGGCCGGCTGGTGGCCGCGGTCTGGCTGACGCCGCAGATGGACCGGCTGTTCCAGGAGGCCGCCTCCGGCCGCCGGCGCTTCCTGGACCGGCTGGTCTGGGCGCTGGACCCGGACCATGCCCGGCAGGTCTCGGCGTACGAGAACGCGATGTCCCAGCGGAACCGCCTGCTCTCCGAGGGGCGGGAGGGGCGGCGCCCGGACCCGGCCTGGCTGGACGGGCTGGAGGACGCCATGGCCCGGCACGGCGTGGCGCTGACGGCTGCCAGGCGGTCCCTCATCGCCCGGCTGAACACTGCCCTGGCGGAAGGCGTGGCGGGGGCCTTCCCGGCTGCCCTCTGCGCCCTGGAGTGCGAGACGGCGGCGGCGCTGGAGACCGGGTCCGCCCTGGCGGTGGAGGACGGGCTGCGGGAGGCCCTGGCGGCCCGCCGGGGGCGGGACGCGGCGGCAGGGCTCGCCCTGTCCGGGCCGCACCGCTGCGACCTCCGCCTCTCCCACCTGCCAAAGGGGGTGCCGGCGGAGCTCTGCTCCACGGGGGAGCAGAAGGCGCTGCTGATCTCGACCGTGCTGGCCCATTCCGCCCTCATCGCCTCGGCCCGCGGCTTCGCGCCGCTGCTGCTGCTGGACGAGATCGCGGCGCATCTGGACGCCGTGCGGCGGGAGGCACTCTTCGCCGCGCTGACGGCCCTTCCGGCCCAGAGCTTCCTGACGGGGACGGAGCCCGGCGTCTTCGCCTCCCTCGATGGGATGGCGGAATCATTCTCGATCGGTCCGGAGGGCGTAACGGCGGACTGAAAGGCTTCTTCGACCCCCGTTTCCTGCGATTTATGTGCGCGGCGAGGGGCTCGCCCATGGCTTCGCGCGCGCGGAATCCTTATATTGCGAACAGATGATTCCGCACGCCGCGCAACGGTTCCGCGCGGCCCGAGAGGTCCCCGATCCGCATGTCCGAATCCGCCCGCGCCGCCCATGACGCCGAGGTTGCCGCCGCCGGCGCCGATGGCGCCTATGACAGCGCCTCCATCACCGTTCTGCGCGGCCTGGAGGCCGTCCGCAAGCGCCCGGGCATGTATATCGGCGACACCGACGACGGCTCCGGCCTGCACCACATGGCCTTCGAGATCATCGACAACGCGGTGGACGAGGCCCAGGCCGGCTTCGCCGACACCTGCGAGGTGGTGCTGAACGGCGACGGCAGCGTCACGGTCACCGACAATGGCCGCGGCATCCCGACGGACATCCACGCGGAGGAGGGCGTCTCTGCCGCCGAGGTGGTGCTGACGCGGCTGCACGCGGGCGGCAAGTTCAACCAGAACTCCTACAAGGTCTCCGGCGGCCTGCACGGCGTGGGCGCGGCGGTGGTGAACGCGCTGTCGGAGTGGATGCAGGTCCGCATCTGGCGGAACGGCAAGGAGCACTTCATCCGCTTCGAGCACGGCGACACGGTGACGCCGCTGGAGGTGGTGGGGCCGAGCGACCATCACGCGGGCACGGAGGTGACCTTCAAGCCCTCCGCCGGGACATTCACCAAGACGGAGTTCGAGTTCGCCATCCTGGAGAAGCGCCTGCGCGAGCTGGCTTTCCTCAACTCCGGGCTGAAGATCCACCTGCGCGACGAGCGGCACACGCCCGTGCAGGAGGCGCACTTCCACTTCGAGGGCGGCCTCGTCGCCTTCGTCGAGTGGATGGACGCGGCCGAGGACCCGCTCTTCAAGCCGCCCGTGTCCTTCGCCTCCAGGGAGGTGAACGGCATCAAGGTGGAGATGGCGATGTGGTGGAACCGCTCGCCGCGCGAACGGACGCTGTGCTTTACCAACAACATCCCGCAGCGCGACGGCGGCACGCACCAGGCGGGCTTCCGCCAGGCGCTGACGCGCGTGGTGACGAAGTACGCGGCCGACCTCGCGAAGAAGGAGAAGGTCGAGCTCTCCGGCGAGGACATGCGCGAGGGCCTTTCCTGCATCCTCTCCGTGAAGGTGCCGGACCCCAAGTTCTCCTCCCAGACGAAGGACAAGCTCGTCTCCTCGGAGGTGCAGCCGGTGGTGCAGGTGGCCGTGGCTGACGCGCTGTCCCACTGGTTCGAGACGCACCCGAAGGAGGCGAGGCTCGTCCTCGACCAGGTCGTGCTCTCCGCCGTCGCGCGGAAGGCGGCCCAGGCGGCGCGCGAGAAGGTGGGGCGCAAGAACGCGCTCGACATCTCCACCCTGCCCGGCAAGCTGGCGGACTGTCAGGAGAAGGATCCCGGCAAGTCCGAGCTGTTCCTGGTGGAGGGTGACTCCGCAGGTGGCTCCGCGAAGCAGGGCCGCAACCGCGCGAACCAGGCCATCCTGCCGCTGAAGGGCAAGATCCTGAACGTGGAGCGCGCGCGGATGGACAAGATGCTGTCCTCCGCCGAGGTGGGCACGCTGATCACCGCGCTCGGCGCGGGCATCGGCACGCGGGATCCGGACCGGCCGAACATGCCGTTCTTCGATCCGGACAAGCTGCGCTACCACCGCATCGTCATCATGACGGACGCGGACGTGGACGGTTCCCACATCCGCACGCTGCTGCTGACCTTCTTCTTCCGGCAGATGCCGGAGCTGATCGAGCGCGGCTACCTCTACATCGCGCAGCCGCCCCTGTACCGCGCCAAGCGCGGCAACGAGGAGCGCTACCTGAAGGACGACCGCGCGCTGGAGGAGTTCCTGCTGGAGAAGGCGCTGAGCGGCGCCCGCCTCCTCCTTGCCGACGGGCGCGAGCTGGCCGGGGAGGAGCTGCGCGCGGCGGTGGACGAGCAGCGCAACGCCGCCCGCCGCATCCGCCGCCTGGCGAGCAACGTGCCGGCGGAGATCGTGGAGCAGGCGGCGGTGGCGGGCGCGCTGGGCGCGGACGCGCATCCGGAGGCGGCGCCGCTCCTGGTGGAGCGGCTGAACGCCCTGGCGGCCCCGACAGAGCGCACCTGGATGGCGACGCTGGACGCGGAGGGGCTGCGCGTGTTCCGCGACGTGCGCGGCGTTCGGGAGAGCCACCACCTGGACCCGGTGGCGCTGCGCTCCGCCGAGGCGCGCTGGCTGGAGGAGCGGCGCGAGGCGCTGGCGGCCGATTTCGGCGCGCCGGCCACGCTGCAGTTCGATGCGCAGCGCCAGGAGGTGCGCGGCCCGATGGCGGCGCTGGACCGTATCCTGGCCCAGGGCCGCAAGGGCCTGACCGTGCAGCGGTTCAAGGGGCTGGGCGAGATGAACCCCGACCAGCTCTGGAAGACCACGCTGGACCCGGAGGCGCGCACCCTGCTGCGCGTGGCGGTGGAGGATGCGGACGATGCCGGCCGCGTCTTCTCCACCCTGATGGGCGACGTGGTGGAGCCGCGCCGCGACTTCATCGTGGGCAACGCGCTGAAGGTGGCGAACCTCGACGTGTGACGGGATGTGTTAGTGTCCACCACAGTTTGTCCAAATTCTCGATAGTCTGTCCATGAACTGGCGCCCGTTACGCAAGTACGGGCGCCATCTCCGTCAGCAAAGCCAAACGACCAGTAAGTGACTGCAGATTGAAGACTGGACCGGCAATAACCTCATGCCATGACGACTTCGTCCTCGGCAGACGCCAATCCCGGGCTACTGCCGTCCCATGAGGGCATGAACTTCTCGCTGGGAGCGCGGCCATCGGAATGAGATTGCGGCCTGCTGGATCGGGGGCATGAATACAGTCGCCCCGGAAGGGCTTACTTGGCTCCATGGGGGTGCCATGAGTGCGGTTCGAGGTCTTCCAGAACTGGAGCGAGCGGGGCGTGTACGACCTCAGCAGGCTGTCCCCGATCGACTTCGAGACCCTCGCCCGGGATCTCCTCCAGGCCGAGTGGGGCCAGCGCCTCGAAGTGTTCAAGGCAGGCCGGGACCAGGGGATAGACCTCCGGTATTCCCGACCGCAGGGCACCACGACGATCATCCAGTGCAAGCACTACGCGGCATCGACCCTTGCCACGCTCCGAAGGGATCTGGTCAAGACCGAGCTTCCCAAGATCAAGGCGCTGGCCCCCGGACGTTATGTCCTCTTCACGTCCATCCCGCTCAGTCCAGGAAACAAGCGGGATATCCGTTCGGACCTCCACCCTTATGTCGTAGACGACCTGGATATAATCGGCGCGGACGATATCGAGAATCTTCTCGCCCTTCATCCGCGAGTGGAGACGAATACACCCAAGCTATGGCTGACGAGCACGCCCGTCATGGAGCGTGTACTCCACGCCGCCGAGCACCTGCAGACCAGGCTGAAGGTGGAGAGCATCTACGGGAAGCTTCCCCTTTACGTCCAGAATGCTGCCTATGGCCGTGCGCTGGACATTCTCGACAGCGAGGGTTCGGTCATCATCTCCGGTCTCCCCGGTGTCGGCAAGACGACCCTGGCTGACATGCTCCTGCTCGCCCATATCGAGAAGGGGTTCGAGCCTGTCGAGATCCGGTTCGACATGAGCGAGGGCCGGAAATTCTTCTCGAGCGGGAAGAAGCAGATATTCTATTTCGACGACTTCCTGGGGCAGACGATGCTTGGTCCGCGTTCCGACCTGGTGGGACGTCGGCAGGACGAGGCAATACTCGAATTCGTCGAACTGGCTGGCCGGACCCCGAATACCCGCTTCGTGCTGACGACCCGTGAACATCTGCTGCAGCAGGCTGTGCAGGCATCCGAGCGCTTTGGAAGGGAAAATGAACTTCTGAAACTGCTCCGGTGCGTTCTGGAGGTGGGTGACTATCCCCTGCTCGAACGCGGGCGCATTCTCTTTAATCACGTCTATTTTGGAGATCTGCGGCAGGAACATAAGGACGGACTGCTGGCGGACGAGTTCTACCTGGATGTCCTTCAGCACCGGAACTTCAACCCGCGCCTGATCGAATGGATGTCGCGGCTCAAGAATGTCAGGCACTCACCGCCGGGTGGATACCGGGCGACAGTGACAGCCATCCTCGATCAGCCCGCCCTCATCTGGCAGTCCGCATTCGAGAACCAGATATCCGAGGCGGGACGGGGCATCCTCCTCTCCCTGTACGCGCTCGGCAGCTTCGTCTTCCTTTCCGACCTGGAGGATGCCTGGGAGCCGCTGCATCGGCACCGGTCCTCCCGGTACAACTTCAGCAGTTCCGCGGAGGACTGGCGGAAGGGGATGGCTGAACTGGAAGGGGGCTTCCTCTCGTTCCCCGATGGCAGGGTGACCTTCGTGAACCCCTCCGTCCGGGACTTCTTCGACGAGACGCTCTGCAGCCATCCCGAGCACGCCCGGGATCTCCTGGCCGCTGCACGGCGCTTCCGGACGGTCCAGGGCGTGTGGCGCCTGGCGGCAGGGGAGCGCGGAAGTCGGCTGCTCGCCTTCCTCGCACGGCAACCGGTCCTACTGGAGGATGCCGTGGAGCGGACCTGGACATTGGCCGACAGGGGCGGGCCTGCCGTCACCGACGCTCACCTGTCGGTCCTCGTGTCGTGGGAGAAGCGGTTCCTGGAAGTCGTCCGGATGGCCGACATGACCTCCTCCTCCAGGCTGCGCGAGATCGTCAAGGGCTTCCTCCTACTCGCCCTGGAGCGCTGGAAGGGGATCTACCCAGACTACGAGGCCATGCTGGCGGCCCTTGATGCAATGGAAGCCGATCGGTCGTTCTGGTCCCCCTTCTCCAGCACACTCCGGACAACCCTCATCCACCAGATCGTCGACGGACCACAATCCCTGGATGGCTTCCATGCCTTTGCAGTGCATGCCGGGCGCGGTCAGGCCGCCTTCGACGAGGCCGGGACGGCGGCCCTGGAGAAGGCCTTCGATGCCTACCTCGAGGACCACTTCGAAGACGAGGTCGGCGACCTCGACGAGGAAGGCGGGCTGGATCTCATGAAGAGCCGCCTGAGCGAACTCGAGACCTGGAGCGGGATCGCGTTGGATGAGCAGCGGGCCGCGGTCCAGCACCGGATCGAGAGCCTCCACGAGGAGGCAGAGACGGACGAGCAACGACCCACCTCGACCTGGGCACCAGGCCCGCCGGTCGACGCGGCGGCGGCCGTGAACGAGCTGAGAGACATGTTCGGCGTCCTGCGTCCGGACCCGTGACGCTGGCCCTCTTCCAGTCTGGCCCATCCACCATGCTTGCCTCGCGGGGCCGATGTGGCTTCCGGCCCTCCCGACGACGACCGCGCGTCTGGCCAGGGTCCACGTCGGTCCGGGCTGAGCCGGATGCGGCTTGGAGCACCGACGTCAGAAACATCCTGGTCCAGCTGGTGGTGGACCGCATCGTCCATGCCAGATGGAGTTCCCAGATCCACGAGGAGTGGATCCGCAACCTGTCCCAGCGGGGAAGCAATCAGCCACCCAGGACGGAGCTGGAAAGGACGAGCGGGATAATGGACAGGGCTGTGCCTGGTGCACTGGTGTCGGGGCACGAATGGCGTATCCCCGGCATCAATCTCCAGAACCCGAACGATCGTCACGTGGTGGCCGCAGCCCTCGAGGCAGGTGCGGGCGTCGTCGTCTCGAAGGACCGGCAGCTCTCCTCGCCGCAGATCGAGCCCTACGGGCAGCTTTCTGGGCTGGACTATTCCTTTTTATTCCTGGCAAGCGCCAGGGCCGAGATGACGAGCTGCTGGAAGGCGGGGGAGGTCGCCGCCATCTCCGCGACCTCGTGGACCCAACCCGGCAGGCCGATCTCCCTTCCAGCCCGTTTCCGCAGGTAGTCCGAGATGCGGGCACCGAGTTTTGCCGAGGGCCTGGAGACGCTGGTCAGGAGCTTGCTCAGGTGTGGCTGCCCGATCCCCAGGAGGGCGGCCAGCTCCGTCTGACTGAGGCCGTCCTCGCGGCGTGCCCTGTCGAGCGCGTCCGGCCCTGTGCCCTCTGGCCACCCTTCCATAGATACCAGGGTTTATGCTTTCCTATGCATTATGCAAGCGACCATCGATCTGGCCCTGGTGGACCGTGACCCTGATGGGGTCGTCATTCCCGGCGTCGTATGGGGGCGCCCGGAATGGGTGCCGAGCGCGGCGTTCTGGGCGGCGCTTGCGGCCACCGCGGACGAAGCAGAGGAGGGCTTCGAGGAAGTCGGGGCCTCGCTTGCCGAGGTCGTCGGCTTCTGCATCCTGGGCGGCTACGGAGTCACCTACGAGGTGAACCAGGCCGCCCATGACCACCTGCTGGACCAGGGTGTCTACGAATGGGCCGCTGGCGACACCGACTTCGATGCGGTGGCCAGGGTCGAGGAACTGCTGCGCCTGCCCCTCACGGTACATGGCCGTCGCGTGCACTACCGGTTTCCACGCCAGCGCGCGCGGCGTCTCGTGGAGGCGCTACGTGCCCTCCAAGCCGAGCCGCCGCCGACGCGCGACTGCCGGGAGTTCCGCGACAGCCTGATGGCCATCAAGGGAATCGGTCCCAAGACGGCCTCCTGGATCGCCCGGAACCACCTCGGCGCCAAGTCGGTCGCCATCCTCGACGTGCATGTCATCCGCGCCGGGCGGATCATCGGTCTGTTCGGCGAGCACGAGCGGCTGCCGCGCGACTACCACCGCATGGAGCTGCGCTTCCTCGAGTTCGCGCACGCCATCGGCGCTTGTCCAGCGATCCTGGATGCTGTGATGTGGCGCGCGATGAGGAATCTGCGCCTGGGCGACCACGGACGCTGACGGGCCGCCTTCCTCGACCGGACATGCACGGAGGAAGCGCTTGGGCAAGGGCGGTGGTGGTGGCGGCAGCCGGAACCGTCGGCCTGGAGGCGCGGCTCCGGATCCGGTGCCCCAGACCCCCAAGCCTCCTCCTGCCCTGGATGGACCCGATGCCGGTGGCGGCGGGGGAGGTGTGGGGGATC
This sequence comes from Pararoseomonas sp. SCSIO 73927, assembly GCF_037040815.1. Classification (NCBI taxonomy): domain Bacteria; kingdom Pseudomonadati; phylum Pseudomonadota; class Alphaproteobacteria; order Acetobacterales; family Acetobacteraceae; genus Pararoseomonas; species Pararoseomonas sp. SCSIO 73927. The sequence continues at coordinate 2,573,347 of NZ_CP146232.1, forward strand.
CCGGCATGCAGTGCACCCACGCCTTCGAGATCCCGTTAATGTCCGTGAACCCGTCGGTCGCGGCGGCGGTCGCGGTGGGCATGGACCTCGAGATCGAGGCACAGCCCCGTGGGGGCTATGTCGTCGTGGTCTGCAAGCATTCCGTCACCGGAGCAGCCGTCGGGTCGATCGCAGGCGTCGGCAGGATGGACGAGTTCATCCGGTGCCTCCAGGCAGGGGTGGCCTATTCGGCCGTGGTCATCGCCCGGAACGGTACGAACATCCGCGTGCGTGTCGGGAGGGCCTGACCGTGATCGTCGCCGGTGGCGCGTATCGCGAGATCTGTCAGGTACCGCGGGTCGACCAGATCTTCGGATCGGGAGGCCGTGCCGCAGCGGCTCTCGGCATCCTCTCGCCCGGAACGGAACTGCACACCTACGCTGGCCGGTCCCTGGCCCGGGATCTCTTGGCCTCCATGGCGGCATTCGGGGTCGGGGCCAGGATCACGGAGATCGAGGAGGAGATCGCGTTCTCCTACTTCCACCCCCTGTCGTCATCCGTGCTGTCGCCCCCGCGCCCGGCTCTGCAGCCGTCCCTGCATGTCGCAGGCAGCCACGTGCTCCGGTTCGGGATGATCGAGGGCGATGCTGTCGTCCGGGGCGGATCGGTTGTCTACGACCCCCAGGGTGCCGATACCTATGCGGGGTTCCACGCGAACGGATCCGTCGCTGACCGCCTTGCGCTCGTGCTGAACGAGGCGGAGGCCGAGGCGGCCACGGGTCTCCAGGGCCCCGATGCCGCACGGGCACTCCTCGGAGGCGAGGGGGCGGAGGTCGTCGTGATCAAGGGCGGCGCGAAGGGAGCGCTGGTGCTGGCCGCAGGGGCCGAGCCAGCGTTCGTCCCCGCCTATCGTTCGGACACGGTCTTCAAGATCGGATCAGGCGACGTCTTCAGCGCGGTGTTCGCGCATGCCTGGGCAGAGCAGGGCCTCGCACCGGCGGACGCGGCCACCTTCGCCTCGGCCGGGACGTCCGGCTATGTGGCGTCGCAGTCGTTGCCGGTCGCGTCCCTTGAGCTGCCGGACCCGGCGCTGGCGCTGCCGGTCTGGAAGGATCCGGGGCGCATCTACCTGGCGGGGCCGTTCTTCGATGTCCCGCAGCTCTGGTTCATCGAGGAACTCCGGGAGTTGCTTCTCGAGGGTGGGGCGCGCGTCTTCTCGCCCTACCACGATGTCGGAACGGGACACGCGCCGGACGCGATCGCGCGGGCCGATCTCGATGGGCTTCGCTCAGCCGACGCCGTCCTCGCGGTCGTTGACGGGGGTGACCCTGGCACCGTCTTCGAGGTCGGGTATGCGGCCGCCCTCGGCATGCCGGTGATCGCCCTCGCGTCACGGACACCGCACGAGGATCTCACGATGCTACACGTTCCAGGCGTCGAGATCGTCGGAGACGTGACGACGGCCGTCTACAAGGCGCTCTGGGCCTCCATGGGATGAGGCTGCTCCTGCTGTCCGGCGGGGTGGACTCCTCGGCGATCGCCTGGTGGACCCGTCCTGACGTCTGCCTCACGGTCGACTACGGCCAGGCTCCGGCCCAGGGCGAGATCCAGGCCGCTGCTGGCATCTGCCGGGAAGCAGGCCTCCGGCACGAGGTCCTGGAGGCCGGGCTGGGCCATCTCGGCTCCGGCCTCATGGCAGGCCGGACGGCATCCCCGGTCGGGAACGCGGCGGAGTGGTGGCCTTACCGGAACCAGATGCTCGTCACGCTTGCCGCGATGCGCTTCGTCGCGGAGGGGGTGCAGGAGATCATGATCGGAGCGCTAGAGAGCGACAGGCACCTGGACGGAAGCCGTGCCTTCCTCGAGGCGATGGACCGCACGATGGCCCTGCAGGAGGGCAGTGTCCGGGTCACGGCACCGGCACATCCGTACACCACGGAGGAACTTCTCAAGGTGTCAGGTTTCCCGACCGGCATGCTGGGCGCAACCTTCTCATGCCATAGGGCAGAGATGCCGTGCGGTGGCTGCAGTGGCTGCGAGAAAAGCCTCGACCTTCTCGACCGGTATACGTCGTCGGCCACCTTCTGAGCGGACCATCCAATCTCCCGTCCTGAGATGCCAGTTTGGAGGGGCTATCCTGCAGCCTCGATGCAAGGAATCCCATGGGTCTGCTGCCAGGGCACATGCATGATGCTGGACCTGATCCGGGCAGTCCAGGCCTGGAACCCAGCCACGACGTTGTCCATGCTACCGGGGCTGGTCTCTTCGAACGTCGGAGATCGCTTGTGACAGCCCGTCGCTTCGAGCCCTGTGACACCTGGCGATGTCGAAGCAGGCCTTTGACCACAAACAACGACAGAATCCCCTTGCAACTATTATGCGTGAACGCGCATATAGTGGGGGAGAGAAGCCGATGCCCCAAGCGAACCCCGATCCCAGACAGAAGAAGGCCCTTCACTGGGTCGGCAGCTCCAAGAAGGACCTGATGTCCTTCCCGGTTGAGGTCATGAGGGACATCGGTGCAGCGTTGGGGGCAGCCCAGTTCGGAGAGAAGGCGGAGGGCGTGAAGCCGTGGAAGGGCGAGGCACCTGGGGTGATGGAGATCGTCGAGGCTTTCGACGGTGACGCCTACAGGACCGTCTATGCGGCCTTCTTCGAGAAGGCGGTCTACGTGATCCATGCCTTTCAGAAGAAGTCGCCTGACGGGGGGTCTCAGACCGACCAGAGGGACGTCGATGCGATCTGCATCGGGATGCGAAGTGCCCGGGAAGACTATAAGAAGCGTTACGCAAAGGAGAAGGCAGATGGTTGACGATCCACGCGATACGCTACCCCCGATCGAGGAGGGGAGCGGCAATGTCTTCGCTGACCTCGGGCTTCCCGGGGCTGCCGAAGCCGACGAGAAGGTACGGCTCGCCACGATGGTGAACCGGGAGATCCGTCGTCTCGGGCTGCGTCAGGCCGAGGCAGGTGCGCGTCTCGGCTCCAACCAGGCCGAGATGTCGCGCCTGGCCAACTACAAGCTGTCCGGCTTCTCCGAACGTCGGCTGATCGGCTTCCTCAACGCCCTTGGCCTTGATGTGGAGATCACTGTCCGACGTGTGCAGGGCCGCCCTGCCACGACGACCGTCCGTGAGCTGACCGAGGCCTGAACAGTTCGGTCACGGGTGGGCCCAGGCCTTGGTCGAACAGACGGCCAAGTCACCCGGAGGCGCTATCTGGTTCGCTTGCCCGGGCAGAGGCAGTCGCTGAATGCCCCTGCCCGGGATCCATTGCCTCTAGGAACCCCGCGACCGCATCTCATCCAATACACCCGTCACGGCTCGGGCAATGGTAGAGGCATCTGCAGCCGGATCCCCTAGGACATCGAAGGCATCCCTGGGATACCAGGGCCAGCGGCCCAGGTCCGCACCCATGCGGGACCAGATCGCCCTGCTGGCATATCCCGTGCCGCCGACGGGGATGGGTACCCGGCCAAGAGCAAGGCACGCATCGAATTCGGCCATCACGCCGCTTGCGTCGACGACGCCTGCATCCCCGGTCCTGGCGCCCCCGACGAAGACGACGGCACCCGCCGACCTCACGAGGCCCATCCGGTAGTCAGGCCAGAGATCGCGGGGATCGAAGCTCCCCGTTGGCTGCGGGAAGGGACGGAGGAGAAGCCGCCGCTCCGGGGCAAGGGCATCGGCCCCGAGCGCCTGCAGGAAGCCCGACAACGCCGACGAACCAACGGTCAGCCCGAAGCCAGAGACCAGCCTTCGTCCGCTCTCCGCCAGCGCCGATCCGACCGAGGACGCCACGGTCTCGATCCGGGTCCGGTCGGGACCGGCCGTCTCGACGGGATAGCTGCCCGACACGAGGACGGCGTCGGCCACCACACGCCGCTCGACACGTTCGAGGAGGGTCGGGACATCCGACCACTCGGCTACGTCGACGCGGCGGACCCGGTACCGCTGCTCCCAGTCATGGCACCATAACTCGTAGCGGGCACGCGCCTCGTCCGCGCTTTCACCTTCTTCCGGGCTGGGCTGGCGTCCGATGCTGAAATGCTGGGCTGCCTGGCTCGGGAACAGGCGGCGAAGCATGCTGAAGAGAAAGGCAAGGTTCGGATCGTTGTGGCCGAAGCCGAGGAACAGCATCCGCCGTCCCATCAGGTCGGCCGCGAGCGCCGTGGAGAAGGCTTCCCTCTCCCTCAGGTAGAGGTCGTAGTCGTCCTTTGCGATGACTAGGCTGTCCGGGTCGGATGCGCACCCGTGCATCTTGTACAGGACGGCATCGGCATTCGCCTTGGGATGGGCGAGATCGCTTTGTCTCTTCTTGGCATCCAGGATCAGGCCCCGCTCCCGCCAGGCGGCCTCGAGAAGCCGGTCGTAGTTCGTGGTCCAGAGGGTACGCAGGGGAAGGCGTGCCAGGACCCGTATCGCGGCAGGCGTCCTTCTGCCTTCCGGGAACTGGTCGGCGATCCAGCGCTTGATCTCGCTGCGCTTGCTCTCCCCCAGGTTCAGGTAGTGCTGCGCGACCACGGTCAGATCGTCGTGCGCCCGTAGCGTGATGCCAAGCTCCGTAGCGCGTTCTTTCATCAGCTCCGGCCAGGAAGGGTAGTTGGCTTCGAGGCTCGCGCCGGAGCCTATGAAGGCCGCAGCCGTCCCGCCGCGCAGGGCATCCCCCCATTCCCTGACGAACTGGTCCTGGCGCGCCTGCATGTACGGTCCCCTTTTGTTCTAGACCCTGCTACGATCCTTCCGAATCGGCAAGACCCTGGAGGCGCTCGATCGGCATGGCGCGGAAGACCTTCTTCAGTTTCCACTACCAGCCCGACGTCAGCCGCGCGTTCGTCGTCCGGAATTCCTGGGTGACGGCCCGGGACAGGGAGGCGGCAGGCTTCTTCGATGCTTCGGTATTCGAATCCAAGAAGCGCGAGAGCGACGAGGTGTTGAGACGCTTTCTTCGCGAGGGGCTGGAAGGCTCCAGCGTGGTCTGTGCCCTGACAGGGTACGAGACGGCCAGTCGCCGATGGGTCCGCTACGAGATGCTCCAGGGACTTCGCCAGGGGCGTGGCCTCATGGAGATCGCGATCCATTCGATCCGGTGCATGAGGACGGGAACCGCCTGCGCGCAAGGAGTGTCTGTTCTTGCGAACCTGGGCTTCATCGTGACGCCGACGATGGTGGGTTTCTGCGAGAGGGTCGGCGGGAGCTGGCAGCTGAATCCCGATGTACCGAGTCTGCCGAGGAACGAGTTCAAGCTCGCCATCCCGGGCGACGCTGCAACCCGGGTCGTGACGCTGGACCGGATCTTCCTGCGCTACGACTGGGGTATCCAGAACGGACACGTGAACATGGGGGCGTGGATCGAGAGCGCTGCCCGTCAGGTCGGAAGGTAGAGATGGCATTCATCACGCTTCAGGAGGCCCGGACGAAGGGCATCCAGGCCCGCTCGCGTATGACCAGACGTGCGGACACCGTTCTGAGCGAGGAGAGCGCCCTCGCAAAGAGCCATCCTTCCACGCAGAAATGGGACATCTTCCTGTCCCACAGCATGACGGATGCCGACGTGGTGCTCGGGGTCAAGCGCATCCTCGAGGAAGAGGGCGGGGTCAAGGTGTTCGTCGACTGGGTCGAGCATCCTCAGCTGGACCGCAGCAAGGTGAAGCCGGAGGTCGCCGACATGCTGCGACAGTCGATGAAGGCCTCGAGCAGTCTGGTCTTTGCAACTTCGGAGACCTCTCCTTCCTCGAAGTGGATGCCCTGGGAACTTGGCTACTTCGACGGTCTCAAGGGCGGGGAGAAGGTGGCGATTCTGCCGCTCGTCGAGAGTACCCATGGGTCATTCGTGGGTCAGGAGTACCTCCAGCTCTACCGGAAGGTGGAGCGGGTCGAGAACCTCGTCGAGGGATCTGGGCCGAGCTCCCGCTACGTCGGCCGCGCACTAGCTGTCGAAGGCAGTGTTCGGGGCGTCGCTCCCAGGGCGTCGCTCAAGTCTTTTGTGCGCTGATCGGCCTGGATACCGTAGCAGTCTCGGAATGCCATGTGGGTACGCGTCCACGATCGGCGCATGCCCAGCAGGCAGTCTTGCGGTCGACAAGGCTGGATGATCCTATCACCACCTCGACACGATTCTTCTGGAAGATCCATGCCTCCTACACATCATGGCTGGGTACTGCTTGTCGGCCTGGTTCTCTATCTTGTCGCGGCGATGGTCGATTGGTTGTCTGCTCCGGCCAGCGGCGCTGTCAGATATATCTACCTGGGGGCATTCCTGTGCTCTGTCTACGTCGTTGCGTTCCTTCCGAAGGACCGGTCTGATTCCGCCTCGGATGCTCTTCTAGCCCGCCTCATTCCGGGCCTGGTTGCGGTTGTCAGCCTTGTCGCCTTCATGCGCTTCTAGGGCGGTCATCACGACGACGAACAGGATCGCGATGAACGCCACGATGGATGCAGCGACCTTCGAAGCCTCATGCATTCCATTCCATTCCAGGTACAGGAAGATACCTGGCAGGACGCTGAGGTTCGCTACGGCGACGAGCCGGTGTCCCGCGCGATTCCGAATATCCATCTGAAGCCTCCCCGTTCCCTCGAATGGTGCCATGCCTCCGCTGCCGGACGGTACGATCTTGATCGATAACCATCGGATCATTCTGCACAGTCAGCAGCAAACCCTTGGCCCGCGGGCTTCCTGGCGGGCGTTCGTCAGCAGGTTCTCCAGCAGGCCGAGACGGCCTCCGCTCGCGACGAGCAGGCGCGCCGCCTTGTCCAGCTCGGACAGCCCGGACGGGAGCGGCATACCGAGCGCCTCGTCGAAGGACTGGAGCACGAACTGGAAGGTATCCAAGCTCTGCGGATCACCCGAAGAGTAGGGCTTCAGCGGATCCACAGGGACCAGGCGGCCACCCAGGAAGCCGTTCTCCCGGAGGATGGACGAGAAGCAGTCGTAGCCGATCAGGATCACCGGGCAGCGGGTGCCGTCCATCAGGACGGTCAGCCAGTGCGAGCCGTTGTCCCGGACGCGCTTGGTGCCGAAACTCGTGAGGTGGTGACCTCGTCGTAGACCACGACGTCGTAGGCACCTGTTATGACTGCTGCGGCTTTCAGGCTTTCTGGTGTCGCGCCCGCGCCCGAGTTGGGGGCGGATGACGCCCAGGCGCCGTCCATGCGCCGTCCGCCCCCGGGCAGCCACGTTGCCGGGATGCCGCTCTCGTGGCGAAGCGAGCGCAGTACCGGGACCAGGAAACGGCCCAGGTCGAGCAGCGCCATATCGGGCGCCGGTATGGGGATGGACCACTGCGCTCCGGCCCTGAGATCTTCCCACCGGAGCCGGTCGGTCGGGGTCACCCGCCGAGGGTCGAACGCGCTCTCCCAGTAGCCGTCATCCCGCTCCAGCATCCGGGCGGCGTCCCGGCCAGCGAAGACCCCCGCCATGGCATCGGCCAGGGCCTGACCGTCGAACCGGACCCGCTTCGAGAGCAGCCACAGGTCCTGGACGTCCTGCAGCCGGGTATGGTCGGCGCCATACGTCACCAGGAGCGCGGTCTTCTCGGCCACGAGTTCCTCCGCCGTGCAGCATGCCGCCCAGGTCGCCGTCCGGCGCCCTGGAATCGGGGGGAGGGGGCGGAACTCGATGTCCAGCCCGGGATACCTGGCCGCGGTGACGTCGATCCGTAGCCTCAGCCTGCGGTGCCCCAGCCATGCCGAGATGGAAAGCCGGTGCAGAGGAGAGCGTCTCTCCCCCTTCGTCCGGATCCCGGGAGCGGACCAGTCCAGGCACAGTCCTTCCGTGTGCCGCCCCAGGACGTCTGCGAGGTCGGCCACGATGGCGTCCACCGGTCCGCGCCCGAGATCCAGGAGATCGATGCCTCTCGTGCGGCGCGAGAGGCCACCGGTCCAGGCAGCGACCGCCCAGGCTCCGTGCAAGGGGTACCTGGTGGCAGCACGCGACGCGCCCAGCGCGGCGATCGCGATCTCCTCTGCGGTCCGGCCGATGTCATCGCCGGTGGACCCGGCAGTCCTGCCCAGGGGCGCATGTCCGCGCTGTGCGGTGCCCCTCCTCATGATGCGGCATCCATGCCGTCGAGAAGGGTCTCCAGGACTAGCCGGGCCGGGTGGGGCATCCGCGTGGCATCGGCCATGCTCCGCACCGTGGCCCTGCGCCCACCGGCGGCGGAGTAGGCGCGCAGGCAGCGGGCCGCGACGGCCGGGCCGCCGAGACGTCGCCTGTAGCGCACCAGATCCACGAGCGTGCGCTCCCTGGTCGTGCACATGATGACGACGTCCTGGAAGACGGTGCGCTCGACACCTACCTCGAACGCGGGGTGGTTGCTCCACCGGAGGACGTGCAGTTCGGCCGGATCCCGCTGCGGGACGTGGACCCGGAGCGGGACGCCGAGCCACAGGGGATCAGACAGGCCCGGCAGCAGGTCGTGCAGGTGGGCGGCCGTGGTCATGCAGACCACGCCACCACGGACCCTGGGATAGACGTCCCTCAGCAGCCTGGCGGTCGCGCCGCTGTCCTCCAATAGCCGGAGCGGGAGGCCTGTCCCTGACGATGTGCCGAGACCTATCCGGACCTGCCCGAAGAGTTCCAGCTGGCGAGGGCGGAGGAACAGCGGGTCCCTCCAGACCTCGACCCTGTCGCACCACCCCATCGGACCATCCCTTCTCTTGCGATGTCGGAACGTGGCCCTTCGCATGTACGGAGGTTGAGTCTAAAAATTAGAGGTTTTTTCTGACCTTCCGGAGGAGCGCTGCCGGACGCGCCTGGACGACTGCCGCAGACCTGGCCCCAGGGGCCGAGAGCCCTCTGGCCGATAGTCCGGGAAGCAGACGCTGCGCTGGCTTGGAGCCGACAGCAGCCATGGCGCTGCGGGGGGAGGGCAGGGGGAGCAGGCGTCGCCTGCCTAGGCGTAGATGCCCTGCCACTCCTGTACGGCCGACGTCAGCCGCCGCATCGTCGATGCAGGCGTCGCCAGCCGCTCGGCGACTTTAAGCAGGGCGGCAGGGTCGCCACCCTGCCGGACGTAGCGGGCGCCCGCATGCAGCCCGGCATCGTCCTCGCCGAGGTAGCGGGCGTATCTCAGGAGGTCGACGACCGTGCGGGGGGCATCGGTGCGCCGGAGGGTAACGCCGCAGAGCTCGTCCGTGACCACTCCCTCCCCGAAGGCACCGGCATGGCTCCATCGCAGGATCCGCTCCGGCAGGCCGCCATGCTTGGGAGCGTGCGCGCCCACGGGCAGGGCGAGCCAGGTCAGGACGGGGGGAGCGTCGACCAGACCACAGAGATAGGCGGCGGACAGCATGCAGACCGTCGCCCTGGACGACCTGGCGCAGGCAACCGCGATGGCAAGCCGGGCCGATGGTCTGCCAGCCATGGGCAGATGGTAGGCACCCGGCGCCGCTCTGACGACGATGCCCGCGCGGACTGCGTCGGCGAGCGCCTGCGCCCTGACGCCTGCGGCAAGCAGGTACGCCGACCGCCGCACGCAGCCGTCGGACAGCAGCTGCTCCAGCAGGGCGCGCTGTCCGACGGCGGCGGATGGTCCGATGTCGGGCATGATCTCCTGTCGACCACTGATCCACTCATAGGATGGTTCGGGGCAGGCGCGATCGCAACAACCCCCGCGAACTGCTGTCAGCCCTGCATTCCAGCCCGATCCTTGTCCAGCGATGCCGGGATCCTGCTGCGGTGTAGACTCCTTCCCTGGTCCAAGGATCCGCGACCAGTCCATCGAATCCTTGACCCCCGATCCGTGCCCCAGGCTGCCTACGCCGGTACAGCCGGATGACTGGAATCACCCACGGACCTCGAACCAGGACAGGACGGTCGCCAGCCCCTGGGACACCTGGACGAGACGGCCGCCGGGAAGGAGCAGGAGGGTGCCTCCGTCATCCTCGCAGAGAGCCGCGACCGCCAGGGGAGAGATGGCGTGGAGGAGGCCTGCCACGTCCCGGACCAGGACGTAGCGGCCGACCCTGCCGCCCTCCTCGAGTGACTCGCTCCGCAGTCTCCCTTGCAGGGCGTTCACGACGGAGTTCCCGCGGCAGCATCGGGGCGGGGCCTGCCCTGGAGCAGGGCCTCGACCTCCTCTCCCGAGATCCGCCCGTCGCGCACCAGGAGTTCCGCGATCCGCTCGACGATGCCCTGGTGCTGGCGGATCAGCTCCAGGGCCTCGTCGTAGGCCTGACGGAGGATGGCGGACGCCCGGCATCGGATGTCCGGCATGAGCAGGATCTGGTCGAGCCTCTCCGGATCGTCGGCGGCGCCGAGGAAGACGAGGCGGTCGGAGTGCCCGTCCAGTCCGGAGGACGCCATGACGGCACTGGCCAGGCGCGTCGCCCTCGCCAGGTCGGAGCCGCGCGATCCACCGGCGCCACCGCTCGGCTCGCCGAGGATCACCTCCTCGGCCGCGCGGCCGGAGAGGATGGCCCTCAGCTGGTCCATGCTCTGCCGGTGCGTCGCGTGCGGCGCTTCGCGCAGGATCTCCGAGGTGTCCACGGCCGTCATGGACCGGCCGCCGACCGCGGTGTCGACGACGACCTCCTTGAGCACGCCCGGCGCCATGACGGCGAACGCCAGGGCATGACCGGCCTCGTGCATCGCCATCCGCAGGAGCGCAGCGGGGGAATGCACCGGAGGCGCGGGGCCGATCTCCGCCTCGAGGTCGGCCAGGATCATCGGACGCCCCTGCGCCCGCGCACGCCGTCTGGCTCCGCGGCACCAGGCCTCCACATCGGCACCGACCGCCTGACGCACGACCGCTGTGGCCGCGAGCGGCTTCAGGTCCTCGTCCTTCAGGGCATCGCCCAAATGGATGCGGAGGATGGCCTCCACGCCCGAGGCATCAGGCCGCGAGAGGCGGATGACGCGCTCGAGCCTGCCCGGGCGCAGGATCGCCGGATCCAGACCGGTGGCATCGTTGCAGGTGCCGATGACCACGACGCCCTGCCTGTCGACGGCACCATCGAGCTGCTCCAGGAGCGCGTTGATGACCTCGACCACGTAGTCCCTGTGGCGGTGCGTGATGGCCGAGCGTGTGGGGAAGGAATCGATCTCGTCGACGAGCATGATGCAGGGTGCCAGCTTCCGGGCATGGGCGAACGTCGCCTGCATGGCGCTGAGGAGGTTACCTAGATGTCCCTCCTTGTGGCCCTGCCACTGCGCGAGGGACGACGCCACGAGAGGAAGGCCAGCCGATCCCGCCAAGGCCCTCGCGAAGGTGCTCTTGCCCGTTCCAGGCGGCCCTTCCAGGACGACGCCGCGGTCCAGTTCCGACCACGGCAGCTCGCCCCGGGCGTAGGCCTTCAGATCCACCACGGCCCGGCGTCCCCACTCACCGGCCTCCCCCAGGCCAGGGAGGTTTTCCAGGGTCGGCATGGATCGAACATTATCCGCCGCCGCCAGGGTGGTACGGCGGGTTACCAGTTCTGCGAGGCGGCCGATGTAGGCCGCAGCGTCCTGATCGGCCCTCCAAGCCGCGTTGAGGTGGAACGGCAGCAACTCCGGGGCAGCTTCCGCCAGCAGGGGCGGGATACCGATCCTGCCCAGTGGCGGCCACGGTCCCGATGGTTGGATGGCATCGGCGCACTGTGCGATGTGCTGTCCATCCATTGGCGGGATAACCAGTCTCTGTTCCTCGACGAGCAGGATGTCGGGATCGAGGATGGCAGGATGGTGCGTGACGACATGGATGGGCCGCCCATCGTCCAGGGACTCACGGACGATCTCGATGCTCGCTGAGCGGGGTGGCGGGCGCTCGAAGATGGAGAAATGGCTCGGGCCGTTCGGATGGCCGCGTGCCCAGGAGGGCATCTTGGCAGCGGGTGTGCGAACCGACGATCCCGCCGTGCCGATGGGATCGGTGGGCGGGTACATCCTGTCATAGATCACGCCCACGACGGACAGCCAGGCGCGGCCGATGGACATGCCCCATTCCTTGTCCGGGGCGTGGATGATGCTCACGACGCCTGGCACCATGGCCCGATCCAGAAAGCCCGGCGCGTCGAGGAGAGCGGCCCGGAGCATGACCAGCGCGCACAGGGTAGCTGGCCCCTTTCTGCGGGCGGACTCGACCGGATCGTCGTCGGGTGTGACAGGGCCCCATGGATCCGGGGCAGCAGCACCCGCGCTGCTCGGTGCGGTCGCCGTCATCTGCTTCCTGCGGCGGCGTGGGGGCTGCTCCGACGTGGTGGACCACCCATCCGACGTGTCCCCAGCCAGGGTCGCGATGGCTTCGTCCATGCTGGCAGGGAGGGCAGGCGTTGCATTCTCATCGGTGTCGCGATCAGCGGTCATGATCATCACCCGCATGCGGGGCACCTAGGACGTAATATCGGGACAGCGTGCGCGCCCAGCGGCGTTTTGAATCGATGATCCACACATCGGTTGTGTGCACGGGACCATCAGGTAACCTCGGATGGCCGATCGATGTGCCCACCAGCGATGTCAGCGTCCGGCATCCGAATTGCCAACCATCGACGATGGGGGCCGCCTCCAGGACCGCTTCCGTGGGAGCCAAACCAGCGGCGATGATCCGCATGTCACGCGCGAGCCGTTCCAGTCGTCTCGACTCGAACAGCAAGTTCAGGCGCGAGAGATCGCATCCTGGTAGTGCTTCGATCATCTGGTTCGTCCTAACCTCAGTGGCGGCTGGATCGAACAGATAGAGAACGTCGAGCGCCGCAGTCGAACCTGAATTTCGACTGTTTTTATATACCCGGTCGCCGCCCCGCAGGACGGACTACGCCGTGGTGCCGGGTCTCCTAGACTTCTTCATGGATGCCGGTCGGGCAGGCGACGTACCCGTCTTCCTGCTTCCGCCATTAAAACCACCCCTGGCCTCGCCGTCGGTGTCGTGCAGGTCGTGGGAAGCCAGTGCTCGCAGGAGGGTTGCTGCCAGACCCAGCTTCGCCGACCCCATGGCGGCGAGCGACGCCGCGATGGACCGGGATGTCGTGTCTTGTGCAGGCACTTCTCCATCAATGCCGAGGAGGTCGTTTGGGGTGATCTGGAGCACGCTGCAGATCCTGAGAAGGGTCGCAAGGTCGGGTTCCCGACGTCCGGCGACGTAGTTCTGGTAGCGTCCCTGCGACATGCCGAGACGCCTCGCCACCTCGGCATCCGCCAGGTCCAGTTCCCTGGCCCGCGCCCGCAGACGCTCGCTCCACCCCACGTCGGACATGCCGGGAAGGTCCCAGCCGTGAAGGATTCGGGCTAACTACTTATCGTTGTGGGTAGATCGCCCGTAGGCCCGGGTCTGGTGGATGTCGAAGTACCCGCTCTGGGACGCCTTTCTGAGGAAGGCACACGGGGCACAGCACCCCCTTGCCACAACGTTACGTTGTATGTACCCCTGTTTGGGTCATCGGAGACGAGCGGCCTGTGTCCCATCGCAGACATCCTCCTTGCCGGAACTCGGCGAGAACTCGTCCGGGTCGAACCACTGCCCTGGTCTCTGCCGATCACCGTGTCTGCAGCCCGTCTCCGCCCTAGGCGGCGCACCACCACGCCCTGATTCGGGGCTTCCAGCTCTCCAAGCCGACCTTCCGAGGACCGCGATGCGATATCTCGCCGCCCTGCCGCTTGCCCTGTGCCTTGCCGCGGTCATCCCGATCGCTGCCCCTCCGAATGCCCTGGCGCAGCAGGGGCCTGCCGCCACCGGCGTCCCCGCCGGACCCGGTGGCGCCGATCCCATGATCTTCCGCGCGCCGCCGATCGATCCGACGACGTTCATCCTGTCCTACAACAAGATGACCGGGACGATGCCCGACTTCCGTCCAGTAGCCGAGCAGAGCACGGCGGTGCGCAATGCGTCGGCCTTCGACAAGGCAGATGTCCTCACCCGAGAGATCGCCCGTCTCGAGGGACTGTTCGCGTCCTTCGATCCGCACAGGACGTACTCGCTCAGGCTGGTCACCAATATCCGGCAGTACGATGCCGCCCGTCAGGGATACCCGACTGGCCTCGATCCCGAGGCCTTCATTCCAATGCAGGATCCGGTGAACCACCGGCCGTTCGGCCTGCAGTTCCGGAACCTCGACGACATCTCGTTCCTGCCCATGGGCGACACCGGCACCGCGCGGAACTTCGCCCAGCGCCACCGCCTGTCGACGCAGTACGACATCGCGGGCGAGGCCCTGCTCGAGCTGGCCTACCGCCTCGTCGAGGCACCGCCCGCGATCGGTGCGGACCGGACCATCGTCCGGGCCGACATCCTGGCCGCCCGCCTGATCACGCGGAACGGTCAGCCCATCTGGGAGTTTGGCCCGACCGCAGCCGCTCGTTCGGTGCCGCAGCCCTCCCAGGCTCCGGGCACGGTCCCGGTCCTGAAGGCAGCCGATGTCCAGGGCCTCCGGATCGGGATGCCCCGTGCCGAGGCCGCAGGGATCACTTCCCGGGACTACCCCCAAAGGGACCCCACGGAGAGGCTCGGTGGCAGTGGTCGCTGGTTCCGGGGCACGCAGATGCAGGGTGTCCGAGTGCCCATGTGCGGTCTGGATGCCGGACTGACGGGGAACGGAACCTACAGCGCGGCGATGGCCGTCCTGACCGGGGAGGGGAACGGCCGCGCCGTGGTGGCGGACGAATCCGAGGCGTGTCTGGGCTTCGACATCGGCACGCCTATGAAGCCCGCCGACAGCGTCACGCGAGTGACGTCCGGCCAGCGCCTGGCCGGGCATACGCCGGACGCGGTCCGGCAGGCCCTGATCGGAAAATACGGGACGCCCACCTACACACGCGAGGGCGGCAAGGTCCTGCAGTGGATCGGGCGGGACCCGACCCGGCCGGGGAGCGATCCGGTCGCGATCGTCGCGCAGATCGAGCCGCGCCAGGGCGGGGGCGTCGTGCTCGCCGTGGAGGCCGCCGTCTACGTCGATCCACGCCCCCGCCAGGCCCCGACACCCACCACCCCGACCGCACCCCGCCTATGATCGGGAGACCGTCGATGATCCGCTGGACGGCCCTGGCAGCGCTTCCGCTCGTCGCGGGATGTGCCATACCCGGGCAGCCGATGCCCCGGCCCTACCCGGTGGCACGGCCGCCTGAGGCGGTGGCGCCCGCGCCGGTGCAAGGGCAGCGGACCGGCCCCACCACGACGTCCGGCCGCACGGAGCGGTACTCCGGGCAGTTCGATGGCGGCCGTATCACGCTCGCGATCTCGCCCGCCGCCGAGGGCCGCGTCCAGGTCGTGGCGTCCAGTCCGCGTCAGCCCCCGTGCACCATCGAATGGAGGTCGGCCGGGACGTGGTCGGGCGACGTCCTGATCTTGCCGAACGGCATCACGCTGACGCGGGTCGGCCCAACGCTCGAGATGTCCGAGGGCGAGGGCGGCAGTCCGAGCTGCACGCTCCAGGGCACCCTCCGGCGCATCTAAAATTCACCATGGCGTCCATGCAACCTGCTGACCCTGCCCACCGCCGCAAAGAGGCGGGGCGGTCCGAATGCGCCGCGCTTTCCCACATGAACGGGGGCGGGCAGTCAGGCTACACGCTGTACGGAACACCGCGCCAGGTCTGGCGGTCAGGACCGGATCAGCATGTGCACCGTGGAGGAGACTACCGGAGAGGGCCGGGGTTCATGGGCGTATGTTCGCGACATCCGCGATGACGGAGGATGGCTGACAACGAAACCTGGCGATCTCGTTGTCTCTCTTGCTGTTCGTGAAAGCGTCGATCGAGTTGTAGACCCGGACCTCCGCGTTGCTCACGCTCCCGGGCCTGCTCGAATGCTCGGTGACAAAGAAGGCGTAGACGTATTCTCCGCGAGGATAGCCGATACCGCTGGTTATCTCGGATGGACGGGTCGTATCGACCTCCTTGGTAGAGAAGATGTAGCCGTCCGCCTCGAAATGCAGCTCCGCAGGTCCGATCCCCGTCACGAAGGTGTAGTAGACCTCCTGTCGGCGCGGATGTCGTTGCGGCTCGGCGATGCGGCAGAATTCCACGCGGGCGTTCCGCTCGGGGATGTTGCAGGCGAACTGCGTCTGCCAGGGCGGGATGCAGTTCGCCATGGCCAGTGAGGGCAACATCGTCATGGCCAGGGCGGCAGGCATCTTCATGTGGATCTCTCGAAAGGCCTCCCACGGTATAGGTCCTCGCAGGCGTGTCGAGACGGAAAGCCCTGGCGACAGACCTCGCCTGGCTAGCGCCGAAGCCTGAAGCGAGGACAAAATGTCCTGGGATGCGCCCGACGGACGAGCATGACGGATCCGGGGGAGCGATATGATGTTCCCCATGCACCGCCCGCGGACGGGCCTAGCCCGCCTCCTCGCCGTCCTGCTGCTCCTGCATTGGGCCGGAGCCGTGCTGCCGCATGCCAGGGGCATGGCGCAGCTGGCCTCGGCACAGGCCGTCGAACTCTGCACCCACGAGGGCACGCGCCTGGTCCTCCTCGACGAGGACGGCGAGCCACTCAAGCCGGTGCAGGCGGACGACTGCTGCACCCTGTGCCAGGGACCGCTGGCGACCACGTCATCGGTAACACCCGGTCTGGCTCGGCCCGTCGGCTACATCCTGGTCACCGCCCTGTTCGGCACGGAGGGATTTCCGACCTCCCCGCCGCGCGCGCCGTGTCTCCGGGTTACGCCCGAACTGCGTGGCGCGAAGGCCACGCCCCTCGCGGGGTGGGCGCTGACCTCCCGCATGGAGGGCGGAGTGACCGTGCAGGGCGAGCACGGCACGGCGCATGTCCCGCGCGAGGTGTCCTGGCAGAGCGGCAGTCTGCAGGATAACCAATGCCAGACGTTCGTGACCCTCGTCCGCACTCCGGCCGAGCCGGGTGCCCATGTCATCGAGGATGACTACGGCGGCGAGTACCGCTTCGACATCGCCCCGGTATCTCGGCAGAGCTCTGGCTCGTCTGCGCTACCACCCTCCTCTATTTTGTCCTGAACTCGTGGGCGGCCGCCTTCAAGTGGCTGTTCAAGCTGCCGGGCCTGTCGTTCGAGGGCTGGGATCCGTACGCTGTGCCGCTCGTGGCCGTACCTATCGCTCTGGTCGGGATCGTCCTGCAATGCGTGATCGGGATGATCCACGCCCGGGCTTCCGGCGATAGGGCAATCAGGCGTCGTCTGCCCAAGCCGTTCGCCCTGAACGATCAAGACAGTGTCCTGCTTCACATCGTCCAGCTGACCGCGTTCCTGCTGATCCCCGTCGTCGGGACCATCGTGCTCTTCGTGAAGTTCCTTGCCGGAAGCTACTGCCGTCAGGCCAGTGATCCGTCCGTCTCCGGATGCGGGACCGGTGGCCACCAAGGGGTCGGCATCGACCTCTTCAGGACTTTAGAAGCCCGTAGCGCTCCTGCAGGGCGGCAAGGCACGTGTCCTTGGGGAGCATGATCCATCAGGAGCCAGCCCGGACCTCCTCTGGTGAGGTGGTCGGGACAGGCACGCAAGGGACCGGCGAAGTCCAGGTTCAGGAGAGCTGTCCAAACCAGCTCTCGACAGAGGCGGACGATCCCACCTAATCTGGTTTTCAGAAGAATGTGGCGGCGCGCGCACTCTGAGTGCCTGCCCACATCTGAGGTCCGGAGGAAGCCGTGCACAGGCGAGAGTTTCTGAATTCCACCGTGCTGTCCGGAGTAGTGGCTGGGCTATCCATGCCATCGGTCCGGGCCCAGGAACCCTGGCCCAACCGGCCGATCCGCATGATCGTGCCCTTCGCCCCGGGTGCCGCGACCGATTCCATGGCGCGTCTCGGAGCCCAGAAGCTCGGCGAGAAGCTCGGTGTGTCGGTCGTGGTCGAGAACCGAACGGGCGGGAATGGCATTCCTGGCACCCAGGCGGTGCTCCAGGCACCGGCCGACGGCTACACCATCATGGGCACAGCCTCCACCCACGCGCTCATGCGGCAGGTGCTGCGGAACGTGCCCTTCGACCCGCAGGCCGATTTCATCCCGCTGGCCCGGACCGCGCGCGGCCCGATGGTCCTGGTCACGAACCCAGGGCGCCGCGAGAAGACAGTCGCCGAGATCCTGGCCGCAGCACGCGCGAGGCCTGCGGCGTGGAGCTTCGCGACCTCCTCGTTCGGCTCGGCGGGGCACCTGGCGACCATCGACCTCTGCCGCAGGGCAGGAACGGACATCCAGATCGTGCCCTATCGCGGCACCGCCCCGGCGCTGACCGACATCTCCGCGGGCAATGTCCAGCTGCTGTTCGATTCGGCGTTCGCCCTGCTGCCCCAGAGCCGCGCGAACCAGGTCCAGGGCGTCGCGATCGCCACGGCCGAACGGAGCCAGCTCGCTCCGGAGCTGCCCACGGTCGCAGAGGGAGGCCATCCCGGGTTCGAGTTCTACTCATGGTACGCGGTGATGGCGCCCAAGGGCACGCCGCCCGAGATCGCGGCCCGGATGAACGCCGCGCTGAACGAGGCGATGGGCGACGAGGCGACGCGACAGCGGCTGAACAGCACCGGGCTCGAACCCCTGCGGGAGTCGATCGACGAGATCCGGCAGGCTGTCGCGGCCGAGGTCACGCGTGGTGCCGAGCTGCTGCGGGTGGCCAACTACCAGCCCGAATAGGGTGGATCGCTGGACAGCCTCCCACGCCAAGTCTTATGATAACCTCCCAAATCCAGCTGTGCTTCGGGCCGGGCTGGGAGCAGCCAGGCTGGCGTCGGGTCCATCCGTCACCCGCCCGACACCGCTTGGCAAACAGAGGAGCAACAAGCCATGAGAGTCCTGCAGCGGGACGAGATCCCGCAGGAGCCTCTGCCCGGCCGGGTCCTGCAACGGGCGATCGGCAAGAACTCCGCCTCGGCCAGCGGCAAGATGACCGTGTCCTTCTGCCGCTACTCCCGGGAAAGCGGCCCGATGGAGCCGCACCACCACGCGGAGGAGACCGTCTACATCATCGACGCCAGGGACGGCTGGATCCGCAAGGGCCCGAGCAAGGACGACCTCAACGAGAAGGTACCGGTCCAGAAGGGCACCATCCTGCACTTCGACGAGCTGGAGTGGCACGTCTTCGAGTACGGCGAGGGCGGCTTCATCGATGCCGCCTGCATCTACGGCCAGGTGGACAACATCCGGCCGGAGGACATCCAGGCCGAGAAGAGCGCGGCAGCCTGAAGGAACCGGGGCGGCGCCCGGCCGCCCCGGAACCTGCTACCCGAAGGTCTCGAGCAGGTCGTCGACCTGGGAGGGCGTCAGCTGGCGGGCCTGCTGGCCGCGTAGCATGAGCGCCAGACGCGCCGCCTCCTCCAGTTCCTCGGCAGCGTAGACCGCATCGTCCAGCGACTTGCCGCTGACCACCGGCCCATGGTTGGCCAGCAGGGCCGCGCGGCTGCCCCGCGCCGCCTCGGCGATGGCGGGCTCCATCGCGGCATCCCCGGGCCGGTAGTAGGGCACGACCGGCAGGCTGCGGCCGATCCGCATGACGAAGTAGGGCGTGAGCGGCGGGATGGGCGCCGCGTCGCCCGGCTCCGCGAGGCATGCGATGGCCGTCGCATGGGTGGAGTGGAGGTGGACCACCGCCCCGGCCTCGGGCCGCGCTTCCAGGAAGGCGCGGTGCATGAAAACCTCCTTGGACGGCTTGTCGCCGGAGACATGGCGGTAGTCCCGGTCCAGCTTGCTGATCCGGTCCGGCTCCAGCCTGCCCAGGCAGGAGTTGGTAGGCGTCATCAGGAACCCGCCGGGCAGGCGCACCGAGATGTTCCCGGCCGAGCCGACGGAGTAGCCGCGCCCGAAGAGCAGGCGGCCATGGGCGCAGATGGCCTCGCGCAGCGCGTTCTCGTTCATGCTTCGAATGCCTTCAGGAAGAAGTCGCGGGTGCCGAAGTTGCCGGACTTCAGCGCCAGCCTCAGCCCCACCTCCTCGGCGTAGGTCCAGGGAACGCCGGGATCGATCTCGGCACCGATGCGGAGCTGCTGCACCCCGAGCCGGGAGACCACTGACCCGGAGGTCTCGCCGCCCGCCACCACCAGGCGTCTCACACCGCGCTCGACCAGGGCCGCGGCAACCTCGGACAGCACGGTCTCGACCAGCGCACCGGCCGCATCGCGCCCGATCCGTGCCTGGAGGGCGGTCACGCGCTCAGGGGTGGACGAGGCGGCGATCAGGATCGGCGCGTTGCCGAGCTTGTCCCTAGCCCAGGCCAGCGCCTGGGCTGTCAGAGCAGACGCGTCCGGGGTTTCCAGCGGATCCAGTTCCAGCGTCGGCATCCGGTCGCGCGCGAAACCGATCTGGCCGAGGGTCGCGCGCGAACAGGAACCGGCCAGCACTGCGGCATGGCCACCCACCTCGGGCAGGGCCGCGGCATCCGAACGCTCGGGCAGAAGTCCTGCCGCCCGGAAGTTGGCAGGTAGGCCGAGCGCGACGCCGGAGCCTCCCGTGATCAAGGGGTGAGCGGCCGCAGCCTCGCCGATGTTCATCAGATGTCTGTCGACGATGGCATCCACGATCGCGTAGCGCCGCCCGCTCTCCTTCAGTCCGGTCATGGCGCGCCGGATCGCGGCAGGTCCCTCGTCCACCACGGCGAACGGCACCAGCCCGACCGTGCCATCGGTCTGCTCTTCCAGGACTCGCAGCAGGTTCGGGACGCGCATCGGCGTCAGTGGATGGTTCTCCATCCCGCTCTCGCTCAGCAGCGCTGAACCGACGAAGAGGTGACCTTGGAAGACCGTGCGGCCATTCGTGGGAAAGGCCGGGCAGGCGAGCGCGAAGCCGGTGTCCAGGCGCCGCACCAGCGCGTCCGCCACGGGGCCGATGTTGCCCTCCGGCGTCGAGTCGAAGGTCGAGCAGTACTTGAAGAAGATCTGGCGGCACCCGGCGGCCAGCAGCGCCTCGCAGGCGGCCAGGCTGTCGGCGACAGCCTCCGCGACAGGCGCCGTCCGGGACTTCAGGGCGACGATGACGGCGTCGGCTTCCGGAAGGGTGCCCTGGGGAACGCCGATCACCTGCACGGCCGTCATGCCGCCCTTCACGAGGGTGTTGGCGAGGTCCGTCGCGCCGGTGAAGTCGTCGGCGATGCATCCCAGCAATGGCACAGAAGCGCTCCTTGACCACCGGGTGGTAGGGCAGGGAGGTGACCGCCCTCCCGTCCAGCTCCAAGTCTTCTGATAAGCACAGGAGTGTGGGGAGCGAAAGGCTCCGTGGCAGGGCTATTTCGTGGCGCAGCGGCCCAGGCAGGCATCCATGTGCGCCTCCGCCGCTTCGCGGGCCGCATCGGGGTCGCCCTCACGGATGGCCTTGAGGATCGCCGCATGCTCGGCCAGGACCTGCTCCGCCTCCCACTTGCTGCCCTCCGGGCGCGACAGCAGGACGCTGTCCCGGATGTGGTGCCCAAGGAATGCAAAGAACTTTACGAAGAGCTCGTTGTTGGTGGCCAGGGCGATCCCGCGGTGGAACTGGAGGTCCTCCTCGACCCCGTTGCCTCCTGCCGAGATGGCTGCCTCCATCGCCTGGTGGGCCCGCCGCAGTTCGGCCACCTGGCCACGCGTGCCACGCACCGCAGCAAGCCCCGCTGCCGAAATTTCCGCGCCCATCCGCAGCTCGAAGATCTTGCGCGCGGAATCCGGTCCCGCGCTCAGGAGAGGCTGGATCCTGAAGGGCTGGTTGGCGTTCGGCGCTGCCACGAAGGCACCCGCGCCCTGGCGCGTCTCGATCAGGCCCTCGGCCCGCAGGCTCGAGATGGCCTCCCGGATCACGGCGAGGCTGACCCCATACTGCTCGGCGAGCTGCTGGCCCGTGGGCAGCCTGGTGCCGGGGGCGAGCCGTCCCTCGGTGATGCTGCGCGTCAGGGCGCCGACCACATGATCGGTGAGGCTGGGCCTCGCGATGGTTTCAGCCATTCAGATTACGGCTCCCCCAACGTCGGAAATCTGCCGAGAGCCTAGCACAGGTGCCGTAAGGACGTCCCGCCCGGCCCCGGATTGTCATCGAGAGAAGTCTTATGATAACCATATCCGGAGCGGGAGGTGATGTTCATGCGAGGAACTCGGCTGCGTCGGATGCTGCGCGCGTCGGAACGCGCCCTGAATGGCTGGTCGGCGATCCCGAGCCCGTTCCTCGCCGAGGCCATGGCCCACCAGGGCTTCGACGCCATCACCCTGGACATGCAGCACGGGCTGATCTCCTACGACAGCGCCCTCGGAATGCTGCAGGCCATCTCCACCACCGACGTCACCCCGCTGGTGCGGACCGCGTCGCTGGATCCTGCCGCCATCATGAAGGTGCTCGATGCCGGTGCGATGGGGATCATCTGCCCGCTGATCGACAACGCCGCGCAGGCCGCGGCCCTCGTCTCGGCCTGCCGCTACCCGCCGGTCGGGGGGCGCTCATTCGGTCCTACCCGCGCCCAGCTCTACGCCGGGTCGGGGTACATGGCCGAGGCCAACGACACCGTCCTGGTCTTCGCCATGATCGAGACGGCGGATGGGCTGCGGAACCTGGACGAGATCCTCGCGGTCCCCGGCCTGGACGGCGTCTACATCGGCCCGTCCGACCTCAGCTTCACCCACGGGCACGACCCGGTGACCGGTCCCGAGCACCCGGAGATGCTGACACGGATCGATGCGATCCGCGACGCCGCGCACCGGCACGGGAAGTATGCCGCGATGCACAGCTCCGCCATCGATTACTGCGTGCAGATGTGGGGGCGCGGCTTCGACATAGTCACTGCGCCGAACGACAACCGCCTGTTCGGCTTCGGGGCCGGGCTGCTGATGCAGGCCATGGGCCGCAAGCAGCGCGCCCCGCAGCCCGCAGCCGGTTACTAGCCGTGCCTGACATCGCGCCGCAGCCCGGCGTCGTCGAGGCGCTCGGCCAGATCGTCGGCGCGCGCTACGTCATCGGTCCGGGCCATGACCAGGAACCCTACACCACGGACTGGCGCGGCCGCTACCACGGGCGGGCCGAGGCCGTGGTGAAGCCTGCCGACGCCGAGGAGGTCGCGGCCGTGGTCCGCTTCTGTGCGGAGAACGGCATTGCCGTGGTCCCGCAGGGCGGCAACACCGGCATGTGCGGCGCGGCCACGCCGTCGCCCTCCGGGCGATCCGTTGTGCTGCGCCTGGACCGGCTCAACCGCATCCGCTGGACGAGCCGCCTGGGCGACGCCATAGCGGTCGATGCGGGCTGCATCCTGGCCGACGTCCAGAGGGCGGCCGAGGCGGTCGACCGCCTCTTTCCCCTCAGCCTGGGAGCGGAGGGGAGCTGCCAGGTGGGCGGCAACCTGTCCACCAACGCCGGGGGCACCGCCGTGCTCCGCTACGGCACCATGCGGGAGCTCTGCCTGGGCCTGGAGGTCGTCCTTCCCGACGGGCGCCTCCTCGACCTCATGACGGCGCTGCGCAAGGACAGCACGGGCTACGACGTCAAGGGGATGTTCGTCGGCGCCGAGGGCACCCTCGGCATCATCACCGGCGCCGTTCTCAAGCTCTTCCCGCGCCCGCGCGCCTCGGCGGTCGCCATGGCCATGGCGGAGGAGCCGGAGCAGGTGCTGGACCTGCTCGCCCTCGCGCGGACCCGGCTCGGCGACCGCCTCTCCTCCTTCGAGGTGATGTCGAGGCGCCAGGTCGAGGTGATCGCGCAGCACATGCCGGACGTCGTCATCCCCTTCGGGCTGGAGAGCGGCTGGTACGCGCTGGTGGAGATCTCCGACACCCTCGCCGGGGACGCCCTGCCGCCGATGCTGGAAGCCGTGCTCGGCGAGGCGCTGGAGGCTGGTCTCGTCGGAGATGCCATCGTGGCCAGCAGCGAGGCGCAGGCGGCGGGCCTCTGGCGCATCCGGCACAGCGTGTCGGAGAGCAGCAAGGCCCATGGCTACGTGGTCTCCCACGACAGCGTCGTGCCGCTGGAGAAGCAGGCCGAGTTCATCCGGGCCGTGGAGGCAGCGATCATCGCCGCCGAGCCCTCCGCCACCGTGGTGATGCATGGCCATGTCGGGGACGGGAACATCCATGTCCTCGGCATCCTCGACCCAGCGCGTTTCGCCTCGGCGGAGGCTCTGCGGGCGAGAGCGGCGGAGATCAGCCTGGCCGTGGACGGTGTGCTTGCTCCGCTTGGCGGTGCCATCAGCGCCGAACATGGCATCGGTGTCTCCAACCGCGAGAGGCTTCGCCGCGTCGCGAACCCGATCGAGCTGGAGCTGATGCGGCACTTCAAGGCCGTCCTGGACCCACAAGGGCTGATGAACCCCGGGAAGGTCCTGCCGGACGCCCTGCCAGCCTGAACATGTGCCCGGGCTTAACGGGCCGTATCAAAGGGAAGGAAGACAAGAAGATGATGTTCTCTCGCCGTGGCCTCGCGGCCGCTGCCCTGGGGCTTGCCGCCACCCCGGCCTTCGCCCAGGCATCCTATCCGAACGGTCCCGTCCGCATCGTTATCCCGTTCTCGCCGGGCGGATCGGCCGACGTCTTCGGTCGCCTGATCGCCGAGCACCTGGGCAAGACCTTCGGCAAGCCCTTCGTCTGCGAGAACGTGGGCGGCGCTGGCAGCACGCTCGGCATCGGCCAGGCGGCCCGCGCCAACCCGGACGGCCAGACCATCGGCTTCGGCTCCATCTCCGGCCTGTCCATCATCCCCGCCTTCGGGAACATCCAGATCACCTACAAGGTCGAGGACCTGGTGCTGCTCGGCCAGGTCACGGCCATCCCCAACGTGCTGGCGGTGAACCCGAACACGATCAGGGCCCGCAGCGTGCCGGACCTCATCACCTACCTGAAGGCCAACCCGGGCAAGGTGACCTACGGCACGCCCGGCGTCGGCACGAGCCAGCACCTCGCGGCCGAGCTCTTCCAGGCGATGACCGGCACCTCCATGGTGCACGTCCCCTATCGCGGCTCGGGCCAGATGGTGGTGGACCTGCTGAGCGGCGCCGTGGACCTGTCCTTCGACAACATCCCGCTGCTCATCCCCTATGTCGCGGACAAGAAGCTCGTCCTGCTCGGCAGCGCCACGAAGGAGCGCCCGGCGTTCGACAGGAACCTGCCCGCCATCGCCGAGTTCCTGCCGGGTTTCGAGGCGGTCGCCTGGCACGGCTTCTTCCTGCCCAAGGGCACCCCGCCGGAGATCGCGAACCGCCTTTCGGCCACCATCATCGACTTCATGAAGCAGCCGAGCACCATCGCCCGCTTCGAGGAGCTAGGCGCGACGGCCGTGAGCACCAGCCCGGCCGAGTTCACCGAGTTCGTTCGCCACGAGACCGCCCGCTGGGGCAGGCTCATCGAGGAGCGGAAGATCCAGCCGAACTGATCGTCACGGACGGGGGATCAGGGATCAAGACCCCCGCCCACCGTGCCAGGCGTCACCAGAACTGCCCAGGAGCCTTCATGCCCCGCTTCGCCGCCAACCTGACCATGATGTTCAACGAGTGGGACTTCCTGGACCGCTTCGACGCGGCGGCGGAGGCGGGCTTCACCGCGGTCGAGTTCCTGTTTCCTTATGATCACTCTCCGGAGGACGTAGCCGAGCGCCTCCGCCGGAACCGGCTCGAGCTTGCCCTGTTCAACCTGCCGCCCGGCGACTGGGCGGCGGGCGACAGGGGCCTGGCCGCGCTTCCGGAACGCGGCCGAGAGTTCGAGGCCTCCCTCGACACGGCGCTGCCCTACATCCAGGCGACGGGAGTCCGCCGCGTTCATCTCATGGCCGGGCTGGCAGACCCGGCGACTGCGGCGAACGTCGAGGCGTATCGGGCCGCTGTCAGGCACGCCGCTGCCTTCCTTGCTCCGCACGGGGTCGACCTGGTCATCGAGCCGATCAACGGCCGCGACATGCCCGGCTATTTCCTGAACGACGTGGATGCCGCGGCCCGCCTGATCGGGGATCTCGCACTGTCGAACCTGCGCCTGCAGTTCGACATGTACCATTGCCAGATCATCCACGGCGACGTGACCACCCGCCTGCGCGCGCTGCTGCCGCTCATTGGACATGTCCAGGTCGCCTCAGTTCCCTCCCGCCATGAGCCGGACGGGGAGGAACTCAACTACCCGTTCCTCTTCGCGGAGCTGGACCAGCTGCGCTATGGCGGCTTCGTCGGCTGCGAGTACCGCCCAGCTGGCAGGACCCTGGACGGCCTTGGCTGGTTTCCGGGCAGGTGAGGCGAAGGGCGGCGGCGCGCCATGTCTCTCAGGAAAGCCCCCCGCTACACGACTTCTTGGGTCATGCGCCGAGGCTATCGAGCTATCGGTGCACGCGAGCCGCACGCCTGTGGAGCTGGCGTTCTTTGTGGATGGAGCGCCGCGCCAACACTGATTGGCTCGTATCCAGGCCTACCCTTGAACCAATGCCAGTCCTGGCACGCGAGCGATGCTCTGGCAGGAGGCCGACACCCACGCTGTGGAGGGCCTGGTAGGTCTCCCTGGCATGGGCTGGGTGCAGTTTGACCAGAATTTTCCTGAGTTCAGCCGTCGAGAGGCAGGTCCCGATAAGGGACCAGCGGAAGGTGCCAGACAGCTCCCAAAGCTTCCGGCGCCGGTGGACGAAGAAGTAGGCGTTCTGCGCGCGCATCGGCAGCGGCGCAGGCACCCGGGAGACCGCCAGCGCCCGCAGGGACGACCCGCCCGGCCACCCTTCCGCACGAATACACGCCGCTCGCAGCAATCCCGTCCCACCAATCACTATATCCGTCCGGGAACAGCGACCCTGCCAGACCAGGGCTGGCGTAGGCAAGGCACCTCCGTAAGAAGGAGGAAACGTGGCGTCATGAACTATCAAACAACCAAACAGCTGTTCATATATTGACTGTATCCGCCACCATGACCTATGCGGCGGCCGACCTGCCGAGAAGCCCATGACCCCGTCGACCATCGCCCTGCTGTCCCTGAGCATGTCGGCGGACGCCTTCGCGGCCTCGCTGGCGAAGGGTGCGGCCCTCGAGCGCCCGCGTGTCGTGGAGGCGCTCCGCACCGGCGCCATCTTCGGTGTGGTGGAGACGATCACGCCCATCCTCGGTTGGCTGCTGGGCTTCGCCGCGAGCGCCTACATAGCCGCCGTGGACCACTGGATCGCCTTCGGCCTCCTCGGTGTCATTGGCGGGCGGATGGTGCTCGGTGCGCTTCGGCCCTCGGCTGATGAAGGCGCCACGGCGCGCCCGCGACAGCACGGGGTGTGGGTGCTGGTTGCCACCGCCATCGGCACCAGCCTCGACGCCATGGCGGTCGGCGTCTCGCTCGCCTTCCTGGACACGAACATCATGCTGGTCGCGGGCGCGATCGGCTTCGCCACCTTCCTGCTCGCCACCGCGGGCATGCTGGTCGGACGACTGGTCGGTGGCCGGATGGGCCGATGGGCAGAGGGGCTGGGCGGCATGTGCCTGATGGTGATCGGCCTGAGCATCCTCATCGAGCACCTGACGGCCGTGTAGCCGCCACCGCGGAGAGGATGCCATGACCCGCACGGTCCGCTTCGGCCTTTATAGCATCGGCGTGGGTGTGGCCGTGCTCGCGACGAAGTTTGCAGCCTGGTGGGTAACGGGCAGCGTCGCCCTCTACTCGGACGCGCTGGAGAGCATCATCAACGTCGTCGCGGCCTGCGCGGCGACCCTGGCCCTCTGGGTCAGCAGCCGACCGGCCGACCAGGGGCACCCCTACGGCCATGGCAAGGCCGAGTACCTCTCGGCGGTGCTGGAAGGCGTGCTGATCATCCTCGCCGCCCTCTCCATCCTGCGGGAGGCCTATGCCGGGTTCCTGAACCCGCAGCCGCCCGACGCGCCGTTCCTGGGCATGGCGATCAATGCCGCTGCCACCGTTGCTAACGGCATCTGGGGCGCCATCCTGGTCCGGTCGGGCCGGGCCGCCCGGTCCCCGGCCCTCGTCGCCAGCGGCAAGCACCTCTTCACCGACGTCTTCACCTCCGGCGGCGTGCTCCTGGGCTTCGCGCTGGTTCCCCTGACCGGCTGGCTCTGGCTTGATCCGGCCCTCGCCGCGTTGGTCGCCTTGAACATCCTCTGGAGCGGCGCGGGTCTCGTGCGGGAGTCGGTCGGCGGCCTCATGGACGCCGCGCCTGATCTGGTCACGTTGGCGCGGCTGCGCGGGATCATCTCCACCTCGGCCGAGGGGGCGCTCGAGGTGCACGAGCTGCGGGTTCGCCACGTCGGCCACACCACCTTCCTCGAGTGCCACGTGGTCATGCCGGGCGACATGCCGCTCCGCCAGGCGCACGCGATCTCGGACCGCATCGAGGAGGCGCTCCGGGCCGAGGTCGAGGACATGATGGTCACCATCCACATGGAGCCTGAAGACGAGGTTCAGCATCGCGGCGTGCCGGTTCTCTGAGACGCGCCGCATCAGCCCACGGATGGCTCAATGACTGGTCCTCGCAGCCGTGTAGCGCTTGACCATCTCGGCCGCCTCGACGTCCTCTCCGTCGAATGGGTGCCGTCACGAAATCAGGTGTGGGGGAGCAGGCGAGATGGCCTTCGACGACCGCCAGTCCCTGCGGCGCCCGTGTCCCGGACTGGGGTCCTCCGAACCAAGCTCGGGAAGCTGGCGGGTTCAGCTTGATCTGCTCAGGAGCAGCCTGAGCTTCGCCAACGCCACGTCCTGGCGCTCCTCGTAGTCGAGGGTTCCGGCGAACCGGCCCGCCGCGTCGAGCAGGAAGATGCTGGCGCTGTGGTCCATGGTGTAGCCGCCTCCCTCCAGGGGAACCCGGCGGTACTGCACCTGGAAGGACTCGGCCGCCCGGGCGACCTGGCGCTCCGTCCCCGACAGCCCGACGATGCGGTGGTCGAAGAGTGCCATGTACTCGGCCATCTTCGGCGGCGTGTCCCGCTCGTGGTCCACGCTGATCAGCAGCCAGTTGATGCGGTCGGCGTCCGCCCCGAGGGCATCGATGTGCTCCCCCATGCGGGCCAGCGTCGTCGGGCAGACGTCCGGGCAGAAGGTGAAGCCGAAGAACACGGCCGTCGGCTTGCCCAGGAAGTCGCGCTCGGTCACCGCCCGGCCCCGGTGGTCGGTGAGGAAGAACGGGCCGCCGATGGCGGGCAGGCGGGCCTCCCTCCCGCCGAGCGGGCCGTCCGTCACGAGCCATCCCGTCGCGGTGCCCACGACGAGGAAGCCCAGGACGGCGACGGCCGCCCACGCGGCACGCCTGATCAGCTTCAGGATCCGCATCCCCCTCAGGCCCCTATCCGCCCGCCGCAGTGGCCCATCACCCGTCGGCGCCCGTCGTCGCGGCGGCCTTCCGCTCCGGCCGGAAGGAACCCAACAGCAGCAGGGCGACGCCGCACACGATACCGATGTCCGCCACGTTGAAGGTCGGCCAATGCCAGCCCGCGTAGTGGGCGTCGATGAAGTCCGTCACGGCGCCCCGTCGCAGGCGGTCCACCACGTTGCCGACGGCCCCGCCGATGACCAGGCCCAGCGACGTGGCCTCCAGACGCGACCGGGTTCGCCACATCCAGGCCAGCAGCCACGCCGTGATGACTACCGCGACGCCGACGAGGAGCCAGACACCGGAGGCCGAGCCGCCCGAGAACATCCCGAAAGTGGCGCCGGTGTTGAAGCCGAGCCGCCAGTTCAGAAAAGGCATGACCGGGTGCGGCATGTGCGGCGGCCAGAGCGCGGAGAGCGCCCAGGCCTTGGTCACCTGGTCCAGCGCGAGGACGGCCGCCGCCGTGACGAGGCCGAGGCCCAAAATCCCGGTCGCGTGCCCACTGCCGGTGCTGGCGTCGGTCCGGGTCATGCCGCGGGCTTCCAGGCGAGCAGGCGGAGAGCGTTCAGCGTGACCAGGACGGTTGCCCCAGTGTCCGCCATGATCGCGGGCCACAGGCCGGTGACGCCGATCAGGGTCGTGACCAGGAAGACCGCCTTGAGGCCGACCGCGATGGCCACGTTCGTCCTCACGTTCGCCATGGTGGAGCGCGACAGGCCGACCAGCTCCGCCACGCCCGTGACGCGGTCCTTGAGGACCGCGGCATCCGCCGTCTCCAGGGCAACGTCGGTGCCGCCGCCCATGGCGACGCCCACGGAAGCGGCGGCCAGGGCCGGGGCGTCGTTGATGCCGTCGCCGACCATGACGACGGACCCCGCCGACCTGAGGGCGCCGATTTCCCGCAGCTTGTCGTGCGGCAGGAGTTCCGCCTTCACGTCGAGGCCGAGATCCCTGGCGATCGCCGCCCCGGTCCGGGCGTTGTCGCCCGTCAGCATGACCGAGCGGACGCCCAGCCTTGCCAGGGCCGCAACCCCGGCGGCGGCATCGCCCCGCGGCTCGTCCCGCAGGGCCAGCACCCCCGCGACAGCGCCATCGGCCAGGACCACGATGGCCGTCTTGCCCTCGTTCTCCAGGCGGGTGATCGCGGCCACCAGGCCGCCCAGATCGGCTCCGGCCTCCGTGGCATGGCTCGGACTGCCGACGCTGACCCGGCGCCCGTTGACGGTCGCGGTGACGCCCTTGCCGGGCACGGCGGCCTGATCGGAGACGGGCGGGGTCGCGATGCCACGGCTCTCGGCCATGACCATGACCGCCTTCGCCAGGGGGTGGGACGACCCCTGCTCGACGCCCGCCGCCAGGGCCAGGAGGTCGGTCTCGGCCATGCCCCGGGCGGGCAGGATGTCCGTAACCCTGGGGCGGCCCTCCGTCAGCGTGCCCGTCTTGTCCAAGGCCACGACCTTCGCGGCGCCGATCTCCTCCAGCGCCGCGCCACCCTTGATGAGCAGGCCGCGCCGGGCGCCTGCGGACAGCCCGGAGGCCATGGCGGCGGGCACCGAGATGACCAGTGCGCAGGGACAGGCGATCAGGAGGATGGCCAGCCCGCGGTAGACGCTGGTCCACCAGTCCCATCCCAGCAGGAAGGGCGGCACGAGGATGACCAGGAGGGAGACGATCATCGCCCCCGGGGTCCACCAGTTCGAGAAGCGCTCGATGAAGCGCTGGGTCGGTGCCCGCGAGGCGGTGGCCTCCTCGACCATGCGGATGATGCGGGCGATGGTGTTGTCGGCCGCCGCCCGGGTGACGCGGACGCGCAGGGCGCCGTCCGCGTTGATGGAACCCGCCACGACGGCCTCGCCCGGGCCGCGGGACACGGGCACGCTCTCTCCGGTCACCGGGCTTTCGTCGAGGGCGGACTGCCCCTCCTCGATGGTGCCGTCGCAGGGCACGCGGTCGCCGGGCCGGACCAGGACGAGTTCGCCGACGGAGAGGCGGTCGGAGGGAACCCCCTCGGTCGAACCGTCGGCTCGCACACGGAGCGCCGTCCGAGGCATCAGGGTGGCCAGCGCCTTGATGCCCGCGCGAGCGCGCCCGGCCGCCACGTTCTCCAGCAGCTCGCCGAGGGCGAAGAGCAGGACCACCACGGCCGCCTCCTCGGCGGCTCCGATGATGGAGGCGCCGATGGCCGCCGTGACCATCAGGGTCTCGATGGAGAAGGGCGTCCCGGCCCGGGCCAGGGCAAAGGCGCGGCGGCCGAACGGCACCAGGGCCACGAGGGTCGCCGCCAGGAAGAGCGGGTAGGTCAGCCGGGCCGGGAGGGCCAGCGACAGGGCGTAGGCGCCGAGGACCAGGGCCCCGAGGAGCCAGACCAGGCGCGCCTTGCCCGTGGCGTACCAGGGCTTGGTCGCGTCCGCCGGGTCGTCGTGGTCGGCATGCGAATGGCCAAACGCACCGCCATGGCCGTGGTCATGTCCGGCGTGATCGTGGTCCTCGTCGCCGTGGTCGTGGCTAGCTTGGTCGTTGGCCGCATGCGGGGCGACCTTCGCGGCGGCGGTCGCGGGGAGTGGGCGGGGCGTGTAGCCAATGGCGGAGATGGTGCGCTCGACGGCGGCCGGGTCAGTCTGGCCCGGCTCCAGACGCAGGGTCAGCCGCTCCGCCATCAGGTTCACCGCGACGTCCGAGACGCCGGGCAGGCGCTTCACGGCGCCCTCGACCTTGGCGACGCATGAGGCGCAGTCCATGCCCTCCACGCGCCAGGACACGGACTGCCCCTGGCTGCCGTTCCGTGTGCCGTCCACCGAGCGATCTCCTGCTGACGGCCCGTCAGATAGGACCTCCAGTGGCTGGAGGTTCAAGGGGGAATTTGCGGGCGTCTCGGAGGAACGCTCGACAGGGGTGCCCGTCAGTGGCGGTGACCCGCTCCGGCGGCACCCCAGATGTCCGTCGTGATGCCCCGTGGGCACCTGCCAGTTCCGCCTGGACGGTCACGTGGGTGATGCCGAACCGCCCGGCGAGCATGGCGCCCAGGGCATCCTCAAGGCGGTCCTCCCGGGCCAGGGAAGCCTCCACCACGACGTGGGCCGACAAGGCCACCTTGCCGCTGGTCAGGGACCAGACGTGGAGATCGTGAATGTCCTGCACCCCCGGCGTCTCCCGCATCGCCGTCTCGACGGCGTCGAGGTCCAATCCGCGTGGCACGCTCTCCAGCAGCACGTCGATGACCTCGGACAGGAGGGTCCAGGTCCGGGGCAGCACCCAGAGCGCGATGCCGATGCCGAGCACGGCATCCACCCAGGTCCAGCCCGTGGTCCAGATGACCCCCGCCCCGGCGATGACGGCAACCGAACCAAGGAAGTCGCTCCAGACCTCCAGGTAGGCGCCCTTCACGTTCAGGCTGCCCTCGCTGCCGCCCGCGAGGAGGCGCATGGAGATCCAGTTCACCAGCAGGCCGAAGGCGGCGACGGCCAGCATGCCGACGGTGCCGACTTCGGCAGGCGCGCGGAAGCGCTGGTACGCCTCGTAGAGGATGTAGATCGCCACCAGGAACAGCAGCGAGGCGTTGAAGGCGGCCGCGAGGATCTCCAAGCGGTGGTAGCCCCAGGTCCGGCGCCTGTCCGCGGGACGGCGGCCGACCTGGATGGCGACGAGGGCCACGGCCAGCGCCAGCGCGTCCGTCAGCATGTGCGCCGCGTCAGACAGGAGCGCCAGGCTGTTGAAGGCGTAGGCGCCCGCGACCTCCACCAGCAGGAAGGAACCCGTCAGGGCAAGCGCCTTCGTCAGTGCCGCGGAGTTGGCGTTGCCCGCTCCGTGGTCGTGTCCCTGTCCCATTCGGACCTCCGGATGCGAGCGGCTGACGCCCATGGACCGTTGTGGGCCCGGGCGCCCCGCGGGAGCCCGGCGGGGCGCCCGGGCCGCGGGTTCAGAAGCGCGCCTGGCCGCTGCGCCCGGCGGGGTTCTTGATCTGCAGCGT
This sequence comes from Pararoseomonas sp. SCSIO 73927, assembly GCF_037040815.1. Classification (NCBI taxonomy): domain Bacteria; kingdom Pseudomonadati; phylum Pseudomonadota; class Alphaproteobacteria; order Acetobacterales; family Acetobacteraceae; genus Pararoseomonas; species Pararoseomonas sp. SCSIO 73927. The sequence goes on from NZ_CP146232.1 coordinate 2,606,366, forward strand.
GACGGAAGTCCCGCGGGCGACCGCGCTGGCGGTGGTCCCGGTCATCGTGTTCTCCGCACCGGGTGCCAGCTGGACCACCTGGCGCGACTGGCCCGAGCCAACCAGGGCCGAGGCCGTGTAGCCCGCCGCCGGGACAGGCTTCCCGGCCTCGTCGTAGAGGTGGACCGTCAGGGTCCGATCGGCCGTCAGCAGCTCGGCGTGGATGCCCACCACGTCCTGCATCTTGCCGCCGTGGGGTCCCTGGTCGCCGTGGCTGTGGCCCTGCTGGGCGACTGCGCCGGTGGAGAGTGCGGCGGCCGCGATGGCCGCGAGGATGGTCCTGCGCATCGTATGAATCCTTGCTGACTGGGGTTGGTCGAACCCGGTGGCCGCCGTTCCGGGCGGCCACCGACACGCTCACTCGGCCGGGGCGTGGCCCGCCCCGGCGGGCGCCTCCTCGGACGCGGGCGCCTGCACCCGGCCGAACATCACGTAGAGGGCTGGCAGGACGAGCAGGGTGAGCAGCGTCGCGGTGATCAGGCCGCCGATGACGACGGTCGCCAGCGGCTTCTGGACCTCGGCCCCCGGCCCGGTCGCGATGGCCATGGGCACGAAGCCCAGGGATGCGACGAGCGCGGTCATCGCCACGGGCCGGAGCCGGGTCATGGCGCCCTGGTAGACCGCGTCCCGCAGGGACAGGTGCCCGCGGAGGATGAGGTCCTTGATGGAGGTCGCCATGACGAGGCCGTTCAGCACCGCCACGCCGGAGAGCGCAATGAAGCCGACGGCCGCAGGCACCGAGAAGGGCATGTCCCGCAGCCACAAGGCGAGCAGGCCACCAGAGAGCGCCAGCGGCACGCCGCTGAACACCACCAGCGCGTCCCGAACCGAACCGAGCGCGGCGTAGAGCAGCACCAGGATAAGGACGAAGCACGCAGGAACCACGACGCTCAGCCGCTCGCGCGCCTTGGCCAGGTTCTCGAACTGTCCGCCCCAGGTGATGGTGTAGCCGGGCGGTAGCTGCACCTGCTCCGCGACCTTGGCCTGGGCCTCGGCCACGATGGAGCCGATGTCGCGTCCGCGGGCGTTCGCCTGGACGACGACACGGCGCCGCCCCTGCTCGCGGCTGATCTGGTTCGGCCCTTCGACCACGCGAAGGCTCGCCAGCTGCTGGAGCGGCACCGATGCCGCAGGACGCCCAGCTACGGGCGGCAGCGGCACGGGCAGGCTCCGCAGCGTCTCGAAGTTGCCCCGCAGGTTCTCGGGCAGCCGCACCACGATGGCGAAGCGCCGGTCGCCCTCGTAGACCATCCCGGCCTCGCGGCCGCCGATGGCGGTCGCCACCACGGCCTGCACGTCGGCGATGCTCAAGCCGCGGCGGGCGACCTCGGCCCGGTTCACCGTGATCTCCAGGAAGGGCAGGCCCGTCGCCTGCTCCACCTTCACGTCCTCGGCGCCCTCGATACCGTTCAGGATGTTGGAGATCTGCCCGGCCACCTGGAGCATGGGGCCGTACTCGTCGCCGAAGACCTTCACGGCGAGGTCGCCGCGCACGCCCGCCAGAAGCTCGTTGAAACGCATCTGGATGGGCTGGCTGAACTCCATGGCGTTGCCGGGAATGCCCGCGACCGACGCCTCGATACGCCGGACCAGCTCCGCCTTGGACAGCGACGGATCCGGCCACTGCTCGCGCGGCTTGAGGATGATGAAGGTGTCCGAGGCGTTGGGCGGCATCGGGTCGGAGGCGACCTCGGCCGTGCCGGTCTTGGAGTAGATGACCTGCACCTCGGGCAGGCGGGAGATGCGGCGCTCCAGCACCGACTGCATGGCCTGGGACTGCTGCAGGGAGGTGCTGGGGATTCGCAGGGCCTGCATGGCGAGGTTGCCCTCGTCCAGCGTCGGGATGAACTCCTGCCCGAGCCGGGAGAACAGGCCGAGGCAGGCGACGAAGATGATGGCGCCCGCCGCGACGACAGGGAAGGGGGCCCGCAGCGCGCCGCGGAGGGCCGGGGCATAGGCGTGCTTGAGGCCGCGGACGATGGCGACGTCCTTCTCCTGCACGCGTCCGCTGATCCAGATGGCGATGAGCGCCGGGACCAGCGTCAGGGACAGGACGAAGGCGCAGGCCAAGGCGATGATGACGGTCAGCGCCATGGGGATGAACATCTTGCCCTCGACCCCCGTGAAGGTCAGGAGCGGGGCGTAGACGAGGATGATGATGGCCTGCCCGTAGAGGGAGGGTCGGATCATCTCCCGGGCGCTGTCCGCCACGGTCCGGAGGCGCTCCTCCAGCGTCAGGAGCCGCCCTCTCTCGTGCTGGCGCTCGGCCAGGTGCCGCAGGCTGTTCTCGGTGATGATGACGGCGCCGTCGACGATCAGGCCGAAGTCGAGGGCACCCAGCGACATCAGGTTGGCCGAGATCCCGCCCCGCACCATGCCGAACGAGGTGAGAAGCATGGTCACCGGGATGACCATGGCCGTGATGATGGCCGCCCGGATGTTGCCGAGCATCAGGAACAGGATGACCACGACGAGGAGCGCGCCCTCGCCGAGGTTCTTCGCCACCGTCGTAATGGTGGCGTCCACCAACACGCCGCGGTCCAAGACCACGACCGCCTCGACGCCCCTCGGCAGGGTCCGCCGGAGCTCGTCCACCTTGGCGTGGACCGCCTCGGCGACGATGCGGCTGTTCTCGCGGATGAGCATGAGGGCGGTGCCGACCACCATCTCCTGCCCGTTGCCGCTGGCGCTGCCCGTCCGGGGCGCCTGGCCGATGGTCACGCGGCCGACGTCACGGAGCAGGATGGGCACGCCCTCCCGGGTGGCGACGACGATTCCCTCCAACTCGGCGACACTCGTCACGCGCCCGCCGGAGCGGACCACCAGCCCCTCGCCGCCACGCTCCACGTAGCCCGCCCCGGTGGAGACGTTGTTGCGCTCGATGGCGGTGGAGAGGTCGGCGAAGCTCAGCCCGAGGCCGATGAGGCGGGCCGGGTCGGGCTGGACCACGTACTGCTTGGTGTAGCCGCCGATGGCATCCACCCCCGCGATGCCCGGCACGTTCCGGACCTGCGGGCGAATGATCCAGTCCTGGACCGTGCGGAGGTAGGTCGCCCGGTCCGCCTCGCTCACCAGCCGCTCGCGCTCGGGCGTCAGGTAGCTGCCGTCGGCCTGCCAACCCGGCTGCCCGTCCGGCACGGTGTCGCCCGGGCGGCGGGCGGCGAAGTTCACCGTCCACATGGTGACCTCGCCGAGGCCGGTCGAAACCGGCCCCAGGCGCGGCTCCACCCCCTCCGGCATGGCCTCCCGCGCCTCGATCAGCCGCTCCAGCACCTGCTGGCGGGCGAAGTAGATGTCGGTGCTTTCCGTGAACACCGCCGTGACCTGGCTGAAGCCGTTGCGGCTGATGGAGCGCGTGCTCTCCAGGCCCGGGATGCCCGCCAGCGCCGTCTCGATCGGGAAGGTCACCTGCTTCTCGATCTCGTAGGGCGAGAGCGAGGGCGCCAGCGTGTTGATCTGTGCCTGGTTGTTGGTGATGTCGGGCGTCGCGTCGATGGGCAGGCGCAGCAGCGCGAAGGCGCCGATGCAGGCCGCGATGACGGCCAGCAGCACCACGGTCCATCGGTTGCGGACTGAGAAGTCCAGTATGGGTCCGATCATGTCAGGGCGGGCCTCAGTGCGCGTGCCCGGCTTCGGACTTGCTCAGCTCGGCCCGGAGCGAGAAGGCGTTGGCCACCGCGATCTCCGTCCCGGCATCCAGCCCGAAGATGACCTCATAGCCGTTCGCGTCCTCGCGCCCGGTTTCCACCTCCCTCAACTCGAAGCCCTCCTCGTTCCTGACGAAGACGACCTTCTTGCCCTCGACCTCCTGCACGGCGTCGCGGGGCACCAGCACGTCGACCTGCTGCTCGGCGGTGGAGAGGTGGGCGGTGACGAAGCCGCCCGCCCGCCAGATGCCTTCCCCGTTCGGGATCTCGGCCACGGCCCGGGCGGAGCGGGTCTCGGGGTCCAGGACCGGGCTGAGGAAGACGATCTTGCCTTCCGTTCGGGCGTCACCTTCCCCGGTGACGAGAACCGTCTGGCCCTGCCGGGCCATGGGGAGGTCTCGGGGCGGGATAGCCAGCTCCACCCAGAGAACAGAGAGGTCGGCGACCGCGAACACCTCGGCGTCCGCGGCCACCGATGCTCCCAGCACCGCGTTCCTGGCCGTGATCCTCCCGGGCATGGGCGCCCGTAGCTCGAGGCGGCGGAGAGTTGCCGCAGGCTGGCGGGCGAGGGCTGCGACTTCGCCGTCCGACAGGCCCAGGGCGGCCAGCCGGGCGCGGCCGAGGTCCACCTTGATGCGGGCCTCCTCGGCCGCGGTCCGCGCCTGCAGGAACTCCTGCTGGGCCGAGATGCGCTGCTGCCAAAGGCGGGCCTCGCGGGCCAGGGTGGTTTCGGCCAGCGCGGCGGACCGGGTCGCTGCCAGGAACTCGCCCTTGGCATCCGCAACCTCGCGGCTCTCGAGGACAGCCAGCACGTCGCCCCGGGAGACCTCGTCACCCAGCGTCTTGCGAACCTCGGCCACGATGCCGCCGAGGCGGGCCGTCACCCGGGCCTGGCGATCCTGACTCGCGGCGAGGACGCCGGGGACGGCGGCCCGGGTCACCAGGGTGCCGCCCTGGACGGCGGCGAGCCGGATGCCAGCGGCCTCGACCTGCTCGGCCGTCATCTTGATGCGGCCTTCCTCGCCGTGCTCCTCGCCCTCGGCGTGGCCATGGCCGTCGCCACCCGGCTTCAAAGCTGTGGCGGGAGCAGCAGCCCGCGCCGCTCCGGCGGAATTGGAGGAAAGGCCAAGCAGTCCGCGAGCAGTCTCGGGAATGGATGGATAGGCGACGGCCAGGGCCAGGCCGCCGATGGCGGCGCCCGCCATCAGGGTCATGCGGAGCATCAGCGGGCACTCCCGTTGGGGGCGTTCACGGGCTGGGCGGAGACGGCGGGAAGATCGCCGCGCAGGCGCTGCACCTGGGCACGCAGGGCATGGAAGGCCTGGATGGCCTCCACCAGCTGGGCGCGGGTGTCGGAGAGCGCCCGCTGGGCGTCGAGCACCTCCAGGAAGCTGAAGCGGCCCTCGCCGTATCCGAGGGTCGCGAAGCGGGCGGCCTGCTCCGCAGAGGGTAGCGCGGTCCGGCGCAGCGTCTCCACGGATCGCCAGGCCAGGGCCAGGCGCTGCTCGGCAGCGACGAGGGTGGCGACCAGGACGCTGCGCCCGCGCTCGGCCTCGGCCTCCGCGCGGGTCACCTCCGCCTGGGCGCGGGCGATGCCGCCCTGGTTGCGGTCGTAGAAGGGCAGCGGGATGGAGGCGCCAGCGACGAAGGCGGTCTCGCCGCTCTCGCCGTATCGGCGCACGTCGCCGGAGATGGTCACGTCAGGAACTGCGGTGGCCCGCTGCAGGGTGAGGTTCGCCCGCTGCTGGGCGATGGCCGCCTCCAACCGGGCCAGCTCGGGGCTTCCCGAGAGGCGGGCCAGCGGGTCCGCCGGGACCGGACGGCCGGGATTGGGGCCGATGTCGTCGAACCAAGGCTGGCGCGGTGCCAGCTCCACCCGCGGCACGCCGATGAACACGGCGAGGTCGGCGAGGGCGATGTCCACCTCGCGCTGGGCGCGCTCGGCCGCGATGTCGGCCGTGGCGCGCACCACCTCGGCCCGCTCGGCCTGCAGCAGGGGATCTCTGCCCGCCTCCACCCGGGCGCGGGCGGCCCTGAGGGTCTCGGCCGCCAGGCGGGCGCGCTCGCGCTCCACCTCGACGAGCCGCCGGGCGGCCTCGGCGGTGGCCAGGGCGGTCACGACCTCTCTGGCGATCTCCAGCCGGGCGCCGGTGAAGTCGAGCGCCGCGACCTCGCCGCTGCGGGCGGCCAGCCCGATCCGGGCCGAGCGCTTGCCGCCCAGCTCGATGCGCTGGGCCAAGCCAACGTTGCTCTCGGGCGCCCGGAAACCCCGGCTCTCCTGGCGGCCGCCGAAGCCGCCGAAGTTCTCGAAGCTGCCCCTCAGCTCCGGGTTCGGCCGCAGCCGCGCCTGGAGCGCGTCGGCCTGCACGGCCTGTTGGGCCGCACCGGCGCCGCGGAGGGCGGGGGAGACGGTGAGGGCTGCCTCGACGGCCTGCTGGGGCGAGGTGACGGTGAGCGGCGCGACGGGCGGACGGGCGTCCTGCGCGAGGGCCAGGGCCGGGACGACGGCGAGAACCGCCGCGAGCCGGGGAACGCGGAATGGCATGAAGGCACCTGGGATGACGGACCGCGAGCGGGCCGGGCACCGCCCCCGTCAGGGGTAGGCGGGCCGGACCAACGGGAAGGCTTGTTCCGTCAGGCGCGGGGTGGTCTGGGCGGCAGTTCCGTCACGCCGGACAGCAGCACCCGGCCAGGCGCCGGAACCGGCTTGAACCCCGGGTGGACGACGGCAGGAACAACGGCGGCGAGGACCGGCGGGAGCGGCGTCACCTTGCCGCAAAGGTGGTGCGCGGAGTGACACGGCAGGGATTCGGAGGGAACTGGCTCACCGCCGGACCTTTCCCCCGTGACCACGAACTCGTGCTGCCCGGCCGGTCCGGCCACCGGCGATGCCGCGGCCTCGCCCAAGCCCGCCGCCGACATGAGCATGAGCGCGCACATCACCACCGAGAGGATTCGGCGGAAGGACCGGGCGGCCAGCGATGTCGTCAGGGCGAGCATGCTGGCCGAAGTCTAACCCGGGTGTAATGCGATGTCATCGGGCGAAGGTGGGACATCTTGTCTCATCCACGGTCCGACCTTCCTGCCGCCCTCGAAGGGTGGGCGTTGAGCGTTGGGCGGCACGGCGCTCCGGCAAGCCCCATATGGCAGGGCACGCACTGACCAGGAGGCACAATGGCGGGAATGACGATCGGCGAGCTGTCCGGGCTGACCGGGGTCAAGGCGACGACGATCCGCTGGTACGAGTCCGAGGGGTGGCTGCCTCCCCCGGCGCGGACCGAGGGCGGGCATCGCTCCTACGGCGACGCCCACCTGCGGCGGCTCGGCTTCATCCGGCACTCCCGGGAGCTCGGCTTCTCGATGGAGGACATCCGCTCGCTCCTGAACCTCGCGGACCGGCCGGGGGACGACTGCTCGGCGGCGCACGCCATTGCGGTGGCCCACATCGCCGAGGTGGACGCCCGGATGCGCCGCCTGGAAGCACTGCGGGGGGAGCTGGAGAGGATGGCCAGCCAGTGCGCCGGGGGACAAGCGGGCGAGTGCCGCATCATCGAGACCTTGGCCGACTTCGGGCACGGCCACTGCGAGGTCCCTGACCACGGGCACGCAGTCGATCGCCGGAGTTCCTGAACATCCCCCGCGCGCCCCGGAGGGCCTGGCAAACCTGAGTTAAGCCAGGGGTCATGTTCACCAGACTGCCACTCCGGGTTCACGGCCCTGTCCCGGGCCGCCCCTAGGCAAGCCCCGGATCCGCGCTCTCGGGCGCAGTACGGGGCAGCGACATGACGCAATTCACGACCACCACCGCCACGACCTCGACCGGGCAGGTCAAGAACGTGATCGTCATGATCGCGGACGGCGCAGGCTTCAACACCCTGGAGGCCACCCGTCAGTACCTGGCGAACCTGCCCGAGGGCGATCCGCGCCACGGCCTTGTGGACGGCCTGGTGGTGGACGGCGAGGGCTTCGTCTCCACCGCTCAGTCCACCTATCCGCTGAGCACGCGCTCCTCCCCGGTCGCGGGCGAGGCCGGGCTGCAGCAGGACCCGAACACGGTCTACGACCCCGCCAAGAACTACGACCTCGACCCGGTGGCCGGGAACACCTCCAGCGGCTACCCGCGCGGCTTCGACGGCTACGAGTGGAACCGCGCCACGGCGCCGGACTCCGCCAACACCGCCTCGTCCATCTTCAACGGCGAGAAGAGCTACAACAACGCCATCAACGTCGACGGCAACGGCAACCCGCTCTTCACCCTGGCGGAACTGGCGCACGAGATCGGCAAGACGGTCGGCGTGGTCTCCACGGTGCAGATCAGCGACGCCACCCCGGCGGCGGGCGGCGGCGCCCACAACGCGTCGCGTGCGAACCGCACCGACATCGCCCAGGAGATGTTCGCCAAGGGCATCCTCGACGTCATCGCCGGGTCGGGTAACCCCGACTACAACGACAACGGCCAGCTGCTGAACACGCCGAACAACACCTGGATCGGCAACGAGCTGTGGAACGCCCTCAAGGCCGGGACCTTCGAGTCCGAGGACGGGGTGAGCTGGAACCTGCTGCAGGACCGCGCCGACATCGTGGCCGCCATCGACGCCGCGCCGTCCGAGCAGCGGCTGGCGATGATCATCGAGTCCTTCACCGGCGCCAACTCCTACCGCAGCAGCCCGGACCCGGTGAACGAGGACCCGTTCACCATCCCGCGCCTCGAGACCTCGCCCACGCTGACCGAGCTGTCGCTCGCCGCGCTGAACAAGCTGAACCAGAACGCCGGGGCCGGTGCCGACGGGCTGGTCGTCACCATCGAGGGCGGCGAGGTCGACCGCGCCATGCACTCGAACTACTTCGGCCGCATGATCGAGGAGTACATCTCCTTCAACGACGCGGTGAAGTCGGTGATGGACTGGGTCTCCTCCGAGGAGAGTCTGGCGACCTGGGACGACACCCTCCTCATCGTCACCGCCGACCACGACCACCTGCTCTTCGGGCCGGACGGCGAGACGGTCCCCTACCAGCCGGTCCAGCCCGACGCGGACGGCGACCTGGTGCCGGAGTACCAGTGGTTCGGCAACGGCCACTCCAACCAGTTGGTCCCGCTCTACGCCTACGGGGCCGGATCCACGGGCGTGCTGGAGCTGGCCGACCAGGTGGACACCGCGACCACCGCCACGGGCGAGACGGTCGGCAGCGGCCGGAACTACACGGACCAGGCCGAGCTCGGGAACTACCTGCAGGAACTGGTGAGCGGCGGCGGCACCAAGGGCAGCGACCGCGCCCTGGGCTCGAACGCGGGTGACGTGATCCACGGCCTGGCCGGGGACGACGCGCTGATCGGGAACGGCGGCGACGACCAGCTCTTCGGCGGCGTCGGCAACGACCGCCTCCTGGGCAAGGCCGGGGCCGACACCATGACGGGCGGTGTGGGCGACGACGGCTACGAGGTGGACGACGCCGGTGATGTGGTGGTCGAGCTGGCGGGCGAGGGCTACGACCGTGTCACGGCTCTCATCGACTACACGCTCGGCGCCAACGTCGAGAAGCTGATGCTGGCCGGGACGGCCATCCGCGGCACGGGCAACGAGCTCGGCAACCGCATCATCGGCAACGAGCTCGGCAACGTCCTTTCGGGCGGCGCCGGGGACGATGCCCTGCTGAGCGGGGCGGGCAACGACACCCTCATCGGTGGCACCGGTTCGAACCGCCTCTTCGGCGAGGACGGGGCAGACACCTTCGTCTTCGACGCCCCGGGCGGCCGCGGCAACCTGACCCGCCTGATGGACTTCGTCTCCGGCGAGGACCGGATCGAGCTGGTCGGCACCGTGTTCACGGCGCTGGGCGGCGAGGGCCAGCTCTCCGCGGCGAGCTTCGGCCTGGGCCGCACGGCGACCACCGCCGAGCAGCACGTCCTCTACGACCAGGCCTCTGGCGACTTCCTCTACGACGCCGATGGCCTGGGCGGGGCGGCTGCGGTCCGCATCGGCACGCTGGTGGCCGGTACGGCGCTGACGGCCCAGGACGTCTGGGTCGCCTGATCCAGCCGATCCCGGACACAGCTACGGATTCGTTGGGGGCCGCCGCTCGAAGGAACGGCGGCCCTCAGCGTGCAGAGGCGGTCGCAAGTCGCACCTTGACCCGTCGTGTTCCTACCCTCGCGGCTCGACTGACGTCACAGAAACAGCCACAAACTTGGAAGGGGATGTACAGGCCGATCTTGCCTGATGGTACTTCGGAAGCGTGGAGCTGGCGCCCCGGCGGCATTGCTCATCTCGTTCGGTGCCCAAGGAGGTCCTCGAGAGATCCATGGTCAAGATTCTGCAAGCGGACATCGCCTGCTAGACGCCGAGTGGTGGGATGGGGGGAGAGTCGATGGGCGAGCTGACCGCCTACGGGAGTCTCTTCGCGGCAGCCTTCATCGCCGCGACCCTGCTCCCGGCGCAGTCGGAGGCCGTCATGGTCGGCCTGCTTCTCACGGGCGACTACTCCCCGATGCTCCTCGTCCTGGTGGCGAGTGTCGGGAACGTCGGCGGCGCGGTCCTCAACTGGACGCTTGGGCGCGCCGTCGAGCGGTTCCGGGGGAGGCGATGGTTCCCGGTTCCTGACAAGGCCCTCGACCGCGCGCAGGCGTGGTTCACTCGATTCGGCATCTGGTCCCTGCTGCTGTCCTGGCTCCCGATCGGTGGCGGTGCCCTGACGGTGGTTGCCGGAGTGCTCAGGGTGCCCTTCTGGCGCTTCGTCGTCCTGGTCGCACTGGGAAAGGTCGGCCGCTACGTCGTGCTGGCGCTCGTGACGCTGAGGCTGGCCTGAAGCCCTGGGCGGAGGCCAGGCCGACCGACACGCCGGGCCGGTGAGGGAGCCGGGCCGAAGCCCGGCTCCCCCATCTCAGATCTCCTCGTCGAAGGAACCTGCGTCCTCGTACCCACCGGCGTCGGCACCCGCAGGGTCCGTCCACGGCGACGAGGTGGGCGTCGCGACCGCCTGCTCGCCGAAGGCACCCGCAGCGCCCGAGACAGCATCGGACGCCGCCCCGGTCGCCGCCGTGGCAGCCTCGGCTGCACCGCCGGAGAACATGCCCATCAGCGCGTTGCCGAGCACCATGCCGCCTGCAACGCCCGCCGCCGTGGTCAGCGCCGTGCCGAGGAAGCCCGACCCGCGGCCCTGCTGCTGCATCATGGCCGGGTTCATCGCGCCCGGCGGCGGCTGGATCGGCTCAGGCCGGGGCGTGTAGGGCACCTGCTGGCGGTTGCCGCCGCCGAACATGCCCCCAAGGAACCCGCCCCCGCTCTGCTGGGCGGCCTGGGCCTGGCGCTGGGCGTTCTCCAGCTGCCACTCGAGGTCCTGGATGCGGTTCTGCGCCTGCACCAGCGCCGCTTCCTGCACGAAGGCGGTCTGGGTAATGCGGTAGCGCGCCTCCGGGTGGCGGGAGAACAGGTCGGAGATCAGCCGGTCGGCCTCCGGATCCACGGGGGGCAGGTCGGGGCGGACTACCGGCGTGCCGGGCGCGCCCCCTCCCCAGGCGCTGGACGACGTCGCAACCGGCTGTGGTGCGACGCCCGCGACGCGCTCCACGTAGCCGGTGATGATGCGGCGCTCTTCCTCGTTCATGGGTCCTTGCAGCTCCTTGTTGCGGGCGGATGCCCGCAGCGGCGCCAGATGGCGACCAGCCGCGTACATTGCAAGTGGTTAATCTTATCGTCAGGTGGCCGTAAGCTCCCATTGCGAATGTGTCGGGTCGAGGACCGTGGGTTCTCGTTGTCGGGCAGGTCGGGAATGCGCATCTCGGCCACTCGCATCAACTGGAGGTTGTTCTGCTAGAAATCGTCATCGTCCTCGTTCTCGTGGTCCTGAACGGGGTGTTCTCCCTCTCCGAGCTCGCGGTGGTCTCGGCCCGCCGCCCCAGGCTCAGGGCGATGGCGGAGGAGGGACGGCCAGGAGCGAAGACAGCGCTGGCCCTTGCCTCCGATCCTGGCCGCTTCCTGTCCACTGTGCAGATTGGGATCACCCTGGTCGGCGTGCTGGCGGGTGCATTCTCCGGCTCTGCGCTCGGCGGGCGGCTCGCGGCTTGGCTGGTCGGGCTGGGCGTGCCCCAGTCCGTGGCCGACCCGGCTGGGTTCGGCGGCGTCGTGGCCGTGGTGACCTACCTCTCCATCGTGGTGGGCGAGCTGGTGCCGAAGCGCCTCGCGCTGAGCAACGCCGAGGGCCTCGCCTGCACCATGGCACCCCTGATGAACGTGGTGTCCAAGGTCGCCGCCCCGCTGGTCTGGCTGCTGGACAACTCTACGGGCCTCATCTTCCGCCTGATGGGGCGCGGCGATGAGCCGGAGGAGAAGGTGACGGAGGACGACGTGCGCTCCCTCGTTGCGGAAGCGGAACGGCACGGCTCCATCGAGACAGTGGAACGCCACATGATCGCGGGCGTGCTGCGCCTGGGCGACCGTCCGGTGAAGGGCGTGATGACGCCGCGTGGCGAGGTGGACTGGATCGACGCGGCCGGGAGCCTCGATGCCATGAAGGAGGTGCTGATGCGAACGGCGCACTCGCGCCTGCCCGTGATCGACGGCTCCCCGGACATCGTCATCGGCGTGGTGCAGTCGCGCGAGCTGTTGGCGGCCATGCTTCGCGGCGAGGCGCTCGACCCGCGCGCCCTGGCCCGGACTGCGCCCATCGTGCCGGACACGGCGGAGGCGTTGGACATCCTCTCGACCCTGAGGGATGCCGAGGTGCCGATGGCCCTCGTGCACGACGAGTACGGCCACTTCGAGGGCCTGGTGACGCCGACGGACCTGACGGGGGCCATCGTCGGCGGCTTCCGCTCCGACGAGGAGCATGAGCAGGCGGCGGTCCAGCGCGATGACGGCTCCTGGCTGCTCGCGGGCTGGATGCCCGCCGACGAGATGGTGGAGACACTTCGCCTCACCATCCCGGCGGAGCGTGGCTACCAGACGGTCGCGGGCTTCCTGCTGGACGCCATGAAGCGCCTGCCGCAGGTGGGCGAGGCCGCCGAGGTGGATGGCTGGCGCTTCGAGGTGGTAGACCTCGACGGGCGGCGGATCGACAAGGTGCTCGCCGCGCCGGTCAAGGCGGCCTCCGTGCTGGCCACGCACCGGCCCGGAAGCGGATCGCCCGTGCGATAGGCCCGGGACTTCCCTTCCGGCCGGATGGCCGGACATGAACTCCGTGACATGTGGAGGCGCAGCATGGTAGCGCCCGCCCATGTTCGAAGACCTGGCGACGGCCGTCGCGACCTGGGTGCAGGCCAACACGGCATGGGCGGCACCCGCCACCTTCCTCATCGCGTTCCTGGAATCCTTCCCCGTCATCAGCATCGTCGTGCCGTCCACGGCGCTGCTCTTGGCGATGGGCGCCCTAATCGGCAGCGGACTCGTGGACCCGTGGTCCGTGCTCATCGCCTGTGCGGTCGGCGGCATCCTGGGCGACGCGGCGGGGTACTGGCTGGCCCGGCTGATCGGACCGCAGGCCATCCGGCGCCGCCTGCCGCGCTCGTGCTGGCGCGCCTACGCCTGGTCCATCGCGGTGTTCCGGCGCTGGGGCTGGTGGGCGGTGGTCGTCGGGCGCTTCATCGGCCCGATGCGGGCCGTGACGCCGCTCGCGGCCGGGGTCACCGGCATGCGGAACCTCCCCTTCCAGACGGCCAACATCCTCTCCGCCCTCGTCTGGGCGCCGGTGGTGCTGATGCCGGGAACCGTCGGCGGCTGGATCGCTCAGCGGCTCGGAACGCAGCCCAGCGCGACGGCCCTGGCCGCCCTGGCCGGTGTCGCCGTCCTCCTCTGGCTCGGGTACGGCCGCCTGCGTCCGCTGCTCACGTCAGGCGTCACGCGCTCCCGGGACAGCGGCTGACGCGGATCCTGGAAGGAAGCCGGTGTCAGACCATTCGACCATATAGGGCGGTGCCAGGCAGGAGCACCATGGGCGCGTCGCGCCAGGGCAGCCGCCGGATCCTCGCCACCGTCTCCACGACCAGCATGACGATCCAGGCCCCCGACTATCCCGGAAATCACGGTGAACCCCGCCGTCAGAGGGGGCCCGTTCGGACGCCGATCACCCCTCCAACGTGGTCTCTGTTCCACGCCTATCTACATCCGAGACCTCGGAGTTTGAGCCTGCCGAGGACCGCTGATCCGCACTTGGGCAATCCATGGAGCCATTCGCCGTTGCTCCATGGCACAGCGTCCTTGAGCCACGACAGCATTCTCCGTGGCAGGGGAGGGCAGCATCAGGAGGGGGCAATCCCTGGGTAGCGCATCGTCTGGATCAGGCGTCGCCAGCTTGCGACGAGTGGCGATTGGTCGTCCGCACGCCAGACCGCCAGCAACTCGACACATTGGTCGTCCGCGATGTGGCTCAGGCTTCGGAAGGCCACACCCTGAATGGCATGGCGCCTGGCGGAGGCGGGAACGAGCGCCACCCCGATCCCGGCAACGACGAACGAGAGCAGGGTCGGCATGACAGCCCTCTGCACGATCCGGGGCTGTACGCCACCGCTCCGCAGGACAGACAGGATCAGTCGAGACAGGTATGGCGAGGCCTCCTCGGAGAAGGCGACGAGCGGCTCGCCCGCCAGATCCGGGATTCCGATCAGGCGCCGTGCCGCCAGTGGATGGTCACTCGGCAGGACCAGCATCAGCTCCTCGCGCCGAACGACGCATGTGCTGATGTCGGGCCCCTCCAGCAGCGGCCGGACCAGGGCGACGTCGAGCGATCCGGAGCGCAGCCCGGCCAGCAGCGGGATGGACGTCATCTCCCGCAGGTCAAGCTCGACGCCGGGATGGGCGGCGCGGAAGGCGCGGATCATCTCGGGCAGGAAGTCATAGGCGGTGCTGGCGGTGAACCCGATCGACAGGCGCGATGGCCCCTCCTCGGCCGCCCGGCGGGCCGCCTGCGCGGCGAGGTCCACCACCTCCGGAACGGAACGGACCTTCTCGAGGAAGGCTCCACCTGCCGGTGTCAGCGAGACGGACCGGGTCGTGCGGCTCAGCAACGGCGTCCCGACGAGGTGCTCCAGCTGCCGGATGATCTGGCTCAGCGGCGGCTGGGTCATGTTCAGGCGCCGTGCGGCCCGGCCGAAATGCAGTTCTTCCGCAAGGGCCATGAAAGCCTGGATGTGCCGCATCTCGATCACCCCACCCTCCAGCCCCGATTGAGTGCGCCTTCCACCTAATGGGGTCGCAATTGCGATTGGAAGGGTCCGAATGAAGCGGGTAGGTGTTCGGCAAGGAAAACGGCACACGAGCCCACGTCCAGCAGGGGTGTCCCCATGCAAGCCTTGTCCCGTCGCGGCCTTCTCGGCGCGGCTGCCCTCCTGTCCTGCGCCTCAGCTTCCCTGGCGCAGGAGAATGCCTACCCCACACGTCCGATCCGCCTGATCGTTCCCTTCGGTCCGGGCAGCACTACCGACATCCTCGCCCGCCTCGTGGCGCAGAAGCTGACCGACGAGCTCGGCCAGCCGGTCGTCGTGGAGAACCGGGTGGGAGCGGGTGGCAACATCGGCACGGAGGTCGCGGCGCGCGCCGCGGCGGACGGCTACACGCTCCTCCTCGGGGCGGCGAGCACCAACGCCGTCAACCCGAGCCTCTACAGCAACCTGCGCTTCGACCCGATCCGGGACTTCGCGCCCGTCATCCACGTCGCCTCCGTGACGAACGTGCTGGTTGTCCATCCGGACCTGCCAGCGAGGACCGTCCCTGAGCTGATCGCCCTCGCGAAGCGGCAGGACCTCTCCTACGCCTCCGGCGGTGCGGGCGGCACGATCCATCTCTCGGGCGAGCTGTTCAAGAATCTCGCGGGCGTGGACATGGTGCACGTGCCCTATAACGGCAGCGCCGCCGCCTATCCGGACCTGCTCAGCGGCCGTGTCCCGGTGATGTTCGACTCCATCGCCACGTGCCTGCCCCATGTCCAGGGTGGGCGTCTCCGCGCGCTCGCGGTGACGGCGCCCTATCCGTCCCCGCTGCTTCCCGGCCTGAAACCGATTGCCGAGGCCGGGCTGCCCGGCTACGCGGTCGAGGGGTGGTACGGCCTCTTCGCACCCTCCGGCACGCCCGGGCCGATCGTCGCCCGGCTGAACGCCGCGCTGGTCCGGGCGCTGTCCGAACCGGCGACCCAGCAGGTGCTGCTGCAGCAGGGTGCCCAGCAGAAGGCGGACACGCCGGAAGCGTTCCGCGCCTTCGTGCTATCGGAGCGTGACAAGTGGGCCGCCCTGATCAAGGCCGCGGGCATTACCCAGAACTGAGGCGGGCGCCGCGCTGCTCGGCCCCCGTTCGCCGGAAGGAAGCATCATGAGTGCCGACGAACTCGCCTTCCTCACGGTCGCGGAAGCCGGGCGGCTGATGGCCCGACGCGCCCTCTCGCCGGTCGATCTGGTGAAGGCACTGACCATGCGGGCCGAAGCGCTGGAGCCGCAGTTGCACGCCTATCTGCGCCCGACCTTCGACGCGGCGCTGGAGCAGGCGCGGCGTGCCGAGGGGGAGATCCTGTCGGGCGGTGCCCGAAGCCCGCTGCACGGCATCCCCTACGGGCTGAAGGACGTCGTGGATGCGGCCGGGCTGCCGACCACCGGGCAATCGCGTGTCTATGCTGATAGCGTTGCGCGGGAGGACGCCGAGGTCACGGCGCGGCTGCGCGCGGCCGGGGCCATCCTGCTCGGCAAGCTCACCACGCATGAGGGGGCGCATGGCGGCCCCTCCTTCGACCTGGCCTGGCCACCCGCACGCAATCCCTGGAACACCGCGCACTTCACGGGCGGCTCCTCCTCGGGCTCCGGCGCGGCGGTGGCGGCGGGGCTCATGCCGCTCGCGATCGGCAGCGACACGGGCGGGTCCATCCGGAATCCTGCGGGGTTCTGCGGACTGGTCGGCCTGAAGCCGACCTCGGGCCTCGTCAGCAGGCGCGGGGTGATGCCCAACTCGTTCAGCCTCGACCACGTCGGCCCGCTGACCTGGACGGTGGAGGACTGCGCCATCGCCCTCCAGGCCTTGGCCGGGCACGACCCGCGCGACCCGGCGAGCGCCGCCGTTGCCCCGTCGGACTACCGCGCTGCCCTGACGGGCGACATCCGCGGCCTGCGCGTGGGCGTGCTGCGGCATCTGTATGAGGAGGAAGGCGGGGCGGCCCCTGCCACGGCGAAGGCGCTGGAAGAGGCGTTCGACGTGCTGCGCGGTCTCGGCGCGCGGCTGGAGGAGGTCCGCATCCGCCCTTCCACGGCCTACAACGACGTGAAGATCGTCATCGGCGAGAGCGAGATCCACGCCGTGCATGCTCAGGCACTCCGAGAGCGGCCCGGGGACTTCGGAGAGGATTTCCTGGCGCGCATCCTGCCTGCCATCCTGTTCCGCGGCGCGGACTACGTGCAGGCGCAGCGGCTGCGCCGGATGATGATGGAGGAGTTCGGCCGCCTCTACGAGCGGTTCGACGTGCTGATCACCGCCGCGCCGAGCCTCGCGCCGCGCCTGGACGCCTACCGGCCGATCCAGTTCTGGCGCAAGACGACCTCGCTGGTGACGCCCTTCAATATCCCGACCGGCCCGGCCCTGGCGCAGTGCATCGGCTTCCACGAGGGCCTTCCCCTCTCCATGCAGGTCGCGGCCCGACCCTTCGCCGAGGCGACGGTGCTGCGGGTGGCCCACGCCTATGAGCGGGCGACGGACTGGCGCTCTCTTCGGCCCCGACTGGATCTGCAGGCTCCGCCACCGGGCGTCCCTGCGGTGCCAGATCCTGAGCCGTCGTCGCTCACCACGGCTGAGGAAGAGGCCTTGCGCGGGGTCGTGCATGCCGCTGGGCTAGGCCTGCCGGACCGCGCCTTCCGACACCTGTGCTCGGCGGCGCCCTACGCACAGGCCATGGTGGAGCGGCTCCGGGTACCGATGCTGCTGGAGCAGGAACCAGCGTTTCAGCTCGGCTGACGCCCACTTCGGGAGCGCCATGCCTGACCAATGGCATGGGCGGAGTTGCCGCCTGCTACCCGGGTCGTCAAGCGGGTGACCAAGGCCAGGTGCCCGCTCTCGGCAATCGTGGCCATGCACCAGCAGCAGCGGCCAGACGAGATCTCGAGAATTCCCGCAGGCGGGCATCGCCCGCTACCTGCCCGAGACCAGTACCTCCCGACAGGACGCCGGTATGGAAAGCTCCTGACCGGCATGAACGAGGTCCACCCGGATTCCCGCTTCAACCGCGGCCTCTGAGGACGGCAAGCAGCGCCTGGGCCGGATGCAGCAGGGCCGTGTTCTCCAGGCGCTTGACCTGGGACCGGCACGAATAGCCGGTGACCAGCAGGCCATCCTGGCCCGGAGCCACGTGCTGCTTCCAACTCAGTCCGTAGAGGTGCTCGGACATGGCGCGGTGCTCGGCCTCGTGGCCGTAGGTGCCCGCCATGCCGCAGCAGCCCGCCGCAAGGACGTCCAGCTGCAGGCCATGGCGCGCGAACACTGTCTGCCACTCGCGTGGAGAGGCCGCCGCGTTGGTGCGCTCGGTGCAGTGCGACAGCAGACGAAAGGCACCCGGGGCAAGTGCCTGCGGCACATCGCCGTTCTTCCGGGCCAGCCACTCCTGCAAAAGCAGCACAGCTGGGACCTCAACGCCCGCCTCCCGGTACTCGCCACGGTAGGCCAGCGTCATCGAGGGATCGATCCCGACGAGCGGAACCCCGGTGCCCGCCAGCTCCGCCAGCATCGCCGCGTTTGCCTCGGCCGCCCGGCCGAAGGCGCCGAGGAAGCCGTGAACGTGGAGCGGCTTCCCGTTCGGCCGGAACGGCGCGACCCAGGGCCGGGCGCCGAGCGCCAGCATCAGGTCCAGCACGTCGAGCAGGAGCCGGGTCTCGTTGAAGCTCGTGAAGGCGTCCTGGACGAGGATGACGGAGCGGTCGCGCTCGGCGTCCGGCAGGTCCCGCAGCGCCCCCGGTGCGGCCAGCGCGATGCCGCGTGCGGCGAGCGCCGCCGGGAGGTCGATGCCGGAGACGGGCGGGCTGTCCACCAGCCCAAGGGCGCGCAGCGCGGCGCGGCCCGGGGCGCTGCCCACCGCGGCGTTGTAGAGGCGAGGGAACCGCGCCGCGCGGGGCAGGGCGCGCTCCACCCCGGCGACGAGGTGGTGGCGCAGGGGCCGCAGGTAACGGCCGTGATAGAGCTCCAGGAACCTCGCCCGGAACCCCGGCACGTCCACCTTGATCGGGCAGCCGCCGGTGCAGGACTTGCAGGCGAGGCAGCCGTCCATCGCCTCCTTCACCCCGTGGGAGAAGTCGGCCTCGCCACGCCGCCGCGCCAGCGTGTTCCGCAGGCGGGCGAGGAAGCCGCGCAGGGGAGGGGCGGCGCGCAGGGTGCGGGCCTCCGCCACCGGGTCCACCCCGGCCTCGCTCAGCCGCCGCAGCCATTCCCGCACCAGCATCGCCCGGCCCTTGGGGGAGTGCCGCCGTTCCCGCGTGCCCTTCCAGGAGGGGCACATCGCCGTGTCCGTGTCCCAGTCGAAGCAGACGCCGTTGCCGTTGCAGTGCATCGCGGTGTCGTAGGGGGCGCGCACCGCTTCGGGGATCGCGCGATCCGCCGCACCGCGGGTCGGCACGCCGTCCACCCGCAGCAGCTCGCCGCCCTCGGGCGGTGTGGCGATCTTGCCGGGGTTGAGCTGGTTGTGCGGGTCGAAGGCGCCCTTCACCGCCTGCAGCAGCGGGTAGAGCGGGCCGAAGAAGCGCGGGGAATACTCGGAGCGCAC
Source organism: Pararoseomonas sp. SCSIO 73927 (assembly GCF_037040815.1). Lineage (NCBI taxonomy): Bacteria > Pseudomonadati > Pseudomonadota > Alphaproteobacteria > Acetobacterales > Acetobacteraceae > Pararoseomonas > Pararoseomonas sp. SCSIO 73927. The sequence continues at coordinate 2,625,763 of NZ_CP146232.1, forward strand.
GCCCTTGCCGTGCTCGCCCCAGAGCAGGCCGCCGTAGCGTTGAGTGAGAGCCGCGACGGCGTCGGAGACCTCGCGGATCAGCCGCTCCTGCGCGGGGTCCTTCATGTCGATGGCCGGGCGGACATGCAGCACGCCCGCATCGGCGTGCCCGAACATGCCGTAGTCCAGCCCGGCGCCGTCCAGCAGTGCGCGGAACTCGGCGATGTAGTCCGCCAGGCGCTCCGGCGGAACGGCGGTGTCCTCGACGAAGGCGATGGGGCGCCGCTCCCCCGCCATGTTGCCGAGCAGGCCGACGGCGCGCTTGCGCATGTCCCAGACGGCGCCCACCGCCGCCTCGCCGCGGGCAACCGTATAGCCCAGTCGGGTTCCGGCCAAGCCCTCCGTGTCCAGCATCGCGGTCAGGCGCCCGACCGAGGCCTCGACGGCGGCCTGGGCGTCGCCCACGAACTCCACCAGCAGCACGCCCCGCACCGGCCGTCCGGCATCTTCCGGGAAGAAGGCGCGCACGCCCTCCCAGACGATGTCCTGCTGCGCCAGGGCAAGAACCTTGCTGTCCACCGTCTCGACCGAGGCGGCCCCGAAGGCCATCAGCGCGCCCGCGTCGCGCAGCGCCGCGTCGAAGCTGGCGTAGCGCAGGTTTACCAGCGCGACGTGCCGGGGGATGGGCAGGATGTTGAGCGTGGCCTCCGTCACCACGCCGAGCGTGCCCTCGGCGCCGCAGATCACGCTGTTCAGGTCGAAGCGGCCCCCGGCGTCCCGGATATGGGCGAGGTCGTAGCCGGTCAGGCAGCGGTTCAGCTTCGGGAAGCCTGCCTCGATCTCGGCCGCGTGCTCGCGTTGGATGGTGTCCACCGCCCGGTGGACGGCACCCACCAGGTCAGGGCGACGCTGGATGGCATGAAGGACCTCGTTCTCCAGTGGGCGGGAGTCCCAGGCCGTCCCGTCGGTCAGGACAGTGGTGAGCCCCAGCACGTGGTCCCGCGTCTTGCCGTAGAGGCAGGAGCCCTGGCCGGAGGCGTCGGTCGATATCATCCCGCCGATCGTGGCGCGGTTGGAGGTGGAGAGCTCCGGCGCGAAGAACAGGCCGTGCGGCGCGAGGGCGGCGTTGAGCTGGTCTTTCACCACCCCCGCCTGCACGCGCACGCGCCGTCCCGCCGGGTCGATCTCCAGGACGCGGTTCATGTGGCGGGACAGGTCGAGCACGATGCCTGCCGTGAGGGACTGGCCGTTCGTGCCCGTGCCGCCGCCGCGCGGCGCCAGCACCACCCTGCGGAAGCGCTCCTCCGCCAGCAGGCGCATCACGCGCGCCACGTCCGCCGTGTCGTGCGGGAAGAGCACGGCCTGGGGCGGGACGCGGTATATGGAGTTGTCGGTGGCGAAGACCATCCGGTCCGCGTCGCCTGCCGACATATCGCCTGCGAACCCGGCCGCTCGCAGCGCGTCCAGGAAGGCACGGGTGAGCGCCTCGGGCGGAGGTGCCTCGGGGATGCGCGGGATCATGGCAGGAAGTCGTCCCTCTTCCCTGTCGCAGGTGATCCCGCCCAGGACGGAGCGTCCCGGGGCGTGGCGTGCCGTCCGGCCAGGCTGCTCCGTCCTGGGCAGGTTCTCAGTTCGCGGTGATCCCGGCGTCGCGGATGATCGGCTCCCACTTCTGGAGCTCCTCCTGCAGCCAGGCCCTGGCGCTCTCCGGCGTGCTGTCCGAACGGGTCTGCATGGTAAGGTCCTGCAGACGCTGACGCACGGCCGGGTTCGCCATCACGCCGTTTATGGCCCTGTTGATCGTCTGGACGGTAGCCGACGGCGTGCCGGACGGCGTCAGCACCATGTGCCAGGTGTAGGCCTCGTATCCGGGCAGGCCTGCCTCCTGGAACGTCGGCAGGTCAGGAGCCTGCGGGATCCTCGCCGCGGAGGAGACGGCCATGCCCTTCACCTCGCCCCGCTGCACGAAGGGCAGCGCGCTCGCGGCGACGTCCAGCATCATGCTGAGATTGCCGTTCAGCAGGTCCGGCATGGCAGCGGCCGATCCACGATAGGGAACGTGGCTGGCCTTCAGGCCGCCCGCCTTCAGCAGGAACAGCTCGGCCGCGAGGTGCAGGGCGCCTCCTGCGCCGGAGCTGCCGTAGGTGTACTCGCCGGGCTTCTCCCGGATGGCCGCGATCACTTCCCCGAGGTTCGCACCCGGCATGTTCCTGCCCGTCATCAGGATCATGGGGATGACGCCGGTCAGCGCCACCGGCGTGAAGTCGCCGACCGGGTCGAAGGGCAGGTTCCTGAAGATGGCCCGGAGCGTGGCGTGCGAGATGGTGGTGTAGAGGAGCGTGTGGCCGTCCTTGGGTGCCTTGGCGACCGCGTCCGTGCCGATGACCACGCCCGATCCCGTGCGGTTCTCCACGACGACACGCTGCGGCAAGGATTTCGAGAGCTCGTCGGCGATCAGCCGGGCGGGCACGTCGGTCGGGCCGCCTGGGGCGTAGGGCACCACGAGCCTCACGGGCTGGACGGGCCAGCTCGGCTGCGCGTTCGCGGCGACAGGGTGAAGGGCGCCGGAGGCAGCAAGTCCGGCAGAGGCGCCGAGCACGTGGCGGCGTGAGAACATCCCTGGATCTCCTTGTCTTCTTGTTGTCGGCAGTCGTGGTGGCCGTAGGTCTGAGGCCCTCGAAACGTCGGGATGGGGCTAGTCGGCTTCCGGCGGGATGACGTTGGTGGTCAGCCCGTCGAGCAGGACGTCCCGCATGGTCTCGGCGCCCTTGACCCTGATGTCGTGCAGGGATTCCGGGGCATGGAAGGCACTATGGGGGGTGATGACCAGGCGCCCGCGCAGCCACTCCTCCCGCGCGCGGTAGGCACGCACGAGGTCCGGCTCCGGCTGCGGGACCGGCTCGATCGGAAGGACATCCAGTCCTGCCCCGGCCAGGTGGCCGTCCCGGAGACATCGCTCCACAGCGCCGAGATCCAGCACCGGCCCACGTGAGGTGTTCACCACGACAGCATCAGGCGGAAGCTGGCGCAGTTCCGCCTCGCCGATCATCCCGCGCGTCTCGGGCGTGAGCAGGCAATGGAGGGAGAGGACGTCGCTCTGCCGCAGCAGCTCAGGCAGCGTCCGTGCTCGCCCTATGCCGATCGCGCGGTCTACCCCGTTGGGCAGCTTGGGGTCGAAGAACACGACCCTGAAGCCGAACGCCTTGGCGCGAAGGGCCGCCGCCGTGCCGATGCGGCCGAGCCCCACGATGCCGAAGGTCTGTACCGAGGACCGGCGGATCACCGGGTGGTCGATATAGGCCCAGGGTGGAGGCGGCTCGGCACGCTGGACGTCGTGCTGCAGCAGCAGGCCGCGCCGCAGCGCCAGCGCCATGGCCACGGCATGGTCGGCGATCTCCGCCGTGCCGTAGTCCGGCACGTTGCAGACCTGCACGCCCCGCTCGGCGCAGGCCGCCCGGTCCACCCGGTCGTAGCCGACGCCAAGTCTCACCACCGTCCGCAGCCGTGGGAAGAGGTCGAGGTCCTCGGCCCGTAGCCAGTTGCGGAACACGAAGAGTCCTTCGGCCCGCGCCCGCAGCTCGGGCGGGAGGGTGTCGTAACGCCCCATCCCGCCGCCCCGAACCAGCTCGACGCCCGGCCCGAAGATCGGGCGCTCGAGCTCGTCGCCCTCGTAGAGCCCCTCCGGCTCGAGGATCGTCACCTGCGGCATCGGCTGGTCTCCCTCACACGCTGGCGATCAGGCCACCATCCACACGGATGATGGAACCTGTGATGTACGAGGCTCGCGCGGAGGCCAGGAAGGCGACGGCGTCCCCGTACTCCTCTGGATCGCCGTAGCGTCCGACCGGGATCGACCCCGTGCTCTCGGCGGTGACCTCCTCCACCGGACGGCCTTCCCGCTTGGCCTTCTGCTCGTCCAGGAAGCGGATGCGGTCTGTGGCGACACGGCCGGGCAGGATGATGTTGGAGGTGATGCCATCGCGCCCCACCTCGCGTGCCAGGGTCTTTGACCAGCCCACCAGGGTGGAGCGCAGGGCGTTGGACAGGCCCAGGTTCGGGATCGGCGCCACCACGCCGGAGGAGGTGCTGGTGACGATGCGGCCCCAGCCCGCATCGCGCATGCCGGGCAGCACGCGATCAGTGATGGCGATCACCGAGAGCACCATGGCGTTGAAGTGCCTGGCCCAGGCGGCTGGTTCCTGTCCCGAGACCGGCGTGGGAGGCGGGCCGCCCGTGTTGTTTACGAGGATGCCCACCGGGCCGTGGCGTTCCTCGACCGAGCGGACGTGGCCGTCCACGGCGGACAGGTCGGCTAGGTCCCACACCAGCGTCTGTATGGTACCGCCGACAGCGGACACGGCCTGCCGTGTCCCTTCCAGGGCGTCCGCGCTGATGTCCGCCGCGGTGACCTTCGCGCCCTCTCGTGCCAGCGCGACGGAGATGGCGCGGCCGAGCCCGCCGCCGCCGCCCAGCACCAGGGCGGAGCGGCCTTCGATTCCGAGATCCATGGTTCGTCCTTCCTCAGGCCGCCAGCTTCTCTGCGCGCCGGTCCTGGCGCGCGAGGCGGGCGAGCAGGTACTCGACTTCGGCCTTCGCCTTGACGGTAAGCGAGGCGCCCGGCTTGCGCTGCGCATCGGAGGCGATGATGCCGCGCCTGGCCATGACGTACTTCCTCACGGCAAGTCCGGTCGGCCCCTGCTGCTGCTCGTAGCGGAGCAGCGGCAGGTGGGCGTCGAAGAGGTCGTGCGCCTCGTCGCGGCGCCCATCGGCCTGCAGGCGCACGACATCCACCAGCATGTCGGGGAACGCGTAGCCGGTCATGGCGCCATCGGCGCCGCGCTCTACCTCGAAGTCGAGGAACAGGCCACCGTTGCCGCAGAGGATGGAGATGGGCCGCATGGAGCCGTCCTCCTGGAAGCCGCGCAGTGTCGAGATCTTCTCGAGGCCAGGCCAGTCCTCATGCTTCAGCATGACGCAGGCAGCGTTGTCCTGCACGATGCGGCGGATCACGCCCGTCGTCATGACGACCGAGAAGGTCTGCGGGAAGTCCTGGATGACGAAGGGCACGTCCTCGCCGATCGCCTCGGAGGCCTGGCGGTAGTAGGTCACGATCTGGTCGTCGGTGCGCAGCGTGTTGGGCGGCGCGATCATCACCCCGGCCGCACCCGCGTCCATGGCGGCTCGCGCCAGGCTGCGCATGGCGGCAAAGCCGGGGGCGGAGACGCCCACGATGACCGGCAGCCCCTCGGCCCTGCGGACGAAGCGGGTTGCGAGCTCGAGCGCCTCCGCCCCGTCCAGCTTGGGCGCCTCGCCCATGACGCCGAGCACCGTCATGCCGGTGGCGCCGACCCCACGGTAGAAGTCGGTCATGCGGTCGACCGAGGCGAAGTCGACGCGGCCATCCGCGTGGAATGGCGTCGGCGCGATCGGGTAGACGCCCCGGGCGCTGTGATTCAGGGGCATCGGGTTCCTCCGGCTCTTGTCGTCCCGAATGCTAGCGTCCCGACATAAGCGAGGAGAACCGTACCCTTTCCGCTTTCAGAAGACGGATTTTCCGGTATGTCCCGATGTCATGTGCCGACCACCGGGGTCCGCAGTTCGGGCAGGGTGCCGATACGTGCCGCCATCAGGGCGCCCGGTCCCACCCTGCCGACACTGTTGGGCGTACCCGTACAGATCAGGTCCCCCGCAGCCAGGCCGAAGGTGGCCGAGAGATGGCTGATGATCTCGGGAACGCTCCAGTTCATGTCCTTGAGGTCTCCTTCGGTGGCTACATTGCCGTTCGCTGTCAGAACCAGGCGGCCTTCCCTGGGATGGCCGCTCCTGGCCACGGGCATGATGGCCGAACACGGCGCCGACTGGTCGAAGGACTTCGCAGCCTCCCAGCGATGGCGTTTCTCCTTGGCGACTGTCTGCAAGTCGCGCCGTGTCATGTCGAGACCGACGGCGTGCTGTCGAGTGGCATCCCTGCCTGCGCCGGAGCGAGGCCGAGGGCACCCGTCGTCCCCGCACCGGCCACCAGGAGACTGCGTCGTCCATGCATGCTCGATCCTTTCCGTGCCTATAGCCGTCGCGTCGCGGTCGTCGCTCGCCGTCTCGCAGGTGCGACATGGATGGTTCGACAAGGGGTGAACCCTGGATTACCCTGCTTCAGAAGAAGGATAATCCTTTGGATGAACACGCGGTTCCTTACCACCTTCTGCGCAGTGGCCGAGGCCGGGTCGGTCGCGGCTGCCGCGCGCCAGCTCAATCTCGCCACGGCTTCGGTCAGCGAGCAGATGCGCAGCCTCGAGAAGGAGGTCGGCGTGCCCCTGGTCATTCGGCAGGGACGTGGGATCGTGCTGACGGAGGCGGGACAGGCGATCCTCCAGTGCGCCAAGGAGATCCTGGTGCAGGTCGATGACCTCCGGCACATCGCCCAGGTCGGCCGCGTGAGCGGCCAGCTGCGGATCGGCTCGATCTCGACGGCGCTGATCACCATCATGCCACCGGCGCTGCGTCGCATGGCAGAGCAGCACCCCGGCGTCGAGATCAAGGTGGTGCCAGGGACTTCGGCGCTTCTCTACCGCATGCTGGAGAACGGCGATCTCGACTGCGCGCTTGCCGTGGAGCCACCGTTCACCCTGCCCAAGGGGCTACGCTGGGAGGAGGTCCGCAAGGAGCCTCTCACGCTCGTCGCCCCGGCGGCAGTCAAGGGCGCCACGCTCGAGGAGGTGCTGCAGTTCCTGCCCTTGATCCGGATGGACCGGGATGCCTGGACCGGGAGGCTCATCACCGCCTTTCTGACCGACAGCAATCTCCGGCCGCAGGAGCTCTTCGAACTGGATGCCCAGGAGGCCATCGTCATGCTGGTCGCTCAGGGCCTGGGGGTCAGCCTGCTGCCCGACTGGGGCATCGTCTCGCCGGGCACAGGGCCCATCCGCAAGCTCACCATCCCCAGCCAGCGGTACGCCCGGTCCGTCGGGCTGACCTCACGCCGGGGCGGGCGGGACACCATCGTCGGCCGCTTCACGGAAGCGCTCCGGCACGGTCTTTAGGGCGGCAGTACCGGCTGTGTGCAGGCCTTACCTGGACCACGTTCATCCTCGGTCCTGGAAGTCAGCCCGACTGCCGTATCTGCCTTCGATCCTGCAGTACTGAATGCCTCCTTCACGAGGCGCCTTCCGACCTGGCCTCCGGGCTGTCACTCTCTACTTCGATGGCCGGTCACGAGAGACGAGCGTGGGCCATCGGACGACAGGTGCGGCAGACACCGGTCCACACTACATGGCCGTCATGGTGTCATGAGCGTGGTCCTCGTGGCGCCTGGCTGTTCGGAATGGGGCCACACCGTTCTGCCGGGCAGGAAAGCGATGCCGTCCCGTGCTCCGGCAGCGGGACAGGGTGGGCACCTGACGAGGTGCTCCCGGCTGCCGCCCCGACGCCTGATGGACCGGGCTGACCGACGATGGCGTGATCGCTCTCGGCAGCCGCGTGCAAGGCGCGGGTCAGGATGGGACGTCCGCACCCCTTGTCGCAGCAGCCTTCGAGATGACCCGCTGCAGGGCACGCCCAACCTGATCTGCCGAGTAGGGCTTGTGCAGCAGCTCGAAGCCATGGTCGGCCTCCTGCGCGAGCACGTGGCTGTAGCCTGAAGTCAGGACCACAGGCAGGCCGGGCAGCCGCTCGCGCAGGGTCTGCGCCAGGACAATGCCGCCCATGCCAGGCATGACGACGTCGGAGAAGACCACGTCGAAGCCGTGCCCGTCCGCGCCCAGGCGCGCCAGCGCCTCTTCGGCATTGGCGGCCCAGGCAGTACGGTAACCAAGGTCCTCCAGGATCTGCGTGCAGAACCGCCCGACCTCGATGTTGTCCTCGACGACCAGCACGCACTGTCCTGTTCCGGCCGGGGCTGGCGCCCTTCCCGTGTCGTCGCTGTCTGCCGCCCCACCCTCGGCCCTCTCCTCCGGCAGGTAGAGCGTGAACGTCGTGCCGTCGCCGACCACGCTTCGCACGTCCACGTCTCCGCCCGACTGCTTGGCGAAGCCGAACACCTGGGACAGGCCGAGGCCGGTGCCCTTGCCGACCTCCTTGGTGGTGTAGAATGGCTCGAAGATGCGCGAGATCTGGCCGGGCGCGATGCCGGAACCGGTGTCGGTGACCGACACCGCGACGAAGCGGTCCTGCGATCCCGCATGCCCCCGGATGCCGGGAAGCGGTCCGGGAGCCGCCAGGGCGAGGGTCAGCCTGCCTTGGCCCTCCATGGCGTCGCGGGCGTTCACCGCCATGTTGACCAGCGCCGTCTCGAACTGGCTTACGTCGGCGCGCGCGAAGCAGGGTTCGTCCGGCACCTCGATGGCAACGTGGATGCGGGATCCCGTCACCGTGTCGAGCATCTCCCCTACCGCTCGCAGGCGGGCACCCACGTCGAACACCTCCGGCTTCAGTGCCTGCCGCCGGGCGAAGGCCAGGAGCTGGCCGGTGAGCCTCGCGGCTCGGTCGACCGTGTCCGACACGGCTTCGACGTAGCGCTGCCTGCGTTCCTCGGGCAGACCGGGACGGCGCAGGAAGTCGACCGAGGAGCGGATGATGGTCAGGAGATTGTTGAAGTCGTGGGCCACGCCACCCGTGAGCTGGCCGACGGTCTCCATCTTCTGGCTCTGCCGCAGGGCGTCCTCGGTCTTCTGCAGCGCCTCGGCCTGCTCCTTCTCCCGCTGGATGTCCCGGCCTACCGCGAAGATCCGGCCATCTTCGGGCCGGGCCGCCCAGGCAATCCAGCGATGGCTGCCGTCCTTGTGACGGAACCGGTTGTCGAAACGCCAGGGCGCCTCGCCGCTCTCCAGCGCAGCGATGCTCTGGATCGAACGCTCCAGATCGTCGGGATGGACCAGCTCGAGGAGATCGCGCCCGAGAAGCTCGGCCTCGGTCCAGCCGAGCACCGCCTCCCAGGCCGGGTTGGTCGCCGTGACGGTTCCGCCGAAGCCCGCGACGAGCATGATATCGGTCGAGAGGCGCCAGATGCGGTCGCGGTCGCGTGTCCGCTCCTCCACCTGGGCCTCCAGGGAGGCAGTCAGGTCGAGGAGGGCATCTTCCGCCTTCCTGCGCTCGGTGATGTCGTTGAATAGGATCGCCACACGCCGCGCGGCCGGATCGCCGATCCGGAGTGCCTGGACATCGTACCAGCGTTGGAAGGGCTCGGCCGCGTTCTCGAAGCGGACAGGTTCGCCGGTCAGCGCCACGGATCCATAGGCCTCGAACCAGTGTGCCTCCAGGTTCGGAGCGAAGTCGCTGACCCAGCGTCCTGTCACACCGGACTGGCCAGTCAGCCGCTCGAAGGCAGGGTTAGCCTCCACGATGCGGTAGTCGACGGCCTTCTCGCCCTCGAACCGAAGCTCGATGATGCAGAAGCCGCTCTCGACCGTCTCGAAGAGCGTCCGGTAGCGCGCCTCGCTCGCGGCCAGGGCTACCTCGCCAGCCTTCCGGTCTGTGACGTCGGTGCCCTCGACGAAGATCCCGGTGACCTCTCCCTGGCGGTCCCTGATCGGCTGGTAGACGAAGTCCAGGTAGCGCTGATCGGCGTCTCCCCCCGGCTCTGCCTGCACGGCGTAGGATGCGCCAGACGCGAAATAGGTCTCTCCGGTCTCGAAGACGTGGTCCAGCAGCTCGAGGTAGCCTTGCGCCGCCGCATCCGGGAGAGCCTCGGCGATCGGCCTGCCGAGTACCTCCCGATGCCCGATGAGCTTCAGGTAGCTCCCGTTCGCCAGCTCGAACCGGTGGTCAGGTCCACGGAGCAGGGCCATGAAGCTCGGTGCCTGGGCGAACATCTCGGCGAGGCCGTCGCGCTGTGTCCGGAGGGCCAGGTTGCTATCGTAGACGCCCTGGGCGCGGCCAAGGATCTCGCTCCCGACGGGAGGGATGCCCAGCGCGGAGGACAGGCCCGAGCGCTCGATCGCTTCCTGGAGGTGGCGGAAGCCAGTGACGTCCACCGGATGCTGGAGGATGAACTCGACCTCCCCCGCGGTGTCGAGGACCGGTGCGTGGGTGATGCTCCAGTACCGCTCGATGAGGCCACCCACTTCCATCTCGGGTCGGGGCACATCGAAGCGGAGAAGGGCCATGGTGTCGGGCTGCCTGGTCCGGACCACCCGATCGAGGGAGGCGTCGACCTGCCGTCTGGTCTCCTCGGAGGCCGGGAAGGCGTCCCAGACCCACCGGCCGGTGATGTCGGACAGCTGTCGACCGGAGCTGGCAAGGTAGGCGCGGTTCGCCCCGACGACGTGGGACCGTCGATCGAGGACGAGATAGGGGTTCGGCGAGGTCTCGAAGAGACTCTGGTAGTTCATCAGGAGGAGATGAACCCCCTGATGCGGCCGGGCAGGGCGTCCCCCGCGAAGGGCCTGGAGATCACGTGCATGCCGGGCCTGCGGTGTCTCCTGCCGACGACGGTGTCCTCCGCAAGACCCGGGGCGAACCTGTCACTCAGTTCCGCGAGGAGCGCCAGCGCCGTGTCCGCCAGCTGGCGCTCGTTCATGCTACCGGAAAGGCCGACATCCGTCACCACGAGGCCGGTCCGGGGGACATTCGGTCGCGGGACGCCGTCGACCGCCCCGACAGCCGCGTAGCCCGGCTCCCCCGACACCTCGGTCACCGACATGCGGATGGTCGCATTGGCGGCACGGCTATCCTGGACCACGTTCCGCATCTCCGCCCCGGCCACCTATGCCAGACGGTCACGACCGAACATCCGCCAGGCGGCATCCCCCGTTGACCCTCATCAAGACCGCCCCGGTCCGGCTCAAGGACGGTCGTCGGCCAGCAGGCGAAACCGCGCGGCATGTCGCGGGTGCCAAGGTCAATCCCTGCGTTGCTCCGCTGGTGCTTCGCAGTCACGGCATGGACAGCAGTCAGGCGCTCCTGCTCCTTCGAGGACGGCCGGACTCCCGGGACTGCCAAGCCGCCTCTCGTCGGAGCGGCCCTGGTCAGCAGGGATGGACCGACCGGGAGATCCCGGCTCCGGACTTGGCAGCGTCCGAAGGCGGCCTGCCTCCCGACGAAGCGGTGCAGCTCCGTCGCGAGCGGGACGAGCAGGGGATCGCCGGAAGGCATGTCCTAGGCTAGCAGGTGTCCGACAGGTGTGAAATCCGCACCTCCGCACTGCAAGTGCCTTGTCGGCTTGGGGCGTACGGCAGGTTCGGCCTGCAGCGATCGTCCAGGTACTCAGCCTCTCGCCGGGGCTGATGAACATTCGTCCTCGGGTGTAAGCAGGCCATCGCGGACCATACTGATCATCATCTGCAGCATCTTGGGCAGGACCAGGCGAGTCCGCCCGGCCGTCAGGGCAGGATCCGGCATCCAGCGGCAGTGGACCTGTCCACGCCCGTCACGGATGAGCAACTCCCATCTGTCGCCATGACGGTGCGCCTCCGCGGTCATGAGCTGATCGGAGTGGGTGAAGAGTTCGGTGTGGACCGCCTCGCCCATAACGCCGGGTACTCCGCTGCTCCACCGGACAGGACCAGGAGCCACCGCCAGACATGCAGCTGCCGACCCGACGATGGCTCCCATCCGGCTCCCCCTAGAGCCGGGTCGCGAGCTTCTACCTGGAGGACCTGGAGGAAAGTGTTGCGATTCCAGCGTGCCAGACGGCGTCCGCCGCATGGCTCGTGGCATTGCAGGCGTACCTGATGCCGACCAGGAGGCTTCAAGCCTCGACGGCCATACGATCCGGCCGTGGGGCTGCGGTCCCGGACGACGCCGGGCGCATGCAGTCCTCCAGACAGGAGGCAGCCTCGATCAGCTCGCCGATGGTGTCCTTGCACGGTCCAGGAAATAGGCCGGTCATGTGGTACGGACTGTGGCTCGGTCAGAATTGGGGGAGGTCGAGATGTGCTTGCCGGACCTGCATGCCACCGAAGGCCCGTCCAGCCCCGGAGATCCCAGGTTGCTGTCGCTGGCGGGCATCCTGCAGAGGGCACGTTCTTCAAGCGGCCCAGCGCCTCCGGAGACGCTGCTCAGGCGGTAGCTCGAAGCCGTCTGCCACCAGCACCCCGGCGAGGACCTCCCGCACGCGTTCCTCGTCTTCGTGACCATCGAAGATCCGGCCATGGGCGACCCTGCAGAGGAGGGGGCAGCAATGGCCAGGTGGACCATGGCTCGGGGAACGTCGGCGTGTCGTTCGTAGCCGTGGACCAGTTGCCACCGGCGAACCATCCAGCCGGAGGTCCTCTCCACTACCCAGCGAAGCGAAATGGTCCGGAGCCGGGCATTCGGCTCGAACAGCTGTCGTGTAGCTGTCCATCCACGGGGCGCTCTCCATGCCCTCCTGTCTGGACAGTCCGGTCAGGACCACCCTGTCTGCCACGCGTGCAGTGTGGCGGAGGGTAGCTCACCGAAGACGTCGCGGTAGTCCGCGGCGAAGCGGCCGAGTTCGAAGAAGCCGTGTTCTGTCGCAGCCTGGGTTACGCTGGCGGCCAGGCCCTCCCGCAGCGCACGATGCACGGCATGAAGCCTGCGCCGCCTGAGATAGCGGGATGCGTTCATGCCTAGGACGTCCTGGGCGGAGGTGTTCAGGGTTCGCAACGAGACCCCCAGCGCTCTGCAGATGTCGGCCAAGGCCAGCGGTTGTCCTTCCGAGGTGTCCGCCAGTGCGACGAGTCCGGCGGCGAGGTTCCGGCGTCGGACCGCGGTAGGTTCGGGGGGCCGTCCTGAAGGAAGGGAGGAGACGATCCCTTGAAGCACAGCCCCGACCAGGGGCGGCCTGAGCTCCGTCGTTCCGTCCATGACCAGCTGCAGTGCGGTCATGATCCCCCGCAGGATTCCTGGTTCCGGCGAGAGGAGCATAGGGTCGCCTGCTGCGGTCATTTCCTGCCCCAGAAGAGCATGGACGGCAGTGGTGAAGTCCTCGCGGGCGAAGGAGAGCGACCAAGCGCGCACCTCCCCAGGATCCCGGTAATGGATCTCGATCCCGCCCGGGATCCACAGGATGGTGCCGTGCGGATAGGCGACGCCGTTCAGGACCAGGGATCGTGGTCCTGCATCGCAGAAGGCGAACACCTCGCGTGCTGGGGTGAGAGCGCGCGCCGTGTGGGCGAGCGTGGTCTTCGCCGCGACGGCGAGAAGACCACAGCCCCGCACCCGGCTGACCTGGGCACCGAAGGTTCCTCGGGCTTGCAGCATGACGTTTGCCGACAGTCCCGGAGCATGAGCGGCATAGGCTTCGAAAGAGGCGAAGCCGATCCGCGTGCGCATGGGAGTCCACGCAGCCTCGGTACTTCCCTCGATCACGTTCCCGACGCCGACAGGAGGGAGCTCCTCGCGAGGGCCTATGACGCGCACCTGTCCCACTCCACATCCCGGCCTGCGGCCACAGCTTCCGTCTCGCTACATGAGACAGCGGACGACCGTTTTCGCATATCGAACCGTTCCGCTGTACGCCAGTTTCGCGGTCGAGAATCGATGCGGCTGGAGCAGAACGTTTGGAGGAGAACTCGGGCAGCCCCGAGGGGCTGGAAGTGGTCGTTGCCTGCGGCCCTCTTCGCGGGCCGAGCTACCGCTACCGGAGTGCAGCGGTCGACAGCGACCCAGCGGGGCACCTTTTCCGCATCGGTCTCCCGGGCCTTCCGATCGATGGCTGGATGGGGCTCTGCCAACTCTCCGACGCGCTGGCCCTTGTCGACGCGGCGCTACGCACCGTGCCGACGGCGAACGCTCCCGCAACCGTCACTGCCACTGGGCCTCGACATCACCGTTGTTCGGTGGCCGGGTCCGCGCAAGGAGACGGCCCTGATCCTCAGGCGCCCGAGACGCCTGAGGCGTAGCCGTGTTCGGCATGGTCGACGGCCGCTCTGCAGTCCGTCCGGGCACAGTAGCCCGCCTTCGCCGTGCCTGGAACGAAGGAGGGCAGTCGCCTCCGGCATGTGACGTCTGCACGGGCGCAGGGAGCATCAGCCTTGCGCCTGTACGGGACGTGTGCGCCTTGGCCCGCGGAGGAGCGCAATTCCGGTAGGCATCGTGGACCGCTCTGACGGGTCAATGTACCATCTCCAGCGTGCCAGGAAGCCGAGCGAGGAGATGGGACCACCACGCGTTCCCGGCAGCCTTCTCGGGCTGTCCAGGCCCAGCCTTCCAGGGAACTGCGTAGCCTTGCTGGCCGGGACCTCACAGGTGCGGATCTCGAAACCCTGCGTACGGGATCAAGCATCTCACGCTCGTCCCACCCAGACGCCGACGTACCTCCCTGGCTTCCCTCGTCCCCTCGTCGGCTGTCCCGACCGACATGCCACCGAGAAGCTGAGGCCTGCACCATCCCAGGGCGGCGCAGATGAGTGATCGAGAAGCGGCCGGACTCCGCGACCCGGTCTGCCCGGATACCAGCACGAGGTATAGCCATTCAGCAGTTCGCGTGCGGCGCCAGGGACATGCGACTGTCAAACCGGCGCCTGATTAACCAATTGTTGCAGTGCACAATAACGCTTGCTGAGCACGCAGAGGCACTGCATGGTGGCGATGGCAGCCGGTGATCCCGGATGCTGTTTTCTTGGACGTTTCCTCCCTAGACTCGGCGGCGCCTTCGGGCGCCGCCTCTTTTTGCGCAGGATGCCGAGCGGTGCCGTCTGTGCCCACATGCAACGGGGCGCCTCCTTGCAGATCGCAGTTCCAGCCATGGCTGACCACCTGGACCAGCGCAGAAGGGAATGCATAGGTGCGGCCGCTCGAGTCGACCTCGCGAGACATGGAGTGACGGCCACCACGTGCCGGGCACTGCTGGAGAGTGTGGCGTCGTGCCAGGCGACCCTCCCTGTCGAATGAGGCTTCCGGCATGGTGCCGACCTCGAGGTGATCACGGACGGCGGTTCCTGGCCTCGGGAATCCCGATGCACCTGGCAATTTCCCGGCCGAGTTCCAGGCACCTCACGGGCTGCCGATGCCGCTCATGACCGTCCAGTCGCCCTGGAAGGGCACAGTCCACATCGTCTGGCTGTTCGACCGGCCCCTGTGGAAGCGGTGCGAGAAGCAGGTGCGGCTCCGCAAGGGCATCTCGCGGGGCCTGGCCGTCACGTTCGGGGCAACCCGCCGGACAGGGGGGACAGGACATCCTGGGCCGGACGAGATCGATCTCGCGATACCCTGGTAGGGGGCTGCCGGGACCGGCCAGCAGCGGCTGGCTGGTGTCCCGCAACCGCGCCGACGCAACGCCCGGCAACGCCGTCACGACCGGAACGGGTCGCTCGGCCTGCTGTTGGTCGACGAGCTTCAGACCCGCGGCCCGCCCGGCGGATGAGCAGGTGGGGCGTCCGCACCACCCGATGGCCTTCAGGCAGCGCAGCTGCTGCCTCGACCGGCTCGAAGGCGCCGGTTCCCTCGTCAGGCATCCGGCCCGATGCCACCCAGGGTGACCTCCGCGGCCACCCAGGCCTGCCGCCATCAGTCCTTGCTGCCCGGCACCGTGACGCGCAGGGCGGCCGCGAGGGCTGCCCGGATGCGCAGCATCCCGACGGTGTCCTGTCCCGTGCAGGGCGCCCTCGACAGCACCTGGCCAAGCTGGACCCGGAGCCGCAGCAGGTAGGGGTCGCGCTGGCTGGCGGGAAGGGCACGGAGCGTCTTCCGGAGTGCCTGCTCGGCAACCCGCACGATCTCGTCCGTGTCCCTGTCACGCCCGTTCACCCGCACATGCCGCCACGTCGAGTGGACCCGCCTACCAGAAGCCCAGCAGCCGCCACCAGAGGGTTCCGAGCAGGGCGAATACCAGCAGCTCGCCGACGCACATCAGGAACCCCACCCGCCACCAGCTGCCCAGGGTGACGTAGCCGCTGCCGAAGATGATCGGCGACGTCCCGGTGGCGTAATGGGTGAGCGTCATCATGATGGACGACCCGGCCGCCATCATCAGCAGGAAGGGCGCGTGGTACTCGGGCGGCACCAGCTGCACGCCGACGGTGAGGAAGGCGAGCATCATCGCGCTGACATGTGCCGTGGTGCTGGCAAAGAGGTAGTGCGAGAAGACGAAGAGCAGCACCAGGAGCGCGGCGGCCGCCTCCCATCCCATGCCCGACGAGGCGATGCCGCTCCGCAGGGCTTCGGAGAACCACCCGATCACGCCAACCTTGTTCAGCTGCTCCGCCATCATCACCAGCGCGCCGAACCAGACCAGCGTGTCCCAGGCGCTCTTCTCCGAGAGCACATCGTCCCAATCGATGGTGCCGGTGATGATGAGGGCGAAGAGCCCCACGAAGGCCACGGCGGTCGGGTCCAGCGTGAAGGCGGGTCCGAGCAGCATGGCCGGGACGTTGGCCCAGAGGACCAGGAGCAGCGCGAAGGTGCCGATCATCACCTTCTCGCCTCCCGTCAGCGGCCCCATGCGCGCGAGCTCGCCGCGTGCGTATTCCACCGCGCCCGGCGTGGACTTCACCTCGGGCGGGGACAGGAGGGCGATCGCGAGCGGCATCAGCGCGAGGCAGGCAAGGCCAGGGACAAACATGCAGGCCGCCCAGGTGGTCCAGGACAGCTGGAAGTTCCCGCCGGTCACCCGCGCCACATAGTCGACGACGAGGGGGTTGGGCGCGGTGGCGGTGACGAACAGGCCCGAGGTGATGGTGTTGGCGTGGATGTTCACCAGCGCGAGATAGGTGCCCATCTTCCGCTCGGTCCCGGCCGCAGGGTCCGAGCCGAATGCGGTCGCGATCGACTTCATGATGGGGTGCACGATGCCGCCGCCGCGGGCGGTGTTGCTGGGGGTGAACGGCGCCAGCACCAGCTCGCAGACGGCCAGGCCGTAGCCGATCCCGACGGTCCGGCGGCCGAGGAGCGAGATGAACAGCAGCCCGATGCGGCTGCCGAGCCCTGTCTTCTTGAGGCCTCGCGAGATCAGGATGGCCACCACGATGAGCCAGATCAGCGGGTTGGAGAAGCTGGCAAGCGCGTCGGCGACGGCGCCCTTGGATGAGGTGGAGGTGACCTGGGACAGCGACACGATGACGATCGCCATCATAGCCATCACGCCGATGGGCATGACCTTGAGGATGATGGCCACGATGGTCGTCAGGAAGATGGCGACCAGCCCCCAGGCCTTGGGCGTCAGCCCCGCCGGGACCGGGACCGCCAGCAGCGCGAGGAGCACCAGGGTCGTGATGATGGCTGGCTTCAGCCGAAAGGGGACGGCGCCCTCGAAGTACCGGAGCGTCGCCCGGATGCGGTCGTACATCGCCTGTTCTCGCTGCTTGGCCGCGCGCGGCGGCCCGTTGTGTCCTGTGTCGCGGAAGGTCGCGGGGAGGGGGCGTCAGCGCTGCCCGAGCGCCCGCTCGTACTCGCCCCGGAAGGTGCGGAGGGAACTGGCCAGCACCGTCGCCGCGCCGTCCACGAGGCCGCACCGGCCGCTGCCCGGCAGGAGCTCCGCCAGGTTCTCCAGCGCCTCCAGGTCGCCGGGCCGCCCGGCGCCCCCCTCCAGCCGTTCCAGGATGCGGGACACCTGATGGGTCCCCACCTTGCAGGGCGGGCACTGGCCGCAGGAACTGGCGGCGAAGAAGGCCACGTACTCCGCCGTCTTGCGGAGGATGCTCGTCCCCTCTCCCACCACGATCATCGCCCCCGTGCCGAGGCGGGAGCCGCGGGCGCGCAGGCTGTCGAAGTCGAGCGCCACGTCGAGGTCGGCGGCGGTCAGCAGCGTGTTGGACGGCCCTCCGGTAAAGACCGCCTTGAAGGCCCGATCCGCCAGCATGCCGCCCCCGCAGCCGAAGACGAGGTCCCGCAGCGGGGTTCCCATCGGCAGCTCGTGCAGCCCCGGCCGCAGCACGTCGCCGGAGAGGGAGAAGAGCTTCGTGCCCGCCGCCCCGCCGAGACCCATGCCGCGATACCAGTCCGGCCCCTGGCGCAGGATGTGCGTCGCGTGGGCGAAGGTCTCGACGTTGTTCAGCAGGGTCGGCGCGCCATGCACCCCGGCCTCGGCCGGGAAGGGCGGCTTGAGCGACGGGAAGGGGAAGCCGCCCATGACGCTGGCGACCGCCGCCGTCTCCTCGCCGCCGACGTAGAGACCGGAGCTCTCGACGACCCCGATGCTGACTGCCCCGCCCAGCGCCCCCGCGAGCCGGGTCATCAGCGGATGCCCGCCCCAGGCGTCCACCGCAGCCCGGGTCGCAGCCACGGAGGCCGTCTCGCGCGGGTTCACGTACAGCGCGACGTTCGTCGCGCCGACCGCGAGCGCTCCGATCAACGCGCCTTCGATCACCTGGTGCGGCGTCCGGGACAGCAGGAAGCGGTCCTTGAAGGTGCCGGGCTCGTCCTCGTTGCCGTTGCAGACCACCCACTTGCCGCCCTCGGGCCGGGGCTGGGCGGCAACGGCGGACCACTTGCGGTGGGTCGGGAAGCCCGCACCCCCCAGGCCGCGCAGCCCGGCGGCCTCGATCGCGGGGATGATCGCGTCGGGGTCGGCCAGGGCACGGGACAGCCCGTCCCCGCCCCCGGCCGCCAGCCAGGCATCCAGGTCGGGGCCGACGCAGACCCTCTCGGCGGTCAGCACGGTCACGCTGCCCTCCCTCGCGCCGGTGCGATGTCGAAGTTGCCGTATGCGGGGAAGATGACCGGCGCTTTACGGCCGAGTGGCAGTCCCTGGACGATCAGGGCGCGCCTCCAGTCCGCGAGATGGGTCAGCCCGACATTGCGGGGGCGCTCGCCCCTGGCATCGGCGGCGGCGCTTGCCCCGGCGCGGCGCCCGAAGGCGACCAGCTCCAGCAGTGCGTTGCCCATCATGCGGTTGCGGCCGTGCAGCCCGCCCGTCACCTCGCCCGCGCAGAGCAGGCCGGGCACGACGGTCCGGCACGCCGGGTCGATCGCCACGCCCCCGTTCTGGTAGTGCAGGGTCGGGCGGACCAGGAGCGGCTCGGCCGCCGCGTCGATCCCGGCGCGCCGGGCGAGGTGCGTGAGCGTGACGAGGCTCCTGCCGAGGATGCCGGGCGTGGCCTGCTCCAGCGAGGGTGTGTCGAGGAAGACGCCCGTGCACCCGTCCCGCTCCACCCCGCGTCCCTCGGCGATCTCCCGCAGGATGGCAGCGGCCACGACGTCGCGCGGCCGCAGCTCCTC
This sequence comes from Pararoseomonas sp. SCSIO 73927, assembly GCF_037040815.1. NCBI lineage: Bacteria > Pseudomonadati > Pseudomonadota > Alphaproteobacteria > Acetobacterales > Acetobacteraceae > Pararoseomonas > Pararoseomonas sp. SCSIO 73927. The sequence goes on from NZ_CP146232.1 coordinate 2,644,792, forward strand.
CACGAAGCGATGGCCCAGCGCGTTCACCAGGGCGGCACCGGAGGAGCGTGCGGCCTCGCTCACCAGCGCCCCTTCCAGGTGGCGCGGCCAGGCAATGCCCGTGGGGTGGTACTGGAAGCTGTCCACCTCCCGCAGCGGCGCGCCGAGGCGGTAGGCCAGCACCAGCCCGTCGGCCGTGGCACCGTAGTGGTTGGAGGTGGGGAAGCCCGCGACGTGGAGCCGTCCGGACCCACCGGTGGCGAGCACGGTCGCCCCCGAGCGCACCAGCACCGTGCGGCCGCGGCCGAGGTCCTGCAGCGCGGCCCCGGCGCAGCGGCCGCGGTCGTCCGTCAGCAGCTCCACCGCGGGGTGGCGGTCCAGGGTGACGATGCCCGGCTGCAGCAGGGTGGCCTCCCGCAGTGCCCGCATCAGCTCCAGCCCCGTGAAGTCGCGGTAGGAGAGCAGCCGCGCCGCGCTCGCGCCGCCGGGCGTCTTGCGCAGCAGCGTGCCGCCCATGCGCTGGGCGCCCTCCGCCAGGTCGAAGCTCATTCCCTCCTGGATCAGCCAGCGTATGGCGTCCGGCCCGTCCGAGACGAGGGCGGCGACGAGCGCCTTGTCGGCCGCGAAGTGGCCCGCCCGCAGAGTGTCCTCGAAGTGGCGCTGGAGGCTGTCCTCCGCTCCCACGGCGGCCTGGATGCCGCCCTCCGCCATGACGGTGTTGCTGTCCCCGATCCGCAGCTTCGTGGCGAGCAGCACCCGTGCCCCGGCGCGGGCGGCCGTCAGCGCCGCCACGCAGCCCGCGCCGCCGCCGCCGATCACCAGTACGTCGGTCTCCAGCATCGGCGCACCGGCGATGTCCACGTCCTCAAGGGGCGAGTCTGCCTGAAGGAGGTCCGCCAGCTCCGCAGGGCAGGGGGACCCCGCGCTGGCCCCGGCGCGCAGCACGCGCATCCCCCCTGGCCGGTGGTCCGGGTGGAAGCCGCGCAGCAGTTCGGGAACGGCCAGCGCGCAGGCCTGCGGTGCGGCGGGCGCCGCGGCGCGCCAGGCATCGATCGCCCGGGCGTAGGGGATCCCCATCGGACGGGTCCTCACGGCGCCACCAGGGGGTTTGCGCCGGGCGCGTCGGGGTCGATGGGCTGCCGCCCCTCCTCGATCTCGTGGAGCCGCATGATCAGGTCCGACGGCCGTAGCGTCAGCGACGCCGTCATGCGCCGCACGAACTGCCCGAGATGGGCGGGATCGATGTGCTCCGGGCAGGCGGCGACGCAGAGGTTGCACATCACGCAGTGGTCGAAGAGATCCGCCGCCGCGAGGGCCTGGCCTGCCGCGGCGAGGTTCACCATGCGCTGCACCTCGATGCCCTTGGGACAGGCGCGGTCGCACCCGCTGCAGTGGCGGCAGTTCTTCGCCTCGGGGAATACGGCATCGATCCGGTCGATCGCGGTCCAGCTGTCGGTGAGGGCGCGCAGGTCGTAGGCGTGGGGACGGCTCGCCGGGAAGTGGTCGAGGAAGGAGACCTGCATGCCCGGCTCGGCGAGGGTCTCGCAGGCCAGGGCTGTGCAGGCCAGCCGCTCCCCCGCCCGGCGCACGAGGACCCGGCAGGCGCCACAGACGCCCTGCCCCATGCAGCCGACGTTCTCCGTCAGCGGCAGCCCGGCCCCGACCCAGGCCTGCAGCAGGGACGTCCTGACACCTGTCTCGATCGCATGGCCGTCGAAGACGAAGCGCACAGGCTCCGCCAAGGTCGAGATGTCCGCCATTCCAGGAACCCCCATGATGGTGCCGCCCTCAGGCAGGGCCTTTGGAGCACCCTGGGCGGCATCCAGCCTTGATCTCGGTCAAACCTTGGCCCGAGCAGCCTCGCTGCATGCGATCGGGCAGCCACGTCTGGCCGGAAACTGCCAGTCCGGTTCGGAAAGGTTCAGGCGGCAGGGCAGACGCTGCTTTCTCCTGACGCGACCTTGCCCAGCCTTCCCCAAGCTACTCAGCGGGGTAGTGTGGCCTGCATCATAGGTTAATGTGGGCTGTCTGCTGCGTCCCCTGGGCGCCGAATCCGGAGGGATCATGAGCACACGCGCGCGCGTCATCGTCGTCGGCGCCTCCGCGGGTGGTGTGCCGAGCCTGCAGGCGCTGGTCGCGGGCCTTCCGGCCGATCTGGACGCCGCCGTGTTCGTCGTGCTCCATATCGGTCAATACTCCACAAGCAACCTGGCACGTATCCTGGAGCGCCACGGCCCGCTGCGGGCCGCGCACGCGCGGGACGGCGAGGAGATCCGCCGGGGCCGGATCTACGTCGCCTCGCCCGATCACCACCTCCTGGTGGAGGGGAGCCGTGTCCTCGTGAAGCGCGGTCCCAAGGAAAACCGCTTCCGCCCTTCCATCGACGCCCTGTTCCGTTCGGCCGCCTATACCCACAAGGAAATGGCGATCGGCATCATCCTGTCGGGCCTGCTCAATGACGGCACCTCGGGGCTGTGGAGCATCAAGCGCTTCGGCGGGACCGCCATCGTGCAGGATCCGGCTGAGGCAGCCGTCGACAGCATGCCCCGCGCTGCTCTCGACGAGGTCGAGGTAGACTACGTGCTGCCAGCCGCCGAGATCGGATCGCTCGTCGCACGCCTGGTTCAGGAGCCGGTCAGCGCGGCCGTGCAGGTGCCGCAGGAGGTCTCCGAGCGCATGGAGACGGAGGTCGCCCTCTCTCGCGCCGAGAACGCCTTCCAGCGGGGGATCCTGAGGTTCGGTGAGCGGACGGCCTTCACCTGCCCCGAATGCCATGGAGCGCTGTCGATGATCGTGGAAGGACCGATCAGCCGGTTCCGCTGCCACACCGGTCATGGCTTCACGGCTGACGCGCTGCTGTCCGGCATCGCCGAGACGACCGAGGAGGCGCTCTGGAACGCGACCCGGGCCTTGGAGGAGGGGACGATGCTGCTCGACTCCATGGCCCAGCAGCTTGAAGAAGCGGGGAAGCCCGACGACGCGGCCCGGTTCCGCCAGTCGGCGCGCGAAGCGGAGCAGCGTGCGAAGGACCTGCAACGTCATGCGACGGAGCACAACCTCACCGACAGATCCGGTTCGATAGAGCGGGCGGGCTGAGCGAGAGGTCGCTGGCCCGGGCGATCGGTTGAACGGCCTCTGGGCCAGTCGTTGCCCACGCCCTGGCGCGCGCAAACCCCGCCAGTGCACGCCGACTGTGACCGGTCCGCGGGTGGCTCCTTTGGAAAAGCACTCTATCCCCTGGGCGGGTCCGGCCAGCCCCGGTTGATGAGGCCTGCGACCACCTTGGCCTTCACCTCGATCTCCTGCTGCAACTCGACCCAGTAAGCTTGGCCGCTAGGATCGCCCGTCCGGCCAGCGGCGTCAGCGAACTAGCTGCAGAGAAGAAGCCGCTCGTCCAGCGCGCGCAGCGCCGCACTCAGGGCCGTGTCCATCGCCGCTGTCGTCCATACGTCCATGTCTGCCGCCGAGAACTCGTGCCCGACGTGGCACTGGAACCATGGCCCGAGTTCTTCCTCACCATTGCGCATCGATCCGCCGCAGACGGGGCAGGTGTAGGCAAAGGGGCGGGCTGGCCTCACCAGGTCCGGCAAGACGTGCTCTCCGGCGCGATGGCACTCAGGATCTTACTGTCATCCATAGCCCGCCCTCACTCACCTCCAGCAACTTTCCGGCCCCGACCGACGCCTCACTGCTCCCATAGGTGCAACCACAAGAACCTTCATGGGTTAGACCGACTCCGGTGCGGTGGGCATGGAGGTATGCTCCGCAAGCCTGCTTCCCCTTGGGGTTACTCCCCAGCACGAGCACGGCCGCACCCAGCCACCCTCGAGGGCTGCCATGTGCGACGTCCTGGTTCTCGAGGACAATGACCTAGTTCGGGAATTCCTGATCAAGGTCCTGGAGACGGAGGGCTTCGAGGTAGCGGCCTTCGCTACCCCGCAGGGGGCGCTAGGTCGCATGGGATCTGCGCCGCCATGTCGGATGCTCGCGACGGACGTCGATCTCGGGGTCGAAGGCCTTGACGGTTTCGCGGTGGCCAGCAAGGTCCGATCGTCCTACCCGAACCTTCCCGTTCTCTATTTCAGCGGCCGTCCTTACCACTTCAACGACCACCCTCTCGGACCGTGCGAGGACTTCCTCACCAAGCCTTTCCGGGTATCGGATCTGCTCGGCAAGCTTCATGCGCTCGGCGTCGGCCCTGGCTTGGCTGGCCGCTGAACTGACCCACATTTCGGTGGTCCTGGGCTTGCGATGCTTGTCACACTGCCCGACGCACGGTCCGGCACTGTCCGGGCCATGATCCGCGATCGGGAAGCTGCTTCCGATTGGGCTGAGTCCTGCCCACTCCTACGCTGCCTCGCGGTACGGCACGAGCACTTCCTCGACCTTGTGTCCCTGCCAGCGCGCCGTGCACAGACCCAGACCCGCCACAGGGAAGCTGATGGACGAGGCTTCGGGATGCCGCACCCGCCGGATGTGCCGCAACAGGTTATCGTCCAGTTCGCCCGTGTCGACCGGAGCAGCCGCATCCCTCTTGGCCAAGGTCACGCAGGGACGCACCCGCACACGGCTCTTCTCGTCCTCGCCTCCGAGTGTTGGAGGGCTGCCCCGCCGCAGCCGCCGACGGACCTGAACTCGGGCGCCCACAGCGCACGAAACCATCTACGAGACGTCACTCAACGGAGGCAGGATGGCGGGAGAGAGCGCCAGTACCTCCCGCTCGTCCATAGCGTGCGGGCGCCCAGATCTTGGACCTCTGGAAGTTCGTCTGGTACTCGCGCGCATTCAGGGCGCAACGTCTCTTAGTATCTGCGGGCAGAGGCCTCGCTTCATGTCTCGGCACGCCTGCTGCTGGCCGACCGACGCGGCTCGGAGATACGATCGCGGTGCTATTGCCTCAGGGGCTCCGGCGGCCGGTCATGGCATGGTAGATCCAGAGCACGACGACGGCCCCGACGATGGCGACGAGCATGCTGTAGATGTTGAAGCCGGTGACGCCCACCGCGCCGAACGTGTTGAACACGAAGCCGCCGACGACGGCGCCGATAATGCCGAGGATGTTGTCTACAACGGTACCTTGACCGGAACCCGCATGGATCCTGCCCGCGATGAGGCCAAGGATGAGCCAACCGATGATTGACATGGTCTTCTCCTGACTAGGTTCAGCCAGGACGGACGTGAGGGCGGCAGGGCTGCTGGAGCGGCCCTGCCACTCGTCATACCTCAGCGCTTGCGGGGGTTGGCGCCGCTGATGTTGGTGCCCAGCGTCTCGTCGACCTCTCGGCTGGCCATCGTGCCGGGCGGGTTGCTGGCCGTGGTGCCGGACGCCGCTGCAGTACCCGTCGCGGTGCGGGCTGCGTCCGGGGTGGTGTCGTCGACCTCCACCTCGGTGCGGCGCACGGTGTCGTTGACCGTCTCGGTGCGCTCGGTCGAGTCCTTGCGGATGACCAGCTCCTCCGTCACCCGCGCCTCCTTGGCGACGACCGCCTCCTCGGTGTGCTCGGTGGCGTCGATGATGTGCTCGCGGAAGGCGTCGTCGGCGTCCGTCAGGGGGCGGTCCACCGACCGGCGCTGGACGTCCACATGCTCCTCGCGCAGCGTCACCTGCTCGGTCACAGGCGTCTCGACGATGTAGGAGCGCACCCGCACCCGGCCCCGCTCGACGTCGCGCTTGCCGACCCGGATCTGCTCCTCGACGATCGGAATGACCTCCTCGGCCTCCGTCCGGGCCGTGCTGGCCGCCGCGCCGGTAGTCATGCCCGTCGCCATCCCGGCAGTCGGGACGGTCCCGGTCGTGGCAACCCCCAGCCCGGTCGCAGTGGTCGAGCTGGCCACGGTCGTATCCGCGGACTGGCCAGGCATGGTGCCGGTCCAGCCGGACTGGCGTCACTCGGCCTCACGGCTGTCGAGGTCGACGGCGCCGTTGTTCTCGAGGATGTCCATGGCGTGGTCGAGCATGCCCTCGTCGACCTGGGCGGAGACGATGACGGCGCCGCGGCGCACGCCCTCGGCATAGGCAGTGCGGTCCTCCTCGGGAACGAAGAGGTCCTTCAGCGACCCCCAGAAGCCGCGGTCGTCGGCGGCGACCGAGGCGGTCGTGGTGGTGGCTGCGTCGGCCGCATAGACCCGGACGAGGTCCTGGCTCAAGCCGAGTTCCTGTGTCAGCTGCCGGACGGCGGCATCGGCGTGAGCGCGGTCGTCGAACATCGCGGTGATCGTGCGCGTCATGATGTAGGCTCCTCTGTGTTGCGGATGCTGTCACCGTTCCATTCCACCGCCCCGGGGGGCGTCGCGGTCCCGGGTGGCAGCCTTTCGACCGTGGCACGTTGCAACCGCCGCTCGACGGGTTGCTCCACGGTCTCCTCGCTATCGACGAAGCGTAGGCGGATCTCCTCGCGGAGGATCAGGCGCTTCTCGACGACCAGGATTTCCTCGACCACGGGGATGACGAGGACGCCATCCTCCTCGCGGGTGGACGGCGCCTCGGCCACCTCCCGGTCCATGGTCACACGCTCCACCTCGGCGCGGCGGGTGCGCAGGGTCGCACGCACCGTCTCCTCGGCCGCCTCGGTCGTGATCGAGACGCGGAGGCGCCCGGTCTCGACGGCCCGCTTGCCGATGCGGACCGTCTCCTCGACCAGAGGAATGATCTCCTCGATCACCCCTCCGGCGAGGCGGTCTTCTGCGGACCCGGTGGGGCTCTTACCCCGCCCTCCATGAAAGGGGTCAGGCGACACGGGTGCCCCGGAGCATGAGCAGGTCGCGGGTGCCGCGACGTGCCCCGAGGACCGAGGCGATGGCGCCGAGCAGCATGATCCCGAAGATCGAGAAGGAGGCGATCGACGTGCCGGACGCGGCGGTGTCCGCGGCGCGGCGGGCAGTCTCCTCGGCCTGGCGCGCGGCCTGGGTGGCCTGCTGCTCGGCCTGCGTAACGCGGGCCTGCGCGTCCTGCGGGCTGATATTGTACTCGGCCGCCACCAGCCCGTTCAGGCGATCACGATCCTGCTGGCTGAGCTGGCCGTCCGTCACCCGCCTGGTGACGAGCTGCCCCATCTCGGCCTTGCGCTGGTCGGAGGTCATGGCCGCCGGGTTGCCACCGGTGCCGCTCAGGGCGCCCTGTACACGGTCGGTCACGCTCTGGGCCGCGGACTGCAGGGTGCCCGTGCTGGTCCGGTCGGCGACCTGCTGGCCAGCGGCGGAGGCCACGGAACCCGCGCCTGAGGCGACGCCGCCCAGCAGGCTGGAGGCGCCCGAGGTCGCGGTGGAGGCGATCCCCGAGACGAGGTTGCCCAGCAGCACAGCGGAGATGAGGAAGGTGGTGCCCCACACTGCCAGACCGTGCAGCGTGCCGTCGGTGTTGTCCGCAGTGCCCGAGAGACGGGCTGCGACGTAGCCGCCGACCGCAAGCCCGATCAGGTTGGACACCAGCAGCCAGATCGCCGCGCCGATGCCGAAGGACGAGGCGGAGGGCGAGCTGCGGGCGGCGGCATCGACCGTGGTGGCACCGACCCCGGCGCCGAGGGCGTTCAGCATCAGCCCGATGGTCAGCGCGACCACGGCGCCCGCGATCACGGCGCCCCAGGACACGCGTGAGGGCAGCGAGGGGGCACCTTCCGGCAGGACTGCCGCGGCCGCCCCGGAGTAGCCACCTGTTGGGGTCTGAGTCGACATGATCAAGGTTCTCTCGTTCTGGTGGCTAGGCTGGAGTGGGCACCGGCAACCGGCGCCGTACTCCATGGATTGGCAGGTGACGCGTCGGGCGATCCGGGCGTGCGCCGGATGTCTCGCTCCCGCGCGCCCCGGGCTACTTGTCCTCGGTGTCCCGGAGGGCCTTTTCGGCCTGGCCCTCTGCCTTCTCGGCAGCGCCCTCGGCCTGCACCTTGGTGTCGCCGGTGAGCTTGCCGATGGCCTCCTTGACGGAACCCTTCACCTGCTTCGCGGCGGCCGCGACGCGATCGCTGTCCATCTGAACTTGTCCTGGGGCGCCTCTGGCCCGGGCCGAGATCGGCTCGGTCATGACGTCGGCCACACAACTGCGGCAGGCACAGAGAGTTCCGACCTCCTGCCCACCAGCGGCTCAGTAAGGGGGTACACCTGCACTAGTCATGGGGTGGTAGGACACTGGGTGGGCAGCGAACTGTCCGGGAAGCCGTGGTTGGGGTGGCAGGATGGTGTCTGCCTTGAAGCTCAGTTCGGCTTTCGCGGAGGCTGCAGTGTCTTGGGCGGTGGGCCGCCGTCGAAGCCGCGCTCCCGGGCCCAGATCACCAGGGCCGCCCGGCTGTTCACTCCGGTCCTGCGGTAAAGCCCGGTGACGTGGTTGCGCACGGTGTTGCGGGAGATACCGAGCTTGTTGGCGATGGACGCGTCCTCCATCCCGCGACACACCATTGTCAGGACGTCCCGTGCCCGATGCGGCAGGTCCGCCAGCTCGGCCACGGCGCTGTCCTGGGTGTCGGCTCGACGAAGCTTGGCGAGCTTCTCCAGGACGACCCTGCTGAACCAGGCGGTGTCCTGCATGACGGCCTCGATTGCCGTGACGATCTCGATCTCCGTGCGGCGGCGTTCGGCGACGTTCTGGGCCATGACCAGAACGCAGGGCCGGTTGCCGAGCGTCACGGCCTCGGCGGAGACAAGAAGGTCGAGGACGCTGCCGTCCTTGGTCCGCAGCCTCATGTCGACATCGCGAACCGTGCCGGTCCGCTGGAACTGCCGCTCGAGCGCCTGTCCCGCCTCTCGGTCTGCCCACAGCCCGATCTCGACGGCACCCCGTCCAACCAACTCCGTCTCGGCGTAGCCGCTCTCGCGGACGAAGGCGTCGTTGGCCCGGAGGATACGGCCCCCCTCCCGCAGTGCGATAAGGGTCGGCACGGGGGACAGGAGGAAGGCGACCTCGAAGTTCTCCTCGCTCTGGCGGAGAGTCTCCTCGGTCAGCTTGTGGTGCTCGAGATCCACGAAGCTGAACAGCATGCAGGCGGCGTCGCCGACCTCGATGGGCTGTCCGGCGACGACGACCCGCTTCTCGCCCCCACCCGGGAGCTGGAGAAGACCCTCCATCTGGGGGATGGTCCGCCCCTCCTGGAGGCGCTCGATGGCGAACTCCCGTCGGGCCGCGCCCTCGAGCACGTCGATTTGGTATGCGGAGCGGCCGAGCACCTGCTCCTCCGTGTAGCCCGTCATCTCCAGGAACCCTCGGTTGACCTTGACATGGCGGTGGTCGGAGAGACGCAGGATCACCGCGGGCGCCGGGTTGGCCGAGAAGGCCGCCTCGAAGCGCTCCTCGGCGTCGAAGCGCTCGCTCTCGTCGTTGAGGATCAGCACCAGGCAGTCCGGAATGCCGGACGCGTCGTTGAGGACGAGGCTGCGGATGCGGTGGGTCCACTGCGCCTTGTTCTCACCCGCTGGGGCTACCTCGACCACGACCTCATCGAAGGCTTCGCCCGCGAGGACCCGTTCCATCGGGTAGTTGCCTTCGGCCAGGCGGTGCCGGTTGCGGTAGCGCAGCTCGAAGCGCTTGCGGTACTCCGACACCGTTGCGCCGAGATCCGTGATGGCCTGCACCCCATGCATCCGCAGTGCGGCCTTGTTGGCCCAGGAGATCCTCTGGTCCGGCTCGATCAGGATCACGCCGTCCTGCAGGGCTGCCAGGATCAGCCGGAGCTGCTGGTGGTCGGCGTGGTCCTGTGAAGGAAGGTCGGACATCGCGGTAGTCCCTTATCGAACGGATCGCTCCTACGAGGGGCGATCATCGTAATTACCGCAGTTCGGGCGTCCGCGGGTGGAGGCCGACAAGGAAGCCCTCCGAAAGGCGGTGTGTCACTGCGGCCAGAGCGCTGAAGCCAGTCTGGCGGGATGGACTGCCAGAACCTGGGTAACCGTCCTCACGACTTTGATGCCTTCCTCGAAGACAGACGGCGTCAGAGCAGCATTCTCCCGCCCGTCGACCACTCTATCCGGAGATCGAGCTGGGCCTGATCCCCGCCGTTCAATTCGCTCACCTGCCGCGCATCATCGGTTGCGACTGGGCCTTCGACCTCCTCTTCACGGGACGGCGCTTCGAGGCAGTGGAGGCCGCGGCCATGGGGCTGGTCAGCCGGGTCGTGCCCGACGACGCTCTGGAGGCGGCCCGTGCCTTGGCCGCCGACTTCGCCAGTAAGCCGCCGGTCGCGATGCGCCTGGGCCAGACCGCCTTCATGCGCGCCAACGACCTGGACTACCGGCGCAGCGTGGCCAGCGCGGTCGAGGACTTCTGCTATCTAGCGACCACCGACGAGGCCCAGGAGGGCCTCTCCGCCTTCCTGGAGAAGAGGGAGCCGTCCTGGCGGCGCTGACCAGCGCGGTGGAGCTTCTCCAGCCCCGCCGGTCGCGTCGCGGGGACGGCTGCGCGTCCAAGGCCTGCGGCTGAGGCACCCCGCGGAGCTGCACCCGGACCGGATCCGCGACACTGCCGCGTGAGGCGGACTGCCTCCATCCGATTCCCGGCGGGAGTGGTCTTCACCTTGGCGGTCCGGCGTGGCCCTATGCTGTGAAGGTCCATGGAGGAGGAAACATGAAGCTGCTTGCTGCCCTAGCCATCGCATTGATGCCCACAATGGCCATGGCGAACTGCATCCCGCCCTGGCAGACCCAGTTCGCTTGCAACATCCCTGAGCGTAACGCGCGCGTGGAATTCTGCCGCATCGCCGATGCGCGGCTGCGTGCGGGCCGGACGGAAGTCTACTACACCTTCGTGACGGGGACCCAACCTGCGGAGCTGTACTTCGAGGCCGACCACTACATCTTCTCGACCAAGGAGATGGGGGCCGATCGCTCCTCCGAGATCACCAGCGGCATCGGCTATCCACGTGGGACCTACGTCTACAGCTTCTTCATCACCGACGATCGCCGCAGGCCCGGCAATGTCAGGGGTGCCGAAGTCCGGGCCTACAGCTCGATCGAGGCCTTCACGAACAGCAAGCGAGGCAACGAGATCGTCAGGCTCCGCTGCGATCCGTCGTCGATCGTGGCCGACATGGACAGCATTGCACCATGATCCCGTAGACTGCGCGGTATCCCCTCCTGATCCGACGGCCTTTCCGGGATGCCACGTCAGACCCGACGCAGGGTGCTCCTGGAGCGCACAGTCCTGACTGCCCCTTGCCCTGAGACATCACGAGGACGACGCCGACCCGCGTCAGCGTGACGCCATCGGACCTGGTGTGACCGGTCTTTCCTCCCTGCCCGAGGAGATGGCGTGACCAGTATCTCGCGGCGTCTCCTATGTCCCGAACATCGAGCACGGCCTTTCCAGGCGATGGACAGCCACTTCGAGCGCACCCGCCTGGCGGCCGAACGCGATTGGCGCGGTTAGCTGACCGGGGCCGGTCAGTCTCCGGTAGCCTGGTGGCCTCGCCTTGCAGGTCGCGGTGGCAGACGGCGTGGGTAAGGCCTGGAGCCGGGAAGCGCTATCGAGGGCCGTCATTCCCGTCTTCTGATCTACGAAGAGGCGATGCTGCGAACCGACACTGGATACCAGGGGAGGTGGCCCGTGGCGCCATCCCGCCCCGAGCCCGATCAGCTAGCGTCCCTGATAGGCCGCAAGGTCGTAGATGCCGGTCCTTTCCAGCCGGACCCGGCGCAGGTCGGTGACGGGCGCGGCAAGGAGTGCAAGGACCCGTGTGCGTGCTGCGGAAGTGGCGAGACGAACAGGACCGGCGCCCCGTGGTGGACGTTCGGCCGACAGGATGCCCCTGCCGTCCCAGGAAAGCGCCTCCTGCCATCGCTCGCGATGTGGCCGACCGCGCCAGCGGAAGCCGCATTCGCCGCGCCTCCGGTGGAAGGAGGCTGACAGGCGAAGTTGTCCAGCCGAGGCCTCCGAGACCGTGCCACGCAGGCTGGCCTCGCTCTCGCAGGTGGTGGAGTCCAGGATCTCCAGGTTCTCGATGCCGATCACCCGCAGGCGGCCGCTGTCATCGACCCCGACTAGTACGCCGATCTTCTGGGAGATGCCGGTCCCGCCATTCCCGTCCATCTCCGCCAGCAACACTTCCCGCCCACGGAGGGAAAGGACCCTCAAAGGAACCGTTCCACCATACCGGGTGGGGATGACCACCTCGCCAGTCGGGGCGCCTGGGCCGGAAAAGCGCAGCCGGACGAGGCGGTCGGGATCGTCCTCCACAACCGAATGGACGGTGAGTGGTGCTCCGTCACGAAGAAGGCGTGCCGTCAGCACGGGAGCGCTCCCGCCGCTGGGCTGCCCCGTGGCCTGCCCGGCGAGCAGCAAAGGAGCAGCGAGCATGAAGCGCCGCACGAGGAGGCTCGATGGTACCATCACCGGGGACGCCTGATGGGTTTGGCTTGCTCGGACCGGGGCACCGTCTCTCCCTCGACGCAGGCCACTCCCGCAGGGCTGTTTCCGTTGGCACGCCAGGTCATCCGGTAAGTGCCGCGCAGGTTGCGCCAGCTGGAGGAGCGGGCGCTGTCGACGATGAAGCCGTTGTCGCCCTCGACATGGGTCTCGCAGGCAAGGACCCACCGGCCCTCCCGGCGGGTCAGGATGCGGGCGACGCAGCCAGCGCTGCCGCAGTAGGGCAACAGATCGGCGTAGAGGACCAACTCGGGCTGTCGGTCGCCGTCGAGGTCAACCCGCAGCATGCTCAGGTCGAGGCGTGGCCGGAAGCGATGGCGCCGGGCATCCTGCCGCAGGGAGCTGTCCTGCTGCAGCAGGCCGTCCCACGCCCGAAGCGCCTCCGCGTCCGCTGGGCGGAACTGGTGCAGCTGCTCAGTGGCACGGGCATCCGGGGGCATTCCCATTCCGATGGCCGTCAACGCTATCGCCAGACACAGCAAGCCTGACCGCCCGAACATCCGCCGTCCCACCCTGCTGCCACCTCGTTGACCTCGAGGTAAAATTGTACAAACGATGGGAACATTGCTCTCACGGCTCGAACCGGGTCGTCAACCAACTGAGGATCCATGTCCGTCCGACGCCTGCTTCCCGCCCTTGCTGTCGGCCATCTCGTGGCCGGAGCCTTCCTGCCCGCGGCCGCCCAGAGCAACAACCCGGACTTCCGGCTCAACAACCGGACTGGCAGCACGATCAACGAGGTCTACGTCTCCTCCTCGTCGCGCAGCAGCTGGGGCCAGGACCTCCTCGGGAACAACACTCTGCCTTCGGGGCAGAGCTTCAGCGTAGTGCTGCCAGCGGGCCAGTGCATGAACGACATCCGGGTCGTCTATGCCAACGGGGCCTCGCAGGAGCGGCGGCAGGTGAACACCTGCGGGATCACGGACTTCAACTTCACCCGCTGACAGGCACCAGGGCAGGCACCGTGGATGCCCCTGCTTCCGCCACCGACGAACTCCGGGAAGACGGGGCGGATTCCCGGGACGGGGTGGCGGTTCGCAGGCCCGCCAGTGGCCCGGTTCAGACCGTGGCGGTGTGCTGGCCAGCCGCCGGATGCCAGTATGCATCGAAGCAGGCCGCGACCTGCCGCACGAAGCGCCGCCCCGCCGGAGTGACGCAGAGCCGCCCGGCGTCCCGCCGCACCAGCCCCGCCCGTTCGAGGGGTGCCATCCGGACGAGCGCCTGCCCCAGGACCTGCTGTGCCGCCGGGTCCGTGACGCCCAGGTCCAGCGCGAAGTCACACATGAGCCGTTCGATCAGCCGGGCGCGGAGTCTATCCTCCTCGGTGACGGCGATGCCCCTTGCCACTGGCAGGCGCCTCGCCATCACGGCCTCGGCGTAGCGCCCCTCGTCCACGACGTTCCCGGCGTGACCGCCCGGCAGGCTCCCGATCGAGGAGGCACCGAGACCGAGAAGCACCGGGGCCTCGTCCGTGGTGTAGCCCTGGAAGTTGCGCCGCAGGCGACCCGCAGCGGCTGCCTGGGCCAGGGGGTCCTCCGGCCGAGCGAAGTGGTCCAGGCCGAGCGCCTTGTATCCCATGCCCGTCAGCACCTCCTCCGCCGCCTCGGCCTGCTCCAGCCGTGCCAAGGCACCAGGCAGGGTGGAGGCGTCGATGGCTTTCTGGTGCGGCTTCATCCAGGCGACGTGGGCGTAGCCGAACACCGCCAGTCGGTCGGCGCCGAGCCCGGCGGCAAAGCGCGCGCTCGCCGCCACATGCGCGGCGGTCTGGGTGGGCAGCCCGTACATGAGGTCGATGTTGATGCCGCCGATCCCGGCGCGGCGCAGGCGCTCCACCGCCAGCTCCACCAGGGCCGCGGGCTGCGGGCGGCCGATGCGGGCCTGCACGGCAGGGTCGATGTCCTGCACGCCGAGGCTGGCGCGGGTGAAGCCGAGCTCGCCGAGTGCCTCGGCCGTCGTCTCGTCCAGCACGCGCGGGTCCAGCTCGATCGCGATCTCCGCACCGGGGCGGAGGCCGAACTCCCGCCGCAGGACGCCCATCAGCTCCCGCAGCCCGTCCGGGCCAAGGATGGAGGGCGTGCCGCCGCCGAGATGGAGGTGGGAGACCCCGGCATGGGCGGACAGGGCAGCGGCCAGCAGCGCCGCCTCGGCATGCAGGGCGGCAGCATAGGCGCCGATGCGCCCCGCCGACCGCGTCGGCTTGGCGTGGCAGGCGCAGTACCAGCAGAGGTCGCGGCAGAAGGGGACGTGGACGTAGAGGGACAGGGTGTCGGACGGACGAACTCCCTTGCGAAGCCAGCCGCGATAGGTGGCCTCGTCCACCGGCCTGAACTGCGCCGCGGTGGGGTAGCTGGTGTAGCGCGGTACCCGGGCCTCGGCGAGCGCGAGAGAGGTGCGGCAGGGGAGGGTGGCCTGGTTCGACATGCCGCCACTCTGGCCCGCAGGCGGGCGCCCGGCCTTGATCGAGGTCAAGGCCCGCTGGATGCGATGGCGTGGTTCAGGCCGCCTCGCTGCGCTCCTGCAGGCTCCCGCGGTCGCGGATGGTCACGGCGCGGCCGGAGGGCAGGTCGATGAGCCCGTCCCGTTTCAGCTTCGTCATCTGGCGGCTGACCGTCTCGATCGTCAGGCCCAGCACGTCGGCGATCTGGGCACGGGTCAGGGGCAGGTCGAAGGTGATCCCGCCCCCAGGCCGGGTACCCCCTTTCGCGAGGTGACCGGCCATCTCGAGCAGGAAGCTCGCCACCTTCTCCTCGGCTGACTTCCGCCCAAGCATCAGCATGCGCGCCCGCGCCTCGTCGAGCGCGGCCAGGGTGCGGCGGAGCAGCAGGCGCTCCATGCGGACGTGGTTCTCCAGCACCTCCTCGAAGGGCTTGCGTGGGAACACGCAGAGCTCGGCATCGGTCAGCGCCGTGACGCTGTGCTCCACCTCCTGCGCGAAGGGGCGGCCGACGAAGTCGGAGGGGTAGAGCAGGCCGACGATCTGCTCTCGCCCGTCCGCGGTGGAGGCGCTGAGCTTCAGCACGCCGGAGAGGAGGTTGGCGCAGAGCACGGCCTCTTCCCCCGCCCAGGCGAGGGTCTCGCCCCGGGCCAGCTCCCGCTTTCGGCCAAGCGTGTTGAGCGCGGACAGCTCCTCGTCGCTGAGGCTGCCGCAGAGGGTGCGATCGCGGACCATGCAGTCGGAACAGACCTGGGTGATGGCGGCGACCCTCCCCGTGACCAGGGCCCGAACATAGGGTGCCCGGGTCGGGAAAGGGACCGCTCTGTTTCGATGAGGGGCCTGCGCCGCCGGAATGCCCGGCGGCGTGGGGAGGGGGGTCAGGCGGCCGGGTGGTCCCGGTCGTCGGTGGGCAGGTGGAACTCGTGCCAGATGCCGTTCAGCACCCCGAAGGCGACGGCCAGGCCGAGGCCGAGGACCCAGGCGAAATACCACATGGCGGGGATCCTTCTCTCAGTAGAAGTGGGGGTTGCGCCCCACCTCCTCGGTCGTCACCCGGCCCCAGAGCACCTTGTAGACCCAGGCGGTGTAGGCGAGGACGAGGGGCAGGAAGATCACAGTCACCACGACCATGATGAACAGCGTCCTCTGCGAGGAGGAGGCGTTCCAGACCGTGAGGCTGGAGGTGGCATCCACCGAGCTGGGCAGGATGTAGGGGAACATCGACAGCCCGACGGTCGCGATGATGCCGAAGGCGGAGAGGGCGGAGCCAGCGAAGGCCGGGACCTCCCACTTCGCCCGGATGCCCAGCAGGGCGAGGGCCGCGCCGAGGAAGCCCAGGGCGGGGGCGACCGTCATCCAGGGATAGGCCCTGTAGTTCGCCAGCCAGGCCCCGGCCTCCTGCACCGAGGTGGTGCGCAGCGGGTTGGAGGCGCCCACTGGATCGATCGGGCTGGTGATGCGGAACCCGACCCCACCCCAGGCCACGTAGGCCCAACCCAGCGCGAAGAGGACGAGGGAGGCCACCGCCGCCCAGGTCCCGAAGCGCCGCGCGCGGTCATGCACCGGCCCGCGCTCGATGCGGACGGAGAGGAAGGCCGCGCCGTGCAGCACGATCATCGCGACCGAGAGCAGGCCGCAGAGCAGGCTGAAGGGCGTGAACAGTCCGAAGAAGCTGCCCTCGTAGAAGGCGCGCAGGTTGCCATCCAGCCGGAAGGGCACGCCCTGCAGGACGTTGCCCACGGCCACGCCGAAGACGAGCGAGGGCACGAAGCCGCCCACGAACAGGGCCCAGTCCCAGCGGGTCCGCCAAGCAGGATCGGGCTTCTTGGAGCGGTACTTGAAGCCCACGGGCCGCAGGATCAGCGAGGCCAGCACCACGAACATGGCGAGGTAGAAGCCCGAGAAGCTGACGGCGTAGACGAAGGGCCAGGCGGCGAAGATGGCGCCGCCGCCGAGGATGAACCACACCTGGTTCCCCTCCCAGGTCGGGCCGATGGCGTTGATCACCATCCGCCGCTCCACGTCCGTCCTGCCGACGAAGGGCAGCATGGCCGCGACGCCGAGGTCCCATCCGTCGGTGAGGGCGAAGCCGATGAGCAGCACGCCCATCAGGCCCCACCAGACTACCCTGAGGGTGGCGTAGTCGTATGCCAGGTCCATGACCTTGTTCCTCTCTAGCCGACCATCGCGGGGGTGGCGGGAAGCGTGCCGGGGGCGGGGCTGGGGTCCTCATGCCCGGCGAAGGGGCCCTTCCGCACCGTGCGGACAATGAGCCCGACCTCGATCACCGCGAGCACGCCGTAGACGAGGGTGAAGCCCGCCAGCGTCAGCCAGAGTTCGGTGCGGCTGAGCGAGGAGGCGCCGAGGAAGGTCGGCAGCACGCCCTCGATCGCCCAGGGCTGGCGGCCCATCTCGGCCAGCACCCAGCCCAGTTCCGTCGCGATCCACGGAAGGGGGATGGCGACGACGGCCAGGCGCAGGAACCAGCGCTGGTCGAACTTCCTGAGGCTGCAGAGCAGGAAGGCGGTGGAGAAGAGCGCGATCATGGCGAAGCCGATGGAGGCCATGATGCGGAAGCTCCAGAACATCAGCGGCACGTTCGGCACGGTGTCCCAGGCCGCCTGCTGGATCTGCTCCGGCGTGGCGTTCCGGGGGTCGACGACGTAGCGGGTCAGCAGCAGCCCGTAGCCGAGGTCGCGGCCGTGGCGGGCGAAGACCTCGCGAGCGGCGGCATCGTTCGGGTTCGCCTTCAGGGCCTCCACCGCGCCGAAGGCAATCCGGCCGCTCTCGATGCGCTCCTGCGCGAGCAGCACCAGCTCGCTCATGCCCGTTACCTCCTTGTCGAGGCTGCGGGTGGCGATGACGCCGAGCACCCAGGGGATGTTCACGGCGTACTCGGTCTCGCGGGTCGTGCTGTTGGGCAGGCCGAACAGCGTCAGCCCGGCGGGCGCCGCCTCCGTGTGCCAGGCCGCTTCGATGGCTGCGAGCTTCATCTTCTGGTTGTCCGTCAGGGCGTAGCCGCTCTCGTCGCCCAGCACGACGACCGAGAGGGAGGCGGCGAGGCCGAAGGCCGAGGCCACCACCATCGAGCGGCGCGCAAAGCCCACCCACCTGCCCTGCAGCAGGTAGATGGCGGAGATGCCGAGCACCAGCACGGAGGCGATGACGTAGCCTGCCGAGACGGTGTGGACGAACTTCGCCTGCGCGATGGGGTTGAACAGCACGGCGGCGAAGTCGTTCACCTCCATCCGCATGGTCTCCGGGTTGAACACGGCGCCCACGGGATTCTGCATCCAGCCGTTGGCGATGAGGATCCAGAGCGCCGAGAGGTTCGTGCCCAGCGCCACCATGAAGGTCGCGAAGAGGTGGCCGAGCTTGCTCAGCCGCTCCCAGCCGAAGAACATCAGCCCGACGAAGGTCGCCTCCAGGAAGAAGGCCATCAGGCCCTCGATGGCGAGCGGCGCGCCGAAGATGTCGCCCACGTAGTGGGAGAAGTAGGACCAGTTCGTGCCGAACTGGAATTCCATCGTCAGCCCGGTGGCCACGCCGAGCACGAAGTTGATGCCGAAGATGACGCCCCAGAACTGGGTGATCTGGCGCCAGATCTGGCGGCCCGTCATCACGTACACGCTCTCCATGATGACCAGCATGAAGGAGAGGCCGAGGGTCAGCGGCACGAAGAGGAAGTGGTACAGCGCGGTCAGCGCGAATTGCAGCCGCGACAGGTCGACGACACCGGGGTCCATCTATTTGCTCCGCCCATCCGGGCCGCCGCACATCGCGGGTGCGGCTCGGCCTGGGGATGCCCTCAACAGCCACGGATCGGGGCAGCCCCGCCTTGATCTCGATCAAGGAAGCGAAGGAACGTTCGGGCGACAAAGGGGCATGTCGAACCCGTCGTCGGACAAGCAACGCAAGGCCAGCCGCCAGGCCTGGCTGAAGGAGGCCACCCGTCCTGGCGGCCGCTGGATCGGTGCGGCCACCGGCCTGCTGTGCCTGGACGGCGTGGCCGCCATTGGCTTCGCCGCCGCGCTGGCGGGCGGGCTGACCTCCCTCGGGCAAGGGGTGGGGGCGGCATGGCCCTGGCTGGCGCTCGGCGTGATAGCCGCCACCGGGCGCGGGGCATTCGGGGCGCTGTCCCTTCGCGTGGGCGGGGAAGCCGCGCGTCGGGCCAAGGCCGCGCTGCGCCGCCGCGTGGTGGTGGCGAGCCTGGCCATCCCGGCCGGGGAGAGGCCTCCCGTGGGCAGCCTGATGACTTCCGCCGTGGACGAGGTCGAGGCGCTGGACGGCTACATCGCCCGGTTCCTGCCCGCGCGTCGGGCCGCGGCGCTGGTGCCCTTCCTGGTCCTGGGCGCCACGGCCCTCGCCAGCCCCTTCAGCGCGGGCATCCTGGCCTTCACCCTGATTCCCTTCGTCCTGGCACTCGCCCTTGCGGGCGGGGCGGCGGCGGATCGGGCGCGGCGGCAGTTCGATGCCCTGTCCCGCCTCTCCGCCCTCTTCGCGGACCGGGTACAGGGCCTTCCCACGATCCTCGCCTTCCAGGCCGAGGGGCCGGAGACCGTGCGGCTGGCCGGGGCGGCCGACGAACTGCGCCGCCGCACGGTGGGCGTGCTGCGGGTGGCCTTTCTCTCGTCCGGCGCGCTGGAATTCTTCGCGGCGCTCTCCGTGGCGCTGGTCGCTGTCTATGCCGGGTTCAACCTGCTGGGCCTGCTGCCCTTCCCGGCGCCGGAGAGGCTGGATCTGTTCCGCGCCTTTTTCGTGCTGGCCCTGGCGCCCGAATTCTATGCCCCGATGCGCCGCTTGGCCGCCGCCTACCACGACAAACAGGCCGCCGAGACCGCCGCGGACCGGCTGCAGGCGCTGGAAGCCATGGCGCGCACCCCGGCGGGCGCCGCCCGGCCGATCTCCCATGCCCCTGGCATCCGCTTCCAGGACGTCGCCATCCGCTACCCCGGCGACGACCGCGCGGCGGTGGAGGGCTTCGGCCTCGACGTGGCGCCGGGCGAGGTGGTGGCGCTGCTCGGCCCCAGCGGCTCCGGCAAGACGAGCCTGCTGAACCTCCTCCTCGGCCTGGCGCCGCTGACGGAAGGGGAGGTGCTGGTGGACGGGCTCGCCCTCTCCGAGGCCGGGTCCTTCGCTCCCTCCATCGCCTGGATGGGACAGGCGCCACTGATCATGCCGGGCAGCATCGCCGACAACATCGCGCTGTCCCGCCGGGATGCGCCCGCAGCCGAGATGGTACGGGTGGCAGCGCAGGTCGGGCTGGATCTCGTGTTGGCTTCCCGGCCCGGTGGGATGGACGCCCTGGTCGACGAACGCGGAGGGGGCCTCTCGGGGGGCGAGCGCCGCCGCATCGCCCTGGCCCGCGCCCTGCTGAAGGACGCCCCCGTCCTGCTGCTGGACGAACCGACCGCGCACCTGGGCGCCGCGGCGGAGGCGGCCCTCATTCCGGTCATCCTCCGGGGTGCCAGGGGCCGCACCACGGTCATCGCCACCCATTCCGAGCGGCTGGCCGCCCTGGCCGACCGCGTCGTGAGGCTCGGATGACGCCAATGCGCCTGCACCAACTCATCGCCGCCGAGCGCGCCCGCCAGCGCCCCCGGCTTCTCGCCGCCGGGATCGCGGCCGCGGTGGTCTCCGCCTCCTCCGTGCTGCTGCTCGGGCTCTCCGGCTGGTTCATCACGGCCTCTGCCCTGGCGGGCGCCGCCGGGATCGCCTCGGCCCAGGCCTTCAACTACCTGCTGCCGAGCGCTGGGATCCGGCTTCTCGCCATCCTCCGCACCGGCAGCCGCTACGGGGAGCGGCTGGTGGGGCACGACGCCGCGCTGCGGGCCCTGGCCCGAATTCGCCCGGCCCTGTTCTCCGCCCTGGCCGCCGCGCCTCCCGCCGTGGCACTCGGCCTCTCCACCGGCGAGGCCTCCGCGCGGCTGGTGGGGGACGTGAACGCGGTGGAGGCGCGCTTCGTCGGCCTTTCCGCCTGCTGGGGCATGGTGGCCTCGATCATGAGCGGCGTGGCGCTGCTGCTCCTGGCCGGTCCCGCACCGGTCCTGGCGACGGGCGCGGTCGTCGCCGCCTACCTGCTCGTGGCGAACCGCCTGGCGACCCGGCTTCAGGCGCCGGGCCGGGAGGCACAGCGCGCGGCCGGACGGCTGAAAGAGACGTACGCCACGCTCGCCTCGGCCGCGCCGGAGCTGCGGGCCTACGGATTGGAGGGCTGGGCGGCCGAGGCGGTCGACGAGCGTAGCGGCGATCTTCTCGCGGCCCAGAACGCCGCGACCGCGGGCGCGGGCCTGTTCGACCTGGCCGGGGCAGCG
Source organism: Pararoseomonas sp. SCSIO 73927 (assembly GCF_037040815.1). Lineage (NCBI taxonomy): Bacteria > Pseudomonadati > Pseudomonadota > Alphaproteobacteria > Acetobacterales > Acetobacteraceae > Pararoseomonas > Pararoseomonas sp. SCSIO 73927. The sequence goes on from NZ_CP146232.1 coordinate 2,665,862, forward strand.
GCAACCGGGCTGGCCGCCGTTGCCGCGCTGACCCTTTCCGCCGATGGGCCGCTGCCCATGGCGGCCCTGGCCGCGCTTGGCGCCGCGATGACGGTGGACGGTACAGCGGGCTTTGCGCGCGGGCTGGAGCGGCGCGGTACTTCGCGGGAGGCCGAGGCGCGGCTGGACGCCGTGCTCGACGCTGCCGAACCACCCCGTCCCGCCCACCCGGGGATGGCGGGCGCACCGGTGATCCGGCTGGCGGAGCTGGAGGCCCTGCTGCGGCCCGGCGCGGTGGTGGCGATCACCGGTCCTTCGGGCTGCGGCAAGACCACATTGCTGGAGACCCTGCTTGCCCTGCGGCCAGTGGTTCCCGGCCGGATCAGCCTTGGCGGCGTGGACCTCGCCGCCCTGCCGCCGGAGACGGTGCGCGGCTGCTTCGCCCATGCACCGCAGGACGCGGCCCTGCTGGGGGGTACGGTGCGGGACAACCTGCTGCTCGCCTGCCCGGAGGCGACGGAGGCGACGGAGGCGGCGATGTGGCAGGCGCTGCGCGATGCGGCGCTGGCGGAGCGCGTGGCCGCCCTGCCCGGGGGACTGGACGCCTGGGTCGGGGAGAACGGCGCCCGGCTTTCGGGGGGCGAGCGCAGGCGGCTGGTGCTGGCGCGTGCCTACCTCCGCCCCGCACCCTGGCTCTTGCTGGACGAGCCGACCGAAGGCCTGGATGCCGCGACCGAGCGGCGCGTGCTGGACGGCCTGCGGCTCAGGCTTGGCCGGACAGGGCAGGGGGTCCTGATCGTCACGCATAGCCCTGGACCGCTTGCCCTGTGCGGTTCGACTGTCGGGATCCACGGGATAGGGATTGCGGAAGCTCGACGCTGCCCGGTGGCGCCGCGCGAGATCGAGGTCGTCTGAACGGGGCCGGAGGCGATGGACGGGGTGTCCTGATAGAAGCAGGGATCCAGCGACCGACGCCTCACCGAATGGTGCCGGACCCATTCGTCATGGCGGGCAGTATCGTTTCCGCCCGAGAACAGGAAGCCAGGATGCCTCATGACCCGGATTACGACTGGTTGTTCGTCGGCCTCGACCGTGCTGTCGAGCGGGCGAGCGACGTCATCGCCTGGGGGGTGGAGCACGTGGACGCTGTCGATCCTGGCCGCCTTCAGACCGAGGTACGGTCTCTTCTTGCCGTCCTGGAAGCTGCCGTCCTCGCGATGCAAGCGGAACGGGACATGCTCCTGGCCGAGCATGCCCGGCACAGGGGGTGGATCGTCTAGCATCGTCCCCCCAACCGGTCGTGCAGTGCCGGACATGGGGCAATCCGTAGCCGTCGCTGTCCCACTCCGCAGCAGCCCTGGTCCATCTGTCGGATGCTCCTGGGCGGAAGCGTCCCGGCGCTCTCTTCCATGACGCCTCCGCCCAGGACGAGCAGCGCCACCGCGACCGTCCTGACGCTCCTCCGCATCGCGCCGAGCGAGGCGCTGCCCAACCGTTCGAGATGGTTGTCGCTCAAGGCGATAGATCCGGTCGGCTGGTGATGCCGATGGAATGGAATGCATGACCGCGACGTTGCCGTGGTGGGCAGCGATCCCTGAATGACCGAACGATGACCCGGGGCAGCCACCCGCCCGCCTCAGCGTTGCTCCGGCGCCCGGTGGCCAGTTCCGGAGGCCGGGGGAAAAGAGGGCTGTCACATGGCTGAGAAGACGCTGAAGGACGCGTTCCACGAGACACTCAAGGATGTCTACTACGCAGAGAAGCAGTCGGTGAAGGCGCTCAAGAAGTCCGCCAAGGCAGCGAAGACGCCGGATCTGAAGGAGGCGTTCACCAGGCACGCGGAGGAGAGCGCGATGCAGGTCGAGCGCCTCGTCCAGGTGTTCGAGATCCTCGGCAAGTCCGCCCGTGGCAAGACCTGCGAGGCGATGCAGGGCCTGACGGCAGAAATGGAGGAGGATCTCGAGGATTTCGGGGACACGGAGGCGGCGGACGACGTGCTGATCGGCTGCGCTCAGGCCATCGAGCACTACGAGATCGCCCGCTACGGTCTGCTGAAGACCTGGGCGCGCAAGCTTGGCCTGGCCGAGGCCGAGAGGCTGCTGGACGAGACTCTGGAGGAGGAGAAGAGGACCGACCTCCTCCTGACCCAGATCGCCGAGGGCCTGGACGGGCCCGGGGACGACGAGGATGGGGGCGAGGAGACTGCGGAGGTGGAAAAGGCTGTCCCCAGGCGCGCCCTCGGCGGCAAGAAGGCCAAGGCCTGAGAAGCCGGGTGCGCCGCGAGCCCGTCCGGGTTCCGCGGCACGCCGCCTGCAGGTATCTCGGCGATGTGCAGACTCGACGGCGTCCGCCGGATCATCCAGGTAGGCATGCCGAAGAACCGCCTTCCGAGGGTCACCCGAGGTACCGACCGATACTCACGCCTCCGCCTACTGCGAAGGCGGGTCGGACCCTTGCCCTTGTCCAGGATCGCCCCGGGTCGGCAAGTCCGCTCCATGATGTCTGGCGCTCCCTCGGGAGTCTCCCTCCATGCGCCAGGGAGGTCAGACTAGCTGCTGGACGGCAACGCCGACCGATGTGGAGTCATCCCTGTCACGTGGCAGGTACGCCTGGTGGCGACCGAGGTCGCCCGGTCGTGCCGCCTACACCGCTCCTATCCGGTCGTCCATGACGAGGTCGCCTGGGGGCAGGCGGCCACAGGCGAACCAGTGCGGGCAACGTGGGCATGTGTCCGAGCTCGGCGTGGCAGGAAACTGCCCGGCCTTCAGTTGCCTCCCGAGTTCTTCCAGCGTTTCCCTCCGGGTCACGAGCTTGCGTGCGGTGAGAGCCACCGCGCGCAGGCTCGCGTCGGTCAGGCTCGCTATCTCGGCCCGGCCAACGTTCTCGCCGGACACGTCCAGAGCTGCCAGATGGAGCAGAACCTCGTTCATGTCCTGGTCGTCGGCACGGTCACTGCCGGTCCGGATGCGGCGCAGGATGTGTGTGCCCTCGGCCACGATGATGTCGTCCACCAGCACTGCCATGCGGATTCCGCCGACAGAGACCGTGCGAGTCCCGGGAGCAAGACGCTCCCGTCCCTCGAGCCGCCGGTGCAGGGCCGCCAGCAGTTTCGAACCGAGAAGGCGGTAGTGCGTCGCGTAGCCATGGTCATGGGGGCCATGCTCCAGCCAGAGTTCCTCGAACACGGCCTCCAGTTCCGCGAGAGCACCGGTCGCGGGCTCCCCGTCGTCGGCGAGCCGTGTGAGCAGCCGCTGGACGCAGTCGTGGGTCCGGGCGAAGGGCCCTGTCTGCCGGGCCGCCCGGATGCCAAGCAGTACCGTGTGGAGAAGCCGTCTCGGGCATCGCCGCAACTGCTCGACATGGTGCGCCAGCAGGCTGGGTCCGCCCGTCGGCCAGGAGACGACGACATGCGGTTCCGTCGGCCGAGACGCCGGTGAGCCAGACAGGCCAGTTGCATGCGCCAGGGAGTGGGTGATCCTGGCGATGTAGGAGGAGGGCTTTCTGGAATGCCTTCTCTTTCCGGACTCAGACTCGCTTCGGTAGAGCCGGAGGTGCGTCCTCGCCCGGGACATCGCGACGAAGAAGAGGCACTCCTCCTCGGCCGCAGCATCCGCAGCAGCCGTGACGCCGGTCGCATCGACCAGGCCGTGGGGCGGGGGGCATGCCGGAGAGCGGTAGGGAAGGGGGAATCCTCGCTCATGCAGGCCGGGGACGTGCACAGCCTCGAACTCCAGTCCCTTGCTGCCATGCACGGTCATGACGTGGACCGCATCCAGGTTTCGGGCAGCTTCCGGGACATCCCCCAGCGAGCGCGCCTCGCCGAGCATGGCGGTCCGTCTCAGCCGCCGCAGGAGACGCGCGATCGGCGGCCCCGATCCTCTCGGTCGCAGGGTTCGGACCGCCTCCAGCAGGTTCCATACGGCCAGGCAGCGCATCTGCCCTTCGACAGTGCTGCCCGCCGCCATCTCCGCCAGCCAGCGGGTCCGGTCCATCATCAGCGTCGTCAGGAGTGCCCACGGTGACGAGAACGGGGTGTGGCCCGCGAGATCCTCGCCGAGCCGGACGAGACCTGCCGCACCGGACGCGGACAGACCTGCTAGAGTGGAAAGGTCGGCAAGTGCCTCCAGCACGGTCCGCTCGCCCGCCCTCAAGGCCGTGGCAGCAATCCGGACGTCCTGCAGGGACAGCCCGTACCGTGGAAGCGATCCGACGCGTGCAAGTCCGGTCCCGGTCGTGTCGGCCGCCAGACTGAGGATACTGAGAAGATCCCTGACCTCGTCCCGTTCCAGGACGTTCCCTAGGCGTAGCACCGGGATGCCCACCGCCTCGAGGGCACCCGAGACCTCGTCGACCTGTGCATTCCCGCGGCAGAGGATGGCCTGCTGGCCATGACGGATGCCACGGCCTGCCAGATCGGCCACGGACGAGACTACGGCAGTCACCTCGGCATCGTCGTCAGGACATACTGTCAGGATTGGTGACTGACCGAATTTTCCCTTCCGAGCCTCCAGGGCCGATCCGGCCAAGTCCGTCCCGGAGACCATCTCGCGGGAGAAGTCCAGGAAGGTGCCTACCACCTCGGCGCAGGAGCGGTAGTTGACCGCCAGGTTGCACGCGGCATGCGGGCCGAAGTCCTCCGCGAACCGCGACATGCTCGCGGAGGAGGCTCCGCGGAACCGGTAGATCGCCTGCCGCGCGTCGCCGACGGCCCAGATCTCTCCGCCTGGACCGACCAGCGCCTTCAGGAGCCGGATGCTCGCGCGGTTCACGTCCTGGTACTCGTCCACGAGGACGTGGCCATGGCGTCCCCTCAGTTCGGCAGCCAAGGCCGGGTCGCTCTCCACCAGGAGGGCTGGCAGCATCACCTGGTCGCCGAAGTCGACCGCACCGATGTTCAACAACCTGTTCTGGTAGGCTGCATAGACCCGGGCGACCTCCGCTGCCCGCTCGGCAGCCTCGATCCGCTCCGGATCTCCCCCGGCCGCGGCAAGCATGGCAGAGGCCATTTCCTCGTACCGGGCCGGTCCGACCAGCTCGTCCTTGGCGCGCGAGACAGCCTTCAGCACGTCCTTCAGCAGCTTCTCTGGCGCCCAGAGGTTCCGGTGGTGCTCGAGGCCGAGCGTCGCGAGCATGTCCTCCAGCTCCTCGACCGCGGCGGCACTGTCGAACAGGATAGGGCTGGGGGCAGGCCCAGGCGGTCGGCATGCCTGCGGATGATGTCCATCCCGAACTGGTGGAAGGTGCCGACCCAGACGCGTGGTCCTGCATCCGGAAGAGCAGCGCAGATCCGCTCCGATGCCTCGGCGGCCGCACGGTTGGAGAAGGTCAGCACGAGGATCCGGGCGGGATCGACGGACCTCTCCTCGACAAGGTGGCGCACCCGGGCAACGAGTGTGCGGGTCTTTCCGGTGCCCGGCCCAGCCGACAGCAGCAGTGGCCCACCCCTGTGCCGGACCGCGGTTTCCTGCGAAGGGTCGAGGCCCGGCGCTGTTCCGGCGACCAGTTGATCTGGCGGGACATCCGGCAGCAGCAGCGAGTCGAGGAGCTGCCGCTCGACCGCCCCGCGGGGCAGGCCCGTGTCCGCGACGATGGCCGCAGCGGGCAGGGCCTCGTCGAGATGGAGGCGCCGCGCTTCCGAGCGTGGTAGCACGAACTCCCGGGCGAAGACCTCGGCCTCGAGCTCCCGCCTTTCCCGGGGGCCGTAGTCGGAAAGACGGGTCGCGGACCTGGCGCTACCCGACGCAGCAAGGGTGTCATGCCCCGCGATGAGCCGGTGGACGGCCTCGTGGCCCAGTTCGTGGGCAAGGAGCAGCGCCTTCTCGCCATCACTGCCCGAACTGGCACAGATCACAGCTCCCGCCTGGGCATCTAGGAAAGCCATCGTGCCATGGAGAAGGTCGCTGCCTGGCTCTACCCAGGCGACCTCGAGATCCAGGTGCGCGGCTGCTGCTTCGGCGAGGGCCAGAATGCCCGGCTCCGTGACCTCACCGGATGCTGACTGGCGGAGGGTACGTGCCGCGATCCGCGCGGCGTCGAAGGAGTTCATCGCCGGGCACCCTGCTATTCGGCCAGCATCTTCTCGATCTGTGCCGCCGACATGCCTGCCTGGCGTGCGACCTCCTCGAGGGTCAGCCCGGGCTTGCCTGCTGTAGGCCTTCCTTTCGCCCTGGCCGCCATCGCCGGGGGAAGGCGCACACCTGACGCCGCGTGGCGGACGATGTCGTTCGCGGGCACCGGCACGGGCAATGCGGCACCGATCCTCCCGGCGACGAGGTACGGCAGATCCACGACCTGGCCGCTTCGGATGGCACCAAGCACTATCCTCGACATGTGGGCGGCCTTGGCGACCCTGGCGAATGTGGCCGAATCCAGATTGGCGAACGGGTCGGAGGGGGATGCCACAGGCGCGGTGCCGACATCGCCATGAGCCGAGGAAAGACCGCATCGATCTAGGTGAAGGCCGAGCAGGTAGCGGCAGAGCTCCTGGAGCTTGATGCCGATCTCGTGCGCCAGGAGCTGGAGCCTTGCATGGGTCTCTGCGCCCATGCGAACCGTCCGGTAGGCAGGAGCGTCAGATCGATCTCGGCGTCCTTCGCGAAGGGCCCGAGCGTGTTCTGCGACCGCGTCCCGCATCTGGTCTAAGGTCCGGTCGCGCGCGGCTTCATGGAACATGGTCAGGCCGTCGCGGAGTGCCTCTACGATACGGTCGTTCGAGGGCACCCCTCCTGGCTCGTCGGCGAGCAGTCCGATCTGGGAGGGGTCGAGGCCGAGGCTGTAGTCGCCCATCCGGTCACGGGCGGCCAGGGAGCGGACCTGCGCCTCCCGCAGGCGCTCCGTCTGGTCGTAGGCCAGGTCACGGGACCAACGCTCCAGATCCGAAGGCCTAGCGGCGTCCAGGATTTCCTTGAGGCGGTGACCGAACATGCGGAACGCCTCGTCCGCTGCGGTGCCGAAACCTTTTGCGCCGCCCCGCCCGATGCCCGCACACCAGACGATGTGGGTCCTCGAAGGCTCATGGAAGTCATGCCGGAGCACGCTGCGCGCCGCCCGCTCCAGCTCGCCGCGTGACGCAGGGGTTGCCCCGGTGCGAACGGCATCACCGTTCCGGGGATCCTGCCCCACGTCGCCCTGACCCACCATGTCCCGCACTCTCCGTCGAGCCGCGCAGGAGCCGGAGTGCTCCACGCTGCCGGTGGCGAATCTCACCACTCTCCGGTAAATCTCACCGCATCGCGGTGAGATTGCAATCCTCCCGTTGCTGCCTCAGAAAGGATCTGCATTCTGCGAGTCCAACCGTGCCTGCCGTCGAAACCCCCCAAGGAATAGTTCTGGAACCCGGGCGTCTGGCTGCGGCACTGGCAACGGCTCCGGACGAGGACCCCTGCATCAGGCCGATCGAGTTGCGCGACCGGGCCAGGGCCATGGCCGGGACGGCCCTTGCGAGCGAGGACATGACCTCGGTTCGGCATTTCGCCCATGGACTGGAACCCTGGCTGGTCGTCCGCGCGGGAATGGATCTGTCGCGGTTGCCCCCGACCCCGCTGGACTTCCCTCCGGTGCAGAACGACGCCTGGTGGCCGCTCGGCTGGCTCACGGTCGGGCTGATGGCGCTCGCCGGGGCGAGGCTGGTCTCCTATGCCTGCGAGAACGGGGGGGATGCCTTCGTCAACCTGGTCGCACGTCCGGAGGAGGACGTCGGTGCAGGTCCGGCCGAGCGCTCGAGGAAGGCGATGCGGGGCCACACGGATGGTGCATCCTTCCCGTTTCCCAGCGAGTTCGCGGCAGGAGACGAGGTTCACTCGCCCGCTCCGGACCTCCTTGTACTTGTCGGGCTGCGGAACCCCGAGGGGACGCCGACGAGGCTGGCTCCCGTGTCGCTGGCCTTGAAGAACCTGACTGACGAGGAACTCTGGGCCATGGAAGGTCCCTGGTTCGACATCGCTCCCCAGGCGACCTTCGACACGGACCGGGTTCGTGTTGGCGCCCCCATACTTAGCCGCCGCGAACCACGGCACGGCCTCTCCATGCGCTTCAGCCATGGAAGGGTAGCGCCGTCACACGGTGCTCCGGCCGCGGCCGGGATCGCCCTGCGGCGTTTCAAGGAGGCGCTGGCCGACCTCTATGTCGAGGTGCCGATCGGCCCCGGGGATGTCTGTCTGATCCACAACAGGCAGGTCATCCACGGACGCGCCGCGACCGGTCCGGGCGTGGGCGGCACCACCCGCTGGCTGCTGCGGACGTATGGCTGGATGGACGGCACTCTCGGTCACCGGCAGCCCGGCGGTCCCCCGCACTGCCATCGCTGAATCGGCTACCTCCTCAGCAGCCGAGCGCCGGACGGGCGAAAGGCATCCGTTCGACGGTCGGACCATGCGCGACGGGGCCGTCCCGGCAGCCAGCACCATGGCTGTCCGGTCCTCGCCTAGGCCGACCTCCTGGCCTGTCAGACGAATCTTACGATCCCGGGATACCTCTGGTACGGTGCCGAGATGGCATCCGGCGCCCAGGAAGACGGGTTCAAGTTCCCCGAGATCGAGTTCGGCCTGGCCGACGGACGAGTGGCGGTATCGGCAGCCGCTCCGGACGTCGGCGTCTCCGGAGCTGGGGAGCTTCCGGCGGGACCCTCGCCGCGGCGGATCGCCCCTGGTGACGTCGGGGCGCTGCTGCGCCTGGCGGAAGAGGCCGCACGACGCGTCGAGGCTGAGCTCCCACGATGTCTCGAGCGCCGCGACCGCGCCTCCCGCAGGTGGGCCAGGGCCTCGCGCCTACCACTCGCGCCATTCCTCTCCTGGCGCCTGCCCTCGCTCCGGTCGGCAGCTGCCGTAGCCGAAGCCGAACTCCAGGCAGCGGCTGCCCGGCGGAACGCCTGCCGGATCACCGTCCGCTTCGCCTTCGGCAGGCGGGCCACCCGGGCCTACCTGGCAGTGGTGGCCGCATTCGACGGGCTGGCCAGGACAGGGGCTGCCTGGGAGGTCGGGGCGATCCCTCCGACCCCGCCATCCCACCCCGTGCCAGGTCCGCAGGTCCAGCGGGAGGCAGTACAGTTCGCCCCTGCCTTCCAGCCGTTCATGGACGCCGGATGGCCAGGACTGGCGGCCCTGAAGCCGAACGGCTCCTCGATGGACCTGTATCCCGGCTTCGTCATGCTCTGCTCGGGCGACGACCTGACGCTCGCGAGCGTGCTGGAGACCCGGCTGGAATACGCCGAGAGGACCGTCGCCGAGGCGGTCCAGCCTGCCGCCGACGCCACGATCGAGTCCGTAGCCTGGGAGCGCGCCAACAAGGACGGCAGCCCGGACAGGCGATACGTCAACAACCGGAGCGTTTCCTTCGTCCGGTACGGCATGCTCACGCTCCGGGGCGCAGGCCTGTCCCCGCGAAGCTACCTGATCAGCAACCTCAAGGCCGCCCAGGCCTTCGCGGCGGCCTTCGCCGACTACCAGCGGGTCCTGACCGAGGAGGCGCACGCTCCCGGAGATGTCGCCGAGAGACGGGCATCGCTCGCCGAGGTGGCCAGCCTCGTCGCCGACGACCGCCCCGTGGTGACGATCCCGCCTTCGCCGCAGACGGCCCGGGCGCACGAGTACACGGCCGCGGCCGCCGTCGCTGCGATCTGTGCCTGGGCTGTCCTGGCCAATCCTTCCCTGGGCGGCCAAGCCCTGGCCTGGGCGTCCCGTCAGCTGCCGGACCGCACGGCATCGTCGACCGCCGGTGCGCCATCCATCGAGATCCGACCATCGGTCGCCCTGGCACAGCACCCGGCCCCACCGGAGCCTGCCCACCCCACCACGCTGCCTCCATCGGAGGCGTCTCCTCCGGTCCCGGAAGCGTCTCCATCGCCGACGCCCGAAGCTCCCGGCGCGGTCACGCCCCCGACCCCCGCGGCCGTCCCGCCCACGCGCGAGCAGATCGTGACCAGGAGCGGCGCGAACATAAGGTCGGCGCCGAACGGGGCAGCCGACGTGCTGCGGACGACATCGGGCGGTACGCGTCTCAACGTCTTCGGACGCTCCGCAGGATGGGTCCGGGTCGGGGACACCGAAGCTTGGGGCTGGATTCACTCGAGCCTTCTGGATAACGCCCGTTGAGGATCGCCGGTCCAGGCCCCGGCCACCATCCTGGCCGGTGCGGCACCGCCCTGGACAGGCTGCCATCCCTCAGCACTCCCTTGCCGGAAGCCTGATGCCGACCGACCTTGTCATCATTCAGATCGTCGGCGGTGTCCTGCTCTCCGGGGCTGTCCTCCTGGCCACCCGATCCGCCATCCGGTCACGGGACCGATCCCGCACCGACGCACTCCGCGGGGATACTGCCCCGTTCATCCGCTCCGCCGAGCAATGGCAGGGCGATGCCGGGCAGCGTGCCAGGCTGGCACTCGAGCAATTGGTCCGGCTGGAACGATCCCTGCCGCCGGTCGGTCCTCCTGGCTCCCGTACCGCAGCCCCTGCCACGGATGCACCAGCGGGCAGCCCGATCCGTCCGGCTTCCCCAGACTTGTCCGCCGCGTCCGACGTACGTCCGGAGAAGGCCGTCAGCCCAGCCGACAAGCCCCTACCGCCCGAGACAGGTGCGAGGACAGGAACTCTGAAGCCCCACCTGCCGGATCACCGACCAGACGGAGAGATGACCGTGCTGGAGGCAGCAGATGCCATTCGGGCGCATCATGAAAAGGGCGCCCTCCCGGCGGAGAGCGGCCAGGCCGCCGCTGGTGCATCAGGCCCGACCACCGCGGAGATCGTCGCCGGGGTCTTTGCTGCCCTGCCGCCAGCCGATCCCAAGGCTCCGGAGAGGCCGACGCCCGCCCCCGGGCACCAGACTGCCCAGGAGCGGGAGGAGCCGTCCGGCCTCTCGAGAGTCTTCATCCGCGAGACCGAGAACCCAGCCTCGTCCGGGAAGCATGCTCCTCGGCCCGGGCAGACGTCCGGATCCGCAGGCGACGACGATGCGCTCGCCAGCTTCTCGCTCCGGTCCCCCGGGCACCCTGCCGCCCCCAGCATACCAGCCGCTGGTCACGAGGCACCTGTCCGCCCGGTCGAGCAGGTGCGCAGCGCCGCGGAGAGGGCCGCCTGGATTGCGCCGGGCACCGAGATCACGATCCGCCACACCCGCATCACGGGCGGGATGATCTACGTGGGCGAGAGCCTGCCCAATCCCCGGGGCTGGGGGCCGGACAGCTGTCTCATCAATCCCTCCCTTCCGATCGCCCGAAGATACCAGCCCGGCGACGCCACAGGCCTGAACTACCTGCCGGACTACGACTCCCTGACGTCCGCGGGACGCCGGGCCTACATCGACTGGCTGGCTGGAGGGCGGGCGGACCCCAGGGCCGAGATCGGCCTCGTCCTCCTGTTCTTCTACGGGCTGGAGCGCAGGCTCTTCCACGAGCGTGAGGTGTCGGACGCACCGGTCCTGGTCGCCGAGGTCGAGCGCCTCCTCGGTATCTACGGAACCAACGGGTCGTTCCGGAACCACGCCACCAACTTCCTGGCAGCCGCTGCCCTCCTTTCCGGCAAGACGCCGGGAAGGGTCGAGCCAGCCCCGGCGACGGACTGGCTGAGCGAGATTCCCCTGGCGACGCTGCTGCATCTCGGGACCGTGCTGGCGGAGGGACGGCCGCTGGATGCGGAGGATGCACTGCTGTGGGTGCTCGGGACTCCCGAGGCGCGTCTCCGGACGCCGGGCCAGCGCTGCTTTCCGGAACTCCGCCAAGTCTTCGCGGCCCGCTTCAGCGAGAGCCATCCTCGAGGCCTGGCCGTCCGTGTGCCCAAGCGCCGCATCACCGCGACCTACCGGGCCGCCAGCAGCACCTTCACCGCAGTCATACCCGGGCCGCACGAGAAGCTCCCGGACATCTCGGGGACCAGCGCTCCCCTGGGAGAACTGCGGGACCTCCTGGAGTCCAGCCAGATCGATCTCGATGCCTACAGCCGCCTCATCGGCCGCAGGCCCGAGGCGCGTGGCACCCTGGAGGCGGCCGTCCTGCTGCCCATGCCCCTCCGGGAAGCGGCGACGGCCAGTGCAGCAGAGGAGACGCGAAGGGTACTCCTGCCTCTCCTCAGAGGCAGGTCGATCGTGGCCATCGCCCCCCGCACCCTGTTCCGCACCCTCGGCATCGCTCTCGACGATGGCGCGAAGCGACCGACCGCGTCCGCTATTGCCCAGCTCACCCAGCGGCTCGACGCGCTCGGCTTCGGCATCGAGCCGGACCGACGCTACGGCGGCGAGGCGGTGACGACCACCGCGGACATGGTGCTCTTCGAGGCACCGGGGGGCGCTCCGGTCGATCCCGAGCGACCGGTCTTCGTCCAGGCGAAGGTGACGGTAGAGGTGGCGATCCTTGCCGCGGCGGCCGATGGCGACGTCTCCGACCAGGAGTTCGACGCGGTGATCCGCGACGCCCGGGCGATCTCCGGACTGAGCGCCGCGGAGGCCCTGCGTCTGGAGGCCTTCGTATGGTCCCTGCGTGATCGCGCCAAGGGCGGCGGCGCCCTACGACGCATCGCGGGCCTACCCTTCGATGCTCGGCAGGCCATCGCACGCTCGGCCATCGCGGCCGTACTCTCCGACGGCCAGGCATCCCGGACCGAGGTCGCGTTCCTGGAGCGGCTATACCGCACCCTCGGACTGCCGCCCGAGAGCGTCCATTCCGCGCTCCACCAGGGAACGAGTACCGAGCCGCGGCCCTCCCGTAAGGCGGTTCAGGCGCCTGCCGCGGGTGGGACCCAGCCTGGCGTCGCTCTCGATGCGGAGCGGCTCGCACGCATCCGCCAGGAGACCACGCAGGTCTCCTCGCTCCTCTCCGGCATCTTTGCCGAGGAACCGCAGCCGGAGACGGCGGTGGATGACGAGGTGCCCCTGCCCAGACAGCCCGTCGAGGTGGCCGCCCGGTTCGCTGGCCTGGACGGCGCCCACGGGACCCTGCTCGAGGCGCTACTGGCCGCTGGCGAGCTGCCGATGGGCGAGTTCGAGGCCAGGGCGAAGGAGCTGCGCCTGTTCCCCGAGGGGGCAATCGAGACCATCAACGACTGGGGCTTCGACCGCTACGAGGAGCCTCTCCTCGAGGCCGACGATGACCTCGTGACCGTCGTGGACCACCTGCGCGTCCAACTCCTGCCTGCCTGAAGAAGAAAGCATGACCGTCCAAGCCAAGATCCGTCCCCGCGACCGCGACACCATCATCCAGGCCCTGTCGGCGGGCGTCGTCCCACGCGTCGGCCTGCAGCACGTCCAGGTCGGGCGGGCGCGGGAACTCCAGGCCCTGGTCCGGGACGTCGAGCGCATCGCGGACGGTGGCTCCTCCATCCGGTTCGTCATCGGCGAGTACGGCGCGGGCAAGAGCTTCTTCATGAGCCTCGTCCGGCTCGTCGCCCTGGAGAAGCGGCTGCTGACCGTCCATGCGGACCTCGGTCCCGACCGGCGCCTCCAGGCATCGAACGGCCAGGCGCGCGGCCTCTACGGCGAGGCCGTCCGCAACATGGCGACCCGCACCAAGCCGGACGGCGGCGCCCTGCCCAGCGTCCTGGAGCGCTTCGTCGCCGACCTGGTGAAGGCAGCGGGGGAACGGGGCGTCCCCGTGAAGCGGGTGCTCGAGGAGCGCCTTGTCCACCTCCAGGAGGGCGGCGGGGGCTACGACTTCGCCACCGTGGTGGAGGCCTACTGGCGGGGCAGCGAGGATGGCAACGAGGAGCTGAAGGCCAACGCCCTGCGCTGGCTCCGCGGCGAGTTCTCGACCAGGACCGAGGCGCGGCAGGCGCTGGGCGTGCGCAACATCATCGGCGACCAGGACCTCTACGAGGGGCTGAAGCTGATGTCCGCGCTGGCGAGGCTCGCGGGCTATGCCGGGCTGCTCGTCGTGTTCGACGAGATGGTCAACCTCTACAAGCTCCAGAACAAGCAGGCGCGCGAGCAGAACTACGAGCAGATCCTCGCCATCCTGAACGATGTCCTGCAGGGCAACACCGGGGGCATCGGCTTCGTCATGGGTGGCACACCCGAGTTCCTCACGGATACCCGTCGCGGCCTGTACAGCTACGCGGCCCTCCAGTCCCGCCTGTCCGAGAACTCCTTCGCCCGGGACGGGCTGGTGGACCTGTCCGGCCCCGTGCTCCGCCTCCAGAGCCTGACGCCCGAGGAGCTGATGATCCTGCTGATGAACGTCAGGAACATCTTCGCCGGTGGCGATCCGTCGCGGCATCTCGTGCCGGACGAGGCCCTCCAGGCCTTCATGGTCCACTGCAGCGAGCGCATCGGCGAGGCCTACTTCCGGACACCGCGGAACACGATCAAGGCCTTCTGCCAGCTGCTGTCCGTGCTGGAGCAGAACCCCGGGGCCGACTGGCGCAGCCTGCTCGGGGCCGTGGAGGTCACGCCGGACGTCCCCGAGGACGACGGCGACATCCCCGAACCGGAAGGCACTACCGGCATCGGTGCAGGTGGCGGCGCCGAGGAAGGGAAGGACCCGCGCGACAGCGGGCTGACAGGCTTCCGCCTTGGATGATATGCGCGCCTACGACCTCCTCCACCCCGAGGTCAGGCGCTGGGTCCATGACCAGAGGTGGACCGGGCTGCGCGAGATCCAGTCCCGGTCCATCCTGGAGGTCAGGCAGGGAAGGGGGGACGTGCTGGTCGCCGCGTCCACGGCGGCCGGAAAGACGGAGGCCGCCTTCCTCCCCGTGCTGTCCGAGGTCGCGGACGACCCGGTTAACGGTCTCGCGGTTCTCTACGTCGCCCCGCTCAAGGCGCTGATCAACGACCAGTTCGGGCGTCTTGAACAGCTCTGCGAGCGGCTGGAGCTGCCTGTCGTGCGGTGGCACGGCGATGCCCCCACCTCCGCCAAGACCAGGCTCCTGGCCCGGCCGCGGGGCGTTGTCCTCATCACGCCGGAATCCATCGAGGCCCTGTTCTGCCGTCGGCCCGCGGCCGCCAGGACGCTGTTCGGCAACCTCCGCTTCATCGTCGTCGACGAACTGCACGCCTTCCTGGCAGGACCACGGGGCATCCACCTCGCCTCCCTTCTCCGGCGCATCGACACCGCTGCTGCCAGTCCTGCGCGCCGGATTGGCCTGTCGGCGACCCTGGGCGATCTGGATGCCGCGGCGGCCTGGCTGCGTCCCTCCGATCCGGCCCGGGTCCGGATGGTCCGGTCCACTCAGCCGGGCAACGAGATCCAGCTGCAGGTCCGCGGCTACATCGAGCCTGCCCGACCCGTGGAGACCGGGAAGGAGGGCGGGGCAGGAGAAGCCGAGGAGGCTGCGGAGGTGGCCATCACCTCCGTGGCCGGACACCTGATGACGACGATGCGGGGGCACAACTCCCTGGTGTTCGGCGGCTCGCGTCAGCGGGTGGAGGTGCTCGCCGATCTCCTCCGGAGGAGGTGCGAGGCGGACCGGGTCCCGAACGAGTTCTTCCCCCATCACGGCAACCTCTCGAAGGAGATCCGGGAGGAGCTGGAGGGGCGCCTCAAGGAGGGCAAGCTGCCGACGACGGCGGTCTGCACGTCCACCCTGGAACTCGGAATCGACATCGGTTCCGTGAAGTCCGTGGCCCAGATCGGTGCCCCGAGGTCGATCGCATCCCTGCGGCAGCGGCTGGGCCGCTCGGGGCGCAGGACAGGCATGCCAGCCATCCTGCGGATCTACGTCATCGAGGAAGAGCTGGATCCCGATCCGAACCTGCTGGATACCCTCCGGCAGGAGACGGTGCGGGCCATCGCGGCCATCCGGCTGCTCGGGCAGGGTTTCATCGAGGCCCCTGGCACCGTGGAGGGTCTGGGATCGGCGCTCCTCCACCAGGTGCTCTCGGTAATCTGCGAACGGGGCGGCGCGCGGGCCGAGACGATCCACCGGATCCTGTGCGGCCCCGGTCCCTTCTCCGGGGTGGGGACGCAGCTCTTCCTGGACCTCCTGCGCAGCATGGGGTCGCATGAGACCAGGCTGATCGAGCAGGCGTCCGACGGCACGCTGATGCTCGCATCGGCGGGGGAGCGGCTGTCTTCCTCCCGGGACTTCTACGCCCTCTTCGCGAGCAGCCAGGAATGGCAGGTTGTCACTTCGGGAAAGACACTGGGTTCGCTCCCCGTGAACAACCCCGTGCTGCCCGGTAACCTCATGGTCTTCGCGGGGCGCCGGTGGGTCGTGAAGGGGGTGGACGAGGCCGCCCACGTCATCACGGTGGAATCCCACAAGGGCGGCAAGGCGCCTCTCTTCGGAGGATCGCCGGAAGCGGTGGATGACCGCCTGTCGGCGGAGATGCTGTCCGTCTACATGGAGGACGGCGAGCCGGGATGGGTGGATGAGACCATGCACCGTCTGCTTGCCGAGGGCAGGCGGGCGTTCCGTCGCCTTTCCCTGGACAGCAGGCGGGCCGTGCGGTCGGGTCGTGACGTCCATCTCATGACGTGGCGGGGTACCCGCTCCAACGGCCTCCTGGCCATCCTTCTCGGCGCTGACGGCTTCAAGTGCTGGCCACATGACTTCGGCGTCGTGGTGACGCAGCCCGATGTGCAGGCGCTCGCCCGGAAGCTGGCCAGGCTGGAGGCGGAGGGGGTTCCCGACCTGGGGGTTGTCGTTGCGGACGTCGGCGCCCTGGCGTCAGGGAAGTTCGACGGCCTGATCGCTCCCAAGGTCCTCCAGTCGTTCTGGGCGCTGGGCATCCAGGGCGTCGCCCAGGATGTCCGGTCCGCCGTCTCTCCGCTCAGGATCAATGACGCCGGGGAAACCTCGGGCGCTGGGGAGGGGAGCGGGACTGGAGGCGATTACTCGGCGAAGCATCGGTCCCCGGACCCACCGATCGGGAGGTCCGCCCGGGTTTGAAGTCGATCCACAACTAGGATGGAGGAGGCCACCCGGGTCGGCCATGACGGACTGCCGGACGCGGGTGTAATACCCAGCGCACGAACTGCTGACTCATTCGTGTGAGGTGCTGCACGGCATGGTGTGATTCGGTGTTCTCCGAGGTGCCGGAGGGGACGGGATGGGCACGGCGGTGGCGATCCGGACCGATATGGAGGCGGCGGAGTTGCGCCGTCTGGCCCGGCGCGAGCGCGACGGGCGAGTGGCGGCCCGGCTGATGGCCTTGGCGAATGTGCTGGACGGCATGAGCCGGGAGGCGGCGGCCCGGGCTGCGGGGATGGATCGGCAGACGCTCAGGGATTGGGTGATCCGCTTCAATGCCGAGGGTGTGGCGGGCCTCCGTGATCAGCCCCGCTCGGGGCGCCCGACGCGCATGACCGAAGGGCAGCAGGCCGCCTTCAAGGCGGTCGTGCTGCGCGGCCCCGACCGGGAGAGGGATGGTGTGTCGTCCTGGCGCATCGTGGACCTGTGCCGGGTGGCGGAGGAGCGCTTCGGCGTGAGCTACCGCGAGAGCGGGATGCTGCGGCTGGTGAAGTCGCTCGACCTATCCTGGCAAAAGACCCGCCCCAGTCATCCCAGGGCGGACAGCGCGGCGCAGGAGCGGTTCAAAAAAGGGGCCTCGCTGCGGCCCTGAAGGAGATCACCCGTACCCACCCCGACACTGAGGTCCAAATCTGGTGCCAGGACGAGGCACGCGTGGGCCAGAAGGGGCGCGGCGCCCGCATCTGGTACGAGCGTGGCATCCGCCCGAGCGGCATCATCGACCAGCGGCACGCGTCCGCCTGGATCTTCGGCGCCGTTCGCCCTGGCACCGACCAGGCCTTTGCCCTCGTGCTTACCGAGGTGGGCACGGCGGCGATGCAGGCCTTCCTCGACCGGTTCAGCGCCACCCTGCCCGAGAAAGTGCATGCCGCCCTGCTGCTGGATGGTGCGGGCTGGCACATCGCTGGCCACCTCGCCACACCGGCCAACATCAGCCTCGTCTTCCTGCCGCCCTATGCGCCGGAACTAAACCCGGTCGAGCGTGTCTGGCTCTACCTCCGCGAGCGCTTCCTCTCGCTCCGCCTCTTCCCAGACCTCGACAGCATCATCGACGGCTGCTGTCAGGCCTGGAACCAACTCACCGCGGAGACAGGGCGCATCGCATCCCTGACTAACTACCCATACCTGCAGTCAGTCAGAACTTCATGAGCCGGGTATAAGCCCTTCAGCGCTCTCGCGTCTGACGACGATGCTGGAGGGCACAAGCGAAGTTCCGCGGCGGGGGTGGTCCGGCAAGGAGATCCTCGACCCGGGCCAAACCCTCGACCCTTGTCACGTCAAGCCGCGGGGTACCCATGGCTTCAGGCGCCGCGTCGGCGTTCCACGACCGCACGAACCTGGGCCTCGGCTCGATCGGGACTGTAGGTATAGCCGTTGAACAGGGCGAACAGCTCCCGGACGAGCTGGGAGACATAGGGGGCTAGGTTCAGCGCGGACGTGCCAGCAGGAAGCTCGACGAACCGCTCCAACGCACTGGTGCTCGATCGGTGCTCGAAGGCGATCAGCTCGCCGCCTCCGTTCAGGGAGACCAGGCGCCGGTCCTGGAGCCCCCCCCAGCTGACGAGGAACCCCAGCTTTCCCTGGTCCGGCTCAGCCCCGAGTGCATCTGCGAACGCGAGCGCTGTCGCCATGGCTTCGGTGACATTGGAGATGGTTGCCTCGATGTCGAGGATGACCCCGGGAGCTGCGCCGCGAGAGTGGGCGGTGGAGTCCTCGGGCAGCGGCCGCCGGAGATAGAAGCGGCCCGACGGCTCGAGCCTCGAGAACTCCCGCATCTTCCACCAGTCGGTCAGATCTACAAGGGCATCCCAGCCGCCTGCGTCCACCGAGGGCCGGTCGCCCCGGTTCGGATAACCTCGGCTATCCATCCAGAGGTCGTTCGAGTACCTCGGGTGCGACCGCATCAGCCGGTCCCTGAAGCCCTGGTCGGCGATGAAGCCGCTCGCGGGAGGGTCGAGCACCGCCGCGATTTCCATCTGGCCGAAGCTCTCCGGCAGCGGCAGCAATCCCCTCGCCCGCTCCTTCTGTTCGGCACGAACTGCGCACTCGTCGGCGAACTCCCGGCAGATCTCCTGCAGCCCGGGTCGACTGACCCTGTTCATGGCGAGGCCAAGATCGGCGAGCAGACCGGGCAGATCGCTGCTGCGCAGGTGCCGCCTCACGAACCTCGCCAGGTCCGCCTCCCGGTTGTCGAAGCAGATCTCCATGATCTGCCGCCAGTCGCCCGGTCCGGCGGCCGCCGAGGATACGGTGTTGTTCGCGCCCAGCGTCCGGAACATGACATCGCCCCGACGGAGGAGGTGTCGTGTCTCGTGCCTCAGGTCGGCCTTGATGGCGACTGGAACTTGCACTCCCGTCGGAACCTCGATGACCGGATAGGCGATGCCCGCTCTCTCGACGAACGTGACCTCGATCCCGAATGGCTCCGAGGCATAGGTCGAGACGAGACGCTGCAGGACGTCCACATGGAAGCTTGACCGCGGATCCGGGGGAGGGTTCTCGGCCGGGGATCCGGTCCTGTCGTCGAATCCGATGAGGAGGAAGCCACCCCCGAAGTTCCGCAGCGCCAGCAGCGCTCGCACAAGCTTCGCCCTGTGTTCCGGTCCGTCGATGTCCAGCCAGCTCTTGATTTCAACCCTCAGTGCCTCGCCCGGTGCCCGCACCAATGCCTCGGCCTGACGCTCGTCCATCTTCCCGACCCGCCTCGTGTTACGGACTGCCATGTCCAGCGAATCGTACGATCCGACGCTGGGGCCAGCCCTCATGCCTTGAAGTCGTGCTGGCGGTGTCGCGCAAGCTGCCACTTCCCGGAAGGAGGCGGCCAAACCTGCAGACAGCCAGGTCAGGCAGGTGTGGTGATGGCATCCGAGATCCTGGTGGCGCTCCCACGACGAACGCTGGCTTCCGAATTCCGCGGGTCGCCTGGCTGCGTCCGGCCACGCCACGTCAAGTCCTGATGACCCTGGTCCGGCCGGAAGCCCGCCACCGACGGCTCGCGGCGATCGACCACGGGTTCCCCTTCTTCACATACGGTACGTCGAGCAGGCCGGTCGGCAGCTTCTCGACGAACTGCGCCAATGGGAGCCTGACTACCGGATGGTCTGCAGCGAGGGGTCCCAGGAGGGCTTCAAGGGTGCGCGCCGCCTGGAGCAGCTCGCCTTCGTCACGGGAAGCAAGCGCGAGATGCCACCGCAGTTCCCGCTCGCGCCCGATCCTTTCTGCCAGGGCAGCGAAGGCTTGGATCCGCCTGGCCTTGCTCTCCAGCTGCACCCTGCTCCACCTGCCCTGCCACTTCGCCTCGATCAGGACTAGGCGGGTGCCCGCGACGACGAGGGCGTCGACATCCTCCTGGTTGTGCTCGACCAGTCCTGTCGAGTTCGCGAGGTTACGTCGCGGATCGGGCGACCCTGCGCCATAGAGCGTGAGTGCGCCTGCCAGCCAGTTCCAGGTGTAGTCCATATGCCATGGGGAACCCACGAGTTCGGCTGGCGGGACGCCAAGCCTAGTCCCGAGAGTGTCCGCGGCCTTCCGGCTCAGGCGGACTGCATCCCTGCCTCCCAGCATGTCTGCGACAGCACGCCGCTCCCTGCGGTCGAACAGCGCAATGGCATCGGCCAGCCCGATCGCGATCTGTTGAGTTTCGCTGAGAACTGACCCGGGGTTTTCATCGAGAACTGACCCGTGCAGGGATATGTCCCGCGGGCTTTGGTCGCGGGTCAAGCGGGTGTTTTGGCCCTCCTGTTCCTGGGCTCGGCCGAGCTGCTCCTGAACCGGAAGCTGTCGTTGCCGGTCTCCAGGATGTGGCAGTGGTGGGTGAGGCGGTCGAGCAAGGCCGTCGTCATCTTGGCGTCGCCGAACACGCCGCCCCATTCGCTGAAACTGAGGTTGGTGGTGATGACCACGCTGGTGTGCTCGTAGAGCTTGCTGAGCAGGTGGAACAGCAGCGCCCCGCCCGCGGAGCTGAACGGCAGGTAGCCGAGCTCGTCGAGGATGACGAGGTCGAGGCGGAGCAGACGGTCGGCGAGCTGCCCGGCCTTGTTGGCGGCCTTCTCCTGTTCCAGGGCATTCACCAGGTCGACCGTGGAGTAGAACCGGACCTTCTTGCGGCCGTGCTCGATGGCTTGCACACCGAGGGCCGAGGCGAGGTGGGTCTTGCCGGTGCCAGGCCCGCCGATGAGGACGACGTTGTCGGCCCGCTCGGTGAACTCGCCCCGGTGCAGTTGCCGGACCGCGGCCTCGTTGACCTCGCTCGCCGTGAAATCGAAGCTCGCCAGGTCCTTGTAGGCCGGGAACCGGGCCGTCTTGGTGTGGTAGGCGATCGAGCGCACCTCGCGCTCAGCCATCTCGGCCTTGAGCAGTTGGGAGAGGACGGGGACGGCCGCCTCGAATGCAGGCGCTCCCTGCTCCACCAGTTCGGCGACCGCCCCGGCCATGCCGAACATCTTGAGCCCGCGCAGCATGACCACGAGGGCGGCGCTCGCCGGATCATGACGCATAGCGCACCTCGCGATCCCGGAGCGCGTCGTAGCGCCCGATGTCGGCCCTTGGCTCCTGGGTCAGGACAAGGGCCTGGGGGGCGTCGATGGCCGCGGCCGTGCTCGGGCTGTCGGTCAGACGGTGCAGGAGGTTGAGGACGTGGGTCTTGGTGGCGACGCCGCCCTCGAGGGCCAGCTCCACGGCACAGAGCACCGCTCCCTCGTCGTGCTGCAGCACGAGGGCGAGGATCTCCACCATCTCCCGCTCGCCCCCCGGCCGACGCAGGAGCTGGGCCTGGAGCCTGCGGAACGCCTCCGGCATCTCGGCGAAGGGTGCGCCGTTACGCAGCGCCCCCGGCTTGCGCTGGATCACCGCCAGGTAGTGCCGCCAGTCGTAGACGGTGCGGCTGGGAACGTCGTGCGAGCGCTCGACGATCCGGGCGTGCTCGCACAGGACCTGCCCCTCGGCGACCACGACGAGCCGGTCGGGATAGACCCGCAGGCTGACCGGCCGATTAGCGAACGAGGCAGGGACGCTGTAGCGGTTGCTCTCGAAGTGCACGAGGCAGGTCGGCGACACCCGCTTGGCGTGCTCGACGAAGCCGTCGAACGCCCGCCCCATCGGCATCAGGCTTGCCCTCTCCCGGGCGTGGACCTCGGCGACGCTGCCCGGCAGGACCCCGTGGGCGAGCTCGCCCCAGCGCTCGATGCAGCGCGCCTCAAGCCACGTGTTGAGGGCGGGCAGGTCGCCGAACGGCGGCATGACCTGCCAGATCTGCCGCCGCGCGTCCTGCACGTTTTTCTCGACCTGACCCTTCTCCCAGCCCGAGGCCGGACTGCAGAACGTCGGCTCGAACAGGTAGTGGCTGGCCATGGCCGCGAAACGCGCGTTGACCTGCCGGATCTTGCCCGTGCCCACGCGATCCACGGCGGTCCGCATGTTGTCGAAGATCCCGCGGCGCGGCACGCCGCCCAGCACGCGGAAGGCCTCGGCCAGGGCGTCGAACAGCATCTCGTGGGTCTGCAGCTTGTAGGCCCGGACCACGAAGGCCCGGCTGTGCGACAGCTTGGTGTGCGCGGCCTGCAGCTTGAGCCGCTTGCCGCCCACCGTCGCCCAGTCCTCGCTCCAGTCGAACTGGAAGGCCTCGCCGGGCTGGAAGGCGAGCGGCACGAACACCCCGCGCCCGGTGGTCCGCTGGGCCACCTCCCGCCCCGCCTGCCAGCGCCGGACGAAGGCCGCCACACGAGCGTAGGAGCCCGCATACCCCAGGGCGACCAGGTCGGCGTGGATCCGCCGCACCGTCCGGCGCCCCTTGCGGCCCTTGCCCGCCTCCACCCTCAGCCACTCCGACAGCTTGTCGGCGAACGGGTCCAGGCGGCTCGGGCGCTGGGGGACCTTGAACCGCACCTCGACCGCGTCCGACCGCAGGTACTTGCGGATCGTGTTCCGCGACAGGCCTGACCGTCGCTCGATCTCGCGGATGGGGATCCGATCCCGGTAATGCCACCGGCGGATCACGCTCAACAACTCCATGTCGATCACTCCGATAACCCCGGCCATCCGGCCAGGGAGGTGAACAGACACGGGTCATCTCTCGGCGAAAACTCTGGCCCCTCCCGGGTCAGCTCTCAGTGCAAATCAACACCCCAGAGCCAGTCGGCACGTGCACGACCCATATCGCCGCGACCGACCGGGAGGGCACGACGGTCAGCCTGACGACCACGCTTCTGGGCACCATGGGCAGCCGGGTCGTACTACCGGAGACGGGCGTGCTCATGAACAATGCCGCCATGTGGTTCGACCCTCGTCCGGGCAAGCCGAACTCGGTGTCTGGCGGCAAGCGGCCCCTGACGAATATGTTGCCAGTGGTGTTCGTCGGGTCGGATGGCCTCGTGCTCGCCGCCGGAGCCTCCGGTGGTCGCCGCATTCTCTCGTCCGTCTACCAGACGCTGGCGCATGTGCTCGACTTCGGGATGGACCTCGACGGGGCGGCGCACCAGCCACGGATCGATGTCTCCGGCCCGGACCGCGTGGCAGCCGACCGCCGACTGCCCCGGGCAACCCTCGCCGCGCTGGCAGATGCAAATCCCGGCGCACTGGACGTCGTGGAGCATGGCCCGGTGCCGCTCAACTTTGCCTGCCCGAGCCTTCTCGCCAGGAAGGGCGACGTCGTGGAGGCAGTGGCCGACACCATGACTCCCTGGAGCTGTGCGCTGACCCAGTAGGCACGCAAGCCCAGGACAAGAAGGTCGAGGCCGATGTAGCCGAGGCCAAGGAACGCTGGTGGAACCCGTCTTTGGAGACCTCTATGTCGATGCCGGATATGAAGCGTAGATGGCGACGCGTCGCCTTCGCAGCCGCTGCCCTCCTCGGAGCCGCCACCTCCGGTGCCCAGGCGAAGGACGCCTTTGTCTTTGCATGGCCTTCGGCGGTGAACTCCGGTGTCGCTCCCCTCACGTTTGCGCGCCAGCTCGGCTACTTCGACGCCGAGAACCTGGACGTCCAGATCCAGGTGCTCACGGGATCAGGTGTCATCATCCCGCAGCTCATGGCGGGCAAGATCAACGCGGCCTATGCGAGCCTGGAACCCTTGGTCATCGCCCGGCAGCCGGGCAAGCCGAACTTCCCGCTACGCTTCGTCTACAACTTGTTTCCGCGCACCATCTGGGAGTTCGCGGTGCTGGAGGGCAGCCCGATCCGGAGCCTTGCCGACCTGCGGGGCAGGACGATCGGCGTCCTCGCCCTCAGCTCGGGCAACATCTACATGACCCGTGCGATGCTGCAGGCTGCCGGGGTGCCCTGGAACGAGGTCAAGCTGCAGGCTGTGGGCACCGGAGTGTCGGCATTCGAGGCACTCCGGAACGGGCAGATCGACGTCCTCAACCTGTTTGACACCGCCCACGTGCGTCTTGAGCAGGCTGGGACGCCGATCCGGCGGCTGGAGATCCCCTCGGCCCTGCTGAACTCGTCCAGCCATGGGATCGAGGTGACCGACGCGGCGCTGCGGTCCAACCCTGACCTTTTCGAACGCTTCGGCCGCGCCCTTACCAAGGGAAGCGTGGCGTGCCGAGCCAACCTCCCGGCCTGCGTCCGCTCCTACTGGGCGGCCTATCCAGCGCTTCGCCCGACGACCGGCACGGAAGAGGAGAACCTTCGTCGCGAGGTCCAGGTCCTGGAACTGCGGATGAGGAACCTCATGCCGCCGGGAAGTGGCACCGAGCGCCCGCATGGTGCATTCAGCGACGCCGACTGGACCATCCTCATCGATGCCCTTCGCGTCGGTGGGGAGGTGTCCAACACCAACGTCCCACTTGCAACGCTCTACACCAACGCTCTGGTGCCGGGGTACAACCGCTTCGATCCTGCTTCCGTCGAGGCCGAGGCGAGGGCAGCGCAGTGAGCGCCTCGGTCTTGGCCATGCCACGAAAGGATGCTGTTGCAGCCCGTCCGCAGCTCGAGATCCGAGGGCTGGGGGTCGTGTACCGCGGCCGCAAGGGCGACGTACAGGCCCTGGGTGGCGTCGATCTCACAATCCGGAAAGGAGAGTTCGTCGCGGTCCTGGGCCCGTCGGGGTGCGGCAAGTCCACTCTGCTGCGGATCGTCTCCGGGCTGATAGCCCCCTCCGAGGGCGAGGTTGTCCTGGATGGCAGGACCGTGCGTGGACCACAGCCCTCTGTCGGCATCGTCTTCCAGCAGCCGACCCTCCTGCCCTGGAAGACCGTGGTGGACAACGTGCTTGTTCCCATCCGCGCCCAGGGCAAGCCGACCGGCCCGTTGCGGGACAAGGCTCTGGCACTGCTCCGCCTTGCGGGACTGGAGGTCTTTGCGGACTCCTACCCGCATGAGCTCTCGGGAGGCATGCAGCAGCGTGTCGGCATCGTGCGAGGGCTGATCCACGACCCGAAGCTGCTCCTGATGGACGAGCCGTTCTCGGCCCTGGATGCCATGACGCGTGAACGGATGGCGGGCGAACTGCAGGCGATCTGGATGGAGACCCGCAAGGCCGTACTCTTCATCACTCACTCCATCCAGGAGGCAGTCATGCTCGCCGACCGGATCGTCGTGCTTTCCGAAAGGCCAGGTCGCGTCGTCGAGGTGCTGGACGTGGACCTGCCGCGTCCGCGTCTGGCGGATGCGGTGGCCTCGCCGCGATTTGCGGAGCTCAGTGCGCATCTGCGGGCCTTCTTCCAGGTGGACGGACCGCTACGTGGTGGACCGACGGAAGTGCGTCGATGAGCGAGCGCCTGAAGAACTGGCTCAGCCCCCTGGTGACCTTCGTCATCTTCCTCGGACTCTGGCAGGCGGTCGCCAGCGCAGGGCTCGTGCCCGCCTACCTCCTGCCCTCGCCAGGAGCGGTGGGCCATGCACTCGTGACGGTCTATGGCCAGGGCACCATCTGGCCTCACCTCGCGGCCACTGCCTCGGAGATGGTGTTCGGCTTCATCCTGGGCAGCATCGCCGCCCTGATAGCGGCCGCTGTCGTTGCCGAGTTCCGGGCAGTGGAGCGTTGCGTCTACCCCTACATCGTAGCCCTGCAATCCATGCCCAAGGTCGCGCTGGCACCTTTGCTGATCGTATGGTTCGGCTTCGGCTTGACTTCCAAGATCATACTCGTCGCCCTCATCTGCTTCTTCCCTGTCTTCGTGAACGTCCTCACGGGGCTGCGCGCGACGCGGGCGGAGCTCGTGGACCTCTACCGTGCCTTCTCGTCCACCCGGTGGCGGATCTTCTGGGACGTCCGGCTACCCTCGGCCGCTGGCTCCATCTTCGCGGGGCTGCAGGTCGCCCTGGTGCTGGCTCTGCTGGGTGCCGTCGTCGGTGAGTTCGTGGCGGCGCAGGAGGGGCTGGGAAGCCTGATCCAGGCATCCTCCCTGAACTTCGAGGTTCCGGTGATGTTCGCCTGCATCATCACTCTCGCTGCAATGGGGTCCGTCGCAAGTGCGATCGTCCGCTTCGTCCAGCGCCGCGTGGTGTTCTGGGAGGGGGCCGGTGGGCGCGGCAGCACCGTTGTCAAGGGAGAGGGGTGATGCGCGTCGTCGCTATCTCGGGAAGCCCCTCTGCGCACTCCCGTACCGCCATGCTGGCCGAGCAGGTGCTTGCGATGCTGGAAGCGGGAGGAGGCTCGCACCTGCGCCTGGCGACGCTCGATCCAGCTGCGCTGCTCGCCGGAGATGCTACCCATCCATCGATTGCCTCGGCCACGGCGGCCGTCGAGGCGGCGGACGGTGTCATCGTCGCGACACCGGTCTTCAAGGCAGCCTATTCCGGCCTCACCAAGGCTTTCCTGGACCTGCTCCCGCAGTTCGCGCTCGCCGGGAAGGCGGTGCTGCCCCTCGCCACAGGTGGGAGCACCGCACATGTGCTGGCCCTCGACTATGCGCTGCGCCCGGTCCTGCAGTTCATGGGCGCCCGGCATGTCGTGCAGGGGGTCTTCGTAGCCAACGCTCCGGTCTCGTCGGACGGGGCACTTGCCCTGCCTGCCGACGTTGCGGCCCTGTTGGCGGAAGCAGTCCTGCACTTCCGCCACGCGCTTCCCGGTCAGCACTATCCGCCGCTGCTGGGCCATCCACGTCCCCTGCGCGAAATGTCCTGAGCCGCAATACATAGGAGCCGTTCGATGCCGCACGATCCATTCGACGTCTGGGCCGACATGGCCATCAAGATCTGGCCGGAGAACTACTGGCTGGTGGGCCTCGCGCCAGGCTCGCTGCCTGTAGCGGCAAGGGCCCTCGAGGACAGTACGTCCCGCTACGCCTGCATAATCCAGGACCAGACCGGCTTCTCCGTGGTGGTCGACGAGACCGTCTTCGGAGGCATGAAGGACAGTCCCGCGGTGCGGGCTTCGTTCGGGCCGCTGAAGGTTATCTCGACCGATAGCCCGTTGCCCTTCGATGTTGTCGGCTTCATCCAGGCCGCACTGCGCGAGGTGAACGGCGCCGGGTACAAGGCTGCCCCACAGTGCGGAGCCGCCGCCGACCACTTCTTCACCGGCGCTGCCGACATCGAGATGGTGGAAGCCCAGTTCCGTAGGCTGATCTCCGATGCCCGCGCCCGCCGTCGCTGACGCGCTCCCTGCCGTCGACGCGCGGCTGCCGGGGCTTCTGCCCGATGCCTGCCTGCAGGGAGCGACGCTCTGGATCGGCGGCAGATGGGAGGCTGCGGTAACCGGAGACGCCCTGCCCAGCATCAATCCCTCGACGGGGCAGATACTCATGTCCATCGCCCGCGGCAGCGCGGGGGACGTCGACCGGGCAGTGCGGGCTGCGGAGGCCGCAGCGCCGGTGTGGCGGTCCCTGGACGGCATCGAGCGCGGCCGCATCCTGCGTCGCTGCGCCGACGGCGTCCGTGCGGCAGGAAGGGAGCTCGGGCTGCTCGACACCCTGGAGTCCGGTCGCCCGATTGCCGAGACTTCCGGCCGGTCCGTGGAGGGTGTCGCACGCCTCTTCGACTTCTATGCGGGACTGACGGACAAGATCCGGGGTGCGACGGTCCCGGTCCGGTCCGATGCCACGGCGATGGTCGAAAGGGAGCCCTATGGCGTGGTCGGGGCGATCTCTCCGTGGAACTATCCATTGTCCAACGTGGTCACCAAGATCGCGCCCATCCTGGCTTGCGGCAACGCCATGGTGCTGAAGCCAGCCGAGCTGACATCTCTCGCAGCCCTGCGCCTGGCAACTGTACTGGCCGAGGCCGGGCTCCCGCCCGGTGTGCTCAACATCGTCACGGGAGGCGGTGCCGATGCAGGAGCCGCGCTCGTCGACCATCCTGGAATCCGGCTGGTTTCCTTTACCGGATCGACGGAGACCGGCCGCCTGATCGCGGCCCGGGCGGGCGGTCGATTGATACCTGTGGTTCTCGAGCTTGGCGGCAAGTCTGCCATGATCGTCTTCGAGGATGCGGATCTGGAGGCGGCGGCCAGGGCATCGGCGTTCTCTGCCTTCGGCAACGCCGGGCAGACCTGCACGGCCTGCACCCGCCTGCTCGTTGCGCGAAGCCTGATGCCCCGCTTCGTGGCGATGGTCGAGGCGGAAGCAGCAAGGCTCGTCATAGGCGATCCACTGCATCCGGACACCCAGGTAGGTCCGCTCGCCTCGGCAGCACAGTCCGCGCGTGTCCGTGCGTTCCTGGCCGATGCGCCAGCACATCGCACCATGCACCTTCCGAACTACCATCCCCTTCCGGGTGGCTATTTCCATCCACCTGTCATCCTGGCGGACCTCGATCCCAAGGACAGGATCGGCCGGGAGGAGGTGTTCGGGCCTGTGCTCTCCGTCTTCCCGTTCGATGACGAGGCCGGAGCGATCGAGCTGGCGAACGACAGCAGCTATGGCCTGGCGGCGTCGGTCTGGACTGCCTCGATCGACCGGGCAGCGCGCTGCCGCCGCGAACTGGATGCTGGCCTCGTCTGGATCAACGCCGTCCATCTCCTGCACCCGGGCTTGCCGCTGGGTGGAATGAAGGCGAGTGGACTAGGCTCCGAGTACGGGATGGAGGCTGTCGAATGCTATACTCGCCCGAAGAGCAGCATCGCGCTGCACGGGCGCTGGCAGCCTCCGTATCCGGACAGCTCCGGGAGTGCTGCCCGAGGGAGGGCCATGTCGTGAAGATCGATGCCGCTGACCTCGACAAGTCGGCTGCGTACAAGCTCCTGACTGGAGTAGTCGTCCCCCGGCCGATTGCCTGGATCTCGACCGTGTCTCCGGCGGGAATGACAAACATCGCACCGTTCAGCTGCTTCACCTTTGTCTCTGCGGAACCACCCATGATCGGGTTCAATGCCGGGCTGCGGGATGGACAGCGCAAGGACACTGTCCGCAACATCGTGGCGACCGGTGATTTCGTGGTCAACGTCGTCGACGAGAACCTGGTCGATGCGATGCACCGGTCCGCCGCAGACTACGGGCCGGACGAGAGCGAAATCGACCTCCTCGGGCTACCGATCGTGTCATCGGACTTCGTGACAGCCCCAAGGATCGGGTCGAGCCCGATCGGCATGGAGTGTGTCCTGGACCGTATAGTGAGCTTCGGGCGGTCCGGAGCCGAGTTCGTGGTTGGAGAGGTCCGGCGGTTCCACGTCGCTGACCGTCTCCTATCGGGGTCGCGGATCGACACGGCACTCCTCAGGCCGGTGGCACGGCTCGCGGGGCCGAACTACTCCACGCTCGGGCAGATCATCCGGACGCAGAGAAGCGAGGTGTCGTCTTCTGGCGGGTAGGTGTCATCAAAGCCCTTGCGGCTCGTGGATGGGCTGCTTTTGGAAGTCCGCTCCCATGGCCTTGCGTTGGCGAAGATCGCTGGGGGAAGACAGGGACGCGAGGGGTTGGATCCCGACCCTGGCCGTAACCATCCAGACCAAGAGGATCCTGACCTCGGCTCCGCGTGGAAAGGTCCCGGAGTGGCATGGGGAGACCGGGTCAGGGGGATGATTGAAGGCATATTGGCGGGCGTTCCGCGTCCCGGGCGGCGGGGTGATCTGTCAGGGCACCCGTCAGATGCTCTCGTCGCCGTGCCGAGCCCTGGGCCGCTGATGCAGCCACGGGACGGCTCGTGTGCAATGACGCCTTGCAGCCGCTAGGCTGGCATACCGCACCGCCGACCTCTGGGAGCGAAGCAAGGGACCCGACCTTCGTCGTGCAGGCGCGAGCCTGGCCATGGTACAGGATACTCGATGGCTCGATCGCATTGGATCTGCTCCGGAGCAGACGGACGCCGTTCTCGAGGGCCTGAGGGGCTGGAGCAAGCATGTCCTACGGCGCCGGGCGGAGGTCACCTGTCGACCCGCTGCAGATTGAAGCTGGATTCGGGCATGGTTGCCTGCAGCACCTGGGATAGGTGCTCATGGTGGGTGAGCAGGATGACCTGGGTCGTCTCGCTCAGGCGCAGGAGGGCGCGGAAGGCAGCTGCCGCGCGCCGGTCGTCGAAGCTCTGCAGGACGTCGTCGCCGACGAAGGGCAGCATGGTGCCGCTGGACGCCTGGTCCGCTATGGAGACAAGACGGAGGGCAAGGAACAGCTGGTCCCTCGTTCCTTCGGAGAGCTGGTCGACCTCGACGTCCTCCTCGGGGAAGTCCCGCATGCGCAATGCCAGCCGCGCCGTCCCGCGGTCGTCCTCCCGGGAGGCCACGCCGGTGTAGGTGCCGTCCGTCAGCTCGGAGAAGGCGTCGCCGATCCGGCGGAGCAGGACGTCGTCGCCGCCCTTCTGCACGGCCTCGAGCGCGGCTTCCAACAGACCCGCGGCGACCTGCATGACGAGCGCGTCCTCGAGCGTCTGGCCGATCTCCCCCGCGGCCGACGCCTCGTTCGCAGCCGCCCGGACGGCGGCGTCGTCTCCCGCGATCTGCCGTAGTTCCAGTTCGAGGGCCGTAACCACGGCCACTCCTTCCTGCGCCGTGGCGGCGTGGCTGCCCTGGGCCTTCTCGGCCTCTCGCAGGGCCTCTTCCAGATCGTCCGCCGCATGAGCCGCCGCCTCGGCCCGCAAGGCGTCCAGAGACAGCCCGTCGCCCCCGGCCAGCAGATCGGCCTCGGCAGCGTCGCGCAGCCTCTCCTGCCGAGCGCGTTCGGCGCCGAGCAGGATGCGCTCCTCGGCCGCCTCCGCCGTCGTCGCCCCCGCCTCGGCGATCACCGCCCGCAGCGCGGCCTCGGCCTGGGCGAGGGTCGCCTCGTGCTGGCGCTGCGTGTTCGCCTCCCTCTCGCGCTGACCGAGCAATGCGGCCCGGCGCTCCGCCAGGGCGGCCTCACCCTTTTGACGGCGATCCAGGTCGCGAAGACCATCGAGCGCATTTTCCAGGGCGGAGAGGCCGAGCCACCCGCAGACCGCTGCGTAGCCGGTGTTGAACCGTTCCAGCGCCCCCCGCCAAGCCGAGACCTTCCCTTCCAAGTCCGCGGCGCTTCGCAGGCCTTCTGCAAGGCTCTCGGTGGCGTCCAGCACCTCGTCCAGGGATTGCGGCGGAAGGTCCGGTGCCTGGCCCAGGCGCTCCAGCGCAGCACCCCAGTCGGCCTGCCAAGACACCCGGTTCTCGGCCGCCGCCTCGCGTTCCTGCCCTATATCGCGGAGCGCATCGCGAGCCGCCATTGCGGCCATCTCGTGCTCCCGCCGCCGGTCCTGGGCAGCGCGCCGTCGGCGGACCGTGGAGTCCGCTCGATCGAGGATGACGGGCAGATCGCCCGGCGCAGGATCGTCGAGCAACCGGAGCAGCCGGGTCGCGGCCCCCTCCTGGCGTGCCCGCATCTCGGTCAGGGCAGCCTCGGCAGTCGTCAAGGCCTGCCGTGCCGTCAGTCCGGCCTCCCGCGCCGCGATCAGCCGCTGCACTTCGGCCGGTCCCGCCCCACGGTCCAGGCCAAGCGGACTGACCATCTTGGCCCAGTCGGCCTGGGCGGCGTCGTGCGCCCGTCGCGCTACGCGCGCTTCCTCCTGCACGGCCGAGAGTTCGGCCTCTTGGTCGGCCACCGTGCGTACGAGCCGCTCGGCCCTTGCTACCCGCTCGGCGTCGGACCAGCGGTCATCGGCGATTCGGTCCGCAGTGTTCACGGCCTCGGCGTAGGCCAAGGGAAGGGGACGCCCATCCCCATAGACCTGCTCCCGATCCCGATCGGCGGCCTCGCCGGAGAGGCGGCGGAACACGAGGGCCCATCCTGCCTCACGATGTCGCCGGGCATGGAGAAGGTCGGCCTCCGTCGGCGGAGCGCCGCCCGCCTCGAGCGCGGCCCTCTCAGCCCTCACTGCTGCCAGAGCCTCCTCGGCCCGGCGAACGGCATCGTCATGTCGCTCCAGCAGCAGCCGGGTGGCGTCCCGCGCGGCCGCCAGCCGGGTCAGCACGGCCTCCATCGGCGGATCCAGCTCGGCCAGTGTCTCCGGGTCGCGCAGCGGCGCCGGAAGACGGGCCAGCGCACCCGCGAGCTGTGCCTCTGCCTCCTCCACCCCACGCCGTGCCGCAGCCAGGTTGTGCGTCGGGTCACCCTCGCGCCGGACCTGCCCGAGCATCTCCTCCAGCTGTTGCACGTCCTCCGGTGGTGGCAGCGTGGCCATTGCCCGCTCAGCCTCGGCAAGGCGCGCTTCCTGCTCCGCGGCCCGCCGGGGAAGACCGGCCAGCGCCGTCTCCTGCGCTTCCCGTTCGGCCTTCAGACGGCGGAGCTGCGCCACCAGCGACGAGGGTGGCACGAGGGAGGCCGGATCGGTGGTATCGGCCCCGCCCAGGATCCGGGCCTGCGTCGCCACCCGGTCCCGGGCCTCCGCGAGCGCCGCCTCCGCGTCCGGCAGCCCGGCCACGGCGCCCTCGACGAGGCCTACCATCCCCATCAGGGTCTGGATCTCTTCCGTCACCGCCAGCAGGGTGTCGTCCACCACCACCCCGGCGATGTCGGCATCGAGCCGCGCGAGGTAGGCACGCGCTGTCTCCAGGACGTGGCTCGCCCGCGCCACGGCGCCGCGCGCGTCGGGCAGGCGCCCGGCGAGGTCCGCCGGGAACCGCGGCGCGTGCGGATGCGCCGCGAGCCAGGCGACGGCGGTGGCGTGGGCCGCCAGGAGGGGGCGGGTGCGGCGGACGCGCTCCAGGCGGCGCAGCCGCGTGCCCGCCTCTGCCGCGGCGCGGTTGCTCTCGTTCCGCCGCGCCTCCGCGTCCCGCAGCGCCCTCTCGCGCTCCGCCCATTCCTGCGGCCGCACGAGGCTGTCCTTGAGCTGGCGGCGGCTCTCCGACCAGCGGTCGAGGGCGACATAGAAGGGGCGAGAGGCGGTCTTGCGGGGGGGAGCCAAGGCGTCGCGCTCCCCCTCCAGCGCACGGTGCAGGGACGAAGCTTCCCGCAGCCCACCGGCCGCAGCCAGCAGCGCGTCGGCCAGGATGCCGCCCGAGGTCAGGAGTTCGCGCCCGCCCTGCCGTAGCCGCTCGGTGTCGAGCGCGAAGAGCTGCGACATCAGCTTGCCGTCAGCCCGTCCCAGCAGTCTGTCCAGCCAGGTCTGGTCGAGCGGGGCGTCGCCCTCGCCGGTCAGTGTGTTCCGGTTCCCCTTGCGGCGGGTGAAGGCAAAGGGGGCGCCGTCAGGACCGATGCCGGTCGCGGCGATCTGCATGCCCGGGTAGCCGTGCCGGAAGCCCATGGGCGTCTGCCCGCCGATGCCGAAGAGCAGGTCCTGGAAGGCCTGGCGGAGGACGGACTTGCCCGCCCCGTTCGGGGCCAGGACGAGGTTGATGCGCCCCGGGGCAGGGTCGAAGGTGAGTGCCGTCTCCTCGAAGGGGCCGTAGCGGCGCAGGGTGAGGCCGGTCAGGCGCATGGACGCCTCAGCCCTGGGCTAGGCGGGCGAGCAACAGGTCCCGCGCCCGCTGCAGCAGCTCCGGCGGCAGGCGCCCCTCCGCCGCCTGGACGGCGGGGTGGTCCGGGCCGAGCGCCTGGCGCAGGCCGCCCAGACCACGGTCCAGCAGCGCCGTGGCATAGCCCTGCGCCGCGGCAGCGGGGCCGGTCGCCTCCTCTGGTGCCTCGGCCATGGCGTCGATCGCGCGCACGAGCCGCCCGACGGCGTCCTCGCGTGCCCGCAGCGCGCCGATGTCCTGCATGGGGCGGGTCGCGACGCGGACGTCCTCGATCCAGACCGCGTCGGCCTCTGCCACCTCCAGTGCAGCGGCCACGAGCTTCTGCCGCAGAACGGCCGGGTCGCGGGCGAGGACGAGGTGGGCAGGGCAGGCGCCCTCCAGCCGAAGGCGCAGGACCAGGAGGCGGCCCTCGGCGGCGTCCACCGCCTCGCCCATGGCGCGGCGACAGCGTGCCAGCACGGCCTCCTCATCGGTAGCGCCCTCGCAGTCCACCGTCAGCCGTGCCCAGCGCACGGCATCCAGCGCCCGGTGCTCGACGCCGACCACACGGCCGTGGTGCACGGTGACGAGGCTGGCGCCCTTGGCCCCGGCCTCGTTGACGTGGCGGCCCTGGAGATTGCCGGGGAAGACGATCCAGGGGTCCTGCAGCAGCTCCTCGCGGGCGTGGATGTGGCCGAGCGCCCAGTAGTCGTAGCCGTGAGCGGCCAGCTGCTCGACCGTGCAGGGCGCGTAGGAGGCGTGGCCCGGGCGGCCGGTGGCGGCGGTGTGCAGCAGGCCGATGTTGAAGCGGTTCGCGGCGGGGGTTGGATAGCCCTGGGCGAGGTTCTGCTGGACGTCGCGGGTCTGGAAGGACTGCCCGTGCAGGACGACCTCGAACTCCGGCCACTCGACCGTGTCCGGCCGGTCGGCGCGGAGCAGCGTGGCGCCCTCGGGCAGGCTGAGCGTGCGGGTCAGCACGCTCTCGGCGTCGTGGTTGCCGCGGATCGCGACGATGCGGATCCGGGCGCGGGTGAGCCGGGCGAAGGCGGCGACCAGGGCCTGTCCTGTCCGGAAGTCGGGCCAGTCACCGTCGTAGAGGTCGCCCGCCACCACCACGAAGTCGACCTTCTCCCGGATAGCGAGGTCGACGAGGTTGGTCAGGGCGTCGCGGGTCGCTTGCCGGATCCGGGAGGCCGGGGCGTCGGCGCCCAGCCCACGCAGCGGGCTGTCCAGGTGCAGGTCGGCGGCGTGGAGGAAGCGGAAGCTGTTCAAGGCGGGCCATTTTGCTGCGCTCCTGCCAGCTTGAGCAAGCGTGCGCCTACCTGCCGCCCACCATCGAGGCTCACCCGCCGTCGGCTGGCGCAGCCGTGGATCGTTGGGGGAAGCCTCAGGATACCGTTCTCTCGGGAAAGCTGCTCTCCCGGAGTAATGATGGACGAATCCCAAGGCTGCTTCAGATTCCTTTCCATCCAGCGGGTCAGGCCCGGCCGCAACGAGCCAGAATCCTTGCCATGGCTGAACCTCGCTTGCCCTGAACGCGGCGGCCCTCGAAGTGCGGTGACCGCCTCCATGGGCTGAACTTGATGCGGATGTGAGGCGCCACCTGTTTTGGGCGCAACGTCAGCGAGCAGGCGGCGGATAGTGGACCCCACCGTTCGTCCAGAGGCGGTTGAGGCCGCGCTGGAGGCCCAACGGAGTGACGTTGCGGTCCCACTGCTCGGCGTAGTTGCCGACCTGCCGGACGATCTGCGCCGCCCAGTCGTCCCGCACGCCGAGCATGGTCCCGAAGCCCCCGGTGCGACCGAGGAAGCGCTGCACCTCGGGATCGGGATCGCTCATCCGTGCCTCGACGTTGGCCGAGGTGATGCCGAACTCCTCGGCCAGGAGCGGCGCGTAACCGGCCCACCGGACGAGGTCGAACCATTTCCCATCGCCCTTGCGGACCACCGGCCCGAGCGGTTCCTTGCTGATTACCTCCGGCAGCAGGACGAACTCGGCCGCCTGTGCCCCCAGCCCGGCCCGGAAGGCGGTCAGCGCCGCGGTGCCGATGGTGTAGGCATCGCAGCGCCCGGCCAGCACGGCGTTCCGCACCTCCTCCACCGTCTCGATGACCAGCGGGGTGAGGCGCATGCTGTTGCGCCGAAAGTAGTCGGCGAGGTTCAGCTCCGTCGTGGAGCCGGGCTGGACGCAGACCGTCGCGCCGTCGAGCTGGCGCGCGGAGGTGACTCCGAGCGAGCGACGGACGAGGAAGCCCTGGCCGTCGTAGAAGGTGACGCCCGCGAACTGCAGGCCGAGGCTTGCCTCCCGCGTCAGGGTCCAGGTCGTGTTCGAGGCGAGGATGTCGATCTCGCCCGACTGGAGCATGGGCAAGCGGTTCTGCAGCGTGGTCGCGACGTAGCGGACGCGCGAGGCGTCGCCGAACATCGCCGCGGCAACCGTGCGGCAGACATCCACGTAGAGGCCGCTCCATTCCCCGCGGCTGTCGACGGTGGCGAAGCCGGGAAGGGTGGCGGCCGTGCCGCAGACGACCTGCCCGCGTGCGCGAACCGCGTCGAAGGTCGGTGACGGGCCGAGAGCCGGTGCCTGTGCCCCGGCCGGACTGGCCAGGAGGGAGGCTAGAACGGCCGCCAGGGCCGCGAGGGGTCGGATCATGACCAAGTCTCTCCTATTTTTGTCGATTGTCGAAAATCAGAGGCCGATCGCATCGGCGAGAGCGGTCAGCGAGGGCACGCGCGCGAGAGGCACGGCGGTGTTGGCGATGGTCGCGCCGGTGCCGCGCTTGTCGTGCCGCCGGTCCACCCAGACGGTGGGGATGCTGAAGCGGGAGGCCGGGTCCACATCGTGGTGACGGCTCTGAGCGACGTGGAGGATGCTCTCCTTCGGATAGCCCTGGGCCGCGAGGTCCGCGATCGCCGTCTCGAAGTGCGGGGCGCCGGGCTTGTAGGAACCGACGCGCTCCGCCGTGACGGTGAGGAGGAAGGGCACCTCCAGAAGGCGCAGGCTGCGCGCGAGCGAGGCCTCGTCCACGTTCGAGAGGATCGCGAGCGCGAAGCGGGACGACAGCCGACGCAGGGCCGCGACCGTGTCCGGGAAGGGCGGCCAGTCCCCGGCGGAAGCCGCGAAGGCCACGCGCTGGTTCGGGTCGTCCGGCAGGCCGAAGGTGGCCGCTACGTCGCCCCAGGTGCGGGACAGCACCTCCGGGTAGAGGAGGACCGGGCGGGTCTGCTGGTGCCGCGCCTGATGCAGGGCGAAGGCGGTGAGCACGAGGTCCTCGGGGATGTCGGCCCGCCCGGCCGCCGCGAGCCAGGGGCGGACGAGGTCGAGGATCCCCGTCTCCCAGTCGATCAGGGTGCCGTAGCAGTCGAAGGTGAGGACGCGCTTGCCCGTCGCGTCCACCCGGGTGTCGAAGTTCATGGGGTCTCCTGTTCGGCCAGCCAGGCGGCGACGCGGGCGCGCGCCTCCTCGACCTGGCGGGCGTTGAGCTCGGCGGCATCCTCCCCGCGCCCGCGCCGGGCGAGAGTGAGCAGCTTGCGGTGCGAGGCGACCCATCCGACCGAGAGACCCGCGGCCGTCCAGGCAGGGAGGAGATAGCGGGACACCGCGACGTGCAGGCTCTCGATCTGGGCGAGGACGCGGGGCCGCGATGCCCGGCGTATCAGGGCGCGGTGGAAGCGCCAATGCAGGTCGGACTGCCCGATGGGATCGCCCGGCGCGGCCTCCGCCTCGTCCAGCAGCGCGGCCGCCTCGTCCAGCTCGGCACGGGACAGGTGCGGGATCGATAGCCGCAGGGCGTGGGCCTCCAGCATCGTGCGGAGTTCTGCGATCTCTTGGAGGTCGTCGGGGTCGGTGGGGGCGACGGCGATGCCGCGATGGCGGTTCACCACCAGCAGCCCCTCCCCCGTCAAGACCTGCAGCGCCTCGCGCACCGGGGCGCGACTGGTGCCGAAGTGGCGGGCAAGATAGTCCTGCTTGAGCTGGGTGCCCGCGGGCAGGCGGCCGGTCAGGATGCCCTCGCGCAGCGCGGCGGCCACCGCGTCCGGGAAGGAGCGGGTCGAAGCGACTTCGGACAGGTTCAGATCGGCGAGGAACAAGGAAGGCATGAGTCACTCTGACCTCATTGCCGATTTTCGACAATCGATTCGAAGGTCCTAGGGAGTTCGAGCATGATGCCTACGGCCATACGCAGTGTCGGCACGTCTGCCTCGCCGTCCCGTGGGCGTGGGCGGAAGACCATGTCCGTCCAAGAGGGGGACGGGCACCCGTGGAATGTCGGAGGGAACCGCGGAGGCGGTGGCGAGAGCACCCCAGGCGGGAGTAGGGACACGCAGCTCCCATGGTCGACGGAGACGCACCGATGTTCGCCAGCCCTGCCGTCCTGGCCCTCCTCGCCGTACTCGCGCCGGGGCTGCCCGACGCGCCCGCACTGGCGCCACCTTGGCTGCCGGTGCGCGCCCCGCCCGTCGCCCATCTCTCCCCGGACGGCCGCCTGATGGCCATGCTGGAGCGGGACGAGGCCGTCGGGCAAGTCGTGACCCTCACCGTCTTCGCCGCCCCGAACACGCGGCAGGCCCGCCGGATCTTCCGCTCCGTCGGCGACACGCCGCTGCGTTTCCTGCGATGGCGAGAGGCCCGCGTGGCCGAACTGGAGTTCCCTCCGCAGGGCGGGGAACCGGCCTATCGCCTGTGGCTGACCTGCGGGGACGACACCTGCACCCTAGAACGCGCACCCGCCGGGGGAAGGCCGTAATCACCACCGCAGACAGGCCATCAGGTCGGAGGACGCTCACCTCCGCCGGAGAGCAGGTGCGGGAGAGAGGATGCGAGCAGCGCCACGCCCGAGACCGTCAGGAGGGAGAGGACGATCCTGCGGAAGGCCGCCTCGCTGATGCCGATGTAGAGGCGCGCGCCGAGCAGCGACGGGACGAGCATCGCGGATGCAGCGAGGGCGATCATCGGCAGCATGTCCCGCGTGACCGAGCCGGACGCCACGTGCGCCGCCATGGCGCAGCTTAGCATGGTCAGGTTGAAGTTCTGGATGATGCTGCGCTGGGTGTCCTTGTCCATCCGCCGCAAGGTGCACCAGAGCGTCGGGAACATGCCGGAGAATCCGCCCAGGCCGCTGAGCACGCCGCCCAGCAGCCCCGCGACGCCGTCGGCCGTCCCACCGCCGAAGGTGACCGGCGGCAGGTTGGGGGCGAGGAGCATGAACGGGCACCAGACGACCAGGAGAATGCCGAGCAAGGCACGGAACATCTGGATGTCGAGCAAGGGCAGGACGACAATGCCGAGCGGGATACCGACCAGCCCGCCGACGACGAAGGGGGCGAGGCGGGCGAGATCGAAGCCCCGGCGGACCGTCAGGGCCGCGACGACCTGTCCCGTCAGGGCGCCGGACAGCGCCAGCATGGCGGCCAGCTGTGGCTCGAGGGTCCAGGCCCAGACCGACATCGCCACGAGTCCGAAGGCGAAGCCGGAAAGGCCCTGCACGAAACCCGCCATGACGGCACCGGCCGCGATCGCCGCAATCACCGACCCGTCCATGAAGTCACTCTCCGAACATCGTCCCGGTATCAGCGCGGACACCTTCCGCGATGCGGGGCAGGTCGTCCCGCTCCGATCCCTACAACCACCGTGGCGCGGATGCTTCGTTCTAGGGCGAAGCATCGCAGCATAGGGGGATGATGTCTGGAAGGCTGAGCCGCCGGGCGTCTCAAGCTGCGGAGCGTCCACCCGATCCCGATGTCAGCCCACATGCCGGGCCGTCGCCATCGCTCGTGCCAGGACCTCGTAGACCCGGGGGTCTTCCGTCTGCGCGACGTTGAAGCGGAGGAACCCGGCAGCACCGCCGGAGACGCTGAACACGTTGCCGGGCGCCAGGATGACGCCCTCGGCCAGGGCGGCTTGCGCGATGGTGGTGGAGTCCAGGCCGTCTGGCAGCTGGCACCAGAGGTAGAAGCCCCCGCGCGGCATCAGCCAGGGCTGTAGGCCGAGGGCTTCCAGGCGGCGGGCGGTATCGCGCCGTGCGCGCGTCAGCCTGTGCCGGAGCGCCTCCATGTGCCTGCGGTAGCCTCCGCCCGACAGGACGTCGGCGACGATCCCGGCGGCGACGGGGCTTGGCCCGCCGAAGCCGGTGGCAATCTGCAAGTCGACCAGCGCCTCGATCCAGTCCGCGCGGGCCGCGACGTAGCCGCACCGGACCGAGGCCGAGACCGTCTTGGAGAAGCTGCCAACCCTGACGACCCGCCGAAGGCCGTCCATCACCGCCAGGCGCGGAGACGCCTCCGGCTCGAACTCCGCGAAGATGTCGTCTTCGACGATCGTCAGGTCGTGCGCCGAGGCCATCGCCAGGAGGCGGTGGACCGTCTGCGCGGTCGGCGTGGCGCTGGTCGGATTGTGGATCGCGGAGTTCGTGAGGTAGAGGCGCGGCCCCGCCTCCGCGAGCACGGCCGCGAAGGCGTCCAGGTCCGGTCCGGACCGGGTGTAGGGCACGCCCACGACCCGGACCCGGTGCGCCCGGAGCAGGGTGCGGAAGTTGAAGTAGCAGGGGTCGTCCACGAGCACCGTGTCGCCCGGCCTGAGCAGGAGGCGGCAGACCAGGTCGACCGCCTGCGTGCCGGAGGGCGTCAGCAGCAGCTGCCCGGGAGCGACATCCAGCCCCTCGGCGGCGAAGCGAGCGGCGAGCAGGCGGCGCAGGGCGGGCGATCCGCGGGTCGCGCCGTAGTCGGCCAGCGTGGCCTCGTCGGCGCGGGCCAGGGACCGGAGGCCGCGGCGCAGGAGGGCGTGGGGCATCCAGTCCGCCGGGAGCCAGCCACAGCCGGGCCTCAGCGCGGCAGGATCGGCGTCGAGCGACTGCCGCGAGACCCAGAACGGGTCCACGGTGGGGTCCCGCATCTCCCCGGCCGCCGCCAGGGCCATGGGCGGCAGGCCCGTACCCGTCGCGTAGAAGCCCGATCCCCGGCGCGACCGGACGAGGCCCTCCGCGGTCAGCCGGTCATAGGCCTCGACGACGGTCGAGGGCGCGACCCCCATGGTGGCCGCGAGCCGACGGATCGACGGCAGACGCTCGCCGGGTGCGAGGGTCTGGTTCACCAGCCTGGTCCGGATCGCGGCCACTACCGCCCCGGTGCGTCCGGCCTCCATTCCACGTCTCCCCGGCACGGTCGCTGTACGGCCAGATACACCAGTACAGTTCGACCGAATTGTACTGGCGCATCTCTGGCATAGGTCGACGGATCGTTCAAAACCCCGCCCAGGGGGTACCACCATGGATCGATCCGGCCAGGGCTGGGCGCACGGCTTCGTCGGTATGGCGACCTTCAGCGGATCGCTCCCGGCGACGCGCGCCGCGGTCGCCGACCTCTCGCCCCTCTTCCTCACCTCGGGCCGGGCCGTGGTGGCGGCCATCCTGGCGGCCGGTCTCCTGGCTGTCATCCGGCCGCCCCGGCCCGCGCGGGCGGACCTGCCCGCCCTGGCACTGGTCACGGCGGGCGTCGTGATCGGCTTCCCCCTGCTGACCGCCCTCGCGCTCCAGGGGATCAGCGCGTCGCGGTCCGTCGTCTTCATCGGCCTCCTGCCGCTGGCGACGGCGCTCTTCGGCGTCCTGCGCGGCGGGGAGCGGCCGCGTCCGGCGTTCTGGCTCTTCTCCGGACTGGGGGCGGCGGCGGTCGCAGGCTTCGCCCTGTCCCGGGGTGGCGCGGCGTCGGCGGGCGGCGACCTGCTCATGGTCGCGGCCGTCCTGCTCTGCGGCCTCGGCTACGCTGAGGGCGCCGTGCTCTCGCGGCGCCTGGGCGGCTGGCAGGTCATCTCCTGGGCGCTGCTGCTCTCCCTGCCGCCGATGGCCGTCGTCGCCCTGGCCACTCTTCCCGCCTCCTGGACAGGGATCGGTGCGCCCGCCTGGCTCGGCTTCGCCTACGTCTCGGTCTTCAGCATGCTCGTCGGCTTCGTCTTCTGGTACCGCGGCCTCGCGCTCGGCGGGATCGCCCGCGTCGGCCAGCTCCAGCTGCTGCAGCCGTTCCTCAGTCTAATCCTGTCGGCCCTGCTGCTGCGCGAGGTCGTCTCCTGGGCGATGGTCGCGACGACGGGGCTGGTCGTCCTCTGCGTCATCGGTGCCAAGCGATTCGCCTGAAGGTAAACGGGTGGTGGAGGGACGACGCCCGGGCCCACCGCCGTAGTCCCGGGACCGGGACGGCGGGTTTGGTGGCCTCCCCTCAGGACGTAGGCACTGGCATTTCCTACTAGATCACGCGGACCGCGCGGGCGGACAGCGCTTGCCGAGGAACCGCGCCCACGCTCCAGGATCTCATGGCCGGGCAGATCGGAGCCTTGGTGCTGACGTCTATCCCGCGCGCCCTCAACCCTTGTTGCGGGTGGAGGGGTCTCGGTCTGACCCGGGCGAGAGCGCCTGCGCCCGATCCGCGCCCGCACTCGCTGGCACAAGTGGTCGGGGGTGGTCGCCCAGGCGGGCCTTCGGAACTGGGCGGCAAGGCCCCCGCTGGCTTCAGCTCTGCGGCCGTGCCGCAAGGGTCCGATCCTGTCCGGCGCCGAAGCCGACGAACGCCTGCAGGAGTCCGGCGGCGGCGAGAAGGACCAGCGGCACCGACCAGCTCCCGGTAGCGTCGTGCAGCAGGCCGAAGCCGATCGGACCGGCCGCCGCTACCATGTAGCCCACCGTCTGTGACATGACCGACAGCGAGGCGGCTTCATGGTGGTTCGCGGACCGCAGGCTGATGAAAGCCAGTGCCAGGGTGAGGCAGGCTCCGCCGCCCAGTCCCATGATCGTGAGCCAGAGGTAGGCCGCCTGGGGAAGGACGAGGATGCCGACGACCGACACCGCCATGGCGGCCGACCCGGCGGATGCATACCGCGTCTGGTCCTTCGCCCGCCTCAGGAGCGCTGGCATCATGGCGCTCACGGCAAGGCCGACGAGCTGGAAGAGGGTCATGAGGAGACCGGCCTCGGCGGGGCTGAACCCGTTGCCCTGGAGGATCGTGGGGAACCAGGCGACGGTCACGTAGAACATGAGCGACTGGAGGCCCATGAAGGCGGTCACCAGCCAGCCCAGCCGCGACCGCCATGGCGAGACCGCACCCGATCCCCGGGACGTGCCTGGCTCGCTCGCCGATAGCGTCGCGGGCGGCAGCCAGACCAGGAGCGCGACTGCGGCCGGGATCGCCCAGACCGCCAGAGCTGCTCTCCATCCGCCAGGCAGCAACGCGGACAAGGGCACCGCCAGGCCGGAGGCGATCGCCGCTGTCAGGCCCAGCGTGATGGCGTAGACCGTGGTCATCCCCCTGACACGGTCCGGGAAGTCCCGCTTGATGATGCCGGGCACCAGGACGTTGCCGATGGCGATCCCGGCCGCAAGGCAGGCAGACCCGACGAACAGGGCCTCGACGGAGCCGTGGGAGCGGATGAGCAGACCTGCGCACAGGAGCAGGAGCGCCGCGACAAGCGTGCGCTCCATCCCCAGGCGGCGGCCAAGATGCGCCAGAGGGGCAAATGCGCCGAGTGCCAGGAGGGGCAGGCTGTTCAGGAGGCCCGCTTCCGTCAGCGACAGGCCGGTGGCCTGCCGGATCTGTTCCACCAGCGGGCCAACGCCCGTGAGGGCGGGGCGCAGGTTGGCTGCCAGCAGGACCAACGCTGCCACCGGCACGGCAGGAGGGCGGCCGGGAGATTGGATTGTCATTCGGGTGCAGCCAGGACCTGTCGAGGGTGTGGGCCATGCCCGCCGGTGCTGCGGCAGCTGTGCGGGGCAGGGGTGTAGGGAGGCGTTTACCAGGGGGGGCGCTTGGCTGTATCTCGACGAAGCCGACATTCAATCGCTAGTTTCGGCCAAAGGAGGCCTGGGAATGGCGTCGTCGTTCTACAGCCTCCAGGCAGGCGAGCCGCACGGGGTCGTCTCCGCTCTCCACGTGACGGTTGCCGCAAAGGCCGAGGAGGTGCCGGAGCATGAGCACCACAGCGGCCAGCTCATCTTCGCCCTCCATGGTGCGGTGACCTGCGAAGTTCCCGGCTCCCTCTGGATCGTCCCGCCCGACTGTGCAGTCTGGATCCCGGGCGGCGTCCGGCACAGCAGCCGGGCGACAGCCAACGCACGCATGTGCTTTCTCTTCGTAAGGCCCGAGGTCACCCACCTCAGGGATGCACCCTGCACGCTCGCGATCACGCCGATGGTGCGCGAGATGATCCTGCATCTCGCGGCGCAGGGTATCCAGGCCGAGGAGGACGCGCAGACCTCCCGCGTCGTGCAGGCGCTCCTTGGTGAGCTCGAGCGCCTGACGACCACGAGCTACCAGCTTCCCGTGCCAGGCCACCCCAAGCTGAGGCGGATCACCGACGCGCTCACCAGGGATCCGTCCGAGCGAAGCACTCTGGCCGACTGGGCGGATCGCCTCGCGACAAGCGAGCGGACGCTCGCCCGGCTGATCGAGGCGGAGACGGGGATGACCTTCGGCCGGTGGCGCCAGCAACTCCAGGTCCTTGTCGCTTTACGGGGGCTGGCGTCGGGCCTGCCCGTGCAGCAGGTCTCGGAAGTCCTGGGCTACGGATCGGTGACCGCGTTCATCACGATGTTCAAGAGGGCCACGGGCGTGACTCCGGCGCGCTATTTCGCCAGCCGGGGTCCCTGACCCTCCGGCGCCGCGTCATGCCGCCACCCCTTCGGCAGGCATGGGAGGGAACTCGCGCCGGGAACCGTGGGCGCCCGTGTCGCGTGCCGCCAAGCCTGCCGCATCCCCGCCAACGGTAACCTGGTTCCCATCGAAGGTCGGTTGCGGCGCTTGGGCGGAGGCCCGGGCATGTGGCAATCGCTTCCGCTACGCCGCCTGGGCATTCCCGGTCGCCCGGATGCGCACCTCCACGATGTCGGCCACCTTCGTGGCACGGCCGTGCTGCAGGTCGCCGTAGTCTCCGCGCATCCAGCGGCGGCTGGGCACGGTCAGCAGGTGCACCCGGTGGCCGTGGGCGTCACGCGGCAGGACCCCGCTCACGCGGTGCAGGGGATAGGCGTCGATCCGGCGATCGAGGTTCTTGCCGACGAGCGCCCCATCCGGCAGCCCGGGAAAGCGCGGCCTATGCGCCTGCCACAGGTTGAGTTCCAGAAGCAGGGGACCGTTCATGTCGGCGATCTCCACCAGGGCATGCAGTCCCGGGTGATCGATGCGGGGGTCCGGCATGCCGAGGCCGAGGCTGCCCGCCCGCCACATCGG
Source organism: Pararoseomonas sp. SCSIO 73927 (assembly GCF_037040815.1). Taxonomy (NCBI): domain Bacteria; kingdom Pseudomonadati; phylum Pseudomonadota; class Alphaproteobacteria; order Acetobacterales; family Acetobacteraceae; genus Pararoseomonas; species Pararoseomonas sp. SCSIO 73927. The sequence continues at coordinate 2,710,693 of NZ_CP146232.1, forward strand.
CTGTTCCTCGGTGTCGAGAAGGACGACCAGGCAGGCGCCGTACACGACGCGAGCATGGAGGCCTCGGCGGCGGAGAAGTTCGGCTGCCGTCGCCGAGGACCACACGCAGCGGGCCTGTGCCCCGTCGTCCCACCACTCGGTGCAGCGCATGGCCGGGTACAGGTGCTCCGCGATGTCGGCCACGGCGGCCTTCGTCTTCCGGCTCGCGCGCATCCCGCTGGCATCCATGTGGATCGTGGCACCAGCACGCGGAGCGGTCGGCAGCACCGGCGGCGTGAGGGCGACGCGCGGATCGGACGGCGGGGCGGAAAGCATGCGGATCATGGTGGATCTCCTCGTCTGTACGACGGAGAGGACCACCCTTCCGCCGAGCCCCGCTGTGCAGGACCGGCATCTCCAATAACCACATCCCTTGGGTGCACAATAGTGATGATGGGGACGGTCCTGGTTGGGCGATCCTATCAGCACTGTTGACGGATTCGCCGTTCTGGACATCGTCGCGCCGTCTACAGTCCGCGGGGGCAGTGAGCGAAAGCGGGAGAGCATCAGCTTCGTCCATGATCCTCCCGGTGTACCTGCTGCGGGAGGACGTCGGGACAGCGCTGGTCTTACTCCGCGTGAGGACCGATCGCGAACGACGAAGGGCATCTCACCACTGTCGCCATCGGGGCTGTGCAGGACTCCCTCAGGAAGGGGAAGACCGGGGCAGGTATCCCCAGGCAGGTCCGGATCAGGGACGAGGTGCTGAAGGACTTTGCCACCCCCGTCCTGCCCCGCGCTGCCGAGACCAGGGGCAGAACGGGATAGGTTCGAAGGGTCGAGATGCGCCTCGAACCGTTCAGGTACCTCGTGCCCGAAGCAGAGGCACGGGGCCGGAGGTCACGCTGGGATGGTCCCGCACAGGGATGTGCCTCCACCGCCATGTGCTCGCCATCTGCGATGTCGCCGCGGTCGTGACCACGGTGTCGCCCGGGCGTCGCCACTGGGCGATCAGCCGCCCTGAAGTCTGGCTAGCCTACGCCTGCGCAGCCCCGTGCATTGCCTCCTTGGCGACCAGTTCCGCCGTATAGCTGACGACCTCCCTGCAGTACTCGCAGAAGGCGTCGATGTCCTCCGCCGTGACATCGGTCCCTTCGCGGAACATCACCACGACCGTGATGGCCCGTTCAGCCGGGAACATGCTGTAGAACTGCACCTCGGGGCCGGGCAGAAGGAAGCGCAGGGCGTTCCGGGCGTCCTTCACGATCCTGGAGAGCTGCCGGGCAGTGCCCTCGCCGTCGAGCCCGAGAATGGAGAGCGGATCCGCGCACTGGGGGCCGAGAATGATCCCGATTGTCAGGATGTCGGATGGCTGGACCCGGATGGCCGGGTGGCTCGGGAAGCTCATGATGGTTCTCCGTCTGGATGGACGACGGAGAGGATCGATCCTTCCGCCGGGTCCCGCTGTGCAGGAACCGGCATCTCCAATAACCACATCCGGCAGGTGCACAACAGTCATGTTGGGCGCGGCCCGGCGGAGCGAAGCCAACAGCACTGTTGACGAAATCGCGGTCCTCGGCATTCGCGACACCGACCGCGTCGGGCAGGGGCAGGCCTGACGATGGCTCGACGGCGACGACCTCGTGCCCTGCCTCGGCAAGGCGGCGGGGTCCCGTCCGCTCCCTGCGCCGACGTCGATGACCGGGCCAGGGAGCCTGAGAAGCAGGTCGGCCGGACAGGAAGAGTTGGCACCGTACCCTTCGATGGCTGGTGCGTCATGGTTTCGACCCAGCCTGTGGTCCCTTGCGTCGCCCCCGCTGCCGCAGGGGCCTCTCGACTACAATCTCGACGGTCATGGGCGCCTGCCGTGGGAAGAGTGCGATGAACTCGGCCTCGACCGCGTCATCACAGCCGGTACGTCGAGATCCCCTCAGACCGCCCTGATGGAAACCGGATGACCGGCCTGCGTGGAGATCTGCCTTGCGAATGAGTGGCGCGGGCACATGGTCGAAGCGGAATGCAGGCCTCGCCTCACCTTGGCGTACGGCGCTACGGTCCGTGAGGCGCCCGACAGGACGTCAGGCATCGAAGGTGCACGGGTCCTCGTTTGAAACGGCCTGCCGCGCTACCCATGTACCTCCCTCCAGGAAATCAGCTGCCGAGGCGGTCGTACAGGATGGACCCGGATGACTTCTCGCGTATCCCGGGCGATCCAGACCGGTGGAGCCGCCTGCATGCAGTGTCCCGTCTAACTGAATCACTGCGCATCCCGGGGGAGATCTCCCGGCTGAACGACATACAGGCCCTGCAGAAGCGGATCGACCTCGCGACGGGTGCGGACCTGCAGCGGAGGATCGCATCGTCGTCAGGAGATGACTTCAGGAAGCGTCTGGGCCTCTCGATCGACGAGGACATCCGGAAGCGCTTCGGAGCATTGTCGGAACTGAACGCACGGTGGCAGAACTTCGGACCGCGCGGCGCCACCGCGTTCGCCGAGAGCCTGTCGGTGGTCAGGGACTTGGCAGGTGCCGGTTACCCGAAGGTCGCCGAGGCGCTCGTCTCTCCTCCTGCCTACGATCTGGCCATCCAGGCGGCGCAGCGTGCGGAGGCGTTCCGAGTACCAGCCTACCTGGAGGCCTTCCGGCCCACGTCCGAACTGCTGGCCTCGAGGCTCGCCCTCGGCAGCCTCGTCATGCCGGATTACGGAGTGCGCCTGGAGAGCGCGGGATACCTGGACTCCTTCGTCCGGGCAGCGTCGGTCGGGAGCCTTCTGTCATCCGCGAGGACGATCGACCTCGGGATCGAGGAGGTTGTCCGCCAGGTCTCCGAGGATGGTCTCGACGACGTCGAGACGTCAGCCGACGCACGGGTACTGCTGGATGCCTCGGGGCTGGAGGTGCCCCCCTGGGCGGCCGAGAGGCTGTCTGGCTCCCGTGATGGCAGCCGGTCCCGGAACGCCCAGGACCAGAGATCCGGCATCCTGCAGGTCAAGTTCGCGAGCAGCAGGCCTGCGGCGCACGTGATCGAGGCTGTCGGGTTCGTCCACCAGACCGAGGCCACCCTCCGATGGGCGATCGACGTGCTCATGACCGACGCGTACGGGCCGGACTGGGCGAGGGTCCGGCTACCCCGGTGCAAGGCCAGGAACCTGCTGAAGCGGTGGAAGGACCGCGCTGGTTCGGCCGGGGACGCCCTGGTCTGGGCGGACTGGGCCGACTACGCCCTGATCATGTGCGATCCCGAGCATCATGCCCGCGTCTTCTCCAGCGGCTTCCCCAATGTGGAGGTACTGCGGCGCCTGATCCGGCGCGGTGGCGATCTTCGAGGCGCCTCCGTGCATGTCAGATCCTTCGAGCCGCAGCATCTCCTCGACCTCCGGCTGGTCTGGGCATCCCTGGAGACCGGTCTTGCCCTCCTCGTTCCACCCGAGATCGATGAGGTTGGTTTCGGAGGTCTGCCCAGCTGATCGTGCGCGTGACCTACGATCCTGTGCCCGGGGAGCAGGGCGTCGCCCTCCTCCGATTGGCTCTCGGGATGGCTATTCGATCCGTACCCTGACGTCACGACACTAGACCTGCGAGAGCCTAGAGCTAACAGGGCCTGGCGCCCCCCTGGGAGATGGCGTCGGGCAGCCTGGCTGCTCGTGCGCTGGAGATCGTCTCGCCTGCACGACACCGGGATCGTGCCTCACGTCCATGGATCCTTGCAGGTGTTCACGGCCCTGATCGGTGCGGCGACTCTGATCCGCGGGAGCGCTTCTTCTCTTCCCCACGCGGGATGAACGAGGAAGGGTACGGAACTCGCGAGCCGGATGTAGCCTGCAAGGCGGATATCGTCGTCCGCGCTTCTGGCGGAGGACAGGATGGTCGTTGCGGGTGTGGATCACGACAGCCAGGGCTGCAGCTCCGGCTCTGGGTCGGCCAGCTCAGTCATCGAGTGCATGCCAGGCTGGAACGCCGCTCGTGACCTCGCCTATGACCGCAGGTACACGGCCGCGCATGAGGCAGGCCACTTCGTCGTCGGTGCCCACCTTGGGCTTCGAGATCTCGGTGCCTCGATCTCTCCTCGCCGTCAGTGCGGTCCCTTCGAGAAGGCGTGGATCGGGCAGATGTGGCATCGGTCCTCCGAGTTCGCCCGGTTCTCCCGGCATAGGCAGCGGATGGTCGCATTGGCCGGGATAGTGGCGGAGGAGGCTTGGTCACGGCGCTGGACGGAATACGACTCTTGGTGGGTCGAGATATTCCGTGATCCGGACAGCATGTCCCCCAAGGACTGGGCCGGGGCGGGATGCGAACCGGGTCACCCTGACCGCGCGCTGATCCGCGCTGCGGACGAGGTTTGGTGCCTCCTCGAACCCGGCGATGGCATCCTGTGGGAGCCGCTGGTCCGGAGCAGCCGGAGGCTAATGCAGACGCATCGGATCGGACCAGAGCAGGTGCACACGGTGCCTCGGCGGCGGCCACGGCCCAGGTCCGCACGCGGGACATCCTTGCCAGGCTGATCGGAGGTGGTCACCGGCGTTGCAACGTCCACTGGCCGGATCGAGCAGTACCAAGTTTCACGGCTGGTCTGGCACGAGGGGGTCTGGCTTCCTCGTATCCAGGAACTGACGCAGGACTGCTTCCTCGTCCGGACTGACGTCCTCCCTGAGCAGGGTGGCCACCCTCTCGTCGAGACGTGCGACATCGCAGACACGGGCCAGGACCGTCCGGTCCACCTGCGGGATCCTGGTAGCGACCCGGTCCCCGAGCGAGCCGTGGCCGCCCAGGGCATACGTCTCCCCGTAGGAGATGAACGTCTCGGCGAACCGGAGGACGCCCCGGTCCTCCTCGAGACGCGCCGAGGTCCATCGGCGGACCTGCCTGCCTTCGTCCTCGGCCAGCCTTTTCCAGGCGAAGAGGAGAGGCCGCAGCCTCGGGTGCCCGATCAGCTCGCCCGTCGTGGCTGACCGCCTGATCGCCTCGAGAGCCGCCGCCCGCAGGCCGACCGCCCCATCGAGGGTCACGACGCGATCGCCCAGCGGCACCTCCTTTGCCGGATCGGCCTCATGGTGCTCCTCCCATACGATCTCGGCCAGGTAGCAGGACCAGCCGACCTGGGCGTGCTGGATGAGCGACTGGAGGAGTGCCGTCCGCCCGTCCTGGTCCAGGTGCCGCGGCAGGAGCTCGCGGATCAGCCACCAGAGGCGGAGCTGGTTCCCCCATCCCGGGAAGCCATGGATGTCGTCGTCGCGGCTGTCGATGTCGTCCGCCACTTCGAAGAGCGTACCCAGCATCGGTCGAAGTGCTGAAGAGGGTATGTCCTCGACCCTGAGGCGGAGTTCCTCCAGCAGGAGGGAGGCCTGGGTGACTCCACTGCTTCCACGCCTGTTCCCGACCGCCGCCAGGAAAAGGCTGCGGAGCCGGGGAGCGTCGGTCATTGCGGCGAGGAGCGTCGCCACCTCGCCTGAGGACAGGATTTCCCGCGACGGGGATAGCCGGAAGTATGTGCCGAAGTGGGAGGCCGAGCAGACCAGCCGGTCCCGCCGCCAGCCTGAGCCTCGATCCCCACTGTGGAAGGTGTTCGCATAGACGCCGTCCAGCCGGGGAAAGAGACGCCTCAGGGCGATCCGGAGGCCCGCACGGTCGGCCTCCGCCGCCTCCGACAGGAGGAGCGCATCGTACTCGGCCGCGCGCTCCGCGTCGGACCGGCTCTGCCGGGAGTCGAGGTTCTCGAGCCCGCAGAGCCGAGAGGCACTGCGCTGGATCGCGCGGTGGACGCCGGGGTGGGACAGCTTGATTGCCTCGAGTGCCAGGAAATCGGCGGCGTTCGCCTCGCCCGCGATCGCGGGCCAGCCCACGAGGACGGCGTTGACCAGCCGGACGACATCCCGGGGCGTCCTCAGCCAGGGCGCGGCACAGTCGTGCATGAGGTTGCCGAACCGTGTCACGTTCCGCGACGGCCCGACGTCGCCGAAGATGGGACCCACGGCTGCGAGGAGGGCGGCCAGCAGCTGGCTCCGGTCGGGGACGGGCAGCCCGTAGGTGGCCTGCACGACCTTGTCGAGGTAGTCGGCTCCCGCCGTGGCGAAGCGTCGCTCCAGGTGCCGGGCTGCCACGTTCCCATCGAAGGCAAGCAGGTAGAGCACGTTCGGCAGGCGGCCCACCGACTTCACGAGCTGGAAAACGAGCATGGCGTCGTCGGGATCCAGCCTGTCGATGTCGTCCACCACGACCAGGGTCCGGCGGTCCTGGCCCCTGAGCGCGTCGGCAAGGCGCGCGTATTCCTCGGCCAATGGACGCTTGGCTCCGAGCCGATCCATCGCGGCATCCGCCAGCGCGACCGCGGTGGAACCGAGAGGCACCGCGCCTGTCACCGCGTCCCCGGCCACGCTCGCGAATGGCTTGGCCGGGCGGACACGGTCGTAGACCGCCTGCATCGCCTCCTTCGCCTTCCTGCGTGTCCGGCCCTTGAGCGATCCCTGGACCGTATCGGCAAGGGTCTCGAAGAAGCCCCGAGTCATCGCCTCGGCCCCGGCGAACCACCATGGGCTGAAGGCGACAACCTCCATGCGGCCTTCCGCGGCGTCGTTCCGGAGGTGGTGGAGCAGCAGGTTGACCACGCTGCTCTTGCCGCTCCCCCAAGGACCATCGAGGGCAATGACAAATCCTTCGGGTGCGGACATCCGCGCGATGCCACGCGCCAGGGCGGCGGCGAAATCATCGAAGCCGTAGGCGTCCGAGGCGGGCGTCGCGATCGGGCTGTCGTTCAGCAAGGTATCGGGAGTCATCGCACTCCGGGATGACCCAGACATCACGGGAGGGCAACCCGCCATGTCCATGGACAGGGTTCGGCCCGCTGTCAGCGGAGGTGGCAGGACTGCGGCTGGAATGTCCTTGAGCACTGACCCGTCAGGGCCTGGCTGCCATCGCAGCCAGCCACCGCTGGAGCGGACCTGACGGCACGGCGCCGCCGTATTCCCGGCACGACTCCGGGGCTGGGCCACGCCAGATCGGGCTGTACTCTGTGGCGAACGATGACGGGTTCTTCGTCATCGCGAGCAGCCCTGTGCATGCGCGTCGCAACCTGAGTATCGGCAGGGCACCAGGCCATCGTGCTTCTGGACTCGGAATCCGGCTCGGCTACCCGGCCTCTGCTGCCTGGCAGCAGCCAGAATGGGTGACCGCCATCTGGACGAGTGGCCGCGGTTCGTGCCGATCATGGGGGTGAACCCACTGGCCCGATCGCTGCGGTGCCTGTCACATGCCGCCGATGTAGTTGGGTCCCCCACCGCCCTCGGGCGTGCGCCAGTCGATGTTCTGGCTGGGGTCCTTGATGTCGCAGGTCTTGCAGTGCACGCAGTTCTGCGCGTTGATCACCAGCTTCACTGAGGCATCGCCCGCCTCCACCGCCGCACCCTCACCGGTGGCCTCCGCGTCCGGCGTGCCGCGCAGCTCGCGCTCCGCCTCCGGCCCCACCGCCTCGTAGACGGCGGCCGGGCAGTAGCGGCTCTCGGGGCTACGGAACTGGTCCCAGTTCACGCCCTTCCACCGCTCCGGCTCCTTCAGCACGAGGTGGGCGGGCTGGTTCTCCTCGTGGTTCGTGTTCGAGAGGAACACGGAGGAGAGGCGGTCGAAGGTCAGCACGCCGTCGGGCTTGGGGTAGACGATCCTCTCCGCCTTGTCGGCGGGTTTCAGCGTCTCGTTGTCAGCGTGGTGCACCCAGGTCCAGGGCGCCTTGCCGCGGAAGACGTAGGTGTCCAGCGCCGCGGCCGCCATGCCGCCGAAGAAGCCGTACTTGGAGAAGCCCGGGCGGATGTTCCGCACGGAGTGCAGCTCCTCCCACACCCAGGACTTGCGGATGGCCTCCGGGTAGGTCTCCAGCACCTCCGGCCGCGTCTCGCCCTTCAGGGCCTCCGCGATCGCGTCGGCGGCCACCATGCCGCTCTTCATCGCGGTGTGCGTGCCCTTGATCTTCGGCACGTTGAGGAAACCCGCCGTGTCGCCCACCAGCATCCCGCCCGGGAAGATCAGGCGCGGCACGGACTGCGCGCCGCCCTCGTTCAGCGCGCGGGCGCCGTAGGAGATGCGCTTGCCGCCCTCCAGGAACTTGCGGACCTCGGGGTGGGTCTTGAAGCGCTGGAACTCGTCGAAGGGCGAGAGCCAGGGGTTGGGGTAGTCCAACCCGACGACGAAGCCGATGGAGACGAGGTTCTCGCCGAGCATGTAGAGCCAGGAGCCGCCATAGGTGTCGCTCTTCAGCGGCCAGCCCGTGGAGTGCCACACCAGCCCCGGCGTGTGCTTCTCCTTCGGGATCTCCCACAGCTCCTTGATGCCCAGGCCGAAGGTCTGCGGCTGGCAGTCCTTGCGCAGGTCGTACTTTTCGAAGAGCCGCTTGGTCAGCGAGCCTCGGCAGCCCTCCGCGAACACCGTGTAGGTGGCGCGCAGCTCCATGCCGGGCTGGAAGTCCGGGCCTTCCTCGCCCTCGCGCGTGATGCCCATCACACCGGCCTCCACGCCCTTCACCACGCCTTCCTCAATCACGAGGTCGGAGGCAGCGAAGCCCGGGTAGATCTCGACGCCCAGCGCCTCCGCCTTGGCGCCGAGCCAGCGGCAGACATTGCCGAGGGAGACCACGTAGTTCCCGTGGTTGTTCATGGCCGGGGGCGTGGGGAGCTTAAAAGCCCGCGTCGAAGTCAGGTACATGAAGCGGTCGTCGCCCGCGGGCGTCGCCAGCGCGGGCGGGTCGTCGCGCCAGTCCGGGAACAGCTCGTCCAGCGCGCGCGGCTCCAGCACGGCGCCGGACAGGGTGTGGGCACCGACCTCCGAACCCTTCTCCACGAGGCAGACGCTGGTGTCCGGCGAGGCCTGCTTCAGCCGGATGGCCGTGGCCAGTCCGGCGGGGCCGCCGCCCACCACCAGCACGTCGAATTCCATGCTCTCGCGTTCGGACACGGTCGCTCCTGCGTACAACCAAAGGACTCGAAAGAACCGACTGTTCTGGACGACCTCGTCCCGTCGGCCAGCCGCAGCAGCCGCTGCAGCTCGCTGACATCCAGCTGGAACCGGAGGGCCGCCTGGTCAGCTATGACGAGGAGATGATCTTTCCTGGGTTCATCAGATTGGATGGATCGATCGCCTGCTTGATGGCCTTCAGCAGGCGCATTCCGGCCGGTGTCTTGTACCGTGCCAGATCGTCCCGCTTGAGCTGGCCGATGCCGTGCTCCGCACTGATGCTGCCGCCCATCGAGAACACGACGTCATGGACTGCACGATAGACGTCCTTCGTCCGCGCCAGGAACTCGTCCGTACCCATGTCAAGCGGCTGCGACAGGTTGAAGTGGATATTGCCGTCTCCGATATGGCCGAAGGCCAGGCACCGTGCCCCTGGCACGACTTGCGTCGCTGCCTTCACCGCGTCTTCCACGAAGTGGGCGACCGAGGAGATAGGGACGGCCACATCGTGCTTGATGCTTTCGCCTTCGTAATGCTGGTGGTCGGACAGGGCCTCGCGGAGATGCCACAGTGCCTGTGCCTGCGCCTGGCTGACGGCGATGGTCCCGTCCAGGATCATGCCGTCCTCGAGTGCCACCTCGAGCAGGGCTTCCATGCGCGCCTGGAGCTCCGCGCTACCCTTGCTTCCCCCCGCTGACATCTCGAGAAGGACGTACCAGGGGTAGCTGTCGCTCAGAGGATCGACACCTCCTGCATGGCGCACGCTGACCTCGATGCCGAACCGCTGGATCAGTTCGAAAGCGGAAAGCAGGCCTCCGGACTCTCGCTGCGCGAGTGCGTAGAGCCGGATGGCCGACGCGACATCCGGCACAGCGACCAGTGCGGTCTGCGTCTCCGGCGTCGCCGGGAAGAGGCGCAGGACGGCGGCCGTGACGATGCCGAGCGTTCCCTCCGCGCCGATGAAGAGCTGCTTGAGATCATAGCCGGTGTTGTCCTTGCGAACTGCGCTCAGACCTTTCCATACCTCGCCGTCCGGCAGGACGACCTCGAGGCCCAGCACCATCTCGCGCGTGGTGCCATACCGCAGCACCTGGATGCCGCCCGCGTTGGTGGAGATGTTGCCACCGATCATGCAGCTGCCGCGTGCTCCGAGGTTGATCGGGAACAGTAGGCCCTGCTCGGCAGCCGCCTGATGGATGACCTCCAGTACGCATCCGGCCTCGACGGTCATGGTCATCCCGGCGGGATCGATGTCGAGGATGCGGTTCAGCCGCTCGAGGCTGATGACGACTGGGGGGTGCCCCTCCTGCGAGGTTCCCCCGCCCACGAGACCTGTCCGCCCGCCCAGCGGAATCATCGGCAGGCCAGCGTTGTGGCAGATCCGCACGACGGCGGCGACCTGGTCCCGGTCGGCTGGACGGACGATCAGGGATGCGCGACCGGGAAACAGGCCGCGCGGCTCCGTCAGATAGGGTTCCTGGTCGATGTGCTGCTCGATCCAGCCACGTGGACCAAGCAGCTCGCGAAGTGCCTCGATCGCCGCCGCTGCGGTTGAGTCGCGTTGCAGGACCTGATCCATGGCTCTTCTCCGTCAGGCCAGTTCGGACACGCGACGTTGCACGCGCTGCATCAGCAGGTCGATCTCGCGGAGATGATCGCGGCTGAGACGGGGGCCGGGCACGCGCATGGTGGCGTGCCGGATGGCACCACGGCGGCGCATCACCTCCTTGCGCGCAGCCACGCCCCAGAAGCCCTGCGCTTCGTAGTTGAGGAGCGGAAGGTAGCGATCGAAGAGATCGTGCGCTTCCTCGGCCCGTCCCGTCGTGAAGAGGCGGTAGACACCGGACAGCATCTCGGGATGGGAGAAACCGGCCATGGGGCCATCGATGCCCCGCTCCATCTCCTGAGGGAGGTACATGCCGTTGTTGCCGGTGAGGATCGCTACCCGTCGCCCTCCGCCCGCGCGCAGCTGCGTGATCTTCTCCAGGCTCGGAAGGTCTTCCTCCTTCACCACCTGGATCTGCGGGTGGGCATCGATGAGCTTCAGAATGGAGGGAACAGACATCCAGACGCCAGTCGAGCCCGGGAAGTCCTGCAGCACCGTCGGGACATCGCCGATCAGGTCGAAGACCGCGGCAAAGTAGCCGAGGAGCTCGACTTCGGTCCGCAGGCCACCTGGAGGAGCGATCATCACGCCGGAGGCGCCCCCGTCCATCGCCTGTTCCGTCAGCAGCCGGAGCTGGGCAGTGCTCGGGTTGCTGACGCCGACGATCACCGGCCTGCCACCCGCTCGAGCAATGAAGCGGCGGCTCACCTGCTGCGCTTCCTCCGACGTGAGCTTGCCTCCTTCGCCACTGACGCCGAGCACCACGAAACCATTGGCACCATGATCGATGTAGAAGTCCGTCAGGCTGTCGATGCTGTCGAAGTCCACCGCGCCGCGATCGTCGAACGGCGTCTGCGCGATGATGAAGCTACCCTTGATGTCAGTGAGCATGCTTGTCTGCCTTTGCTCCATTCGGAGTTGCCGTTAGCGCCATGCCGGTACCAGACGCAGTCTTCCTGGCGTCCTTCCCCAGCACGCCGCGGAGGTGATGAAGGTTGCGCTCGATCAGGACGTGAACAGCGTCCGCAGCCCCGGTTCCGTCCCGTGCCTCCAGCCGGTGGAGAAGGGAAGCGTGGTAGGGGAGCGTCGAGGCCGGGGCATTGGGATGCCGTGAGGTGGTCGTGAAGCCGAGGCGGAGCAGCCGCAGCAGCGCATCCTTGAGCTGGATGAGAAAGACATTGTGGGATGCCATGAGCACAGTGGTGTGGAAGGCTGCGTCGGCCTCGACATAGTCACCTTGGCCGCCGACAGCCGCCTCCATCCTCTCGTAGGCCGCGCCGATGGCTGCCAGGTCGCCCGCAGTCGCGCGGTCCGCCGCCAACCGTGCCGCCTCGGGCTCCAGGATGCGACGAAGCTCGATGAGGTCCGCAATGAGGTTCGCATCGAGATCGGCAGTCCCGTGCCAGTCGAGAAGGACAGGATCGAGCATGCGCCAGCTCTCCCGCGGAAGCACACGCATCCCGATACTCGGTCCGACCGATACCATGCCCTTCGAAGCAAGTGCCTTCACAGCCTCACGCAGTACCACTCGGCTCACACCGAGCTGGGCAGCCAGCTGCGGTTCGCTCGGGAGTGGCCCCGTCGGCAGGACACCCGAGACGATCTGCTGCCCCAGTCGATCCAGTATCTGTCCGTACAGATTCTTCGGCCTGTCCATTCCGCGGCTACCCCCATCAGCAACATATGATGATACTATGATGGCTCCGGGTCAAGATGATATCGCACCTGCGAGTCTTCAGAATACCTGTTGAGCATACCTTGGTATCATGCCAACATCATAACAAGAATCCGACGGATCGCGGTCCGTCAGGAGGGGGAGAAGACACGGCAATGACTGACTGTATCTCGCGCCGGAGCATGCTTGCCGCACCAGCTCTGCTGCTGCCATCGGCCATTGTCCCGTCGTCCGTACGCGCACAGGGCCAGCTGCAATGGCCGACCCGCTCACTGCAGATGATCGTGGGCTTCCCGGCGGGCGGCTCCACGGACATCTTCGCGCGCCTGGTTGCCGAGCCGCTCGGGCAGCGGCTTGGCCGCCCTGTCGTCGTCGAGAACCGGGCGGGAGCAGGCGGCGGCATCGGGGCGGCGGCGACGGCGCGGGCGGCTCCTGACGGCTATACGATGCAGATGGCGACCGTCGGCACGGGTGCCATCAACTACGCGCTGTACAAGGACCTGCCGTTCGGGCCGGATGACCTGGCTTCGGTCTCCCGTGTCGCGGAGGTGGCCAACGTCATCATGGTTCCAGCCCGCTCTCGCTTCCACACGCTGAAGGACCTGGTCGAGGAGGCACGTCGGCGGCCTGGTGAACTTACCTTCGGTCATTCGGGCGTCGGTTCAAGCCTACACCTCACTGGGGAACTTCTGGCCGTCGAGGCCGGAGTGAGGCTGACCCATGTTCCCTTCCGGGGCGCGGCGCAGATGCTTCCCGAGCTGATCGCAGGCCGTATCGAGATCGGGATCGACAACGTTCCCTCCTCGCTCCAGCAGATCCGCGACGGCCGCGTCCGGGCGATCGCCGTGACGAGCCTGGAACGCCATCCCGGCCTCCCCGACACGCAGACGACGGTCGAGGCAGGCTTCCCGACCGTCCAGGCCATGGCCTGGTGGGGAGTCCAGGTTCCCAGGAAGGTACCGGCGCCCGTCCTGGCGAGATTGGCGTCCGAGCTGCAGTCGATCACCCGGGATGCGGGCTACAGGGAGAAGGCTGAGGAACAGGGAGCGACGCCGGTGACTGACACGCCCGAACAGTTCGAGGCGTTCGTCGCGGCAGAGATCGCCAAGTGGCGGGACGTGGCGCAGCGCGCCAACATCACCTTGGGATAGGAGTGTCCCGTTCCGGTGGCGACCCGGTCATGATCTCCTGGCCATGGGTGCCGATGGCGAATGCCAGACGGACGGCCTCGCCGTCGCAGCTCCGGAAAAATAGCGGCAATTAGCTTTCGACTCCTGGCCAGGGCGTGACTGATCTTCCCGCCGGTCCATGACGGACCCAGGAGATCGGCCCCATGCACGAGGAATGGCAAGACATTGTCCGGCGGCTTCTCCGGCCTGACCCGGCCGGACCCGGGCCGGGCTGTCATGCCTGTGGCAATGCTGTCACCGCCATGGGCCTGGAGATCGTCGTCGACCAGGCGGTCGCGGACATGTTGCTGGCCGACGGGCGCCGCCCAGTCCTGATCGGGATTTCTGTCAACAGTGATGACGACCCTATTCGTGAAATAACTCTATTGAGAGATTTCCAAGACGGTGCGACCACACTCCCCGTGACGCACCGAGACGACCATCCTGTCGCTCCGATCCGCAAGGCTACTCCCGCCGCGGACGGGCGCGACCTGTACCGCCACTCGATACCGGGGCGCTGACCCGCAGCTGCGGCTGCGCGCCCTGATCGATGTGGCGGGAGTGGAACCCGCGAGAAGGATGACGATGGCCCTCTGAAAGGGGCTGTGCCTTCGCGCGTCCTGCGTCCCTCCAGCCATGGAAGCGAGTTCATGGAACCCCCGAGGGGGGAAGGAAGGAGGCTGTCTTGTTCCCCATCGATGGACCCCGTCGGTCCCGGTCCGATGCCCTGTTCGTGCCCAGGGCGGGCCAGCATGACCCCGCCTATGCGGTGGCCGACTTCGATGGCTGGCCGGAGGGCGTGAAGGCGGTTCTGCCCGACCAGTTCCCTGTCTGCGTGCGCTCGGCCGCCCACTACCGGGCGGACGGGGCCACTGGCGACTTCATCTCCGATCTCATGATGGCGCAGCGTCCCTGGGACTGCCCGGCCGAGGCCGACTTCATGCGGGCCTGCGACGTCAACCCCTACGTCTGGGCGTACTGGGTCCAGTGCGCCCGGGTCTACTACCGCTTCGAAGGGCGCGAGCGGTACACGGTTCCGGACGTGCTCGTGCGCTTCGCCCACGGCGGATTCGGCCTGTACGAGATCAAGCCGCAGCGGAAGCTCGACCGGGAGAAGGCTCGCCTCGACGCGATCGGGGCGGCCTGCAAGGACCTGGGGCTGACCTACCAGCGGATCAGCCACGAGGCGATCTGCTCCTCGCGCCGGATGGCGAACATCGAGACGCTGAACCGGTCCTGGTCGGCGCGGATCTCGGACGAGACTGTCCGCCTGGTCGCGGATGCCGTCACGGAGCACCGCCCGGCCACCCTGCGGGCCTTGCTGGATCTCCCCTGCACGAAGGGGATCGGAGAGGCGGAAGCGCGCGCCTGTGCCCTCCGGGGTGCCTTCCATATCGATCTCGAGCAGCAGCCGCTGGACTACCGCTCGCCGATCACGCCGCGGAGGCCGGGTCTCACTCGCTTGCTGAAGGAGGCCGAGCGCCCGGCCGGTGCCGAGGGCGGGGACATATCGCGTCGCCTCGTGACGCTCCTCCGCTCCCTGCTCGCGACCCTGACCAGAAGGCTCCTTCCATGCGCTCCCTTCCCTCCTTCCCGAAAGGATTCGACGCCGTCGAAGCCCCCAGCCTTGTCCTGCCCACGACGCCCGAGGTCCTGAAGAACCTGCAGACCGGCCTGGGCAAGTCGATCCACGGCTACTACCCGAGCACCAAGATCGGGAACGCCCTCTACGTCGGGCAGGCACAGCTGGACGCCATGCGCTTCCTGGACCTCCGCACC